>NZ_JADPKD010000082.1:0-39694 GCF_023073735.1 Bradyrhizobium sp. 160
AAAGATCCCACGGTCGGGACGAAGAGCTGGCCTGCAATCGAACAAAGAGCTGATCATAAATCTTGACACACCAAACCCCCATGTGAGCAATCCAGACTGCCGCCGCGGACGCAGTCTGGATTTGCTTCGCTACGCAATGACGGCGTTGAGACAGTTGCTCCTAACACCACATCTCGTGCCCCGGAGGCCGCACCGCTTGCGCGCTGCAGCGAGTCCGGGACACGCGACCGCTCTGCCCCCGATTTGCATACCTCTCGCTCTTGTAACAAAACGGTCATGCAGCGAAACTAAACGAAGCCGGGGGGGGGCGCGGTCGCGGCCGAGCCGCCTCACCGCAGGGAGAGATTTGATGCGCCGTTCACTGGTGTTGCTGTCCGCCGGACTGACATTCCTGTCCTCCGGACTTGCCTCTGCCCAGAACAACACGCCCCGCAACTTGATCCTGTTCATTCCGGACGGTCTTCGCGCGCTGAAGGTCACACCGGAGACCGCGCCAGCGATGGCCGAGGTCCGCGACAAGGGCGTCAACTTCAAGAACCCGCATTCGTTATTCCCGACCTTCACCATGGCCAACGGCTCGGCGATGTCGACCGGTCACTATCTCGGCGATACCGGCGTGTTCTCCAATACGATCTGGACCAACTACACCTCCGTCCCCGCCGGAGACACCGTGGTCCCCTTTATCGAGAACGATGCCGTGCTCGGCGACATCGACGAGCATTTCAAGGGCAACTATCTGAACGAAGAGACCATCCTGAAGATGGCCCGCGACAAGGGGTTCAGCACCGCCGCATTGGGCAAGCATGGTCCGACCTATCAGTTCGACCATACCGACAAGCCCGAAAAGCCCGGTCTGCATTCGATCGTGTTCGACGACGCCACCGGCGGCAAGAACGGTGTGGCGCTGTCGGACGAGGTGAAGGACGCGCTGACCAAGGCCGGCCTGCCCACCGCCACGCCACCACGCGGCGACAATTCCAAGGCGGGCGACGCCAAAACGCCTGGCACCACCGTCGCCAACGTCGCGCAACAGGCCTATTTTGCCGATGTCGCCACCAAGGTGGTGCTGCCGATGTTCAAGGCGCGCAACAAGCCGTTCGTGCTGGTGTTCTGGTCGCGCGACCCCGACGGCAGCCAGCACAATACCGGTGACAGCCTCAATCAGATTATGCCCGGCATCAACGGTCCCACCTCAATGGCTGGCATCAAGAATGCCGACACCAACCTAGCCCAGCTCCGCAAGGCGCTCGACGAGCTCGGGCTCGCCACATCGACCAACATCATCGTTTCCGCGGACCACGGCTTCTCGACCATCTCCAAGGAGAGCAAGACCAGCCCCTCGGCCAAGATCAGCTATGACGACACGCCGAAGGACTTTTTGCCGATGGGCTTCCTGGCGCTCGACCTCGCCAAAGCGCTCGACCTGCCGCTGTTCGACCCCAACGACAAAAATGCGAAGATCGAAGGCAATAAGCATCCCAAGGCCGGTAACGGCGTGCTCGGCAAGGATCCGACCAAGCCCGATCTCGTCGTCGCGACCAATGGCGGCTCCGACCTGATCTATCTGCCCAACAAAGACAGGACGCTGGCGGCGAAGACAATCAAGGCGCTGCTCGAGCAGGACTACGTCTCCGGACTGTTCGTCGACGACTCGCTCGGCCGCTTCCCCGGCACGCTGCCACTGTCGAGCATCAATCTGCGCGGCAAGGCGGCGACGCCGACGCCGTCGATCGTCGTCAACTTCCGCTCCTATGCCAGCGATTGCGGCGAGGCGCCGACCAACTGCTCGGTGCAGGTCGCCGATACCGTGCTGCGCCAGGGCCAGGGCATGCATGGCAGCTTCAGCCGCGGCGACACCATGAACTTCATGGCCGCGATTGGTCCGGACTTCAAAGCCGGCTATGTCGACGAGATCCCGGTCAGCAACGCCGACGTCGGCATGACCGCGGCCCGGCTCCTGGGCCTGCGCGGCGCGCAGAACGGCGTTCTGGTCGGCCGCGTGATCTCGGAGGCCCTGCTCAATGGCACGATGCCGAAGGCCTATGCCGGCACGCTGAAGTCCAAACCGGCCGAGGGTGGCCTGATGACCGTGCTGAACTTCCAGCGCGTCGGCAGCCAGCGCTATTTCGATGCCGCGGGCTTCCCCGGCCGCACGCTCGGGCTCGAGCTTGAGGGCGGCAAACAAAAAACGGCGGGGAAATGACCCCGCCGCTCGATCGCGTCTGCATGGGGCGCGTAGATGTTAAATGCTCAAAACCTTACATGCCGATGTCGAACACGCTCGGCAATTGGCCCGCCAGAGGCAATGCGGTGGCGCCCAGGAAGGTCGCCACCATCGCCATTAGGCGACGGTTGTTCTGGCGCTTGCCGCGCATCTGGCCGGCGATCCACTCCAGCATCTCGCTGTTGACCTTGGAGGCATAGGATGGTGCCCAGCTCTCGATGTCGGTGTCGGCCGAGAGCGCAACGCTGCGCGGCGGCACCTTCAGGCCGGAGGCGCTGGCTGCATAATGGGCAACGGCCTTGGCGAGCAGGTCGTCGAACCGGCCACCGTCAGTACGTTCGGTCGCGGCCTCGTTGATCTCGAACAACACTTCGGCCTCGGTGCGGCTCACCGGCTGGTCGTTGACGGCAGTGGCCGTCAGGATGCGTACGCACCAGGCGGTGTCGTCGGCATCGAGCGAACGGGAGAAATGCACCCTTCCTTTGGTGGTCGGGCCTTCGCCCGTGATCACGCCGTCGCGCACGATGGTCAGCGCATGGGCGGCCGTATCGCGGCAGGACGGTTCGAGGGACAACGACTCGGTAGGCTTAGGCGCAGCGGCAGACATAGTTCACTTCCAGACTTCTTCTGATCGGCCAGCATTTTCATGCCGACGTAAAGGGGTGGTTAACGATTCGATACCGGGGTCGCGACTTTTCTAGATGGTTGCCAATTGGTCGCTGTCAGGACCATTTTGGTTCTAGGAAGCGCCGGGCGAGCGTGATGGAAGTCATAAACGGCATTATCGGGGCAATCGGCACCGTGTCACCCCGGGTGGAGATGTTTCGCCGCAGGCGCCACGGTCACAGAAAGGTGCTAGAAAATCGGCCTTTCGAAGAAGGAATTCACATTTTACTTGAGCCGGTTCACTTGGCTTCGCCAAAATCCTATACTGATGATGACGGCCCGAGATGAATTCCATAGTAAATTCAAAGAGATGAGGTAGAACAATGACACTTCCGATCGGCGCCACCGCCCCCGACTTCGAAGCTGAGACCACCGAAGGGAAGATCAAGTTCCATGACTGGATCGGCAACAGCTGGGCGCTGCTGTTCTCGCATCCCAAGGACTTCACGCCGGTTTGTACGACCGAGCTCGGTGCGCTGGCCAAGCTGAAGCCGGAATTCGACAAACGCGGCGTCAAGCTGATGGGCCTGTCGGTCGATCCTGTCGACCGCCACTCCAAATGGTCGGAGGACATCAAGGAGACGCAAGGCGCCGCGCCGAACTATCCGATGATCGGCGACACCGATTTCAACGTCTCCAAGCTCTACGGCATGCTGCCGGCCTCGACCTCGGGCGATCCCCTCACCCGCACGCCGGCCGACAACCAGACTGTCCGCAACGTCTTCATCATCGGGCCGGACAAGAAGATCAAGCTGGTGCTGGTCTATCCGATGACGACAGGGCGGAACTTCCAGGAGATCCTGCGCGTCATCGACTCGCTCCAGCTCACCGCGAAGCATCGTGTCGCGACGCCGGCCGACTGGAGCCAGGGCGAGGACGTCATCATCGCGGGCTCGGTCTCCAACGACGAGGCCAAGACGATCTACCCGCAAGGCTGGAAGGAGCCAAAGCCCTACATTCGTATCGTGCCGCAGCCGAAATAGACCCAACTGCCATCCCGGGTGGTCCGACGGACCAGACCTCAGGTGCGCAATTGCGCACCGGGGAATCTCGAGATGCTCTGGTGCGCAATTGCGCACCAGAGTTCGGTCCTTTGGACGTCCGGCAATGACCGCGTCGGATCAGGCCGCGTGGACGCGGTCGAGGAAGCCGTCAACCTCGGCCTTCAGATGCAGGCTCTCGCCTGATAGCGCCTGGGCGGAGGCAAACATCCGGCTCGAGGTCTCGCCCGTTTCGCTCGCGCCCTTGGCGGCGTGACGGACATTGACGGCGACATCGGCCGTGCCCGAAACCGCCGCGCGAACGCTGGCCACGATGTTGTGGGTCGCGCTTTTCTGCTGCTCGACCGCAGCCGAGATCGAGCCGGCGATGCCGCTGATGCGCTCGATGGTGTGGCTGATCGCCTTGATGGCGGCGACCGATTCCTCGGTCGCGAGCTGCATGCTCTCGATCTGGTTCGAGATCTCGTCGGTTGCCTTGGCGGTCTGGCCGGCCAGCGTCTTGACCTCCTGGGCCACCACGGCGAAGCCGCGGCCGGCGTCGCCCGCGCGGGCGGCCTCGATGGTGGCGTTCAGCGCCAAAAGGTTGGTCTGCTCGGCGATCGAGGTGATCAGCTTGACGACGTCGCCGATACGCGCGCCGGCTTCCGAGAGCTGCGCGATGCGCTGGTCGGTCGCCTCGGCCTGCCGCACCGCTTCGGCGGAGATCTCGTTGGATTCCTGCACCCGGCGGGTGATTTCGGAGATCGATTGGGACAGCTCGTCGGAGGCCGACGCTGCCGAACGCACGTGCTCGGAGGCGTTTTCGGAGGCTCCGGCCGACCGCGCCGACAGATCGGCGGTGGAGCGCGCGACATCGGTGAGTTGCCGTGCCACGCGCTCGAATTCGCCCGACGATGCGAGCACCTTGTCGAGAATGCCGCCGACGCTGCCGCGGAACTCCTCGACGAAGCTGCGCAGCTCCGCCTTGCGCTGCTCGGCTGCCGCAGTCGTTGCCGCCGCCTGCTCGCTGCGCAGGCGCGCCCGCTCCAGCGAATTGCTTTTGAACACGGCGACGGTGCGGGCGATCTCGCCGATCTCGTCGGCGCGATCTTCGCACTCGATCGCGACGTCGCTCTGGCCGTTGGCAAGCGCCGTAAGCGAGTGCGTGACCGAGGTGAGCGGTTTCGTGACACGGCGGACGATCACCAAGGTGAGGATCAGGACCAGGAGCGCCGCGAGACCGGCGGCCGCGGCCATGCTCGAGATCGCCTGGGACAGCATGCTCTCGAACTGGGCCATGGGGATGCCGACATAGAGAATGCCGGTGACCTTGCCGGTCGCGTCCAAGATCGGGAAATAGGCGGTCATGAACGACTTGCCGAACAGCGTCGCCGGCCCCTTATAGGCCTCGCCACGACGCAGCGGCGCCTGTCCCGGATGATCGGCGGCAAGCTGGGTGCCGACCGCGCGATCGCCATTCTCCTTCTTCACATTGGTCGAGCGTCGCACGAACTGTCCGCTCGCCTCGTCGAACACGAACAGGGTCGCATTGCCGCCGACATAGGACACTGCGCGATCGACGATGGCGTGATCCCTGAGCTCGGGCATCTTAGGGATATCGGCGCGTACGACTGCGCCATCCCTCACCGTGATCTTGACGTCTGGAACGGTCTCGGCAAAGGCCAGCGCCAGCGTGCGCAGATTGACCTCGATGTCGCGGAGAGCACGATCATTGAATGCGGATGTCAGCGACCAATAGCCGGCGCCGACCACGAGCGCCGTGTTCACGGCGATCAGCAGCACGGCGCACAGGACTGCCTTGGTGCCGAGCTTGAACTGCGGCTGAAGTTTCGCCGTTAGAAAGTTGGACATGAATCGAGTGCCCCCCGTAGCTCCTGCATATTGATGCAATCGGCTTACGGCCCCATTAACGACCGTTCCCACCGCCGACGCGGGCATCCTTTCCAAATCGTAAACAAGCCCCTCACCACGCCGAGCGCTTCGCCCTTCATCGTCTAGCTCGGCGGGATCTCCGCCTGTCCGGCCACCCGCCCACTCCGCAGCCGGTTAGCGATCACGCGACCGGGGCGCCGCGCTCGCCGCCTGCGCAAAGATCCGCACAGGTTGAACGTTGCTTTGACACAATTGTGAAACCCGCTATCGTTATCGCTTCGTTCAAACCATGGGGACGATATGGACAACGAGAAGCCGATCACCGAGCAGGCGATGGAGACGATCACCACCGCCGTGGAAGCGACCAAGGACGCCGCGGTCACCGCCGTCAAGCAGGTGAAGGAAGCCGCGAAGAAAGTCGCGGCGAAGAAGGCTGCCAAAAAGACGGCCAAGAAGGCTGCGAACAAGACCACCAAGAAAGCCGCAAAGAAGTCGTCCAAGAAAGCCGCGAAAAAGGTCGCCAAGAGATCTGCGAAGAAGTCCGCCAAGAAAGCCACCAAGTCGAAGAAGAAGGCCAAGAAGGCCAAGCGCTGACCGCAACGCTCGGAAACCGCTAGGAGCGTCGATTGACCACAAAGACCGCTGTGGCGCAGAGCGCCATGCCGGCAATGGCAATTGCGTCCAGCTTTTCTCCGAACAGCAGGTAGGCCATCAGCGCCGTCACGGCTGGCACCAGGTAGAACAGGCTCGCGACCGAGGTTGCCGCGGCGTGGCGGATCAGCCAGTACAACAGCCCGATCGATCCGATCGAGAGCGCCACGGCCAGCCAGGCGAGCGCGAGCACGAATTCGCGCGTCCAGTGCACCACGCGGTCTTCGAACAGAAAGGCGCCGATCGCGAAGAAAATGGTGACCGCCAAGTATTGCACGAGATTGCCGGCGCGCCAGTCGATGTGATTGCAGTAGCGGCGCTGATAGAGCGTGCCGAGGGTGATGCTGATCAGCGAGACCACCGAGGCGAGCCAGCCGAGCCCGGCTTCGCCGCTCATCGGGCGGTTGTGCAGGATCAGGACGACGCCGCCGAGACCGAGCACGAGGCCGGCCCATTGCACCGGCGTCACCTTCTCGCCGAGCCAGCGATTGGCGATGGTCGAGGTCAGGATCGGCTGCAAACCCGGAATCAGCGCGGAAAGGCCGGCCGGAATCGAATGCGCGATCGCGATCGCGGTGCCGCCGAGATAAAAGCCGTGGACCAGAATGCCGGCGACCGCGCTGTGCGCAATGCCGGTGCCATCAGGCCATTTCGGCCGCGCGATCGCCGCGATGATCGCCATCAGGCCGACCACGATCGCCATGCGGATGGCCAGATAGGTCAAGGGATCGGCGTTGTCGACGACGTATTTCGTGCCGATGAATCCGGTGCTCCAGAGCAGGACGAACAGGATCGGCGCCGCGCGGGCGGTCAGCGCTTCCGGATTGTGCTTCATTGCCGCCTCCATGCCCGATGGGGCTCCATGCGGCAATACGAATTTCCGGACGAGCGATGCTGCGCTGCGACGAACAGCGGGAAGCCGCGGCTCAGCCGCTCACCACTCTTCCGGGCAGGGGTCGATGATTTTCCAGAGCTCGACCCCGTTCTTGATTTTCTTCATATCAGTGGTGAGCCCGCCATTGCGGCGGATCCAGTCCTTCACCTTGTCGGGATAGTAGGACATCAGATCGGAGGTGCCCTCGGCGCTGGTGACCTTGATGCCGAAGGTGAAGGCCTTGTCGTAATAGGCCTGATGGAAGCCGAGGCTGGCGCGCGGCGTCACGCAGATCTTGTTCATCGGCACGATGCCAAGCACGAGCGTGCAGGCCGAATTGCAGATGCCGTCGATAATGACGCGCTCGCCCTTCTCTCGCACGCGCTTGTACTTGGCCTTGTACTCCTCGACATAGCCGCCGTGGTCGCGTGTGATGTGCAGCTCGGCGCGCGCCGGCGTAGCGGCGGCGAGGCAGAGCAACAGCAGGCTCGGAAGCATGATGCGCATGGCGACGTGGCGGCGAAAGCCTTCAGGAATGGACCGGCCTCGAAGGAGCCCCCAAAAGGCCGGCGAGGGATTCTAAACCGAATACTATTTGGTCACACTTGTGTGGGGAATTCGTTAAGCATCCCGAAAAGGCCAAAAATGGGCAGCTTTCGACCGCATCTCCGGCAATTCTGTCGCACCCACCCGGAAATCTGCGGTTTAGGCATGATTCCGAGCCTCCGGACCGATGTCCTGACCACCCGAAATTGCTATAAATAGCCGACCCATTCGCGCAGGTTCCGGAGAATCAGATGAGCAAGTTGAAGCTTGTAGCCGCAGTTGCTGTCCTGTCGGCTGCAACCCTAGCCCCTGGCCTCGCGGAGGCGCGGGGACATCACCGCTACCACCGCGCCTACGCCAACCCGCTGCCCTACCCGATCAGCTATCTGCACAATTACGGACCCGGCATCACCCCCGGCACCTTTGCCTATTACGACGGCCCGTCCACCAACCACTGCTACCGCAGCGCAGCCGCTTATATCGGCCAGGACGGCCGCCGGCACCCCTGCTACTGAGGAGCGCCGCGTCCTTCCCGCGGGCGTTCTTATTTCGCGACGCCCGAGAGCAGCAATTGCTTCTCGATCGCGTAGACTGGCAGCTAGACGAGGTCCTTACCGATCTCGCGCTGAATCGCCTTGCACGACGTCGGAATAATCGGCGCGTATCATGCCAGCGCGCGCGGTTGAGCCACCATGGTCAGGGCCAGGTCTCGCCCGCGCTAACGTCAACATCGAGACGGCCGCCCAGGCCCCGCAAATTGCGCAGGATCAAGGATGGCGGCACGCGAGCACCTGCCGACGCAAGCGCAACACTGAATCGGAGATGGTTTGGTGCCGTTAAGATCATGCCTGACGCTCGGCTGACCGAAGATTTGTTCATCAGCATTACATTTCGGGTTCGCCACAATTTGATCAGAACATCATCGATATCCTGCACCGCGTCAGCGGAGGAAGACATCATGAAGCTCAAGATTGGCCTCGTCGCCGCATCCTTGTTCGGTGCCCTCGCGGCATCGCCGGCGGCGTCCGCCATGCCCATCGCGCCCGCGCCTGCAACTCCGCAGGTCTCCGACGTCGAGCAGGTCCGTATGGTCTGCAACGCCTGGGGACGCTGCTGGTGGCGTCCGAACTATTATGGGTATTACGGACCGCGGCCATACTACGGCCCCCGGTATTATGCGCCGCGCTACTACGGCCCACGCTATTATGGCTACGGCTATCGCCGCTGGTGATATCGAAGGGGCCCGAGGGCCCCTTCGCTTTTGCGAGAAGACGCATCTGGAAGCCCGCAAGGGCGCGCCCTTGGCGCCCGAGGTTGATGGTGAAAGCGCGGGCGGAGCAATCAGAGGGTGTGCCACCAATGCGTGACGTAAACCCTGCAACCTTCGAGAACCCGCTCGGCACGAGTTTGTCACCCATGGCTCAGGTACGACCTGTTACCTATGTCTCCGGGCTGGATACGGGCTGGACACAATAAGCGTGGCGCGCTCGGAAGGATTCGAACCTCCGGCCCTCGGAATCGAAATCCGATGCTCTATCCAGCTGAGCTACGAGCGCCCCGGCCCAAAGATTGGGCCGCAACCGAGACGCGCCTGACCACTGTTGGAGAGCCGCACAGCGGACGGCGTTCGGGTGGGTTCGAATTAGCAGAGAGGTCGCCCAATATAAAGCCCCACCCGCCTCCGTTCGAGACGAGTCGAAGGCGCTCTCACCAGGTCGTGTTGAAAAGACCGAAATGCGGCTGCTGGGCCACCAGCATCGGCCGGCCAAACTGTTGTGGCCCACCATACTGCGGCCCACCATATTGCGGGGCGGTGTGCGCTCTGGCGACCTTACGCTTGGGCTGAGCCTGGACTTGCGGCTTCTTGGCGGCGTCGGCCTTGGCGCCAGGGGTAAACTGGGCAAAGGTCTCGCGCACCCGCGCCTTGGCCGACATCTCCGCGAGGGCCGCTGCCGACGCGGTATCCGGCGGCTGCGGCGCCGCGACGGTGGCGGTCTTCATCGCAGGCGCGGCAATCGTCGGCTGGCTGGTGTCGAGCACGACACGCTCAGGCAAATGGCGATCGGACCGGATCCGGATCAGTGGCTGGTCGTTGCTCGCGGTCGCAACAGCTTGCGTCACTGGTGACGCCGGCAGGACGAAATCCACGGCAAATAACAGTGCGAGCAAAGCTCCACCGACAAAGATGAAATACCGAAAGATGGGCATTGCCGCGCTCCGCCCCCCGCATCCCCGCGTGGGCTCTCCGCCTCAACAGGCGATCTTCTAATTGGTTCCTAGCCCAGCCGTATGGTTCAAATGGCGACGCGAAGTTTTTTGGCCAAGCCTTGCGGCGGTAACTTTTCCGCTACCGGAGAATGCAGCGCTTTTACGCGCGGCGGGCTGCAACCAGTGAACACTTCGCCTGATCGGCATTCACATTGACGAAGCCGACGGGGATATGCGCATAGGTCTTGCGGCTCTTCATGCTGACGGGGTCCGCCAGCACACGGCCGCGATCGGTGAGATGACTGCCGTCGCGCCGCGCGAAAGCGCAGACGATCTCGACATCCTTTACGGCATAGTCATTGTCGTTTCGCAGCGTGAACGTCACCAGCGCCTTCGAGCCGAGGCCGCCGCGGCGCCAGGTCTGCGATGAAATCCTGAGACGACCGAGTTCTGCCATTGCCGGCGCCCGAGTTTCGGCAGCCGGCGCGCCCGCGGCTGCCGAATCGCCTGAAGGAGCCGTCTCGACGGCTGCCAGCTCCGATGTCCCCGACTCAGCGCCATTGCTTTTGGAGAGAGGCAGCAGCATCCAGATTCCGCAGCCGACGATGATCGCTGCCAGCAACCACAGCAAACTTCGGCCAAACGAGACGCTCGCAACCGTCACAGCCCGCGCCAATCGCTCGCTGATTCCGGCGAAACGCCTCAACCCGATCCGGTCAAGCCCAGCGTTCATGGTTTTCGTCACCGACAGCGGCTTGCGCCCGTCCGACGCCGGACCGAGCCACTGGTTACCTTAATCGGGAACACGAACTAAGGTTCCCCGCCGTTGCGAATCGGCAAGCACGGTGGTGATCACCGGCAGGGGCCGTTAACATGCGCCGCAACATCAAAGACCCCGTTGGGAGAGAATGAAATGCCAGTCGTCACTTGGGATCACGTCCATCTGCGCAGCCCTGATCCGGAGGCCACGGCGGCCTGGCTGCGCGATATCCTCGGTGGCGAGATCGTGCGCGCGCCCGGACGGATCGACGTGAATCTTGGCGGGGCCAGGATCTTCATCGCGCCGCTCGAAGGCGACGGCGCCGTCAGCCCGCCTCCTCCGCATCCGCATCAGGGCCTCGACCATTTTGGTCTGACGGTAAAGGACATCGACGCCGTCGCCGCCGAGATCAAGGCCAAGGGCGTCACTTTCACACGCGAGCCGACGACGATCAGGCCCGGCATACGCATCTGCTTCATCCGTGGCCCCGAAGGCATCTCCATCGAACTGCTCGAGCGCGACACTAAGTATACCTGATGCAGCGCGGGCGGCATCAGGCATCGGCCCTCCGGGCGAAGCGTCGCCTGGTGGCCTATGTCATGCTCCCAGGCATAAAGCAGCGGATGGTGACGCCCATGGAGCCGTAGATCGGCCAGACCATGGTTCGTCCGACCCGGTTCGGCTCCGAGATCACGGCCTCCGCGGGCACGTCCACCCAGACGAGCTCCTGCGGCTGGCCGTCGATGCCGGAGCTGTAGCGCGGGATGCGGACACGATAGTGGCCGTCCTTGCTGTCCCAATCGGAATCCGAGACGGCCGAGCCGTCGGCGTCCGAGCAGCAAGGCCCCTTGCCGCTTCGCAAGCCGTCGAACCAGGCCTTCAAATCCGGATTGGTGTTCGCGAACTGGCCACGGTCACGCGCATGCCCGAAGGAGGCCGCGAGCGCACTCAGGGCCAAGGCGCACGCGAGCCTTGTCAAGCTTCGCCAGCGTGTCGCGCTGCCGCTCCGCCGTCGTTCGCTTTTGCAATTCGCGGGACGCACACTGTACAGACGCGGCTCAACGCCGCCTGAATCGATCCAGTTGCTCACGTTCGTCTTGCTCCAGCACTCCGCCGCCAGTGCGACAATGGCTATGCATTTCGCGGGCCAACTCCACTCGCAACGTCCGGCCTCGCCTCATCATCAGACCGTCATGACGGCGTCACGCACAAGCCGGAACACTCACGGCTCGCGAGGGCTATGCCCCTGCCACCCGGCAAACTGCCGCGTTGCGCGTGCGGATGCGCTTTGGCATAAATGCTCTACCGGTTACGCCGTTGGGCGATGGCGGCCGGCCTGCGGGACGTGATGAAGAACGGCCTCTATTCGATTCACGTGAGCCTGCTCGACGGGCGGGTCGGCAAAGGCAGCGGCGTGATCCTTTTCCGCGACGGCAAGATTCTTGGCGGTGACGCCTACCTTTATTACACCGGCAGCTACATCGTGAAGGACAACACCTTCAAGGGCGAAGTGCTGGTGCAGCGCCACACCTCGCCACGGGGCGACGACAATCCACTGTTCGGCGGCCCCGCCCCGGTCGGCATCGGCGTCAGTGGCACCTTTACGGAGACGCGCGGGGAGATGACCGGCACGGCGCTGGTCGGCAAGGCCAGCCAGATCTTCGGCGCGACGCTGCGCAGGCTCGCCGACGTCGATTAGGGCGTGCCAATAAGTCATGACGCCCGGCCCAAACCAGTCTGCAGCAGCCTCCTGACATCCTGAGCAATAGATCGTATGCAGTGAGGATGCCTGGACCGTGGACATATCGCCCATGGGCACGTGACTCGGCGATCGAGCTCGGCCAGCTCGAGGCGGCACAGGCGGTCGCGCTCGCCTGTCACCTTCACGCCGATGTCCAGGTCGCCGCCGTCCGCAAGGGATGGCGCATGTACATGACCACATTCGGAGAGTTTCTCGCTATCTCGGGCGATATCGTCGTCATCCCGGCGGGCGTACCGCACGCCTCGCACGGCGGCGCGGGCTCGATCGTCAATCATCTCTATTTACCGGGCGATCATGCGGCGGTGAGAGGGATCTCGGAGCCGTTCTACATCCGTAACTCACGGGCAACCTTGCCAGAGGAGATGCTCGACGCGATCGGCTCGCATGATCCGTGCCCGGGACGTCTGACGCTGCCGGCCAAACGTGCCGCACTGAGGGAGCTGGTCTCGTGCGACGATCTCGACATCCGCACGATCGCGGCACGGCAGGGCCGATCGACCGACGGCTTCATTCGGCAGTTCAAGCGAGAGATTGGAATGACCCCTGCCGCCTATCGTCTTGCGCTACGACTGGCAGCGGCACGCTCGCGTTTGAAGTGCGGCGACACCGTCGCGGACGTGGCTTATGCCGGCTCGTTCTCCGACCAGAGCCACCTTGGTCGCCTGTTTCGGCGCGCTTACGGCGCAACGCCTGCCGCCTACCGTTGCGCGTTCGCAGATTGAGACGGTCGATTTCGTTCCAGACGTGAATTTGCTCCAGGCGCTAAGCTGGCGCCACCTCTCCATGCCATTACGAGCCGCGCATGAAGCTTCTGCCACCCTTCGTCGTCCTCTCCGCGGGCCTGAGCCTCGCCTTTCAGCAGGTGCTGAACGCCAGCCTTGGCAACGCCATGCAATCAGGAAGGTGGGCGGCGTTCGTGAGTTATCTTGGCGGGTCAATCGCATTGCTGCTGGTCCTGATCGTCGTGCGCGAGCCGATACCCGCTGCCGCCCTGGCCGGACGAGCGCCTTTGATCGCATGGACCGGGGGAATTTTCGGCGCGATCTTCATCGCGACCAGCATCCTCATGGTGCCGCGCCTCGGCGTGGCGACGGTGTTGACGTTGATCGTCGTGGGTCAGTTGCTCGGTTCGTTGGCGTTCGACCACATCGGGCTGTTCGGCCTGCCGCGCTATCCGATCACGTTGACACGCGCGTTGGGCGCCGGGTGTCTCATCCTGGGCGCGGCTCTCGTTCGCGGGTGACGATCGCCGGCAGCGCGGCGCTAGCGAGTCCGCGACCTGATCATTCCGCCGCCTGCTCGAGCGGCGCTGTGCGCGGCAGGATCATCTGGATGCGCGTGCCACCGCCCGGCTCGGAATCGAGATCGAGCCGGCCGCCGAGCCGGTTGGTGACAATGCTGTAGACGATGTGCAGGCCGAGGCCGGTGCCGCCCTGATCGCGCCGTGTCGTGAAGAACGGATCGAAGGCGCGGCGGCGGACGTCGAGCGACATGCCGCAGCCATTGTCGGAGAAGACGATCTCGACATTGTCCTTGCCGGACTCGCGCACCTGGATGTCGATGGTCCCTGGCCGGCCGTCCGGAAAGGCGTGCGCCACCGAATTGAGAAACAGATTGGTCAGCACCTGGCCGTACGGGCCGGGATAGCTGTTCATGATGAGATCCGGCTGGCACTCGACATTGAGCGTCAGATTGTGCTTTCGCAGGCCGGGTCGCAGGCTCATCACCACCTGCTCGGTGAGGTCGCCGAGGTCGAAGCTGCGCTGGTCCGAATAGTTGCGGTCGGCCGCGACCTGCTTGAACGACTGGATCAGCTCGGCGGCGCGGTTGAGATTGGAGACGAGCTGCGAAGAGGCATCGCGGCTGGTGTTGAGAAACTCGTTGAGCGTGGAGCGGCGGAGCTCGCCGCGCTCCACCTCGGCGGTGAACATCGCGGTCTTGCGCTCCAGCGCGGACGCGACCGTGAGGCTGATGCCGACCGGATTGTTGACCTCGTGCGCGACGCCGGCGACCAGGCGCCCGAGCGCGGCGAGCTTCTCCGCCTCGATCAGCGAGGCCTGGGTCTCGCGCAGATTGCGCAGCGCGGTCTCGGCAGCTTCCTTGGCCTTGCGCATCTCCTGCTCGCCGCGCTTGCGCTCGCCGATGTCGAGCGCGACGGTGACGATGCGTTCGATCTCGCCTTCGGCGTCGAGCAGCGGCAGCTTGTTGACGAGCCATTGCCGCATGTTGCCGGAGGCGTCCTTGTACTCCTCCTCATAGAAGCCGAGCCCCCTGCGGAGCTTGAGCACGCGCTTGTCGCTCTCGTCGGACTTGGCTGCGCCATAGCGCGACATCAGGTCGGCCGTGGTGCGGCCGAGCGCGTCGCCCGGCTCGATGCCGAAGATGCCGGCCATATAGCGGTTCATCAGTACATAGCGCAGGTCGCGATCCTTGACGTTGATCACCGCCGGCACGGTGTCGATAACCTGCTGGAGCAGGCGCCGGCCTTCGGCGATGGCATCTTCCGCCCGCTTCTGGTCGGTGATGTCGCGCAGCGTGCCCTCGTAGCGGACGATGTTGCCCTGCTCGTCCCGCACGCCTGTGGCGCTGTCGGAGAGCCACAGGATGTTGCCGTTGCGCTGGCGAACCTGATACTCGAACTCGCGTACCATGCCGTCGCGCGCCATCAGCCGCTGATATTCGGCACGCGCCTCGGGGTGGACGTAGATCGTATGGGCGATGTCGTTGATGCTGTCGATGAGGTGCTGCGGGCTGTCGTAACCCATCATCCGCGCCAGCGCCGGATTGGCGTTGAGGAGGTCGCCGGCCGGCGTCGTCACGTAGATGCCATCGACCGAGCCCTCGAACAGTTTTCGGTAGCTCTCCTCGGCGAGGCGCTGCTCGGTGAGCGCGCGCACCGCCGCCTCGCGCGCCGTGTCGGCCTCCTCGAGCGCGCGGCGGAACACTTCGGCCGCGCGCGCGATGTCGCCGATCTCGTTGTCGAGGTCGGCCGACGGGATCGACGTGTCCTTCTGGCCCGCCGCAAGCGCGCGAATGGAGCGCGCGATCTGGGCGAGCGGACGGACCGTCCTTCGCACCACGAACAGCGCGGCGCCGATGCCGATCAGCACGCCGACCGTGCCGAGCACGATGCTCTGCCACCGCGCCTCGGTCAGCGTGCGGGCAAAATCGCGCGACAGCACGTGGCCGCGGCGCGAACTGACCTCGCGCAGCAATTCGGTGACGCGGCCGATCAGGCGACCCTCGGTGCCCAGCACCTCGCGGTCGATGTCGGCGATCTGTCGCTCGCGGACGGCGACCGCCATGATTGCCTCGGCGTAATCGTTGACGGCCGACCTCAGCTTGCTATCGGCGGTGTCCATCGCCCGCATTCCCTCCGCGGCCTGCTCGGCCGCGGAAGGGTTGCGCGCCAGCAGCCCGAGCGCGATCCGGCTCTGCGCCTCGGACAGGCGGGAGGCCAGCTCGCGGTCCGTGGTGCCGGCGACGGCCGCGTCGAAACGGTCGCGCAGCGGTGGCAGGCCGGCGAGCAGCTGGGCGCGGCGGTCGATCAGGGTCGAGATCCGCTCCAGGCCCGTCCGATAGGTCGCAAGCCGCTCGGTGACCCCGTCGATCATGTCCTGCTGCTCGGGCGCGAGCTCGATGCGGGTCTTCTTCAGGATATCGCTTAAGGCGGAGGCCGCCTCGCCCACCTGCTGGAACTGGATGCCGGCGCCGGGATCGGTGACGAAGTCGCGCGCGGCGAGGCGCAATTCGTTCATGCGGCGATCGATGTCCTCGGCGAGGTCCCCGACGCTCTGGAGCCGCTGCAGCTCGGCGAAGGTGGTGTCGATATGCCGGATCGCAATCACGCTCGCGGTCGAGGTGACGATAATTACCGCCAGCACCAACAGGAAGCTGCCGAAGGTGAGCTGGCCGATGGAGAGCGAGAAGGTTCGCTTTTTCTCTGGGATCGGCATCAATTCGGCGGACATTGGGGCTTTTGAGGACCAGGCTGCTGGAGGCCCAATATACGACGTATTGCGCCCCCGGGGGAACATGCCTGTGGCCGACGAATATCCTTAATATCCGGAGCCTGCCGCCTCTCTTCGTCTCGGACTAAGAGCTCTTGACGCTTGCCGGCCGCCCGGCCGGGATCGTCATGGCGGCAACGCCGAGGACGACGCAGGCCAAACCGATCCAGGCGGTCCGGCTCAAGGTCTCGCCGAGGAAGGCGATACTGATGGCAACCCCGATCGGGACGCGCAGATAGGCCTGCGCCGTGGTCCCGACCGAGCCCAATGTCTGGATCAGACGGAAGTAGATCGCGAAGGCCGCCGCAGTCGAGAACACGGCCAGCGCGAGCAGCGCCAATACGGAAACCGGCGAAGGCGACAGCGTCCAGGGCTGCTCGATCGCGAGCGAGGCCGGAATCAGCACGGCTGCGCCCGCCAGCAGCGAGCCGGCGGCCGGCGCCATGGGGTCGAGCCCCTTGAAACTGCGGCCGAAGATCGCGGCGCAGGCATAGCAGATCGTCGCGGCCACGATCGCCGCCTCCGCCAGCAGGCCGCTGCCGATGTCATGGAAGGCATTGACGCCGACGATCAGCAGGATGCCGGCCATGCCGGCGATCACGCCAAACAGCTTCCGCGGCGTCGTCGCCTCGTGACCGGTGATCAGCGCCGTGAGCAGGAAGGTGAAGATCGGCCCGGCCGAATTGAGGATCGTAGCAAGCGCAGCATCGACATGGCGCTCGCCCCAGGCGATCAACGTCCAGGGGATGACGCTGTTGAGCACGGCCTGGAAGGCGAAGCGCTGCCAGGTCTCGCGGTCGGTCGGCATCCCAATGCCGCGCGCCCGCATGACGGCAAGCAGCAAGAGGCCCGCGATCGTGGTACGCGCCGCGATCAGCGTGACCGGCGGAATGGTGGCAACGCCCAGCTTGATGAAAGTGTAGGAGCCGCCCCAGAGTGTTGCGAGCGCGACCAGCAACGCCAGCTCGACGGCGATGTTGGTACCCTGCCGGTTGTCCATGACTTGCGTCCCATCCATTCGCGATGGACAGAACCTAGCTTGTCCGCGGCCGCCGATACTTCGTTTGGCATCGAAGTATCTAGCCGACCGCGCCGACCTCGAACACCTCGCCATCGTAGCCGGCCTCGCGGGGGATGCGGAGCTGGCGGCCGGTTTCGGTCCTGGTCATCACAGGCATGACCGTGACGATCGATATCCCGCGGGCGTGCTCCAGTGCAGCACTCACGCTGCCCTGCTTGGCAAGCCGGATCAGATTGCGGGTGGTCGGGAACGGCAGCTTGAAGCGGCCGCTCGCCCCGCCCTCCACCGCCTCGCGCGGCGAGACCCAGATGGAGTCGGTGGACTCGCGACCATCATGGGCGCCGAGCTGATCGGGCGGCGCGGCCGCAAGGAAGAACCATGTGTCGAACCGCTTCGGCATGCCCTCTGGCGTAATCCAGTGCGCATACGGCACGAGCGTCTCGAGCGCGAGCTGAAGACGGTTATCGGCAAGGATATCGAGGAAGCTGACCTTGTGCTCGTTGAGCGCGACGCGGTGCGCATCGGCGATCTCGCCGGCACGCTTGGCATCGACCGGTGCGCCCGAATCCTTCGATCGCGCCAGCAGGATGCCGCTCTCTTCAAAAGTCTCGCGGATCGCCGCGATCCGAAAGCCGCGGTCCGCCTCGCTTAAGCCCTCGCCGCCCGAATAGAGGTCGGCGCGGGCCACGATCTCCTTGTCGCCTGCATCGACGCTGCCGCCGGGAAACACCAGCGCGCCCGAGTTGAACTCGATCTGATGATGGCGGACCATCATGAAGACCTCGATCTCGTCGCGGCTCTTGCCGTCGACATCCGCGCCGTCGCGCAGCAGGAGGATCGTCGAGGCAGGGCGTGATGCGATGGCTTCAGGCATGCGGCTAACCTGCGGCGCTGGATTGCGGGCCGAGATTGGTGCGCTTGTCGATTCGGGCGACGCGCGACAGCAGGTATTCGACCTCCGCCTTCGCCGCCGGCGTGATGGTCGCGCCGGGCTTGCGCTGGGCGCTCGAGGCGATGATGCCGCGCTTCTGGAGCACGTATTTGCGCACGGCAAGGCCGGCGCCCGGCTGCTGCTCGTAGCGGATCAGCGGCAGATGCGCGTCGAACAGATCATGCGCGGCATCGCGCTTGCCTTCTTTCGAGAGGCGCACGACATCGATCAGGAGCTCGGGGAAGGCATAACCGGTCATGGCGCCGTCGGCGCCGCGCTCCATTTCGAAATCCAAAAAGAGGCCGCCATTGCCGCAGAGGATCGAGAGCGGACGCAGCGAGCCGTCCTTCTGGAAGCCTCGCAGCGTCGAGATCTTTTCCAGCCCCGGCCAGTCCTCATGCTTGAGCATCACGCAGTTCGGATTGTCCATAACGATCTTGCGGATCACGGCGGGGGTGAACACCACCGAGAGCGTCAGCGGATAATCCTGAAGCACCCAGGGCACGTCAGGCCCGATCGCCTCGGCAGCCTGCTTGAAATAGCCGACGATCTGGTCGTCGGTGCGGAGCGATGGTGGCGGTGCGATCATGACGCCGGCCGCGCCGGCGTCCATCGAGGCCCTTGCCAGCGAGCGCATGGTGGCAAAACCCGGCGCAGAGACGCCGACGATCACCTGCATCTTCTTGGCCCGCTTGACGAAGCGCACCGCCACCTGCTCGGCCTCGGCGGCATCGAGCTTCGGCGCCTCGCCGAGAATGCCGAGCACCGTGACGCCGTCACAGCCGATCTCCTCGTAGAAATCGGTCAGGCGGTCGATCGAGCGCTCGTCGATCCGGCCGTCGTCGTGGAACGGCGTCGGCGCGATTGCGAAAGTGCCCTTGGCATCGGCGGTGAGTTTCATGTTCGTCTCGTCTCTCTTTCTTTTGTCATTCCGGGATGGTCGGAAGGACCAGATCCGGAATCTCAAGGTTCCGGGTTCGATGCTTCGCATCGGCCCGGAACGACAACTCAGCCTAAAACCGCCGCGCCCCCATCTTGATCTGCTCCTCGGAGAAGAAGATCTCCTTGGCATGATCAACGATGTCCTGGGCCTTCCAGCCCGAGTGCGGCGGTTTCCAGCCTTCCATCTCCATCATCCGCATCTCGCGCACACCGCGGGGCCCGGACACGCCCAGCACCTTGCCGGTCTGGTCGCCCGACAAGTCGCTGACCATGTATAGCACGGCCGGCGCGATGCCGTCCGGCCCCAGCGCCGCGCCGGGGTTCTCCTTATAGCGGGGCAGGTCTGCCGTCATGCGGGTCAGCGCGCCCGGCGCCAGCGTCCAGATTCGGATGTTGTACTTGCGGCCCTCGATCGCCAGCACGTTGGACAGGCCCCAGATGCCGCCCTTGGCCGCGCCGTAATTGGTCTGGCCGAAATTGCCGATCAGGCCCGAGGTCGAGGAGGTGTTGACGATGACGCCGCCGCCGTTTTCACGCATCCAGCGAAACACCGGCAGGGTGCAACAGAAGGTGCCCTTCAGGTGGACCTTGATGACCTTGTCCCAGTCGGCTTCGGAGGCCTTGTGAAAGGTCTGGTCGCGCAGGATGCCGGCATTGTTCACCAGGATGTCTGCCCGGCCAAAGTGCTTGATGGCGTCGTCGAACACCGATTGGCCGCCCTCCATGGTGGAGATGTCGGCGCCGTTGGCGACCGCCTTGCCGCCCTCGGCCTTGATCGCGTCGACCACCTGCTGCGCCATGGAATTGTCAGCGCCGGAGCCGTCGCGGGGCCCGCCAAGGTCGTTGACGACCACCGAGGCCCCTTCCCGCGCGAACAGCTTTGCATAGGCCTCACCGAGCCCCCCGCCTGCACCAGTGATCAGCGCAACCTTGCCGTCGAGTAGTCCCATGGTGGCGTCTCCCTGTTTTTGTTTTGTCCCGGACAAGATACAGCGTGAAACTGCATCGCAGAGCCGGGACCCAGTTCTTCGTCGAGCATCCCCGGCCCCGGCTCAGCAGCGCATCACCGCGTGCTCCGCTGCGTCCGGGGCACGAGACCGACCTAACCCAGCACCGTCTTGCCGTTCTTGATCACGGTGACCCCGCGCGACTTCACCTTGGCTTCAAACGAGATCACGTTGCCGTCCTTCCAGAGGTCCATGGTCACGGTCTCGCCGGGATAGACGGGCGAAGAGAACCGGGCAACGTGCTGGCGGAAGGCCGAGGCATCGTAATCGGCATAGGTCTGGAGCACGCCGCGACAGGTGATGCCGTAGGTGCACATGCCGTGCAGGATCGGGCGCGGGAAGCCGGCCTTCCTGGCGAACTCGGGGTCGGAGTGCAGCGGGTTACGGTCGCCGCAGAGGCGATAGACCAGGGCCTGATCGGGGCGCGTCGTGATGTCGATGGTCTTGTCGGGTGCGCGCGACGGAATCTTGTGCGGATCCGGCTGCGTCAGGTTCGGACCGCCGAAGCCGCCGTCGCCACGGGCGAAGCGCGAAGCGACCAGCGTTGCCAGTTTTTCGCCCTTCTCGTTCTTCAGCACCGTCTGGTGACTGATCACGACGCCCTTGTCCTTGCCCTTGTCGTAGACCTCGAGCACGGAGGAATCGGCGGTGATGTTCGCGGCGACCGGCAGCGGCTGGTGGAAGGTGATGTCGCGCTCGCCATCGACCACCATCACGCGGTTGAGGTTCATCTCGCCGGGACCCGACCCCCACGCTGCCACGGACGCGAACGTCGGCACTACCTTGAGCGGCCGCGGCGTCAGCGTGCCCTCGTTGACGAAGGCAAGCTCCTTCTCGTCCATGGGATCGGCGCCTAGGCCGATGCCATAGGCGTAGAGCATTACGTCGCGGTCGGTGTAGGCGTATTTCTGGCCGATGTTTTTCAGGCTTTTGAGTTCTTCGTATCTGGCGGACATGTTGTTTGTCTTCCTCCCGAATGTCTTCGGCACCGCCAGTTGAAGTGCCCTCTCCCCTTGTGGGAGAGGGCAGCGAGGACGGTGCGGCAAACTCATTTGGGTGAGGGGTTGCTTCCGCATCAAACAATCTCTCCGCGGAGCGATACCCCTCATCCGGCGCCAAAGCCGAAGCTTCGCTTCGGCGTCTTTTAAGGACGGCCGCCGGAGGCGGCCTATGCCACCTTCTCCCACAAGGGGAGAAGGAAGAAAGCAATCAGGCCGGCGTGAAGAACGGCAGCGGTGCGCCCTCGGTCGGCTTGAACACCACCTTCACCTTTTGACCGATCTTCAGCTTCTCGAGATCGCAGTCGACGAAATTGGTCTGCACCGACGGCCCCTCCTTCAGCGTGACGTAGCCGATGGCATAAGGGCCCGTCGGAGATTTCCGCATCAGGCTGTAAGTGTAGATCGTGCCCTCGCCCGACGCTTCCTCCCACACCGTCTTGTCGGAATAGCAGAACGGGCAGATCGCGCGCGGGAAGTAATGCGCTTCGCCGCAGGCGGTGCAGCGCTTGATCATGAACTTGCCCTCTTTCGCCGCGTCCCAGAACGCTGCGGTCTCGGGATTGGTCACCGGGGCCGGGTATTTTTTTGTTTCGCTCATCACACGCGCTCCAGAATGGCGGTCGAGGCGGCGTGGCGGACACCCAACAGGCCGCCGGTGCCATGGGCGATAGCGAGATCGCAATTCGGAACCTGCACCTTCGGATGCGCCTCGCCGCGCAGTTGCCTGACGGCCTCGATGATCTTGGTCATGCCGCCGCGGTTGACGGGATGATTGCTGCAGAGGCCACCGCCGTCGGTGTTGAACGGCAGCTTGCCGACGCCGGAGATCAGATTGCCGTCGGCGACGAACTTGCCGCCCTCGCCCTTCTTGCAGAAGCCGAGATCTTCGAGCTGCATCAAGACGGTGATGGTGAAGCTGTCGTAGATCGAGGCGTATCTGATGTCCTTCGGCGTGATGCCGGCTTCCTCGAAGGCGCGCGGGCCGGACCAGATACCGGCGGAATAAGTGAGGTCGAGATCCTTGCCGCCGCGCGGGCCCTTCATGGCCTCGCCATGGCCGATCAGGCGCACCTGAGGCTTCTTCAGGCTCTTGGCAATCTCTGGCGTCGTCACGATCAGCGCGCCGCCGCCATCGGAGACGACGCAGCAATCCATGCGGTGGAGGGGATCGGAGATCATCGGCGAGTTCAGGACGTCCTCGACGGTGACGACGTCCTTGAGCATCGCATGCGGATTATATTGCGCATGATGCGAGGCCGCGACCTTGATCCAGGCGAGCTGCTCGCTCGTGGTGCCATAGTCGTGCATGTGGCGCATGGCACACATGCCATAGGCATTGTGCGTGGTCGCGCCGTAAGCGGATTCGAAATCCACCTCTGCGCCGGCCGCGCGCGGCGGCATCACGCCGGTGCGCGGCTTGCCGGCCAGCGTGATCAGCGCGATCGAGCACTTGCCTGCCGCAATCGCTTCGGCGGCGTGGCCGAGATGGATGATGTAGGAACAGCCGCCGGTCTCGGTGGAATCGACATGGCGGAGTTTTTTGGTGTTCAGGCCGAGATAATCGACCATCGGCCAAGCGCCGCCGGGCGCATCGCCCGCGCAGAAATAGCCGTCGACATCGTCCTTGGAGAGCCCGGCATCCTCGATCGCGCCCTTGGCGACCTCGGCGTGGAGCTGGGCGGTGGATTTGTCCGGCGCATGCCGGGTCGGGTGTTCAAAAATCCCGGCAATGTAGGCCTTGCCCTTGATGGTCAAACTTCAGGTCTCCGCTCGCGTTTCTTCTTGCTCCGTTTTTCTGAACCGCGGTGGCCTGCTTGGCAAGCGCGGAAATATTCCGCCCCGCGAGAGGGTAGCGGCTTGGCGCAAATGCGGTCCGCCTCTTGTGCTGGATTGCGTCGTCGCAAGGGCTCCTCGCCAATGATGCAGGCGACAGCCGAGTCCTAAAGCTGTTTTGCCCGACCGCGCAAGCGATTTTCTTTTTTTACGAAAACAACCCCATGCACAGTAGAACGGGGTTGATTTCAAAGAGGAAAATCGCAGGTCTAGGAGACCTACTCCGCCGCGATCTGCCTTGGCGCGGGCGACGGGTTGGCGAGGTCAGCGGCGAGCTGGGCGTAGCGGGCCTTGGCGTCGTTTACGGCCTTCTCCTTCACCGGGCCATAGCCGCGAATGCGGTCGGGCAGCGACAGCAGCTCCACGGCGGTGTCATGCGTGACCGGCGACAGCAGGCCGAGCACGGTTGAAACGTCCTTCTCGTAGCCGGCGATCAGGTCGCGCTCGAGCTTGCGGTCGGCGCTGCGGCCGAAAATGTCGAACGGCGTGCCGCGCAGGAATTTGAATTTGGCCAGCACGCGGAAGACGTTCAGCATCCACGGGCCGAAGGCGCGCTTCTTCGGACGGCCGAGCGCATCAACGCCGCGGCTGAGGATCGGCGGCGCCAGATTGAAGTTGAACTTGAACTCGCCCTCGAACTGATCGCGGAGCTGCTGCTCGAAGGCGCCGTCGGTGTAGAGGCGCGCGACTTCGTATTCGTCCTTGTAGGCCAACAACTTGGCGTAGTTCACCGCGACGGCGCGCGGCAGCGCTTCGCCATAGCCGCCCTTCACCGCAACCTCGCGGACCTGGTCGACCAGCTTGCGATAACGTTTTGCCAGGCGAGCATTCTGATAGGCGGTGAGGTGCTTGGCGCGATGCTCGATGATCTCGTCCAACGTCATCGCCTCCAGCGTCTTGGGTACAACGACCTCGTCCGTCCCCTTCAGCATGTCGGCGAGGCGCTTGGGATCGGCGACCGCGAGGCGGCCGAGGCGGAAGGCCTCCTTGTTCATCTTGATCGAGACGCCGTTGACCTCGATGGCCTGCTCGATCGACGCCGCCGACAGCGGGAACAGCCCCTTCTGATAGGCATAGCCCATCATCATCATGTTGGTGGCGATAGCGTCGCCGAGCAGCTGCTCGGCCGGCTTGGTGAAATCGAAGAACACGGAATCCTTGTGCAGCGCCGTCTCCAGCACCGCATTGAGCTTGCGGGTCTGGAAATTGAAGTCGCGGTTGAGGACGAAATCGGCGGTCGGGATGACGTGGCTGTTGATGATGCCGCGGGTGCGGCTGGAGTCGCAGAGCGAGATCGTGTCCTTGGCAACCGCGACCACCTCGTCGGCTGCGAGCACAAGATCGGCCGTTCCGGTGACGATGCGCGAGCAGGTGACCTCGGCCGGATGATCGGACAGGCGGACGTGGCTGAGCACCGCCCCGCCCTTCTGCGCGAGACCCGACATGTCGAGGATCATCGAGGCCTTGCCCTCGATATGGGCGGCCATGCCGAGCAGCGCGCCGATGGTGAGCACACCGGTGCCGCCGACACCGCCGACTGCGATGTTGTACGGCTTGTCGAGGCTCGGGCGTGAGGCCGGCTCCGGAAGCTCGCCGATCTCGCTGAGCTCCGCCGGCGCGCGATGGCGCGGCGCACCGCCGTCGATCGTGACGAAGGACGGACAGAAACCCTTCAGGCAGGAATAGTCCTTGTTGCAGGAGGACTGGTTGATAGCCCGCTTGCGGCCGAACTCGGTCTCGAGCGGCTCGACCGAGATGCAGTTCGACTGCACCGAGCAGTCGCCGCAGCCCTCGCAGACCGCCGGGTTGATCATGACGCGGCGCGGCGGGTCTTCCATCAAGCCGCGCTTGCGCCGGCGACGCTTCTCGGCCGCGCAGGTCTGCACGAACACGATCGCAGACGTGCCCTTGTATTCGCGGCACATTTTCATGACATTGTCGAGCTCGTCGCGGTGATACTTCTTCACGCCTGGCGCGATGGTGTCGGCCGGGTAAGCATCGGGGTTTTCCGAGACCAGATAGAGCTCGCGGATGCCTTCGGCGTAAAGCTGCTGGGTGATCTGCTGCGGCGAGAGATCGCCGTCATGGCGCTGACCGCCGGTCATGGCAACGGCGTCGTTGTAGAGGATCTTGTAGGTGATGTTCGCCTTGGAGGCGATCGCCTGGCGGATGGCGAGAATGCCCGAATGGAAATAGGTGCCGTCACCGAGATTCGCGAAGATGTGGTTCTCCTTGGTGAAAGGCGCAATGCCGACCCAGGGCACGCCCTCCCCGCCCATATGCGTAAACGTTTCGGTCGAGCGGTCCATCCACAGCGCCATGAAGTGACAGCCGATGCCGGCCATGGCGCGGCTGCCTTCGGGGACTTTCGTGGATGTGTTGTGGGGACAGCCTGAGCAGAAATACGGGGTACGGGAGATGGGCGCGACCGCCTGCATCTGCGTGGCCTGGCGGCCGTTGAACCAGTCGGCCTTGACGCGGAGCATCTCCGCAATTTCAGGGTTGAGATTAAGTCGAAGCAGCCGCTCGGTTAACGAGGTCGCAAGCGAGGCGACGCTGAGCTCGGCGGCGAAGGTCAAAAAGCGCTTGTCGTGCTCGTCCATCTTGCCGACGATGCGTGGGCGGACGTCGTCACGCCAGTTGAACAACTCCTGCTTGACCTGGTTCTCGACGATCTCGCGCCGTTCCTCGACGATGAAGATTTCTTCGAGCCCCACAGCGAACTGCCGTACGCCCTCCGGCTCCAGCGGCCATGGCATGCCGATCTTGTAAAGGCGAAGGCCGATCTTCGCGGCGACCTCCTCGGTGATCCC
Organism: Bradyrhizobium sp. 160; assembly: GCF_023073735.1. NCBI lineage: Bacteria > Pseudomonadati > Pseudomonadota > Alphaproteobacteria > Hyphomicrobiales > Nitrobacteraceae > Bradyrhizobium > Bradyrhizobium sp. 160. The sequence goes on from NZ_JADPKD010000082.1 coordinate 26,123, forward strand.
GAGCTCGCGCAGCGCCTGGCGCACATCCTCATAGCTCTTGCCGGATGCCATGATGCCGAAGCGGGCATTCGGCGAATCCATGGTGACGCGGTTCACCTTGTTGGCGCGCGCAAAGGCGATCGCGGCAAAGCCCTTGTAGTCCTGGAGGCGACGATCCTGCTCGAAGCGGTCGTCGGGCCAGCGCAGATTGAGGCCGCCGGGCGGCAGCTCGAAATCGGAGGGGATGATAAAGGGCTTCATCTCGTCGGTGAGGTCGATCTCGGCCGTGGTCTCCACCGTCTCCGTGATCACCTTCATGCCGACCCAGCAGCCGGAGTAGCGCGACATCGCGATGCCGAGCAGACCCATCTCGATCATCTCGTGGATGCTCGAGGGATAGAGATACGGCATCAGCGCCGAGATGAAGGCATGGTCGGACTGATGCGGGACGGTGGAGGATTTTGCGCCATGGTCGTCGCCGGCAAGACAGAGCACGCCGCCGTTCTTGGCCGAGCCGGCGGCATTGCCGTGGCGGAAGACGTCACCGCAACGGTCGACGCCGGGGCCCTTGCCGTACCAGATGCCGACCACGCCATCATATTGGGCGCCGGGCGAGAGGTTGAGCTGCTGCGAGCCCCATACGGCGGTCGCCGCGAGATCCTCGTTCACGCCGGGCTGAAACTTGATGTTGTACTGTTCGAGATGCTTCCGTGCGGCGAAGAGCTGCTGGTCATAGCCGCCGAGCGGGGAGCCGCGATAGCCGGAGATGAAGCCCGCGGTGTTGAGGCCGTTGGCGCGGTCGCGCCGGATCTGGGCCATGGGCAGGCGCACCAGCGCCTGAATGCCCGTGGTGAAAACGTGTCCGGTTTGCTGGGTGTATTTCTGATCGAGACTGATCGGACCCTGGTTGATGCCCATGCTGTCCTCTTCCGCCCTTCTTGGCCTTTGGCCACTTAAGCCGTTGCCTGCCCGTCATTTTTAGCTAGGGCGCGCCGACCATCTCCGCCACTCTATGTCGGAAATTTCACGCTCCGCATCACAAATCTGGAGCAAAGGGAGCGCCGGGTAAAAATCGCAATTTCGTGGCCTGAAACACGCTGGGCATTTTCAATTTGTGTCACCATACCCCCGCCGTCGCGAAATGACGTGAGGCCCCTATACTGCGGGACGACGTCGATTGGTCGCAGGAGAGGCTTTCGATGCGGACGATTCTGGCTGGCTCGGCTCTCGCGGGTTTGGCGTTGTGCAGTGCAGTTGGAGGCGCAGCCCGCGCCGCCGAGCCCTCGCCGGAGCTGATCGCCTACGGCAAGATGCTGGTCGAGGCCGGCAACTGCGCGGGCTGCCACACCGCCGATCCGGCAAAGCCGTTCGCGGGCGGAAAGCGCATCGATACGCCCTTCGGTGCGATCTACGCGCCAAACCTGAGGCCAGACCGCGACTTCGGGATCGGCGCCTGGACCGATGCCGACTTCACGCGCGCCTTGCGCTATGGCCTCGCGCCTGACGGTTCGAACTACTACCCGGCTTTTCCCTATCCCTATTTCACGCGGATGACGAAGGACGACACGCTGGCGATCCGGGCCTATCTGGGAACGCTGGCGCCGGTCGCCAACCGCAACAAGCCGCCGGAGCTGCGCTGGCCATTCGGTTATCGCGGGCTGATGCGGGTCTGGAACTATCTGTACTTTAAGCCTGGCCTGTTCGAGCCGGACCAGAGCCAGAGCGCCGCGTGGAACAGAGGCGGCTATCTCGTCACCGGTCTCGGCCATTGCGGCGCCTGCCACACGCCGAAGAACTATTTTGGCGCGGACAAGCAAGCGCAGGCGCTGTCCGGCAACGAGGTCGGCGGCTGGTATGCCCCAAGGCTCGACGGCGCCGCGCGCACCGGGCTGAAGTCGTGGAGCGCCGACGATATCACCGAATATCTGCAAAGCGGCCGCAACGCCAAAAGCCATGCCGGCGGGCCGATGGCGGAGGTGATCGTCAACTCGACCTCGAAGATGAGCGATGCCGACGTGCGTGCGATCGCGGTCTACCTGAAGAGCCTGCCGCCGGCGCGGCGCGAGACCATCGTGACGCCGGCTGACATTGCCGAGATGAAGGCCGGCCAGGCGGTCTACGCAAAGCTCTGTGTCGCCTGCCACGAGGCCGACGGCACAGGCAGCCCACGGATATATCCGCCGCTGCCCGGCAACGCTCTGCTGCAATCGGTCAATCCGTCCTCCACCTTGCGCATCATCCTCGATGGCGCCCACACCGTGACGACGCCGCGTGCGCCCAACACCGCCGAGATGCCGGCCTATGCCAAGCAATTGTCCGACGACGAGATCGCGGCAGTGACGAACTACATCCGCAATTCCTGGGGCAATGCGGGCCCGATGGTGACGTCGGCGCAGGTGGCAAAGGCCAGGAAGGAAGAGCCGTAGGTCCGGGCCGTCGCCCTCTCTCCGTCATTGGCGAGCAATCCAAGTCTTCGAGGCGAAGAAAGCGCGCTATTTCTTTTCATCCCCTGTGAACACGAATTTCGGCATCTCCCATCTGTAGCGGACCGCGAGCAGACGGAAGCTGAGGCCGAGCACGAAGGTCAGGATCGTCCAGAGCTCGGCATTGAGATTGAGACCGAAGGCTGTGGCGTAGAACAGCCCGGTCACGACCGAGACGCTGGCGTAGAGCTCGGATCGGAACAGGAGCGGCACGTCGTTGCAGAGCACGTCGCGCAGCACGCCGCCGGCGCAGCCCGTCACCATGCCCGAGACGATCACGATCGGCAGCGAGGCATCCATCTGCCAGCCGACATTGCAGCCGATCATGGTGAAGACGACGAGGCCGATCGCATCGAGAACGATGAATGCGAGGTGCAGCCGATGCACCAGCCGCGCGATCAGGATCGTCAGCAGCGCTGCCCCGCCCGGCAGCGCGAGGTAGATCGGGTTGGCGACCCACACCAAAGGATAGTGACCGAGAAACAGGTCGCGCAGCGTGCCACCGCCAAGCGCGGTCACGCCGGCGAGAAGACAAACGCCGACATAGTCCATGCTCCGTCGACCGGCGGCCAGCGCGGCCGTCATGCCCTCCGCCGTCAAGGCGACCAACGCCAGAACATGCAGGACGCCGTCCGTCGGCAGCAGGCTCCACATGGATTTGTTTTCCTTCTGTGGAACCTGGTCCACGGTTCCCATGGACAGGTTCCTGATTCCCGTGGCCGGAGCAACATGCGACGAAAGCATAAAGCGCCGGGAACGGAATCTCGCATCCATGGGTTGTCCCGCGGCAATAACCCGAGGAGACCAATCGATGGCTGACGACCGTTTTCCCAACGATCCGTACCGCCCGAACCTCGCCGACGATGAGTATCTTCGCGCGGCGCGCCGGGATGCCGACCTTCAGGCCGATCCGGAGCTTGGCGAAGGCCCCGCCTCCAGCGGCAAGGTTGCGCTGTTCGCCGTCGCGATTGCGCTGGTGCTCGGTGCCGTGTTCTACGGCCTGAACAATACCAGCACGACCAACCAGGCCAGCAACGCGCCGACGTCGCAGACCGCGCAGACGCAGCCGACCAATCCGACCGCGCCTCCCGGCATGCGCGACGTAACGCCGCGCAACAACACCGGGCCGGGCGTGACCACGGGTGCGGCACCGAGCAAGCCGGCGCCCGATACGCAGACGCCGTCTGACGGCGCGAAGTAAAAGTAACACGATAGCTGTCGTCGCCCGACTGACCGGGCGGCCCAGCACTCCGAGACGGTCGTGGCTAAAATCGAGAAGCCTCGGCGTAGCGGATCCCCGTCCCGTGCGCAATTGCGCACTAGGCGGGGCATGACAGCGAGAGGCTACGAAAGCGGCGGGACCCAAAAGGTCCGCCGCTTTTCCTTTGGGTCAGCTGAACATCTTGTTCAGCTCGCCGCCGGAATAGCCGTTGCCGAGCTCGGTGAAGGTCCCCTGCTCCGCCATTTCCTTGGCCGCGCGCATGAAACCGCCCCAGGCGGCGCGGGCGAGCGAGCCGCCGACGCTGATGCGACGCACGCCGAGATCGGCCGCCTGCTGCAACGACAGGCCGGAGCCACCGATCAGGAGATTGAACGGTTTTGGATGCACCGCCTTCACCACCGCCGCAATGTCCTCGCGGCTCTTCAGGCCCGGCGCATAAAGGCAATCGGCGCCGGCGTCCGCGTAGGCGGTGAGCCGGTCGATGATCAGCTTGAGATCGGTCACGCCCCACAGATAAGCCTCGCAGCGGCCGACCAGCAGCGTGCCGCTGTCGCCGATCGCCTCGCGCGAGGCCTTGATCCGCTCGACCCCGAGCGCGCGGTCGTAGAGCGGCTTGGCCTTGTCGCCGGTGGAATCCTCGATCGACAGGCCGGCAACGCCGGTGCGGACACAGCGCTCGACATTGTCCGCGACCTTGTCCGGCTCGACGGCAAAGCCGCCCTCGAAATCCGCATTCACGGGAATGTCGACGGCGGAGCTCAATGCTGCCAGATGCTGACAGACCTCCTCGACGCTGACGTGATTATCGGCCTTGCCGATGGTCCAGGCAAAGCCCGCGCTCGATGACGCAATCGCCTTGAAACCGAGATGCTGCAACGCCTTGGCGCTGCCGACGTCGACTGGGTTGGGCAGGATGAAGCAGCCGCTCTCGTGCATCTTCCTGAACGTCGCGCGCTTGTCAGCGGTTGTCACGTGCATGTTTCTCTCCCTTATTGGCCGCGAAGACATAGGCGCGCATTCAGGGCAGCGCTAGTGCGCGCCCGGGCAGCGCTAGTGCGCGCCGGGCAGCGCAAGGGCGCGCCCGGGGCAGCGCTAATGTGCGTCGTGCACGGCGCGGCTGTCCTTCGGCGCCTGCTCGCGATCATTCATGCCGTAGTCACGGATGACGCTGGCGATGCGCAAATGATAATCGGCGAAGATCTTCGCCTTGCCCTTGGCCTGGGTACGGCGATGCTCCATCGTGTTGCGCCAGGCTTGCACGGCCGCCTCATCCCGCCAGAACGATACCGACAGGATCTTGCCCTTCTCGGTGAGGCTCTCGAAGCGCTCGACGGAGATGAAGCCGTCGATGGTTTGCAGGATCGGCTTCAGATCGGCCGCGAGGTCGAAATAGTCCTGGCGGTGTTCCGGCTTCGGCCAGACTTCGAAGATCACAGCGATCATGGGCGTCTCCTGCTAACGATGTCGTGGCCTACAATACCACCTTGCGCAGGAAGGTGCGCTCTTCCGCGAGGATAAACTTGTTCTCCTCGGCGAAATGGAAGTTCGCCATGCCTTCGGTGTCCTGCCGCAGCCGCGCCCGATAGGCTTCATAGGCGGCCAGGCTCTCGAAGGTGATCAGCGCGAAGGCGATGTTGTTGGTGCCCTCATGCGGCATGAAATAGCCGATCAGCTCGCCGCCGCATTTCGGGATGATGGTGAGCCAGCGTTTCGAATATTCCTCGAATTGGGCGCGCTTGAATGGATCAAGCTGGTAGCGGATGAAGACGGTGATGGACATGGTGGGCTCCTGTGTTTCCGTCGTTTTGCGAGCGCAGCGATCACCAAAGTCAGCCCCTCACCCTGAGGAGCCGCGTGCGCGGCGTCTCGAAGGGCGAGGCCACCAGCCGGGCCTTCCTCCTTCGAGACGCGCGCAAAGGCGCGCTCCTCAGGATGAGGGTCAAGTAGTGACGATCGCTTCGCCGTCGTTCGCAATGACGACTTGGTGAAAACCTACCTCCTTGCCGGACGTTGATGCTTCGGCTACCATCGAAGCATGAAATCAGGTCCTGACATCGCCATGGTCGCCTCCCTGGTCGGCGATCCCGCGCGCGCCAACATGCTCACCGCGCTGATGAACGGCCGTGCGCTGACCGCGAGCGAATTGGCGCAGGAGGCCGGCATCACGCCGCAGACTGCGAGCTCGCACCTGTCGAAGCTCGAGGCCGGCGGCCTCGTCGAGCCGGAGAAGCAGGGCAGGCATCGCTACTACCGCCTCACCGATGACGACGTCGCCGGCGTGCTCGAGGGCCTGGCGGGGCTTGCCGCGCGGACCGGCCACATGCGCGTGCGCACCGGGCCGAAGGATCCGGCGTTGCGGCGCGCGCGGATCTGCTACGACCATCTCGCCGGCGATCTCGGCGTGCAGATGCTCGACACCATGCGCGCGCGGCAGCTGGTCAGGCAGAAGAAGCAGGAGATCGAGCTGACGGCGGAGGGCGAGCGCTTCCTCGCCAAGCATTTGCAGATCTCGCCCGACATGCTGACCCATCCGCGCCGCCCGGTGTGCAAGGCCTGTCTCGACTGGAGCGAGCGGCGGCATCATCTCGCCGGCACACTGGGGGCGGCCATGATGCAGCGCTTCGCCGAACTCAAATGGGCCGCACGCGACGCCACGCCCGGAAGCCGCGTTGTGAATTTCACCCGCACCGGCGAGAAACAGTTCGCTGCGCTGTTCGGGAATGGCAAGGACTGATCACGCAAGCTGCGTGACGGCACACAATGCCGTGTGAACTCCCATTGTTGTCGTGGCCGGGCTTGACCCGGCCATCCATCACTTTATGCGCATTGTCGTTCCGGGGCGATGCGGAGCAGCGAACTCGGAACCTCGAGATTCCGGGTTTCGCGTCGTCGACGTGCCCTGGAATGACGGCTCCAAACACGAGACCCCCAATGAACCGCTTCCTCCGGGCCGCGCTCTGCGCCGCCCTCCTCGCATTCCCGCTCACATCCGCCCGCGCCGACACCGCGCCGCGCGAGCCCTACGGCGTCGCGCTCGAAGGCTTTGCCTATCCCTATCCCGTGCACCTTTTGCCGCTCGTCAATGACGGCGAGCAGCTCAGCATGGCCTATATGGACGTGTCTGCCGCGCAACCGAACGGCCGCACCGTGGTGCTGCTGCACGGGCGTAATTTCCCGTCGAGCTACTGGGCCCCCGTGATCAAGATGCTGAGCGAGGCGGGTTATCGCGTCGTCGTGCCGGACCAGGTCGGCTTCGGCAAATCCTCCAAGCCGCAGGGTGAACTCCATTTCGACACGCTGACGCGCAACACGATTGCGCTGCTCGATCATCTCAAGATCGACAGGGCCGAGATCGTCGCTCATTCGCTCGGCGGCATGCTCGGTGTGCGCATCGCCCGCGCCTATCCCGACCGCATCGCCCATCTGGTGCTGACCGCGCCGATCGGACTGGAGGACTACCGCCTCTACGTGCCGCCGACGCCGACCGAGAAGATGATCGAGACCGAGGACAAGCTCACGGCGGACGGCTATCGCAAGCAGCTCCAGACCAACTATTCGATCAAGCTGCCGCCGGAGGCGATCACCCCGTTCATCGATGCCCGTTTCAACATCAAGGGCAGCCCCGATTATCCGCGCTGGCTGCGTGCCTTCGTCAGCTCCGGCCAGATGATCTATCGCGAGCCGGTGGCACACGAGATCCCGCTCATCACACTGCCCACGCTGTTTGTAATGGGCGCCGACGATCACAACGCGCCGGGACGAGTGAGCGCGCCGGAGGCGCTGCGCGCCAAGATGGGGCAGAATGCCGAGCTCGCGAAAGTGCTCGCCGCAAAGATGCCGAATGCGCGGGCCGAGGTGATCCCGGACACCGGCCATCTCGTCTTCCTGGAGGCGCCGGAGAAGTATCGGGAGCTGGTGCTGGAGTTTCTTGGCCGCTAGCGCCGTCGCCATCGCGTGAAGCGGCATGCGGAGCAATGTTCATGCCGCATTCAGGTCATGATTGGCAGGCTTGGATCGCGACGTGTCGGCACGCCCCCGATTTAACGTGTCGAATCGTGTCTGTTGATTCATTGTTCGCCGCAAGCGCCATCCCCTAAGCCTCTCCCGAAGGACCAGAAGGAAGATCAAATGAAATACCTGTTCGCCGCCGCCATGCTCGCCAGCGCGGTCGTCGGTTTCAGCGAAGCGGCCAGCGCCGCCGGCGGCTGCGGCCCCGGCTGGTATCGTGGCCCCTATGGCGGCTGCCGTCCGATGCGCGGGGCAGTCGTTGTGCGCCCCGCGCCCGTAGTGGTCGCCCCGGCGCCGGTCGTCGTGGTGCCCCGCGCACGCGCGTGCCCCTATGGCTTCCGCTGGTACGCCGGCCGCTGCCGTCCGTTCTGATCCTTTCGCATTGCAAAATGGCCGCGCGGGACCGCCTGCGCGGCCAATTTCGTTTTGGCGCTAGTCGACGGTCTCCCTTGAGCGCCTCCCGAATCGAGACGGGGACCGCCAGCGGCGATCCCCGGTCCAATTCGCGGTTGCCGCGGGCTTACCAATAACGGCGGCGGTGCCAGCGCCGGCGACGCCAACCCCAATGGCGGTGGCGCCAGCCCCAATGCCGGCCGCGCCCACGCCAGTGCACCTGCTCAGGCTTCACCTGCCCGGCTTCTTCGCTGGTGGTGACTGCGGGATGAGCGTCGGAGTGACCTTGCGGCATGCGGGTGGGATCAGTGAGCGGCTGCGGTGACAGCGGCGCGGCCTGCGCGGTCGCAGCGAAGGCGGCGGCTCCCGCCGTCACCCCCAGTGCAAGTTTCAAAAAATTTCGGCGCTCCATGGCTTCTTCCTCTTGGATCATCGTGCCCGTGATGCCGAGGAAGTGTCGCGGTGACGACATGAACCGAAGCTGAATCATGCGTTCAGTTTCGATGAGAAGCGGACGGTATCGCCTGTCGCCTACGTCGCGAACTCCTGCGCCAGCACCAGCGTCTCGCGCGTGCGCGTCACTTCGGGCCAGTCCCGGTTGAAGTCGGCCGTCAGGCGCTTCAGCGCATTACCTTTCAGCATCGCCGCGAGCTTCGCCTCGTCATCGAACTGATACATGGCCTGATGCAGCGAGGGATCGTCCAGGCTCCAGAACCGCCAGGCCTTGGCTACGCCGAACGCCCTCACCGCATCGGGCAGATGTTCCGTCTCGTACCATCTGTCGAAGGCGGCGCGCTTGCTCGCGTCGGTGACGGTGGCGCGGACGACGAAGAACGCTGATGGCATCGGGTTTCCTCCCATTGTTTGAGCGAAGACTAGCCGCTTCACTCGCCGGCGACAAAAACAGTTGTCACCGGTGTCGGAATGCGTGCCCTTTGCTCGTCCTTGGTCTGAGCCAAGACACGGAGAGACGACATGGCCGACCTCACGCTGACCACCTTCGACTGGGTTCCCGAGATGCCCAGGGGTTTCGTACGCGATCTCCGTGTGCGCTGGGCGCTCGAAGAAGCCGCTTTGCCCTATCGCGTCGCGAGCGTGCCGTTCGAGGACCGCGGCGCCGCACATCTCGCGCACCAGCCCTTCGGCCAGGTGCCGTGGCTGACCGATGACGACCTCTCGATCTTCGAGAGCGGCGCGATCCTGCTGCATCTCGGCGAGCGCAGCGACAAGCTGATGCCATCGGATCCGCGCTGCCGCAGCGAGGCGACAAAATGGGTGTTCGCCGCGCTCAATTCGGTGGAGATGGCGAGCCTGCCCTGGGCGATGCTGAACTTCATGGGCAATGCGGACGGCACGCCAGCATGGAAATTCCTGGACGGGTTCCTTACGGTTCGTCTCAAGCATCTCGAACCGGTGCTGGCCCGCCGCGAATGGTTGGCGGGGTCCTTCTCCGTCGCCGACATCCTGATGTCGGACGTGCTGCGCCCCGTCGACCGCTTCGAGGGACTTGCGAGCTACCCAGCCTGCCGCGCTTACCTCGCCCGGGCCACGGCCCGCCCGGCCTTCCTCAAAGCCCGCGCGGACCAGATGGCGCATTTCGCCGCGGGGGATGCGGCCCGCCGAGCGTGACCTGCCGCACATCATTAACCCGGTGGTAAGCGTACGCTCATAGCCATCGGAACGAAGCAATTAGCCTCAAATTATTCGAGGCGAAAGGTGACCCATGGCCCGTATCGCGTATCTCAAAGAACAGATTGCCCGCGCCGAGCGCTTGGCAAAGGCGATCCTCGACCAGCAAACCGCGGAACGCCTTCAGGCCTTCGCAGCCGAATGCCGCGCGGAGTTGCAGGTGCTGACGCTCAGGACTGCGGCGTAGGGGCGTGCGACGCGTCGCGTCACACCAGCTTCAGCGGCGTATCGGCAACGACGCGAAGATCGATGCTTCCGATCAGCGCCGAACGACGCGCCTCCGCAGCACTGATGGCCTCGTCCGTCTGCCGCAACGTGCTGACGTTCGAGCCGAGCGAGACGATCCCACCCAACACCAGAGCGATCGATCCGAGCGCGGCGGTCTGGCCTAATCCCAACAGACCGAGGATCGTGACGAGCAGCAGCGCGGTCCCGCCGCCGATGGCGATCTTGGACGCCAGAATGTATTTCCGGCACCGCTCGGCTATCTCGGCGAGCGCTTCGATCCGCGCCTCGATATCGGAGATCTCATCGATCGGATCGTCTTCGGTCATGCGAATTCAGAAGAAGTTGGTGGGCCGCATCAGCGAAGCGACATGCTGGGCTTGGGCAAAGACCCGGATGTCGCTGCGCTCATCCGGGCTGCGTGCCCTCACAACGGCAAATTGTCGTGCTTCTTCGCCGGCATTTCCGTCTTCTTGTCCTTCAGCATCGCCAGCGCCCGGGCGATCCGCTTTCTTGTCGAATGCGGCATGATGACGTCGTCGATGTAGCCGTGCTCGGCGGCGATGAACGGCGATAAGAACCGGTCTTCGTATTCCTTGGTTCGCGCCGCGATCTTGTCGGGGTCGCCGATGTCACTGCGGAAGATGATCTCGACCGCGCCCTTGGCGCCCATCACCGCGATCTGGGCGGTCGGCCAGGCGTAGTTCATGTCGGCGCCGATCTCCTTGGAGGCCATGACGTCGAAGGCACCACCATAGGCCTTGCGGGTGATGATGGTCACCAGCGGCACGGTGCATTGCGAATAGGCGAACAGCAGCTTGGCGCCGTGCTTGATCAGGCCGCCATATTCCTGCGCGGTGCCCGGTAGGAAGCCCGGCACGTCGACGAAGGTGACAATCGGGATGTTGAAGGCGTCGCAGAAACGGACGAAGCGCGCGGCCTTCCGGGACGCATCGCTGTCGAGCACGCCGGCCAGCACCATCGGCTGGTTGGCGACGAACCCGACGGTGCGGCCCGCGATGCGGCCAAAGCCTGTGACGATGTTCTTGGCGAACGCCTCCGCGATCTCGAAGAAATCGCCCTCGTCGACGACCTTGAGGATCAGCTCCTTCATGTCGTAGGGCTTGTTCGGATTGTCGGGGATCAGCGTATCCAGCGACATGTCGATGCGGCCGATGTCGTCGAAGCTCGGCCATTCCGGCACGCCGTCGGTGTTGTTGGATGGCAGGAAGTCGATCAGACGGCGCATCTGGAGCAGCGTCTCGACGTCGTTCTCGAAGGCGCCATCCGCGATCGAGGAGCGCGTGGCGTGCACCGAGGCGCCGCCGAGCTCTTCGGCCGTGACGACCTCGTTCGTTACCGTCTTCACGACGTCGGGGCCGGTGACGAACATGTAGCTGGTGTTCTTCACCATGAAGATGAAGTCGGTCATCGCGGGTGAATAGACGTCGCCGCCGGCGCAGGGGCCCATGATGACGGAGATCTGCGGGATCACGCCCGAGGCGAGCACGTTGCGGCGGAACACGTAGGAATAGCCGGCCAGCGCGGCGACGCCCTCCTGGATACGGGCGCCGCCGGCGTCATAGAGGCCGATGATCGGCGCTCGCGCCTTCATCGCCATGTCCTGCAGCTTCGTGATCTTCAGCGCGTGCGTCTCGGACAGCGAGCCGCCGAACACGGTGAAATCCTTGGCGAAGACGAAGGTCTTGCGGCCATTGACGGTGCCCCACCCGGTGACGACGCCATCGCCCGGGATCTTGTTCTTCTCCATGCCGAACTCGGTGGAGCGATGCTCGACGAACATGTCGAATTCCTCGAACGATCCCTTGTCGAGCAGGAGCTCGATGCGCTCGCGCGCGGTCAGCTTGCCGCGGGCGTGCTGCGCCTCGATGCGCTTCTCCCCGCCGCCGAGCTTGGCACCGGCACGACGATCTTCAAGGGCGTCCAGGATGTGTTTCATTTGCTCCCGCCAGTTCTTAAGCCTTAAGCGATGCCGGGGTTCTAACACGGCATTTTGCGGCCCGGAAAGCGCCTTTCGGCGCCGCAGGGCTGCCCTGCCGCAGCGTGAAAGCGCAAGGAATTACAAAGTTTTGCCTGGGAGGCGAGCATGGTCAGGGGCATCGCCAGGACAGGCCGGGTTCGGCTTCGCCCCTCTCGGCGGGAGCGCCCGATCCTGGCCGTCGCCCGCAAATTGCCGTCCAACCCGGTTGACCAGGCCAGCCGATTCAGGCTTGCTCCGAACCCACGATCAGGCGCCAATGTTGAGTGAGCCGAGTTGGTACGGCGGCGGTCCTCATGTCTGGCGCAAGCATCACGCAATGTCCACGACGATCGTTCCAGCGCGCGAGCCTGTTGTTGCACCCGATCAAAATCACGAGAGGAGATCCGATGCCGAGGGCATTCCGCGTTGCTGTGGCGCTCTTTATATCGACTCTGTTCGCGGGCATTGGCGCCAACGCACAATCGCTTCCGAAAGAGGTCGCCACCCGCGCCGAGATTTATCCAATCCCCTCGCTCACCCTCTCCGACCAGCAATTCCTCAGTGGTGATGCGGCGGCCGGCAAGCCGGTGACGGTCGCGGGCGAACTGCGCGTCGCGCAAGGGACCGGAAAACTCCCCGTCGTGGTGCTGATGCACGGCTCGAGCGGCGTCGGCGCCACCACGGAAGCCTGGGTGCACGCGTTCAACGCTATGGGCATCTCCACCTTCGTGGTCGACGGCTTTACAGGGCGCGGCCTGACGCTGGTTGGGCCGAACCAGGCCTTGCTGGGCCGGCTCAATTTGATCGTGGACATCTACCGGTCGCTGGAGATTTTAGCGAAGCATCCCCGCGTCGATCCTGACCGCATCGTGCTGATGGGCTTTTCACGCGGCGGACAGGCGACGCTCTATGCGAGCCTCGAGCGCTTCAACAAGCTGTGGAATAAGTCAGGCATCCAGTTCGCGGCCTATATCCCGTTCTATCCGGATTGCTCGACGACCTATGTTGGCGATAGCGAAGTCGTCGCGCGACCGATCCGCATCTTCCACGGCGCGCCCGACGACTACAATCCCGTGAAAAGCTGCAGGGCTTTCGTCGAGCGGCTCAAGGCGGTCGGGCGCGACGTGGTGCTGACCGAATATCGTGACAGTGCACATGGGTTCGACAGCGGCCTGCTCGGCCTCAACACCGTCACTGTGTCCGCCAACGCGCAAACCGTGCGCAACTGCCATATCAAGGAAGGTGACGGCGGCGTGTTGATGAACGGCGATACCAACGCGCCCTTCTCCTACAAGGACGCCTGTGTCGAGCTCAACCCGCATGTCGGCGGCAATCCGAAGACAGCCGCCGAAGCGCGCAAGGCCGTGGAGGAGTTTTTGCAGGTGCTGTTCAAATTGGGGTGAGACTGTTTGCTCCGCCCCAGCTCTCGTAGCAACCATTAAGTGACGGCAGTTTTTTGCTCCGCCCGGATGGTCTGCGCCTGCCATGATGACGCCGTGCTCGCGTCCGTCAAGGCGTGGCCTGGCAACAGACCACGTGAGGTTCGAGCGAGCGACGGCCATCCTTGACGGACGCTGCGCGCGACGTCATGA
>NZ_JADPKD010000080.1:0-39479 GCF_023073735.1 Bradyrhizobium sp. 160
CGAGGTGCCCTTGAACATCAGGTGCTCGAGGAAGTGTGCGAGGCCGGATTTGCCCGGAGTCTCGTCGGCCGAGCCGACCTTGTACCAGATCATCTCCGTCACCACCGGCGTGCGATGGTCTGGGATCACGACCACCTGTAGCCCGTTACTGAGCGTGAAGCTGGTGGGCGGAGCCGATTTGACCGTGGTTGTGGCGAACAGGCCGCCGGTGGAGAGCGCGCAAGTCGTGAGCAGCGCGGCAAGAAGGCGAGCCGCCCATCGATATGAGAACATCGCAATCCTTGTAGAGGCTCGGCCCCAGACGTCAGGGTAGAACGTACGATAGGGCGGCGGGCATTTGGCCCCGGCGTTGTCATCGAGAAGGTTCGTCAGCTGCTGGTTCGGCATGGTCCTTTTAGATCTCCATAGTAGTTCGTTGGCATGAGGAGCGAGGTTGTGATCAACATCTATTTTCGGCTGCTATCTCTCCCATGAATCAAATGGAACGGCTTTTTACGCGCCACTACTGTCGGTCCGACGCGCTTGCGCATAACCCAGAGCATTAGTCGTGCCAAAGAAACTTCTTTTAAATACAATGGGAGACATCCAGAACAGCGATGTCGCATGTCCAACATCGTCGGATATCGCACACTCTGAATCGACATTGACGTGTTGCGTGCCGCGTCGACAAAAGTGTTCTGCTCATCGAAGTGATTGATCAGGCGTGCGAGCATAGTCGTGACCAGCCACACGACATGCGGCATTATGCGGAGCACATGATTGCGCAGAGCTGGTTTTAAGCTGACCGCAGTTTTTCCTTGCTATGAACAGCTTACACCGAAGCCGGATGTGTTTCGGCATGGAATAAGGGCTCTGACGCAGTTTTGGTGCAACTGGGTTTATTCTGCGCCGATTAGTCTGGCTTGAAGCAGATCGATTTTGCCACGGCCGTACATTTGGCGTCTGACGAGCTTGAGGCGCGTGATCTGGCCCTCAGTCTGTCCGTTGGACCAGGGCGAGGTGATCGCCGCCCGAACCGCCGCTTCATCGTTCGTTACGCCGCGGGCGAACGATGCAACAAGACTGGCGCGAGCGCGCTCGATCCATGGGACGAGGCCCGCCTTGGTCTTGCGTCGGATCATCAGGTGGAATTCGGCGATGATCTCGCGTGCCTCGACCAGGGGTGGCGCGCCAGCTTCTACCGCAGCGACGGTCACCGTCTCTGCCTTCGATAGCGTATCCCGTCCGACGGTCATGAGACGAGCGATCGTTCTGGCCGATGGAATCCGATGAAGGGTTTCGACATCAGTCTTTTCGGCCCGCCGTCTACGAGTGGTCCATTCGCCGACAACACGAAGTGAGCCTCGGAAGCCGCGCGCCCGTAAGCGGCGCCAAAGTTCAGCGCCGTTTCGGCAACCGGCTGCCCATTGGTCGTCGAGCCATGGCAGGTGCTGATCGAGAGAGCTCTCCCGGGTCCGGAAGACATCATGGCGTTCGCCACGGATCACCTGTCGCACAGAGTTCACGACGCTGCGTCTTCGTCTCTTGAAACTCGCTGCCCGTGTCGTCGAGACCACGAGCCGCATTCGCCTTGCGTTTGCCGCGGCATGTCCCGAAGCCGACCTGATCCGCGGCTTGCCAGGCGCGCTGCTGCCGCTCGGTCCTTGACCGGCGGGGCGTCCGCCCCCCGTTCGCCCAACCCATCCCTCAAGCGCGTTGCAAAGTACGGGTCGTCAGGCGGTGAAAACCCGAAGGCAATCCTGTGCGCCTCGTCAGAGCGGATGTGCGGCCACATCAATCGGACTAAAAAAACGCACTCTCACGAATAGGACGGGCTAGACACCCAGCAAAGACGGGCCGCAGGGCGTCGCATCGCTCGTTGTGGGCTAGGCTTTCCTTGTGACCTGCGTGTCGCAATCGCCCTGAATGATTCTGCTGGTCGCGAGCGATTCGAAGGCGCTTACATAGCCCCGATCGTGCATCTTCGACTAACATCCCGCTTCATGTCTCCTCCTCACGACTGCATTTTGGAGCTCCAGGCAACTCTTCCTGCGAAATCGAACAAGACTCGCTGCAACAAACCTTCTCGCCCCTGTAGTTGGCCAACGTTTGGAGCAACTGCGGCATAAAATACTTTTTCGCACCTTCCCTCATATCGTCTGGCATTGCTTTCGGATCGTCTAGCCATGCCATTGCCAGCTCGATCAGCTCGATCGCGCGTTGCTTGTCACCACTCTCGTAGTAATACTGAGCGACCACCCTATAAGAAGTAAAGGGGAGGCCGCCGCTGTCTTGCACTGAATTGAGGATATGTTCCGACACATCCCTGCCGATCGCAAAGCGCTCGGCACGCGGAAGGTGGGCCCTATCGTTCTCCGGATCAAAGAGTTGCTCCATCACGGCAATCAGCCAACGCACAGCGTCTGACTGTTTCTCAATCGCATCTCGAACCAGTTGGCGTAAGACCTGGAAGCCGGTCGCCGTGTCGCGCATTTTGTGAAGCAACAGATCCGCATGACTCTTGCGGAACTCGAGAGTGTCCGGCATCGCGGCAATGCCCTTCTCGACCGCTGAGAGCGCTGCCGGCCAATCCTTTGCTTCCATCGCCGGTCGAATTGTCTTGAGGATTGCGAGTTTGCGCGCTAGGCGTTGATCTGCCGCAATCCGTTCCGCATCAGCGGCTTTAGCTTCATAGCTGCTGCGCCAAGTGCCATTGATAATTTTCGGCAAGACGGCGTCGACTTGGTCCGGAAGACCGATAAAGCCAATGTGGCCGTCGCGGTCGACGACGAACGATGTCGGAATCCCAAAAGAAGAGCTGGCATCCATCCAGAGCTTGTTCATTTCGCCCGTACTGTCGAACCCGATTCGATAGTTCAGATTTGAGAACTTCTCAGTCAACCATGCGTCCAACTTGGTGCGAGCCTCATCCGCCGTTGGTGGTTCTTCACTAGCTGCGATTCCGACGACCTCAAGCCCTTCGTCTTTGTATTCTGCTTGCAGCTCTATCAGACGAGGGATCGCCTTCACACACGGGTCGCACCAAGTTGCCCAAAATTCGACGATGTACACTTTCCCGGGATGGAAGTTGGTCAGGGGCTCGCCACGCAGCCAGTTCTCGACTTTGAGCGAAGGAGCCGGGGACTCCATGCATAGCACCATGATTATCTCCAAAGTTACCTGTTGCGCGACCTTGTCGGTTCACCCGAATAGCTAATACCGTGCCAGGCGTCCACGCGCGCTAAGCTACCTTACAAGGATTTAATCCCTGAACCGCCCCGGGATTGCCGGAGGCTCCAACTCTTGAGAAGGTGGAGCCATGACAAGCAAGACGACGAACAAGTTTTCACCCGAGGTCCGGTCCCGTGCGGTTCGGATGGTTCTGGATCACGCGAGCGAGCATCGCTCGCGCTGGGCGGCGGTGACATCGATCGCGACCAAGATCGGCTGCACACCGCAAACGCTGCATGACTGGGTCAAGAAGGCCGAAGTGGATACCCGCGCGAGCCGGCATCCGTCACGCTCGACATCGATGATACCTGCGATGTCGTCCACGGCCATCAGCAGCTCTCGCTGTTCAACGCTCATTATGACGAACGCTGCTTTCTGCCGATCCACGTCTACGACACGGAGAAGAGCCGGCCCGTGGCGGTCGTGCTGCGGCCCGGCAAGACGCCGGGCGGCGTCGACGTGCGTGCCCATCTGCGCCGCCTGATACGGCATATCCGGACGCGGTGGCACAACACGCGAATTACGTTCCGTGGCGACGGGCACTATGCCCGGCCGGAGGCAATGGCGTGGTGCGAGACCAACGGCATCGACTACATCTTCGGTCTGTCCGGGACCAAGCCGCTCGCCAGAAAAGTCGACGCGGTCGCCGACGACATCCGCACGCGACGCGCCATCGAGAACCTGCCGGTTCTGCGTGGCTATACCGAGACGCGCCACAAGGCAAAGTCCTGGGATCGCGAACGACGCACCGTCGCCCGTATTGAGGCGACGATGCTCGGCCTCGACATCCGCTTCGTCGTCACCAGCCTCGATGTCGGCTCGGCCGCGTGGATCTACGACAGCCTGTATTGCGCGCGCGGCCAAGCCGAGAATCTGATCAAGCTGCATAAGACACAGCTCGCCTCCGACCGCACCAGCTGCCGTTCGGCGCTCGCCAATCAAGTCCGCCTCGTTCTCCACACCGCCGCTTATTGGCTGATGCTGACCGTGCGCGACGCGATTCCCAAAGCCCGGGAATTGGCCACAGCCGAGTTCGCGACGCTGCGTCTTCGTCTCTTGAAAATCGCTGCCCGTGTCGTCGAGACCTCGAGCCGCATTCGCCTTGCGTTTGCCGCGGCATGTCCCGAAGCCGACCTGATCTGCGGCTTGCCCGGCGCGCTGCTGCCGCTCGGTCCTTGACCGGCGGGGCGTCCGCCCCCCGTTCGCCCAACCCATCCCTCAAGCGCGTTGCAAAGTACGGGTCGTCAGGCGGTGAAAAGCCGAAGGCAATCCTGTGCGCCTCGTCAGAGCAGATGTGCGGCCACATCAATCGGACTAAAAAAACGCACTCTCACGAATAGGACGGGCTAGCAACTCACGCACATGGGGGTCGTTGAAAAAGCTCCAATTGGCTGATTCCGTTCTCGTGGCGATTCGCGATCGGCGGAGCAAACGAGATGCTGGGGCGCAAGGAGCGGGATCAGTTGGAGCTCTTCATCACGGGCTCGCTGAAACAGCTCGTCCCAGATGAGCACGTGCTGGCGCGGTCGATCGTGTGCTCGACCTGTCTTGGCTAAGGGAAGAGGTCTCCGACTGCGCGAACGACGGTCGGCCAGGCATCGATCCGGAAGCCGCGGTACGGCTGATGCTCGCGGGTCTGCTCACCGGGATCGTACACGATCGCAAGCTGATCCGTGAGGCTCAGGTCAACATCGCCATTCGCTTGGTTTGCTGGTTATGGCCTGCACGAGCAGCTACCGCACCATTCAAGCCTGACGCGCATCCGCCAGCGCTGGGGCGAAGAGCGATTCCGTAGGATCTTCAAACGCACGGTCGAGGCCTGCCTGAAGGCCAAGATCGCAACAGCAGAAGTGGTCCACATCGATGCGTCGCTGATCCGCGCCAACGTGAGTTGGAACAGCCTCGCCGAGCAGCATGTGATGGATATGCTGAGCGAAAATCAAGGCGAAGATGAAAGTGAGGATGAGAGAAGGGCCGCAAAGCGGGAAGTACAAAAGGTCTGCACGACTGATCCCCGATGCGACAATGGCCACCAATCCCGAAACCGGCGGCTGGAGCCCGCTTACAAGCAGGACACTGCCGTCGATGACAAGGTCGCATTGCCTCACCTTAATTGTTACCGGATGCTAAGCCGTTGCCTCACGTAAATTGCTCCCTTGGATCGGGAACGACCGGGGGCGAAGGTGGGGCGGCTAACCAAGGTGACGCGGAAGGAACTGACGGCGGCGGCAGGCGCGCGCTATCGGACGTCGAGTCGCGCCAATCCGGCCAGGCGATACGCCCGGGAAATCGACCCGAAATGGTGAATCACGGTCAAACCCGCGCGCAAGTTCGGCTCATCATATAACGCAATCGGCGCGACAGGCTCGAAACCGGAAAACCTCGTCCATGCAAACTCGGGATTTATTTATCACAACCGGCTTCTGCAGTCTGTGGATCGTCCGATTGTATGTCACTCGACCGATGCACAGTTCGCTGTTCCCTCGACAAGATTCTCCGAATGATTGCAGGGCAAAGCAAGCAAGCTCCCGGCCCGATGGACAGCAGTTCGGCAAGCGAATGCCCTGGGCAGAATCGCGCAGGATCGGGCCACCACTGCGGATATTCCCGATTTTACCCATTTAGATTGAAACTTTGCTTCCCATTGATTTGGAAGAAAATTCTACTACCAGTTGTTTTTTTGATCAATCCCAACTGCGGTTTGGCATGGTAGCACCGAATCATACGAGCTAGAGGGGGTTGCGCTTCGACCGTGCCAATGGAATTTCGAGATCTACGCTGGGCTATCGTCGCATCCCAGCACCGAAGCCTCCGCCAAGCGGCAGAGACCCTCAGGGTTAAGCAGTCAACGCTGAGTCGCCGCCTGCGCAATCTCGAACACAAGTTGGGCGGTGCCATCTTCGAGCGCACTAAAGCCGGTACACGACCGACCATCGAAGGTCAGGAATTCCTCGATGCTGCCCGGCGCATCGTGAATGATACTGAGGCGATGACCGGCCGCCTCAAGAGCCGCTGGCGCGGCGAGAGCGGTCTATTGAACCTCGGGATCCACGCCTCATTCTCCGCCGGCAATCTACGGGCCACCCTTCTCGAGCACCAGCGGCGCTTCCCTGATGTCAAACCGCATTTCGTCGACGGATCGAGCGACGATTTGATGTCCGATCTCGCCAGCTCCGCCATTGATATCGCGTTCGTGGCCGAGCCCAATCCGAGGTGGAGCGACAAGTCATTATTGGTGTGGAGCGAACGTGTCGTCGTCGCCCTTCCCGAACACCATCCGCTGACAGCCCGCAATGTAGTTCACTGGGGCGAACTGCGGCATGAAGCCCTACTATTGTCACAGCACGGCCCTGGACCGGAATTCCACAAACTGCTCATCACCAAGTTGGGAACTTCCGATCCATGTCCGGTACTTCGTCATGATATGTCGCTCGATCGGCTCCTCACCCTGGTCGGCGCCGGCTGGGGAATGCTGTTGGCCTTGGAAGGTGCGACCGGCGCGACCTATCCGGGTGTCACCTTCCGCGAGGTGCATGACGCCGAGGGTCCGACCCGGCTGAGCTTCCGCGCTTACCGGCGGCAGGCCAACGGCAATCCATCGCTACGTCCGTTCCTTGACCTGCTTCGCGAGCGCTATCCGGATCTCTCGGCTGATCCAGGTGCGGGCTGAGCCGCATTTCGTCGGGCCTTCGCAAAAGCGCGGTCGGTTGCCATGAATCGCTCTATCATCGGCGCAATCAGTTTGCCGGGCTCGGTCGGCGTCGTCGTGCCTCCACTACGCGTTAGGATCTCAGCATAGCTTTTGAGATCCCTGAAGACCGCCGCCGGCAGCTCGACGGTGAGCTTGACTGGTTTGTCGTGTTCGAGTGGCCCAAGCTTGAGCTTTGTCACGGTGTTGCTCCGTTCCGGTACGGCGCCAGCACGAGATCGCGCGTGACGATGACGCGAACCGGGAAACCTGGCCGGATAGTCAGCGTCGGTTGGATGTTGAGCTGGCGCTGCACGATCTGCTGGCCGGTCTGGCTGATGCTGTTGGATGCTCCGCTGCGGATCGCTTGAACGAGATTGTTCTCGTTCTGGCTCGTACCCGCCTCGGCTCCGACGCTGAGCATGGTCGAGAGGACCGCGGCCTTGAACAGCATGCCCCAATGGTTGTCGACCTCATCCTCGAGCCCGGCATAACCTCCGGTATCGGCGCCGGGCTGGCGCTCCAGCACGATCGAGTTGCCGTCCGGCATGATGATGCGGGTCCAGACCAGGAGAATGCGGCTCTGACCAAACGCAACCGAGCTGTCGTACTGGCCGATCAGCTTGGCCCCCTGGGGGATCAGAAGATATTTTCCGGAGGGGCTATCGTACACCGCCTCGGTGACCTGAGCGGTGATCTGGCCTGGCAGATCGGACCTGATGCCCGTGGTGAGTGCAGCCGGGATTACGGTGCCCGCCTGCACGACATAGGGCGAGACCTTGGCCTCGAGCCGGTCCGGACTGACCGTGCGCTTGTCGGTGGAAGCGTTGAGGAAGGCTTCCTTGCGGTCCTGCATGTTCTGGGTGGATCCCGCATCGACGGGTGGTGTCGTGGCCCGCGGCGTCGTGGCTCCGTTCGAGGTATTCGGGATGACTTGGCCGATGCTCTGTGGTTGCTGAGCGGTCTGGGCGAACAGACGGCTGACGCGTGCCGCCTCGATCTCCTGGGCTCGGTGCTGCGCCTCCGGATCGGACGTCATTCCCGGGACCACGGTATTCGCTGCAGCGCCTGCGTTGAGGATCGGCTTGCCGAGATCGCCGGGCAACGGCGGCCCGAGCGGCGGCGCCTGACGCGGCAGACCGGTGTAGTCCTTCGGCAACCCGGCTAGGCCCTCGGCCGAAGGTCGGTTCTGAGTGCTGAGCAGCTCTTGGCCGGTCTGCGACTTGTTGCCGGTCTGGAGCGCATAGCCAAGTGCGCCCGCCACCGCCAGCGCAGACACGGCGCTGAGGCCGATCAGCATCTTGCGCGAGAGGCGCGTGACAGGGGGCCGCTCGCCCCGGAGCCGAAGGTCGGGCGGCGCGACGGGCGGGATGTCGCTCTGACGTTCGTCTTCGTTGCCTATCGCCATGAGCGCGGCCTTCCGTCGGTGCGGACGATGCGCACGCGCCGTTCGCTATCCTTGTCGCCAAGACGCAATTCGGCGGCAGCGAACAGGCGGTCGACGATGTAGTAATTGCGGTTCGCTCGGTAGTTCACCAGTTCGGAGCCGCCGGCCGGACCGATGACGAACAGCGGCGGCATTTCGCCCTGGACGATGCCGGTGGGGAATTCGATGTAGACTTTGTTTCCGTCGTCAAAGGCGCGCAGCGGACGCCAGGCCGCATCGTCGCCCTCGATCGCGTAGCGGAAGTTGATCGCGGCGAGATCGACGCCGGCCGCAATGGGAGCTGCGGTTTCAGCCGCCGCATTCTGCCGCCGAAGTGCAATCAGTTGGTCCTCGGGATACTGCCAGGAGACCGAGGCCATGTAGGTCTTCTCCGTCGAGCGCAGCTCGAGGAGGTAGGTCCGCCGATCGGTGTTGATCACGAGATTGGTGACCAGTTCCGGCCGCGTCGGCTTGACCAGGATGTGGATCTTCTTGGTCGCGCCCGCACCGCTCTCGGTATCGCCGATGATCCAGCGCACGGGAGCCTCTAAGGCGCCCGTAAATCTCCGAAATGGACAGAGAGTAACGCCGCCTCAGTTGGCGGGCCTGTTCTGCGGGTGCAGGTTCGCGCTGGCGGGCCTATCACGTCGTGCTCAAAGGTGACGCCCTCGGGATCGTTCTCATCGAGCCATGCCTGCGCAACCTCTTCGGTCGCGAAGACCTTCAGAACCTCGCTCTGATCGTAAGTCCAAACGGTCATAATTCGCGCTCCGGGACGTCCGCTCTTGGTCTTGGATGCACGCGCGCGTCAACCAGGACCTCCGTGATGGCGTCGCGGAGGCTGTCCCGATCAAGGATCTGGATTTCAATGGTGGTTGCCGCGTCGCGCTCGCGCGTGAGATAGTCGGCCAGCGCCTTCATGGCGTCGTCGTAGCTCTGCTCGATCTGCTCGGCGGGGTGAGGCGAGCCATCTTCACGATCCTCCCGCGCTGGACTTCTTCTCCTCTTGCCGCTTCCATTTTTGGAGATAGCCCATGCGCGAGCTGGCACTGAACCGAAGAAGGCACTTCTCAGGGTTTGAGAATCGGCGATAGCGCCTATCGCGGAGATCTCGCAGGAAATCGCAAAGGCTGGCTCGCGCGAAGCACGACGGAAGTCGGCAGTGACGGCTCCGGAATAGGGGACGTGGAAAAGGTTTGCGACCGGATCGTGAACTGACAGAAACCGCTGAGTCTGACGGGACGATTTAAGCCGCTTTATGATCCGCTCGCGTCGCCGGGTCGGCGGGTGAGAATTCTCAGCGCGGTGGTTGAGAGCTTTGTGGTGGCGATGGTCGGTCGGTGTGAAAGCCCATCTCGCCCTTGCAGCGCCGTACGAACGGGGTTTGTACGTGATCATGACGCGCGGCGGCGTGGCGCCGAATTTCAAGGCCTTCTTGACAAGCCGCTGCGCAGCGCGCGAGTCTCTTCGGCGCTGGATTAAGACCTCGAGAACGAGCCCTTTCTGGTCAACAGCGCGCCAGAGCCAATGTTGTTCGGCCGCGTCGAGATAGCGATTTCGTTCAGATGCCATTTGTCGCCGCGCGCGGAGCGCGCTGGCGGATCCAAAAGGAGAACGCCTTGCCGAATTGGTTCCCCGCTGGCGCACGGTTTAATAGGTCACGACAATGCCGCGCGCCGCCAGCATTTCCTCGACCATGCGCGAGCTTAAGGAAACGGGAAATACATCCAAACGGCATAGCAGATCCCTTCCAGTGGGAAACCATGACGGCGAAAAAGAACCCCGGGCGGTTGGCATGCCGCTCGTCTGCCCGCTCGGCCGCTCCAATTCGTTAATTTGACCGTGCCTTCTGCCCTCAACCCTCGGCTGCTCCGTCCTGTCAGCGCCATGCAGCTGAAGCACTACACTCTTCACGTATTCAAACCGATGCGAACAATTGTTTTCGCGGGCGTCTCCTTTCTTTGAGGTCAGCGACGACTCCTCATCTTGCCCCCGGAGTAGCGGAAAGGGCCGTCCACCCCAGCACGAGAGCCCGGTGCGGCTGGCCCGCACGCGTTTGGCCCTTTACACCGCATTCTGGTGCTCCAGGCCGGGAAGCCCAATCGTTGTGGGGCGCTAAGCACGGCGCCGCAGACACTTACCGAAGCGATCGGCGAGATGGGATCTCGAACACAAATGCGCAAAACTGCTTCATTCACGATCTGAAGCATAGCCGGGTCTTAGGCTATTCGGACCCGGCCATCGCAAGCGCGGCGACAAGCGCCGCGATGCTGTTTTTCAAGCAAAAGGAAGTCGGGGTCTCCACGCTCCCGATCGAATTTCAGTCGGACCCCGTTGTCGATCTGTTCGAGGAGCCCGCGCCGGCTTCGAGTCATCGAGGATTTCCTCTCGGTGGCGGTCTGCTTGATGGTGTCACCACAGCGACGCTCTGGCGCGAGACACTCAGGTAACTACATCCTGAGGCGCGCGAACTGCATCGACGCGTGTTCCGCCTCGGGAAGGGAGTAGCCTGGGGCGATGCTCAACAACGACTTACAGAACGCAGGCGTGAGCTTGCCGCGGTGGATCACGACGTTCTCGTGCCCCGTGGCGGCTTGAGCGTTCTGCCATTGCCGATTGTAGCCGCGCTGTTCATTGGACTTCACGTGGCAAGCGGCGAAGTCGGCGACGCCCAGCGTGGCCAACTGCGAGGCACGTACCGGCAGCTTGGTATGGATGTGCACCCACATCGGATTTGGCATCCTACCACTGCGCAGCGCCTTGGGCTGCAGCTTGATCTCGAACAGCGTCGCTGGCTCGATCTTCTTCAAGGCTTGGGGTGGATACACAGACGCAAGTTCTTCGGCCGCCCGCAACTGTTCAAGGTACTTCTGCGACGGAAACGCATAGGTCTTCATGCAATCGATCGTGATCGCCGCCTTTTGCGCGTTCACTGAGTTTGCCTGTCCCTGAACCTCGGACAACATCGCCTTAAGCCGGACTATTTTGTTGTGCACTTCGGTCATTTGCGCAGGCGTGAGTAGGCCACGTCGGCGGGGCTCCTCCAGCGCGGCTACACAGGTCTTAATCTCGATGGTCTGCGTCTGCAGGCGTTTAAGGACGAGATCCACGACGTGGTCGGCGTCCTCAGGCTTCATCTGGCGCGCTTGCGAGACGGCGCTTTGCTGAGCCGGCAGATCGAACTGCAGCAGCTCGTCCAATCGCTTGAGTAATCCCGTCAGTGCATTCCTGGAGGGCGGAGCCTGCCACATCGCCAGGTGCCCGGTCGCCGATGATGACGCCCTCGCGCGTGCCTCCTCCGCACTCGCGAGTTTCTTCGTACCCAGATCCGAGAGTACGATAACCTTGGCCGTAGAGGCCGTGGCAGCGTCGGGCCTGGCGAGCTGCGGCTCGCGCAGCCTGGCCGTTGAACTCCCCTCGCCTGCGGCCGGTGCGCGCTTGCCTTTCCCCTTCCTGCGCGCCGCGTGGTTCTCAGCCGCTAAGTCGCTCTTTTCCGATATCGCAGTCTGGGCAGGCGGCTCCACTTGCCTCTTTGGCTGCACTGCCAAAAGTCGCGTGACTTGATGCGCGGTGACCCATGCACCTTCCATGATCTGGTCCAACTGATCCAATAGAAGGTCGGCATCCGTTCCAGCATCCCTTAGCCTGGCACCGATGCGTTCCACCCCTGAGGCCAATTCTGAATGCCGTTCCATGACTCCTTCCAGAACGGTGCAGTGCTCTGCGTCGAGTGGCTCTCCGTCCTCGTTCAGAACGGCTTTGTACGTCGAGAGGAATGCCGGAAAAGCATCCTGGATATAGGTCCCGAGCAGACGCACCCGCCCGTTCTCATCGATGAGGGCGTCCCTCACGGTTGGTTCAAACGTGCTCGCCTGAGACTCAATCAGAAGCTTCGCGAGCTTAATCCGCGCTTCCAGATGCAAGCACCCATCATAAAGTGCCGAGCCGGTATGCAGGCGTAGTGCGGCCTCGATGGGCTTCCGCATCTCGGGCGTCGTGCTTGGCAACTTGGCAGTGGTCTCGCAGACGGACACCATCCGTTCCGAGCGTAACAGCTTCTTTCCCCACCACTCGATGACAGGCACATGGTCCTTCACCATACCGGAAGCCACTCGGCTCAACTGGTCGGGGGTAGCGTTGGATTCGAGAATCTGCTGGAAGACCTTTTCCGATTTCTTTCTGCGCTTTTCCAAGGCGTCGATAATCGCCCCGCCCACAAGCTTGCCTTGATGCCCCGCATCGAGCACGGCATAGCAGTATTGACGGGCCTCAGCGTCGGACAGAATGCTCCGCGCCACGGCCGGGCGCACGCTCGCGTAGTACTCCAGAACTGCCGAGCCTGCTTTGACGAACCGATCGGCCAGCTCTAGCGCCTCCTCCGAGTTCTGGGCTTGCATGCCCGCATTACCGCAAGCGGCAAGTTCCTCACGCAGGCGGTCCATGTGTCGCCTTGCTGCGTTGATTTCTTCCTCTGACGAGGAAATGGAGACTGCCACACCGGAAGTTGGCTGGCTGGCGATCGGCGCCGTGTCTCCACCCTCCGACACTGAGGTAAAGCCGCGCCGCCGCGCAGTGACTGCACGTGGCGCAGCGGCTGCACGTGCCGCAGCGCCTAGGATTCGATCTGGGCCGACGGAGGGGCCGGAAGACCTGTCGCCAAGGGCATCGTCGGCACCGCGCGCCGTGCTAGCGGAGGGCGTCCCTCTATCTTGGGGCCCAGAGCGCATCCGCTCCACAACGGAATCGAACGATTGACTGCCTTCCCCAGGGGCTAGACTTGAGTGCGAGCGTGAACTGCTCGATCCGGCTCCAGCATCTCCAGTGCGCGATCTTCCAGATCGGCCAATGCCCGTCATATTCCATCTCCAATCAAGTCGAGAATGCGCAGCCTGTCTGGATAGACAGGCTGGCTGACGAGTAGCTGACGAAGGGCGTTTTTCCGGTTGCACAGGAAACCCACACCGCCGTGGACCGTGGTCGAGTAGCTCGGCCATTTGGCGTTGCCCTCACAGATCCGGGCAGACGGCTTTGGCGAGTAGGCCGGCGGAATCTCACCGCCGGCCTCTCAAGGATTCCAGCGTGAGACTCTCGCGTCACTAGGCTCCCATCAGGCGAACGAGCCGCGTATGCCGATCTTCCATTGTGCGAACAACCCGGGACGTTCGCGAGATAGTCGTTCGAGAACGCGGCCGGTCTTGGCCTTGCGACCCCATAAAGCGTTTGAACTTCCGCATCATCCAAGCCTCGATTGTCTGATTGACGTATCGAAGGATTGACCCAGAGGCGCCGGCCTGAATCGATCGTAATACACAATCCCCCGGCAGGAGGGGATTGAGCTGCCGAGCGATGTCAGCCATTGACACATGGGTCCGTTTTCGGAGGTTAAATCCCGGATTGCCGCCCGCATAAACTTCAGCGCCGAAGCGCTGAGCCGAGGCAGAAAACTGCAAAACACCGAGGCGTTTTGTGAGTTCTTTGCCCGTCGCGGCCGGAAGCAGTAGCCGAGGAAGTCAAACTTGACGTTCGAAACCGGGCATATGTCACGCGCGAGGAGCACGATCCGGCGCGAGCGCTTCCTTCAAGTTCACTTCTGAACCGGCCCCTGCAATAGCGAAATACCAGCCCGCCCCAGCCCGCTCTCATCATTCCGAATCGTCTTGTCCCCCAGCCAATCTTCGAACAGCGCGCTCCAGGTAATACGAGGGATCATCGTCACACGAATCCGTCTCGCAGCTCTCTTGACATCGCTATCCTCGACTTTGGAAAGATACTTTGTAGGCCTGACTACTCGGTGCCACTGGTCGTTCTCGTTCTTCGTCCACACTTTGGGATGCTGTTGAGGATCAAGCACCCAGTTATTGCGACCCACGTGAACAAAATCCATTTCCGCTAGACGGGGTTCCATACCTCCTACGCCAGGACGTGATAAGACCACCGGATGATCACCGTCCATTCGCAGTTCATGCTCCAGCAGGATATCGCCCGCGTTCTCGGCGAGCGGATAAGTAACGCGTAGATCTACCACGGACGTGATATCGTTACGCCCGAACTGTTGGCGAAAATGGTCTCCCCCTGATCCTGACCGAGCCTCCGGCTCCTAAAAGCCCTATAGTTTCGTCACCCAACCTGATATCTGAAAAATCGCGCGTGCTTACCCGGATCATCGTAAGTACTGGAAATAGCCTCCACCCACCGACAGTTGCAGCCCGCTCGGCTTTCTTCGAACAAAATCCGAGTACTCCTGCGGGTTACTGGCGATGTGCATGATTTCACTGGACAAGAATCTCTTCACTTTGCGCATGAAAGATTCTCAGTCGACGATCTTGATAATGGGCGGATTGGAACGCAGGAAGTATGGCGTCGCGCCCGCCGACAACGACCCACCTCGCTCCAGGCCGGCAACCGCTTCCGCAAAACGGAGCCACCGATTCTGCCATACATCAGATCGCTCCCGGTCGGCAAGATGCACGCGATTGAGGTCGTGCCGCGACAAGCTTTGCCGAGGAGGATACACAACCTAGCTGACCACAACCCGACCAAAGCATCTGGCCGCACTCCGCCAAGCACTCTGCGGAAGACTTATTGGCCGTCAAGCTCTCTAGGATCGGGGCGCTTCGGCTCAGACGGAACAACTTGCTGACGCGCGGTCATGCACCATACGAATTCCGGAGCAAGTCCCCCACCGATTCCGAGATGATGCACCATTCTGATCAGACGTAGAATGTCGATCACAACAACATTTTTCCCACGTCCGGATGGAGCAGAACCGACATTGCTGGGCGAGTGACCATCACCTGGGTTTTGCTAGTCCAGAAGAGCCGGCGCCCAATGCGAGCCTTGCAGGAAGACGCCGCCATGCAAATCACCAAAATTATCGCTCGGCCCACCAGAGCTGCCAGCGACAGATTGC
Organism: Bradyrhizobium sp. 160; assembly: GCF_023073735.1. Taxonomy (NCBI): domain Bacteria; kingdom Pseudomonadati; phylum Pseudomonadota; class Alphaproteobacteria; order Hyphomicrobiales; family Nitrobacteraceae; genus Bradyrhizobium; species Bradyrhizobium sp. 160. The sequence goes on from NZ_JADPKD010000080.1 coordinate 15,235, forward strand.
GTTCGGTCATCAGAGCATCAGGTGCGACTAGGAGACTGAGACACAGACCTCAGACGTGTTGTCACTATCCAGGATGTGAATGCAATCCATCCAAAGAATTGATTTCACACTTCATGTGCTGCCGGGTAGGGAAAGCGTCGTGCATCACGCAACGTGGTAGGTTTGCTGTCGGCAAAGCTGCGATGAGTACGTGATCATGGACGCCGCGATCGGATTGTAGGCACGGTTTTGCCCGGTGCGGCCAACTTCATGTCACCCCCCGTCTTTGGATTGTGCGGCCGTTGAGCAGTTCATTCCACAGCGTCTCGGTGATTTTATAAAAATTAGAAAGAGGAAGGCGCGGCAGGACGGCCTCGTTATGGCGTTCTCCAGCTGAGCGTAGCCGCGCTTGGCCATCACTGTCGCTCCGGTGATCGGAGCACGAAGGAGACTCACCTTCCAGGCCGAATGAGGAAGTTCGTTGCTCAAGCACGGAACGTCTGCCGGCGTGTGAGGCTTTGCAAATTGAGGGCCGCGATGCAAATCGCCTATCATCGCTGCTCCCCGTCAAACCTGCGGCCGTGCGGCTGCGCTCACCATCGGGAGCATCGATCGTGATGAGGAGATTTAGATCCAGACCATGGAACGGCATTGTCACTGATCCGCCATGTGAATGCATCGATCCAAACCATCGATTTCACCAATCAATGTGTTCTCGGCAATCATCTCGACCTCAGGATGTCGGCGACAACTACCGGGATTGTTCCGGCGCTGAGCGGGGTACTGCCCGCCTATCTATGCATTTGATTGATTGCCGCCTATGTCCCGGTGGCGAGAGCACATTCGACGTCACCAAGATGCATGCGCGCCACGTGAGACAGTGAACAGCGCCAGTCGAGCTTACAATGGAACTCCGATCCAGTATGCGAGTCGCCAGCACCGCTTCTCTTCGTCTATTCCGGATTCCAACGCTTACGCGGAGGCCGGACTGTTCAATTCCGCGCATGCTCGAACCTGACGTGGTGGGTGTCTTGGCGTGACTTGATAGGAGGTCGCGGAATGCGAACGCTACTCGTTGATCATGAGACAGACCCAGCGCGCGTTGTACAAGATGCGCTCTCCGATTGCGGTTTTGCCGTTGACGTAGCGTGCACCCTGGACGAGGCGGCCGCCGCTTTTTCTTGCGCCAGGTATGACATTCTCTTGCTCGAGTTGGTTCTACCGGATGGAGACGGCTTGGATTGGCTGAAGCAGTTGAGACGTGACGGACATTCGATGCCTGCCGTGATGATAAGTAACTTCAACGAGCTCGGTAGGCGGATAGCGCTATTTAATGGCGGTGCGGACGACTTCCTGCCCAAGCCCGTATCTACTGATGAACTCATCGCACGGATGCGCGCTACTCTGCGCCGATCAACGCAAATGACGGCCCCCATCGTTACCTTTGGCAATCTTCGATTCGATTCGATCGGCAGGCAAGCGTCGGTCAATGGTCGACCGCTGAAGATTGCCCGCCGCGAGGTGTGCATTCTCGAACATCTGCTCAGCCGCGCCGGCCGCACCGTGGCTCGCGCGTCATTGCAGGATAGCCTCTATGCATTTGACGACGAGGTCTCCACCAATGCGCTTGAGGTCGGAATCTATCGTTTGCGCGGTCATTTGAGTCAGTCCGGTGCGACGCTACGGATCAAAACCGCGCGCGGGATCGGCTACGTCCTTGAATTGAAATGCGCGGCATCGACCGCGCAGCCAATCGAACTTGAAAGAAAAGACCATCTTGAGCATCATTCTTGACAAGCATGCCGGCGTCACTCGAAGATCGATCGCCGCCAACGGCCTTTCGTCCACCTTTCTTCCTTGTCTTTCGCAGCTGTTGTGCGTGGTCGTCCTGCTATTCCCGGCTGCTGCCGTAGCTCAGATCAAGCGGGATGATGGAGGTGGGCCGCAGCGTACGGCTGCCGACGGCATTAGCGGAACGCTGACCCTTTCCTCTTCGCTGGGTAAGACGATTCATCTGCCAGCGCCAGCTGCGAGCATCTTTATCGCAGATCCTACGGTCGCGGACTATCAGGCACCTTCGAACAAGACCATCTTCGTTTTCGGCAAAAAGTCCGGGCGGACCACCTTGTTCGCACTGAACGAGGGCGGGGAGGCTCTCGCTGAACTGCGTGTTGTCGTCACGCAGCCGATCGAGGATCTGCGCGCCACGCTGAAAGCCCAGGTCGGCGACTATCCCATCCAGGTAAGCTACACCCCGCGCGGGGCCATCCTTAGCGGTACGGCGCCCAATGCGGAGATCGTCGACGTAGCGATGAAAGTGACCGAGCAGTTTCTTGGGTCTGGTGCGCTCGTCGTCAACAAGATTCAGGTGGCGGGGTCATTGCAGGTGAATCTGAGCGTGCGGGTGGCGGAGGTCTCCCGGAGCGCTATGAAGGAGCTCGGCGTCAACCTCTCCGCTTCCGGTCAAGCTGGCCCTTTCACTCTCGGCTTGGTCAGTGGCAGTGGTGGTGGATACGGCGCGCCGCAGGGCGGCGGTACGGCGAAGATAGGAGTCAACACTGGCCATGTGAACGTCAGCGCTATGCTCGATGCACTGGCTCACGAGCGCCTCGCTTCCGTACTTGCTGAACCGAACCTCACCGCAATGTCAGGCGAATCCGCCAGCTTCCTCGCCGGCGGCGAATTTCCCATTCCGGTGTTGCAGGACAATCGGCAGGTCTCTGTCGAGTTCCGTCACTTCGGCGTCAGCCTGGAGTTTGTACCGACCGTTCTCAGTAACAATCAGATCAATATCCGCGTGAAGCCTGAAGTCAGCGAACTATCGTCACAAGGTGCTGTCAACATCAACGGCATCTCCGTGCCGGCTCTCTCCACCCGGCGTGCGAACACGGTTGTCGAGCTCGCCAGCGGCCAAAGCTTTGCAATTGGTGGGCTTATCCGGCGCAACTTCAGCACTGAGATCACGACTTTCCCCTGGCTCGGCGACGTTCCGATACTTGGTGCGCTATTTCGCTCATCGTCATTTCAACAGGATGAGACGGAACTCGTGATCATCGTCACGCCTTACGTCGTGCGGCCAAGATCGAACTCGAAGCAGATGAGTGCGCCCACCGACCGCATCGCTCCGCCCTCAGACCTCGCGCGCAGTCTGACGAACACATTGGCAACGCGCTCGCCTGTTCGCAGTGCTCCCCCGATAAGCGTACCAGGCGCGACAAGGGGCACCGGCCACATCATCGAATGAGGATCGACCAATGAGATTACGATTCGTGCGCCCCCTCATCGGTCTGACGGCCAGTCTAGGTGGCTGCGCTAGCACCTCGCCGACCTACGTCGAGCCGACCGCGCAAGCGATCCTGGTTGAACAGGAGAAGAACGTCTTACTGTTACAGACCCTTGGAGGGCCCGAACGGCAGCGTCTGCGTTATTTCATAGCAAGTACCGGTCGCGGTCGGTATGACGCGCTGCATCTTGATATCGTCGGCTCACGTCGGCTCGGGGCGCAGATAGCAGCTGAGGCCCGCGCAATGGGCGTCGACGCTCTCAACATCCGCCTATACAGTCCATTCATTGATAGGCGTGATGGCTCTGCCGCCCGAATCGAGGCGATTACGTACGAGGCGCGCCCTCCCGTTTGTCCGTCGATTGCGATCGTCGGCCCTTCAGTGAACGACAATTCTTTCGATCCGACGCTTGGCTGCTCGATCCGCAACAACTTGGCCGGCATGGTCAACGATCCGCGCGACTTGATTGACAATCAGGCCGTTGTGCCGAGTGATGGCAATCGTGCGGCCATTCCCGTTGCCACATACAAAACCTTCGCGACCGGCAATAACAGCAACTTGGGTATAGCTAACAACAAGCTGCCATCAGATCCCACGTCTGCCGGCACCCAGACCGTGCAGCCGTCTCGATAGCGAGAACATCAGTCGTTCGATGCGACCTCATTCACAACACGAACTAGACTTGGCCGGCGGCAAAGAGTGCTTTTGCGACGGCCTCGAAATACTGGACAGGAATGGAATTGCCAAGGCTAGCGTTGCAGATTAGCTCACGGACCAGGACGTGATCATCGACGATACTGAGACGAAGGCGCCTCGCTTCATCAAAGAGCCGTGAAGCCGCCTCCCCATCGCCGCGGCAAACCAGGACCGGGACGCCCGTTTCGCCACGGATGTAGCGTACCCCGACCAGCAGCTCGCGCCCAGTCAAGATCAATGTCGCGCGACGCACGCCGAGTGGAGACTCGCTCGCCTGCTCCCGCCGAAGGCGTCGGTGTTCGCGTTTCACCTCCGGACTGCCTTGCTGCTCCTTGTCCTCGCGCTTCATATCGCTCTTAGTCATGCGCATGCCGCGCAAAAACAACCAGCGCTGGACGAGGAGGTCGACCAATCCGCCGATCAGAAATGCACCACTTGCAATCCCGATCAACAGTTTCACTTGAATGAACACGAACTCGAAGCAGCCCGTGCCGCAAACCGGCAGATAGACCAGTGTCTTCCACGCGCCGACAACGACGAGGACAAAGATCGCGCCGAGGCAGAAGACTTTGAACAAGGTCTTCCCAAGCTCGATGAGCGAACGCAAAGAGGCGATGCGCTTCAGTCCGTTGATGGGATCAATGTTCTCGAATTTCGGCTTCATCGGCTCGGAGGAGAACACTAATCCACCATTGGCCAGGACCGTCGTCAGAATTGCGCAGATGACCACACTCCCAAGAAGCGGGCCAACAATTCTCAGTGCAAGTTCGGGCAAGACGCCGAGCGCAAGATCGACCGCAATATTGAACGGCTTATCAAGCAGCTTGTCAGTCAGCATGAGCGCTTCACGACATTTGTCGTAGATGGAACTCGCTTCTATCCAGAGATAGCCGAGACCGGCGCAAGCGCTGAGGGCCCTGACTAGATCCGTGCTATGCGGAACCATGCCTTTCTTGCGCGAATCGCTTAGCTTCTTTTCAGTGGGGGCGAGCGTTTTCTCTTCGCTCGTGTCGCTCACTTCAGTTTCCTTTCAAGCCTCTCCAGCTCTCGGCTCGACTGTATGATTTCGGATTGCATGTATTCGATGAGATAGATCGTATAAGTGACCATGACGATCGCAAAGCCTATATTCTTGATCGTCAACGATAGGTCCCGCGGGTTGAATTGCGGCGCAAAGCGCCCGAGCAGGAGCGCGGATATGTCGGCCAGCAAGAGGAACGCTACCACAGGTCCAGAGACCAGGACGGCGGTACGTATGATGCTGTCGAGCACGCCCCACAACTCCAGTGTCCCTTGCATGCTCAGCGTGGGTCCAAGCTGATAAGCCGGCCAAACCAGATAGCTGCCGTAAAGCCCGCTGATCATGGTTTGCAGCCCCCCCGTGACGACGAAGATCGTGATCGCGGTGGTACCGATAAGCAGTCCCGTCGCCGAAGCCTGACTGCGTGTCGCGGGATCGGCGGGAGTGACTACGCTGCTGATGCCCCGTTGCGTGTCGATGAACTCGCCGACGGCCTGAAGACTCCAGAGGGGAATACTGAGCAGGGCGCCGATCAGCAGGCCGACACACGTCTCCTTAAGACCGAGTAGCGGGATCTTGAGCAGACGGGTGTCCGGATCTAGCTCCTTCAGGCCATCGGCGATGTGCGCCAAGTATGGTAGTTCGAGTGCAACGGCCAGGCAACCGCGGATCAGGCCGCCGATCTGCGGACGCGTAAATACCGGAAGCACCAGCATAATGCCCACGGGGCGGGCCGCACCAAGGCCGGCAGCAACGACGAGTTCGATGGTTGCCTGGATCAGACTTTGCGTGTTGGTGGTTGACAGATCATACATGACGGGCGGCTGCTAGTAGCCCGTCGTGAGCGCGGGAAAATCAGTGAAGATCTGCTTGGCTTGTTCGATGAGCGGGGCGCTCAGCACCGGAGCAAACAAACCTATAATCCCAACAATAACCAAAAGCTTCACAGTCAGTGGCAATGTCTGATCCTGGATCTGCGTTGCCGCCTGGATGATGCCGATGACGGTTTCGGCGACAGCCGCTGCAATGAGCGGCGGCAGAACCCAGGTCATGAAAAGCACCAGTGATCGGCTCATATAAGGGAGAATAGTGGCCTCATCCATGCTCACCCTCCAGGTGTTGTATAGCTCAGCACTAGCCCGTGCATAAGCCGCGACCAGCCGTCAATCGCCACGAATAGAAACAGCTTGAAAGGAACTGAGATCACTGTCGGAGACACCATTGACATGCCCATGGCCATCAGAATGGTCGTTACGATCAGATCGATAGTGATAAACGGAAGGTATAGCAAAAACCCGATTTCGAAGGCACGCTTGAGTTCTGAGATTAGAAAAGATGGGACGAGAATGACGAAATCATCGGCTGTGGCTCTGCCGCGCATCTCTTCCGGCCAGACACGTTCGGTCGAGGACAGGAAGAAGCCTCGCTGTTCTTCATTGGTGAAGTTCTTGAGATAACTTCGCAGCGGCTCCTGCCCCTCTTTCGCAGCGGCTACCCAATCCTCAAGCGTTTGATAGCGGAGCTGCAGATCGGCGACCCGATTGTAGCTCTGCTCAAAGACGGGGGCGCTCGTGAAGGCGGTGAGCATCAATGCCGCGCCGTAAAGAACGATGTTCGGTGGAATTGACTGGGTCCCAAGCGCATTGCGAACGAGGAAGAGAACGACAGATACCTTTACGAACGCCGTGGTCGTGACGACAGCGAAGACCAACAAGCCGAGCGCGGCCGTGACCGCAAGAAGCGGCAGTATTGCTGGTTCGATGTTAGTCATTGCCTGCTAACCCGCCACGCAGTCTAACGCCGAGCTCGTCCCCAATACGTACTATGTCGCCACTCCCGATACGTACGCCGTTTGCAACGATATCGACCAGGCCATCGACGGGCCGGCCAAGTTCGAATACATATCCTTTGCTGATGCTTCTCAAGGCTCCCAGCGTGATGGGCCAGCGGCCGCATTCAAAGACAAGCGAAATCTCAATATCGTCGAGATCGGCTTCCGAAGGCGGCTGCTGTGAACCGGGTAGTGTCGTCATATGCGCATACTCCAGAGGGCGCGGCCGCAAGCGAAACGGTCCGTGCAGGATCAGGCGGTTGCCAGTGACATCTGCCGCGGTCCATAACCGGCCCGCAGTGAGGATGATCTGACCGCGGGCGAATGGCGTTACATCCGGCAACAAAGCGTCGCCCTTACGCGTTTCGCGAAGAAGCGAGGCTGACGCCCGGAGGGAGCCGACCTCTCCTGCAACTGTAACGGGTAACTGTGCGGGGACCTCACACAACTGTCGCGGCAATTGGCCGAGCAGCTCGCCTAAGGCGCGGAACGCCGGCGGTATCGGTCCATCAAGAGGCGAGAAAAGAAATAGGCGACCTTTGCCCCTGACCGGACCGTAGATGATGTCGAGTTCGATATAAGGCCCGTTCTTCTCGGCCTTTCCAACATGAAGGAGTCGCAGTTGCTGCTCTGTCTCAGTCTCCAGGTGCCCCAGCAACGGTTCAAGTGCAAGTTCGAGAATCAGCGAACGACTTGGCTCGGAAAGTAAAGCTAGGCCACTCTGTACTGTCGAGATCAAGGCCTCGGCAAGCGCATGCGGTATCGACAACACGAGCTCATCATCGCCGAGGCCCCAAACGCAATCGAGCATCGACAGAGCCGGAGGTTCCTCCTGCCACACAACTCGTTCCAGTCGCACCGACAGCGGCTTGTCACAAAGGTTACTCCGCAAAGAGGCGGAGGGCCGCACGTTTCTGTTGAGCCACGTTACGAGACTCTGCGTTAAACGCTGGGTTGGCTCGTACTTCGCGTATGCGTCCGCGCGAGTTGCAGGAGGCGGCTGTACAGGGCAGCGCATTTGCTTCCCAACTGGACTAGCTGTCATCAAATTGAACCGCCCGCCACCGGCATGGGCAAACCCCTCCCATGGCGAAGCAAGACTTCATCATCGGCCTCTAGCTCGGCTGTTACTTCCGAATGGGTATCGGCCGCACGCCGGACGTCGGTCTCGATTTGTCGCCATTTATGAGTCGCTGCGGAACGCTTCGCCCAGTGCGCACGCCTCTCGGATGCGGCTGTCTCGGCCTGCTTTTGAGCGATACGCGCCTCCTCAAGTGTGCGGCGTTTCGAGGTGATCTCGATCGCGAGCCTCTCAAGGGTGAGCTGGCAATGATCGAGTTCAACGACGGACAAGGTACCGGCCGACATCAACTGTTGGTAAACCTCCGCCTGGGCCTCTGTATGATGCTTTTCAGCAATTGCAAGTTCCTGCCATGCGTGCTCCGCGGCCGAGGTCGCGATATGAAGCTTGGCTTCCATATTGGACAACTCACTACGAGCACTACGCTCGCGCATATCCTTTACTTGCCGCAAGCTCGAAACGTGTATGCAACTCATGCGGTCAGATGGCACATCCATGTGACGGTTTCCTCAAAAGTGGACGCATCGTTTTCACCTTGGCGTAAAAACTCGCGCAGATCATCGATCGAAGCGACAGCTCGGTCCGTCAGCGGATCGCTGCCTTGCTTGTATTCACCAACTTTGATCAAAAATTCGGCCTCTGCATGACGGGAGATAAGATCACGGAAGAGGGATGCTGCCTTGCGATGCGGTGCAGATACGACGGCATCCATGACGCGGCTGCGGCTCGACAGTACATCGATGGCGGGGAAATGCGCCCGCGCCGCGAGAGAGCGTGAAAGAACGATATGACCATCGAGAATGCCACGCGTTTCCTCGGCGATTGGATCGCCCGTGCCGTCACCTTCCACAAGCACGGTATAGAAGGCCGTGATTGAGCCACGCTCACTCATACCAGCGCGCTCCAGCAAACCTGGCAACATTGCAAAGACAGAGGGAGGAAAGCCCCGGCGGGTCGGTGGCTCACCGGCAGCAAGCCCGATCTCGCGCATAGCGCGGCTAAATCGCGTCAATGAATCCATCATCAGAACGACGCGCAGGCCTTGATCGCGAAAATATTCGGCGAGCGCGGTTGCCGTATAAGCACATTGCGCCCGCTCCGTCGCTGAGCGATCGGAGGTCTCAACGACGACGACCGTGCGGCGGAGGGCAGTCTCCCCAAGATGCCGCTCGATGAATTCACGCACTTCGCGTCCACGCTCGCCTATCAGCGCAACCACGGTCACGTCAGCGACCGCGCCTTTTACGATCTGCGACAGTAACGTCGACTTGCCGCCACCAGGCTCTCCATAAATGCCGATGCGCTGGCCCTCGCCGCATGTCAGAAGACCATCCAAGGCGCGAACACCAAGTGGCAGAGGGCGAGCGATGATGCACCTCGTCATTGGATTTGGCGCTTTGCCGCGCAGCGGGCGCGTCTCCATGGCTTTGACTGGGCCCTTGCCATCGAGTGGACGGCCGAAGCTGTCGATCACCCGGCCAAGCAAATTGGGGCCGACCGGCACTTCGTGCATTCGGCCAGTGGCAACGACTTCTGCGCGGCCGGACATGCCTTGCAGGTCACCGATCGGCGTTAGCAACACGCCGTCCTGCAACAGACCGATCACCTCGGCCTCAAGCGACCATCCGGTGCGCGGATCCTTGAGCACACAAACTTCTCCAATACGAGCATCCGGCAAAACTGCATGGATTAACGTGCCGAGCGCCCGCGTGATCCGCCCGCGTACGGCACGCGTGTCCACATGGCTTGCCGTAGTTCGCAGACGCGCCAGCGCCGCGTGCAGAGTCCCGTCTCCATCAGGACAGCTATGGTCTGGTCTCGGCGCCGTCACTATTCGTCTGCCTCATGATCTAAACCAAAGCCCAAACGCAGTGCGCGGAGCTGCGCGTCAAGTCCGAGATGGATATTGCCAAATTCGCTCCACAGCACGCATTCGTTCGCTGACAGCGCCGGGTCCGGAATAATTCGGACCGCCGGCCGGTCCTCCTGTCCGTCACAGGCAGCAAATTCGCGCGTAAGCGCATCAGCATCCATGGGGGACGCATGAAGGGACAGTTTTGCCCCGCCATATCGGTGCGAAATCGTGTGACGAACCGTCCTCACCAACATCTCGCCGGGATCGAAATCGCCCAGTAGATTAGTTACGATGTCCATCACGAGCGCTGACAGTTCCTGCTCCAAAACGGCCTTTCGTCGTGCCACTTCCGAGGCAGCCTGCGCCACCAGCTGTGCCATTTCCTCGGCGCCGGCCCTCACCCCCTCGGCATGGCCGCGCGCACGCTCCTTCTGATAAGCTCTGCGTGTCCAACCGCGAACGCGCTTCAGATTTCGCTCGGCCACGGCACGCGCCTCAAGGGCGCTCTGCCAAATCTCGAGATCCCTCGCCGCTATGAGTGGCCCAAGCGGGCGGATGTGCGGAGCGACGGGCGGCGCAGTTTCGTCGGCTGTCATCCCGCTGGGGCCTCCCTCGCCAAATGGGCCAACACCGGCGAAAACAATTGGCCCGCGGCATCGCGGTGTTCAGTCCCCGGATTGTCGGCGGCCGTTCCGACAGCTAGGCGTAGAAGCACGCGGCGGCAATCAAGCGTTGACGCTTCATCGAGCCAAGCGCCGAGGCAGGCATGTCCATCGTCTTCAATGCCTAGCGCGAGTTCTTGAGGATCAGCAATTAATCTGGTCGAAACCGCATGCGCTGCATGTCGGATCCCGAAAGCCTGCACCTCGGTGCCGACGTGCTCGACCAGAACGGCGACATCTTGCTTTGAAATCAGCCTTGTCAGGGAACGGGCATGCCAAATGCCGCCGGCGAGCAGGGCAGCCCTGCTCGGATCATGCCCAAGGAGAAGGTCTGGCCCGAAGTCACTTCCGTTCAAGCCCATTTCATCTTCAAGCAGCAACGCTTGCAGTCTTATCTGCAGCCTAGGACTCTTCTGCAGTCGCACCAACGTCGCGGACGAGAGGTTAGCGTCAAGTCGCGCGGCAAGGCGGGTCGGATGAATCGTGGCAGCAAGCTTACGGATACCTACAGAGGCTAGTTTCAGCGGATCATGCCGCTCGGCAGACGGATTCGGTCTCGTCATGTCGGACACCACACTACGCCGCATTAGGCTTAATCGCTTTGCGAATCATCTCCATAGCAGAGACAGCCGAGCGCCCACCAACAGCGCTAACTTTCTGAGATGATTGCCTGCGCTGGCGCCCACGAGCGCTCAGCAAGACGCAGGACAGCACGCCGAATACAGACCCGCCGAGACCCATGCCAACCGCAACCAATGGCGTCGAAATGACTCCAGATGCTTGGGCGAAACCAGCCGCAGCCGCTGGTCGCGGCTCTAGTGCGGGCCGCTCGACTGAGACGAAAACAACAGCCACCTTGTCATAGGATAAGCCCTCGATGCTGTTGGCGACGAGCATTTTAATCTGCGGCAGCAAGATTGAGAGATTTGCCCTTGAGTCATGTCGGATGAAAACCGACGCCGAAGATGGCGTGGTGTCACGTCGCAACAGGTCGTTCTTTGGCAGAACAACGTGGACGCGCGCCGAGAGGACACCATCGATATCACTGATCGTGCGAGATAATTCCTCGCTCAGCGCATAGACGTAGCGGGCGCGCTCCTCGATTGGCGAAGCAATCAGACCCGCCGCGCTGAACACTTCGCCTAGACTCTTGAAAGCGTGGCGCGGCAACCCTTCGCCATTCAGCAGGTCGATTGCGGAAGCAATCTGAGTCTGCTCGACCTGGATCGTGATAGTCCCATCCTTAGCAGCAACGCGGAGCGCATCGACCCCGTTCTTGAGGAGGACCGCAAGCATTTCATTGGCCTCACGCTCCTGAACTTTCGTGTAGAGATCGGCTTTGCAACCAACCAGGGCAAGCAGGAGCGGCAGCAGAGCCAGAAGTTGAAGCCGCTTGCGGAATGGGCGCGCCTGACCGCTTTCGCGATCGATTAAACCAATCATTCGCCCCACTCAGCCGGCCGATATCAGCTTATTCAGAGATGAACCGAGGCTACCGATGCCATTTGAAATGAGTGTTACCTGGATGACGCTGTCAGAAACATCCTTCAGATTCGCCAACATCGCCTCGAAGTCACCTGCGCCACTGGGGACGCCCGGCACACCCGCTCCCGCTTTGCCCGGCTGCAGCAATAGGGGCTCCGACGTCGACCCGGTCTCCGCACCTTTTGGAACTGCATTGACCGGATACATCGCAGAAAGGTTCTGGAGGATGCGATCGCCCAGCGGGCTCGCCTGTGTTGTTGCACGCGATACCTCGGATATCGGCGGAACGGGCGCCGCTCCCGTTACTGGAGCCGCAAGGTCTGGAACCGAAGCCGCTTGCAAGAGGCTCTGCTGAAACTGGACCTGCTCGTCGACCGCTGTTGCCGAACAGGCCTTGGACAGGCCTTCTAGATTGTGAGAGATCGGCGCAGCGCCTAACATCATCATGGAAAGACTCGCTCTCATCGAGATGTGATACGACCAGCCGTTCAAGCCGATTAGCGGCTCAATGTCCTAGACAGGCCAGCTGACGACAAGCTGACGAGTTCGCCCGCACATCGCCATCTAAAGATCACGTTTCGCGTTCACGTACCGAACGTACTCCTGTTAGTTTAAGTCAACGAGAACCATGAATGCTCATCCGATCCATAATCCCGCACGTTTTGAACGGAGTTCTGTGTGTCGCCGTTTTCATTTCCGGCGGAACACAGATCGCGCGCGGCGCTCCCCTGTCGCTGCCCTCGACCCCTTATCGGTATACGGTTCTGGATCAGGAGCTTTCTGCCGCGCTGCAGGAATTCGGCAACAACCTCAATATTAAAGTCACCATCAGCGCCGAGGTGAAGGGTCGGATCCGCGGGCACATGCCGGACCTGCCACCGCGCGCCTTCCTTGATCATCTGACTCAACTCTACAATCTTCAATGGTATTACGATGGGCTCGTGCTTTACGTCTCTACCGCAAAGGAAGCGCAAACTCGTCTGCTTGTCTTAACTTCAATCAGCTGCGACGCGCTCAAGGCAACCCTCGATGCGCTCGCCATTTCCGACGAACGCTACATCATGAGATCGGCTCCGGGAAATGGCCTAGTCCTTGCGTCCGGTCCACCACGGTTCATCGCACTCGTGGATCAGACGCTCAATGGTCTTGTGGCGGAGGCGCAGGCGCGACCTCGCTCCGTCGAGATGCCGTCCCGGGAATCTGTGCTGATGTTATATCGGGGCGCCTCCGCGTCGATCGTTCGGGATGGGCGAACTGAAGGCCCCTACTCTTCAGACATGCCGCGCCAGGAGGGTGCCTTGCCTGCGCAAGGGCCGGGCCCAAGATGATACAGCTCAATCAGCCGTTACGCGGGTTGTGCAAGGAGCCTGGACCGATCGTCCGGTCAGACGCCGCACAAGCACGGCGAGACGTACGTGTCGTAAATCGGCTCCAGAACACGAGAATTGCTGCTGCGCCACCTTGTCCACCAGTATCCGGATGTCCGGTGGTAGTGTGCGGGAGGTTCTGCAAAACCTGAGCGGCTGAAGCGGTCACGGTAAATCCGGTATTTGCGAAGATCACCGCCCATAGCGGAGCAAGGACCATCACGACCGTGACGAAGATTAGGACGGATGGCTCTGCCGTCAAACAGCTTATTGCGTCGGACAGGGATCCTGAACCCCCTGATCCGGGGTGCGGTGCAGGAAGCTATCGAAGCCGCGATGGCGGAGGCGCTGGGCGCGGCGAGGCGCGGCTGGGCTATCGCTCCGGCTACTATACCCGCTCGCTGACCGTCTCCCAGGGTTGCCACCGAGTTGCCAGATAGTCGGCCAACCCCGTCTCCTCCTCGTCGCGCACCCGCATCTCAGCCGTGCTGAGGTCGTACTCAGTGACCCAGGATACGCCGAAGAAGCGCATGCTGACCAGCCTGCCCGACACTCTACCGCCCGAACTCCAAGAACACCGGGAATGTCGTCATTCGGGGTCCGTCCAGATTTGCCTCCTTGGCAGCTTTCTTCCGCCGGAGAGTTCTGAAGATTAGGTTTTCAGCATTGCAGGCGGCGCATGATAGATGCCGCCTCTGACCAGCAGGGCCCAGATGGTGCGCGCAAGTTATTGCCACCTTTCGCAACATCGACCGGCTGCCGCCATCGCTTACGTAATCTGCCGCCAGGCAATCAGGCTGTTCCATCCGGGGTGAGACGAGGACTGGTTGACTGGCTCATCGCATAGGCGTTCGGAATTTCCTTTGTACCTCCTGACGAGCCCAGCGGGTGCCGAGTCGCTCGGCGGCATAACGATGCGGCAAATCCCTGCATCACACCTGGTATCGGCCATGGCGTATGCAGGAAAACCCCAATCAGCCGATCAATTGGAGTTCACGCTGAGTGCTATGCCGGGTAACGCGTGACGTGAGACTTCCTGCCCACGAGCAAGCCAGGAGACGAACACAGGGATCTTACGAGCGGGTTTCGACACCCCTTTTCCAAGCACCACGCTTGCCGCACGCGACGGGGCTAGCGCAAGAGAGGCGCGTCGCAAATCAAACTGTATCACATCTCTTATGCCGCAGCAGTTCCCTGCCGCACTTAGCATCCACGGGGGGTTCCCAAAAAGGCCCTGCTCACCTAGTTGGTAATCGAGACAACAGAACCAATACGTCCGCTACTATTAGCTATGCCGGGTCACTTCTGTAGGGCGGCACGCCAGCGCAGCGGGCGGGTGCTTGCATTGCGCGATATCTCGCACCGATCGTTGCGGACCACGTGATTTGGTCCGCGCAATCGGAATACGCTGCGCTGTCGCCATTGCTTGTATTGCGGTTGTGTCTCACCAAGCGTCCCACGTTGTCGAGTTAACGCATTTAGTCTTGAGCGCATATTAATCGCAGGTCCAGGCAGACGTTGGCGAGCACTCAATGCGAGGCGCTTTCGCATCGACACGCAACACCGATCCGCTGCATTGATCTTCCGAGCATTTTTGCTTCAACGCGTCGCGCAAAGCTCCTGGTCAGGAGTCCGGCCGATCGCGCACTCAATGCGTTCGCGCATAGCTGGATCGATATCTTTGGCGCCGAGCAACTTTGGCGCCGGCGGCTCTTGCATTTGAAGAGCTGGTCTATCCCAGCTAGCGCAACTGCAGAGCCCCAGAGTAGCGAAGAGAGCCGAGCACGAAAGCACACAAAATGAACCCAAGCGCCACCGCACTGACTTACGAGGTGAATTCATGCGGTCCTTCTTGGATTGACTGCTGCGCCTGTGAATCGGCTGCAAGGAACGTGTTGCTGAGTTCCTCGGACGGCGCGTCGTCGTCCTTTGCAGCTGCGAGTGTAATGGATCCAACAGGCTGGATTGTGAAGTCCGAGGCAAGGTCCTGATAGGATAGAACAGCAAGATCGATCCCATTACGGGTGAGAAAGCCGCGGACAAAGCGTCGTATATCCATCGAAGCAAGGATAACGGGCCGGATCTGCCCCCGAACTACGTTCGAATGGATCTGACGCATTTTTGAAAGCAGCGCCTCGCTTTGCTCGTCGCTCAAAACCAGGTAGGGTCCTTTGGCAGTCTCTCGAACCGCGCTGCGCACGATATCCTCGGTTTGACGTTCGATGATAAAGACCGGAACGACGCGGTGTGCGTTGGCATACCGGTGGCAGATTTGCCGTCTCAGACCGGAGCGAACATGTTCCGTGAGCAAGACGACGTTTTGTTCACGTCCGCTCCATTCGGCCAATGCTTCCAAGACCAGCCGTGTGTTCCGGATCGGAATACCCTCCTCCAGGAGGCGCCGCAAGACGTCGGCTACTTTAGGGATCGGCGTCGTACGCAACACCTCCTTGACCAGATCGGAATATTCCGTCTCCATGCGAGCCAGCAACTGGCGCGTCTCCTGGATACCGACCAAGCACTGTGCATAGCGGGTCAACGCCGAATGGACGCGTAAGGCCAGGATTTCAATGGGACGGTGGTGCCCGATGCCGGCTGCTTTGAGAGCCGGTGCATTGCTCTGTTCAATCCAGATTTG
Source organism: Bradyrhizobium sp. 160 (assembly GCF_023073735.1). Classification (NCBI taxonomy): domain Bacteria; kingdom Pseudomonadati; phylum Pseudomonadota; class Alphaproteobacteria; order Hyphomicrobiales; family Nitrobacteraceae; genus Bradyrhizobium; species Bradyrhizobium sp. 160. Next base: position 31,134 of record NZ_JADPKD010000080.1, read on the forward strand.
ATCCGTCTCCCGGTCATGCCGAAACGGGATGCCACTCAATTCAATGTTGGCCGGATCGTCGCGGAGTGCGAGCTGCGTTGGATCAATTAACTCCTGCTCGACGGGCACGCCCTCGACATCCACCCTGTACTGCAAGTCTGGCAAGCGCTCGTCGACCTCGATGGGGATGCGCGGAATTGTGATGCCGAGATCAGACGAGATCAGTCCCGAAACGCGTGCAATGTGCTGTTGCAATTCCTCTTTGTCGATCGCCCGTGTCAGACTTGACGCAAGGAACAATGCGATGGGAAGCGCCTCCGCAGGCACGATATCCTTGTTAGACTGTGTGGGAGCCGGGCGAGAGATATCAGCGCTTTTCTTGCCGCTTTGGGTCGCACCGTCGGCAAAGCTCGCTGCCGCAAAGACTGCAGCCAAGACGAGAAAGACAGGGAGCGGAAAACCCGGAATAGCCCCCATTACAACGAGTACGCCGGCAGACAGCCGCAATGCGTGCGAGTTTGCTGTGAGCTGGTTAACGATGTCGGTCCCAAGATTGAGCCTTACAACCCCATTTACTCGAGTGATGATTGTCGCAGCTGTAATCGAGAGCAGCAGCGAGGGAATTTGTGAGATTAACGCATCACCTATGGTCAGCAGGGTATATTGATGCAGCGCCGCCTGGAAAGACATTCCCTTGGAGAGCAGGCCGATGGTGATCCCGCCCAGCATGTTGACGCAGATAACCACCAATCCTGCGATGGCGTCGCCCTTCACGAATTTCATGGCGCCATCCATAGCCCCGTAAAGCTGACTTTCTTTCTCCAATGTAGCGCGCCGGCTGCGGGCTTCATTCTGATCGATATGGCCATTGCGCAATTCCGCATCGATTCCCATCTGCTTGCCTGGCAGAGCATCGAGCGTGAACCGCGCCGCCACCTCGGCCACGCGTTCAGCCCCCTTGGCCACGACGATGAACTGCACCATGGTCACGACTAAAAATATGACAATGCCGACGACGATATTTCCCGATATGACGAAATCACCGAATGTGCGAATGATGCTGCCCGCATCCCCCTCAGCCAAGATCAGCCGCGTCGTTGAGACGGTGAGCGCCAGACGGAATACCGTGGAAATCAGAATGACGCTCGGCAAGGACGAGAAATCAAGTGGAGTGCTAATATAGAGAGCGACCATCAGCAGCAATATGGCCAAGCCCAGATTGAAGCCGACGAGCGTATCAATCGCCACTATCGGGATCGGCATGATCATCATGCCGACCGTCAGAAGCAGCATCAACGCGACCATCAAATCGGAGCTGGCCGACGCGCGCGCAATGATCTTACGCAGGACGCTGGTCATGGGGACCTTCCGATCGTTGATTGATCAGGCCAGTGCTCTCACGCAACGAGACATAGCGTTGGAAAGCGGCGAGCGCCTCGTCTATGAGGCCGGCCCGCCGCAGGGCGTGGCTACGCAACAGCATCAAAGAGATACGCGCCGAGGGTTCGTCATCAAGTGCGTTCAGTCTATCTAGGACCTGCAACGCCTCACCTCCGAGGCCTTCCAAGATGAGGGCATAGGCGAGAATCCGTAATAGATCGACATCTCGCGAGTCGTTGCCGACGATGAGTCGCAAGAGAGCCACGCATTCTGCGCTCTGCCCACATGCAAGGTGAAGATAGGAAAGTGTACAGAGCAAATCGCGCTCATGCCCGGAACTCAGTGAGACGTTATCGGATTCGGAAACGTTGGTCGTCCGTTGCGCTCCATCGGAGTTGAACATTGTTAGGCTTCGATCAAGCTATTCCGATTCTGGCGGAGCAGCGCTAGCCAGTGCAGTCCCTGCCGTAGGACGACGATACCGTCCCCCGCCATCGAATCCGCAGGCGCGGCCGCCAGTTTATGGACGAGACGTTCCAGAACAATGCTATACCGCTCTGCCCGCAGCATGTCCGGATGACGTAGGCTTGGAGTGACGAAGGAGAGTAGATCGTGCGCGATATCGCGCCCGTAGAGCGATCCCACCCCAGCGGGCTGCTCGATCTCATAAATGCGAGTGCGCATCTCGTTGAGACTGACACGCCAGACTGCATCAATATCTTTGGCCTCCGATGCGGCTTCGATCGCTACATCCAGCGACATAGAAGGCGTGTTCAGCTCGCCCCAGATCGACGCACGCTCCTTCTCGCCATTTGCACGAGCACCGTCCGCCTCACCTTTAATGGGTTGGATGGTCGGCCCTATCACTGGTTCATGATGGTCCTCGCTGAGTGTCTGCGAAGCAGTGCCAGGCCCGACATCGTAGCGGGAAACCTTTGACATGACGATCTCCTTATCCTTCCTTCGGGCCAGGAAAGCCTAATACGGAACGGCAACAACGCGGCCATTGCGGCTTAGCAGCACACGCCCATCCTCGATTCGAGTGACCGCCCATCCCTCGGCCAAGAGAGCGCCGACGAAATACTTCTGCCCACCGACAAGCAGATAGGGCTGGGATCCGCGCGAAACAGCTTCGATCGCGATTGAGGATGGCTGCTTTTCCTCCTTGACGATCACTCCGTTCACCAGTGTGACCGCACCGTATGTACGACCATCGAACCATTGCTGGAGCTCCTGCCATTTCGCAACGGTTGCAGGCGTGACTTTTCCCTCAGCGCTAACAAAACCCGGCCCCGAACCAACCCTGATATCGAGCAGGCCCGCCTTATCAATTTCCTGTTTCAGCACTTCGGCTGCAGCCTGAGCTCGCCGATCGTCAGGCCGGTTCGTGCCCAGCTTGGGTACAAGTTCTGCGGCAGGCGGCGCAATGCCGGTCGGTGCACTTCCGGTGGCTTTGAAGAAAATGGTGGAGAGACCGCCTACACCAAGAAAGCTGAGGAGCACGAGGGCGAGAGCTGAGATCCAAACGCGCGAGAGGCTGATCGACCGAGCCTCAACTGCATTCTGCATCGACCAGCGAATAGACATGGCGCCCGCACGAATGACGGCGGGAAGAAAAAGAACAACACGTTCACCTGCGGCAATATCCCCTTCGCCCTCTGGGGTGCTTACGGCTGCAAGAGCCTCAAGCTCGATTGAATTGCCAACGAGGGTGATACGTAGGTGATGCGGCTCAAGCCCTTGTTCGACGAAAACCATATCCGCGTCGAGGCCGCTACCGATAAGGCTCGTTCCGGCAGCCGCCTTCCCGCTTAGCCCGACATAAGGTCCCGACAGTACCTCGAAATGTAAGGAGGCGGCCTCATTCACGGACAATTCTCCGAACCATGACGAGCACGGCAGGGCGATTGGTCGCACGATTCATTCCTAGGCCGCACCACTCACATCACCCGATGACGGGAAAGGCGGAGCGACGATTCGCCCCGCCTTTTACCGTTATCCGTTGACGCGCTCGCTGGCCGCCTTCCTCTCACTCGAGAGCTCGGTCGTCAGTGCACGCAACCGTATGTCCTGCACCATGGCCTGCTGGTTAACCGCCTTCAATTCGTCGATCAGTTTCTCGAAAGTACCCGTCCCACCAACGTTATCGGCCGCCGAGCTACCGACGCTGGAACTCGTGGACTTGCTATCAGTCTTGCTATCAGTCTTGCTATTTGCCTTGCTGTCATGGGTGTCGTGGGTACCACCAGTAGAAGAGCTAGTAGAACTTGTTTTGGTCATATCGCTTCACCTTCCGTTTTTTTGCCGCCATCAATGGCAACACTCCACTGACGTCGAAGAACCGGCGTCAGGTATCCTCTTCTGTTTCAGCTATAGCTTCGCGAAGATTTGACATGTTTCGCTCCATCGCCTGCATCGCGACGCTGGCAAGAACCGAACCGAAAGCCGATTCGAACTTCTGACGATCAGTTACCGACTGCGAGCTGCCACTGTCAGAATTGGTATGGATGACGCCTTCGATTGCCCCGGCCATCTGGTGCCTCTCACTTCAGTTCCGCCAAAACGGTGGTATCACCACCGAGCGATTCACATTGCTTACGCTACTGGGACTAGCTGTCGAGAAGCTGACGAGAATGAGAACAACCTCACTATCGTCAACGTCAACCCAGCTGAGAGAGCGCATTCGCAGGTACATGCCGCGACTGCCACCGCGCGAATTTCTCGGCCCCACTTTCAATCTCTACATTATGCCGACGAGCGCCAGATCGCGGCGCCTGCCGAACGCACCTCATCACATTGCTCGATCAGCAATGGTGTGATGGCAAGTCAGAGGCAAAACCGCGCGCAGTTGGAAATGCTGCCGCGGGAATCGGCGGTGATGTTGTTTCGTGGCTCCACAGCGATCGTCACTCGGGACTGACGACCGCAGGCACCTGCTTTGCGAAAGCGTCAGAACAGCGTCGTGCTTGCACATGCTCTGAGCCGGAGATGAGTTTCATGAGCACGATGACGCCTCTCCGGGATGTTAAGACGACCGACATTGGCTCGTCCTGCTCCGTCTAAAAGTCGTCAGCTTCTCGAAAGCTCGCCCCCTTAATATGAAAGCTCGATCTTACGACGCCGACGTCAAGTATTTACCGCAATGGAATGGAATGAACCTAATGCAGCTCAACAGCATTTCGCTGCCCGCCAGTGCAGATCCAGCTCGTTCGTCGGCCTTGGGATCATCCGCGCAGACCCCCGGCCAGATTCGGCAAGGCGAACCTTCGATGTTCGAGGCAATGGTGTCCATCTGCTCGCGGGAAGAGAAATCCGACGTTCCCTCCACGCCGCCGGATCTGCTGCAATCAGAGCTACAGATCCCGCAGGATTCGCTGGACCAGTTGTCAGCGCACGCGAAGGCGGCGATCGAGGCGGTGATGAAGGATCCGTTTTTTTCTTCCTCGGTCGATTCCTCCTCGGTCGATTCCTCGTCGGTTGACTCCCCTAGTGCAGACGCATCGGCGACGGCTGCTCCATCGCCAGACGTTCCGAGCACTCCGGTGCCAAGCTCTAGGATCACGTGGGACGGCGGCACGCTGACCAATGCCGAGTTGCAGATCGTGGCAGTGCTGAACCGGCACAAGGACCAATGCCCACTCAGCTGGGACTCGCTGGCAGCCAAGGCCAGCGATCCCTCGACGCCCCCGGATCTGAAGGAGGCGATCGACGGATTGCGACGCGATCCAGAGCTCTTCTATGCGATTGGCTCCCAGGGGGACGGCCGCTGCGGCGGCAAGATCAAGGCCAAGGATCTGTCAGAGTTTTCCGCCAGCCATTCGCAGGTTGCTACATTCCAGGAGCAGCAAGCGCATAGCTACGAGCAGAACTATATTCCATCCGACGGCACCTCGAATGGACAACCGTCGGACATGACCTTGAATGATGCATTGCGCGAGTTTTACAAGTATTCTGACTACCTGCCCAAGAGTTTGAGCCTGGACGATTTCAAGCGGATCGTCGACGGCAACGCCGACATCGGTAAGTGTCCGCCTCAGCTGATCGCGGCGGCTCAACACTTCCTCGATCACCCGGACGCCTGGAAGCAGTTGTGCGGTGGTGCGACTGATAAAATCCACAAGGAAGACTTCTTGCAAGTCGCCTCGTCGTCGATGAATTCCACGCAAAGCGAGCTGAACACGCTCGACACGATCAACAAGAATCAGAATGCCTTCTTCGGGGACGGCGACCTGACACGACACAAGTTGGCGAGTATGGTGGATGACAAGACTCTCGACCCGAAGATACGAGAAGCGGCATCGCAACTGCTCTCGGACCCGCTCTTGTTCCGTTTGCTAAACAATTCGATTACGGGTTACAAAACCCATCAGGAGTTCTTCGACTTAGGCGGCGGGCATACGGTCGACTCTGGTAATATCAGCAACAACGACTTCAGGCACTTCTATAGCAACATGTCACTTGCGAACCATACCGTTCAGCAGATCAAGACCCATGTCCCCAAGACCGCCGCTGAACAAAATGCAGTCACAGATATGGTGATGGGGGTATCCGACCAACCCGATGTCGCGTCTCCGAAGAAGAATGGCGGGGTCCTCATGCATGCGGTCGATGACGTAGCCAAGGTGGGCTCGAAGGTGCTCGACTGGGAGGCCACGGCAGTAGGCCTGCTCGGCGTCATTCCGGGACTGGGCGAGTTGGCCGATGGCGTATCGATGGTGCTCGAGCTCGAGTCGCAAGCATTGAGCCTTCTGCATACGGGCATTAGTGGGGGTGATATGAAACAGGCCCTGAAAGAGGCTGGCCTTAATCTTGCGGGGCAGGCCATTAGCTTTGTCGCTGGGCCCGAGGTCAAATTCGCGCTGCGCGAGGGCCTCGCAAAGGAGATGCTCGAACAGACCGTGCAGTTCGGCCTCGATACGGCGATCTCGAAAGTGCAGTCCTATGCCGAGGACCATTTGGACGACCTGAAGGCACGCCTTACCGAGCCCATGCAGGCCGCAGGCGTTCCGAGTTAGGTCGCTACGCCGTCGTCGTCTCAGACGGTGGTCTGAAAGGCCAGTTTTGCGGGTAAGGTGCGGATGGGTACCTACCTTTTCAGGGACGGAGGCTTGCACCTTCAGCGCCGCTCGACAGCACGGCGTCGAGAAACTCGGTATGTGCCAGGTCGTCAGGGCGAAGCCGCCACTTGGCAAACGGCGGCGGAAGAACGCGCGCTGCACTCGAGGCGCACCCCAAGCACCTGGCGCCACTCTTCTGAGAAGCCGGGTCCGGAATTTGAACAGGTCGATAATTGGAGTTTCTGCCTGAAAGCGGCGATGATGGCCGCGAACAGGAGAGACCAAGAACAGACGAACCGCGCAGAACCACAGCCCGGCTTTCAAGGCGAAGGTGGCGCGTGCCGCCGTCAAGTGCGACCGGACGATAGCCCAATTGGCCGAGCACTTCGACGTCCACCCCATCCGGTGACGGCCTGGAAAGCTCAGCTTGAGGCTTGGGCTTCTGACGTGTTCGGCGCGGGGAGCTCGGCGACGGTTGCGCCCGCGGTCGATGTGAAGTCACTAAATGCCAAGAGCAGGGAGTTGACGCTGGAGAATGATTCCTAAGAAACGAGAGCACCGACTTGCGGCTCCAAGGGTTGGAGAACAAAGGCCAATGCCTTGGCACGCCCATGCGAATTGTTGACCACTCGCGTTGGGTAACGCGTCTCGTAGGACGAGGCCCTTGGATCGACATAGTCCGTCCGTATCGCACAGCATTGTAGAACAGAACTGCGATCTTGCCGGCCGTGGCGGTCACTGCCTTGGCCTTGCCGATACGCGATGAAAGTCGCCTGTAAAAGCTGCCGAGCGCGGTGTCTGTACGGCCCACGGTCACGGCAGCAAGGCGCAGAAGTGCCGCCGCCCTACCGCCGGATCCGCGCGTTCGGACGAGAGCATTCTGCCGCCGGAGACCTTGTTGTTCGGCGCCAGTCCAGCCAAGAGGTACAATGCTTTGCACTTCGCCACGAGGAGAGGTCGTCGCCCCATTCAGCGATCAGCTTCAGCGAGAGGTAAGGACCGAGGCCGTCGAGCGTGGTGACGTCCTTTCCGACCAACGGAACAGCGCCACGCGGACGTTCGTAAGCTAGAGCGTTCGCCTGATCGGTTCGATTCCGACGCGCCTTCAACACGGCTTCGATCCCGGGCGTCGCAGACAGATGCTTTCTCGTGGTAGGCGTCCTAAAGCGCAAGTGCCTGCTCGAGCGCAAACAGACGCTCGGCGCGATAGCCTCCGGTGAGCGCCTTCACGATCGTCTCCGCACTAGCGTGGCAACTGTAATGGCGCAAGCACGCCAGCGCCTCAGGATCGCGCTCGCCGGCAAGGATCGCGCGGATGAGGCGCAGCCGGTGGCGCCGGTGATGTCGGCGAGACCTGGTGGAGTTGAAGATTTATCTCCGTCAAGGCGTTGTGCATATGCTTGATGTGGGAGGCCGCGTACCCAATCAGACGCTCGCGCTGGCGCACGTAGGATCGCGGCTCCGCAATCTGTACTTTGGGCCGAAAGCTGGCTCGCGACAGCCCAAACGAATGGAGCCGCTGCAGCCACTGCGCATCGGTGATATCGGGCTGCCTCGAGCATCGGCACCACTTCTGACTCAAAACACATCGGCCAACCGGTCCGGCCGGCGACGGCCGCGCCCACCCTTCTTCTGCGATGGTAGGCGGGGTTGTTCTCGGTCCGATACGCGGTTGACGGACTAAACGACTCCTTGGCGGCGGCCACTGGCGGGCTGACGGTACTTCGTGTAGAGCCTTCTGTCGTTGCCACCCGTGATGCAAGAAGTTTCTGACCCGTTCGGCGTGTGCACGATGCGGTCTTCTGTCAGGCCTTCCTTTTACGGCGTCCTCAGAGCCTGACCGAAAAAGGGTGAGCGGTTTTGGCCGGCTTGTGATTCCTTCGGATTTGCAAAGATTCGAGGGAGGACACCATGCCGTGGACCAAAACCG
>NZ_JADPKD010000014.1:0-36176 GCF_023073735.1 Bradyrhizobium sp. 160
CTGGGATGCCGTCGGGCGCATCATCGACACTTACACGCCCGCAGAATCCTCAAACTACTTCACTGCCGCGGGATACTTGCAACCTGATCGGCTAACGCTTTAGTGCTTCGTGCACCGCGGCCACGATCTGCTCGTTCGCCAGCATCTGATCGGCGTGCTGCATCCACTCTTCGCGAAGATCACTCACTTGCTAGGCGATCAGCCCATCGCCAAAGCTGAGTTGCGCCCGCCGCATCTCAATCATCTCGCCGCCCCGCGCGCCTTCGATGCGGCTCTGGACGTAGCAGCTCATGATTGAGTTGGCAGATGCCCTCGATCGCCTGCTTCAGCTTCTGATATTTGTCGAGCCAGCGACGAACCTCGGCGACCCGTTCGTGACGTACGCTGAACTGCTGCGTGCGGCCGCCGGCGTATGTCACGGTGAGCACGAACACCTGGTGCCCTTCGCCGCGCGCGCATTTAGAACAGCCTTTGGTATGTCGGACGGTGCGCTCCAGCTACGAACCGCGCAGCAACTCGCCGGTGGCCGGCAGCTTGCCAACGAGCTTGTCGCGCGCTTTAACGGTTCGCTCACGAATGATTCATAGGAATGAATCAATGGCAGCCTAACAAGTCAAGCGCTGATCCGTTCGACCTTGCAGTTTTCCGCCGACCGGCCGACTCTGAATTCAGACTGCGTCGACCTAATGTGCGCTGGGAAGTAGTCTAGCGCCTTTAAGTGCCTTCGGAGTTTGGGCTCAACCTTTGTTGCGGTGTGCTCGTCTTTGAGGACGGCACACAGGCCGGAGCGGCATTCATCGTGTGGAGTTAAGAGTCGACAGTGGCTCGTCCGCCCGAGCGGTCGCGGAAATCAGCGTGAGACACGAGTCACTTCCAAAAAAGAGATTCTGGCCAATCCGTGAACTCCAATTCGAAGCTACGTAGGCCAGTAAGTTTGGTGGTGAATTTAAGGGTCTTCCCTGAAAGGGCTGCCAATGAGCCAGATGCGAACTTGAATACTGTCGTGCCGGAAGTTGCGACCGCAATGCCTTGCTCGCCTTCCATGCTAGAGAAGCCGGTCGCCTCGGAGAGTTGCCCAATTGCAACTCCCTCCAGCGCGCGGTGCAATTCCAGGGACGCTAGGTACGTTCCTTTATCAGCAGCCCACTCGCTGACCGACACTGCTGTAATCCCCGCGTCCCTCGAGAGACCATCCGCGATCCGGCAGCCATATTGAACCGTGAGAATGACCCGCTCGTTCCGAACTCCGGCCGGCTCCCTATCGGCGGCAGTGATCGTGCACGCGTACCGCCTTGTGTCCGCAACCGCGCCCGTGCTTAGCCCGAGCAACGCGAGAGCGGAACATAATACAAAAGCGATAACGGGTCTTCTCATTCGGCCACACCTAGTCTGGAGTATCGTTCGCGTGCTCTGTACAATCTGACGCTACGGCCGATTCAAGCTTCTTCGATCGCTCTGTCGGATGAAAGCTACTCATGGTGAGCGCGGTTTCGCAGACAACGGCGCAATCGGTGTCCCCCAGCCGTGGTCCTGGATGGGCGGCCCGAACGGTTTCATTATCGACGCTCACGGTGCGCCGCGGACCAGCACATCGGTGAACCAAGGCCGAGGACCGGCGCATTTCAATTCAGCGGCGGCCATGATGAGCGCGGCGGTCCGCGGCGACGGAGCCTACGTTTCTGACGCGCATGCGTTCTATGAGCCGACGCCATTTTGCGCGCCAATGACCCGCGGCAGGTCCCGAATTTTGCTTGACAGTGTCAATGCAAAAGGAAACGTGGTCGCTAGGAGCCGTTCAAAGGCAGATTGCCGCTCAAGCAGGCGATCTTCGAGAACCTTACGCTCGAGATCACTTAGCTCGCTTTTAAGCTTTCTTCGACAGCGCCAAATGTCATTCCGCACGTTTCGGATCTCATTCAATCGATCGTCAATTGAAGCCATCACGGACACCATTTCTAACTTGAACCAGCCATGGACAACTGGTCAATCACGTCGTTCCCTCGGTAAGATGCCGATGAGATCTCACGACGTGCCATCTGCGGACATGATGTAAAGATCTCCTACCAACATGTCCTCTTGTACCGAAGTCTTTTCAACGCAAGAGCACGAAGTGACAATTGCTTCTGCAGAAGTTCTGCGATTTTTGCGATCAGCGCGCAGGATTTCAAGAGCTGCCACTCGGCCGTGAGTGGGTCGAAATGGTTTTTATCCCAACCCACAGGCGGCCCGATCAGGTGTCAGGCCGGGACTTACGCTGGTGTCGAATGAGAGTATCCGAGTAAATCGGACGGTCGTACCGTCATACTCTGGGTAACAGTTTTGACACCGCAACTGCCATGCCAGCGAACCCAGACAAGCCATGTCAGGCTTCGGGGCTCGTCTGTTACAAACGAGCGGGATTTCGGCGGCGGCGCGCAAAGAGCCGGCCCGGATATGAGGTCGGAGAGCCTTCAGTTGGCAGGGCGAGGCGAAATCGTGAGCGATGCGCACCGCCGGGCGCCTCGGCTCAGTGTCTCGCCGTAGGCCAGCGTAGATCTTTGTACCGCCGTCGCACGTGTGGCCGGCAAGCCTGGCGATTGGATCTCATCACAAAGCTTTCTGTGCGATGATGTCTAGCCGGGACTGGCGCTTGTCGCATCTGTGACACTGTATGTATTCATCAAAACAAGACATCCGACGTTGTTCGGTAGCCCGGATTCGTTTGGTAGCTAAATCAGCAGCTTGCATGTCAGATGCAACTGGCATGGGGGTTGCTATTGTCCAGCGGCACCGTGAGCGCTGAGCGCGACCAGCGGTGCAACACGGATAGATCAACTTCGCTGGAGCGTATTGGCCACCCAATCGCTCAATGGAGAACCGATGCGGCCACCGGACAGATTATCCTTTTTCGGCACGCTTGTTGTTGTCAGATCGGTCGTCATTCCGAAGGTTGAGGCGCTAGTCTGATCTACCAAGGTCGTGATCTAAGCTCAAAGCGAACTCGCGAATCAAATAACGGCTTAAAGCCTCTTGGGCGAGCGCCGGCAGCGAGCACCTCGAAATCGAACATTGATGCAGCCTCGCTTCACAGGATCCGGTGCATGCTGCGCCGGCCCGTTGAGGGAACAGAGTGTGGCATCGCTCTCGACTGTTTCCTTGATTCAATCAGAACTGATGAGGCGGGTGTATGAACAAATCGATCCGGGAGCTTCGCCTTGTCGCTGAAGCATCTGTCTTGGCGATTGGGCTGCTGATGCCGTCAGGAGCTAGCGCGGACGATGATCTGATGAGAACTGCCAGGCAGATCTTCCATCCGATTCCCTCAGTCATTCCTGCGGTAAAGGACAATCCAGTCACGCATGAAAAGGTCGAGCTTGGCAAGATTCTGTTCTTCGATCCGCGGCTATCGGCAAGCGAGATCATTAGCTGCAATACGTGCCACAATCTCGCCAGCGGCGGAGTCGATGCCGGTCCGACCTCAGTCGGTCACGGCTGGAAGGTCGGCCTACGTCGGGCCCCAACCGTCTACAACGCGGTGTTCAATGCGGCGCAATTCTGGGACGGACGCGCCGCGGACCTCAAGGCGCAAGCAACTGGCCCTGTGCAGGCGAGTGCCGAAATGAATGCGACTCCGGATCATGTGCTCGACACTTTGAACTCAATGGCCAGCTATGTCGTCTTGTTCAAAAATGCTTTCCCGAACGAGGCGAGCCCGGTCAGCTTTGAAAACTTTGCGAAGGCAATCGAGGCTTTTGAAGCCACCCTCATCACACCTGCGGCCCCGTTCGATCAGTATTTGGAGGGCAATACACATGCTCTCGATGATCAGCAGAAGTCAGGGTTGGCGCTGTTTATGGAGAAGGGATGCTCCTCTTGCCACAATGGAATCAATGTCGGTGGACAGGCCTACTTCCAGTTCGGCGTGATGAAGAAGCCGGACGCAACCCTGCTTCCGAAAGCCGATAAGGGCCGATTCGCGGTCACCAAGGCGGTCGGCGACGAATATGTCTTCCGCGCGGCGCCGTTGCGGAACGTTGCTTTGCGAGCCCCTTACTTCCATTCGGGCCAGGTTTGGAGCCTAAAGCAAGCTGTTGCCCTGATGAGTGAAATCCAGCTCGGCGCCAAGCTTAGCGACGGGGAAGAAAACGACATTGTGGCGTTTCTGAATTCGCTTACCGGGCGGCTACCTAAGATCGAGTATCCAATACTACCCACCCGTACGAACACAACGCCAAAGCCTTCAATAGACAGGTAGGATTAACAGCACCGGCATCATGTCTTGCCGAATGAGAACAGATGCGGCGCAAGAACCCGGCGTCCCGCAATGACGTTAAAATGAATGATCCCGTGCTGTCACTCATAACCAAGCGATCGGGTAGGAGCAAGCCTCGCGGCCTCCCCCTCCCACACCACCGTACGTACGGACCCGTATACGGCGGTTCGTCAAGCACGATTGACATGGCGGTGCAGTCCAATGAGGAACAGCAGACCGAGGTGCACGAAGAAGGCGGTGCGATAAGCATCGTTCATGTGGCTGGCGCCGGCATTCCACCATGGGCCGCGACCGTTGAAGGCCGACTGCCATGCCCACCCCGGATCGAGCCCACGTTGCATCAAGCGCTTGGCACGTGTCCGTGGTCGCTTCCACGGGCGCCAAAGGCCGGCCTTGGGGTCGGACGAATAGTCTCCGCCAGCGTTGCGGTGCCGGCTTGCGAACGCGTCGCTCAGCGCCATCAAAAGGCGGTGAGCAACAGAGCGCGCGATTCGCTGTCCACGCCGCGGATGCCCTTGGTCAGCAAGAGGCGGTCCACGATGGGCCCGAGCAGCTTCTCTAATTGTTTGGCCGACCCTCTCCCACATCTCCGTTACGGCCGTCCAGTGAGCTTCCTGCTCCTCGTGAATCTCAGTGTCCGGCGTCCAGCCGACACCGGGCGCGTGAACCATGGCGACACTCCGGGCGCGGCTCTCGCTGTCCGCCCAGACGCTAGAGTTCGCCTGCTAAGGCTGTCGCCTGGCGGTGGGTCGGATGCATGGGAGCGTCATCGCGGACGGCCTGCCAAACACCCTCTAGATTGGCCACGGCGACTCCACGCGCGACTTCGCTTCGGGGGGCTCTGTCTGGGGTGCGGAGGGGAAATCGAACGGCCTGCGCTCTCGCTAGGCGTCACAAAAACGAAATCATCACCGAGCGGAATAGCCAGCTAAATGCCCGCAGGAAAGCGAGACCCGTCCGGCGCATCGCCGAACAACCCTGAACAGCAATGTTACACCCCATTGTTACACAGTCGGGGCCAGCGCAACACTCTGAAAGAGCATGACTTCTTTGAATTGCTGCACATCAAGAAGTTGATGATGCCCAGGAAAGGATTCGCTGACCGCAAATAGTTGATATATAATGTATTTTCAAGTGACTGTCGAGGCGGTGTTACACAGTCTTGTTGCGCCTTTGACCGCACTTTTCACGAAGTCTATCACGAACGGAAATCACTGGCGCTCCGGCTTCAGCGTCGCCGATTTGTCGCTCATCTCACCGACTAACATCAACGTGAGACGGCAAAGGTACGCGATCTGCGACAACCCCTTAGCCATTCCGACACGAACTTGACGGTTCTGGGACGCGATCTCGTCCGGACACGCATCATCTTCATCGACTAGATCGGAGCGCAGTCAAACTGCAACGAAGCGCCACTCTCTGATTTTGGCGATCCGTTTAATCGCGCCGGCACAGACATTCTTCCGAAGTGCTCTAAGATCGATTTACAACTTTGAGTGCCGGCAAAGCGGTCGATTGTTAAAGGATGCCAGGCATAAAATTGAGATTGGCGAGCAGAGCGATGCAGCCGAGGAAAGGAGCACAAACCTCGGCGGCAGTCACTGCATCAGGGTGCATTCCTCCCCCAGAACTCTCGCGACCGATGTCACATACGACTTGTACGGAGAGACGTGCCGCGCAACGCCCGAAACGGTTGCAATAACCTCTAAGTGAAGGTGGAATTTAGTAAGGTTCCCTCCGAAGTCATCCCACATGTATCCAAGTACTTGGCCTTGCTTTACGTAGTCCTGAAGCACGACCTTCAAGGTATCCATCTTCATGTGCAGATACCGGTACTTTCGGACGCCACCTGCCGAGAGGTCAACAGTGTACCGGCCGATGTACGAGATCTGGCCATCTTCGGCGGCCAAAACGGGAACGATGTTTGCTCGCGAACTGGGAGCCCCACCCGCGATCTCTCGCTTCGCCTGTCGCATCAGCTCACAGGTAGCAGACGTGCCTCCGTTAATATCGATGCCCTGGTGGATGTCACGGCGCGGGCAGTTGAGCGACTCGCGGTCTACTCCGTTGCGCGTTTCACAAAACGTGTCACGGTGCACGAAATCAAAGTTGCTCGCGGCACACTGACTGCCAGGACTATGAATAGCCGACTTCGTTGTGCCGATCGCACCAACGAAAGGATGCAGCATCGTTGGCGCCCACTCTGTTTCATCAAATACGCCGTCCCCAGTGCCGGGAATGAGATCGCCAGGAGCATAATATGAGCAGCGCTGTGCCCTTCCTGCCTCCGAAGTGACAAGCAAGACCCCGGCGGCGACCAGGAGGGCTCTTGCCACGTTTTGGTAGCGGATAGACATGGGAGTTCAACCAGCCATGCCCTCGCCGCCCACGATTACCATTCGTGAGACTAGCGCGAGCGCCACGTCCTCGGTGATGCACCCGCGATGAAGGGCGTCAATATGCTTGTTGCAATGAAACTCAACGCGGTAGGACGCCCCAAAATCACGAAACGAAACCGCGCCTCCGCCTGCATCCTCCTGAGAGAAAACAGGCAGAATTCGATTGGGGATCGGATCACCGACGTCGAGAGTCCGATTGGTTGCTTCGATGACAACGTCGTAAGTGGTCCCCCGCTGTACAGCCACGTAGCCGTAAGGAGTCGCTTTGAAGCTCACGCTCCCGCTACCTCCTCCCATCGTAAATTGTTGCATGAGCATCCCCGGCAAAAACTCCGGCGGCAGACGGACCGGGACTGGCGCGGACCTCACGGCGTGAGCTATTTCCGGCGGGAACTGCACGGCACCGAAGATATTCTGCTGACTCGCGGCTGCTCGAGCTCCGGCCCAGTCGACCGGCGTCTGAAGCTCCCTCACGTCTGCTGCGATCGACAGAGCACCGGCGGGCAAAACGATCATTGCCCAACACGGCAGCGCCCATGATACCTGGCGAAGCTGCGCTATCATCGAGCCTCCTACGGCCATGTATATCATCCTACGAGGGAAGCTAGCTGGCAAGGCCACTAGGTCGTTTCTTTCAAACTCAGTCTTGATGCACCGCACCTAGAATACGACGCCACGAGCCTGCGACTTTCTTTTCGCGGCGTCGCCTTCGCTTGGATCGTGCACTGCCTGGGCGACGACCCTTCGCGGTCTGCTGACGATCGACACTCCTCGCCTTTGATCCGCTTCGCTTCTAAGTAGCAACGTTCCCGCTGGCCCGCAGGCCGTCAAACTAAAGTAGCTTTATGACTTATGGCTGAGTCGATGCAGGTGGCAGACTGTAACTTCACACCAGGATCGTACTGTATCGCCGACCTACTTTGCCGCGGTCTCTGAAGCCGCTAATCCGAACGCAGAATACATACTGACACGGAAATGGATCGATAATCAAAAGGCCTCGATCGCCTCTTAGTTAATCCCATTTAAGACCAGATAGGCCCCGGCACAACAAGCGGCTTTTCTCTTGATTCTAAAATGCCCGCAATTATAAATAGAGATAGGGTACTACTACGCCACTGACCCCCACTGGCCTAGAATCGTAGGCTTCCGGCACCTCTGAAAGTCCCTCTGCGCATTTATTTGCTGCTCTTCAGCATGTGTTTGGTGGGCAATTATGAAATCGGCATTTTTCTTATTGCTGCGATCTCGTCTGTCTCTCACGCAGGTAGTTAGGCACCGTTTCGTCTCGAGGTGAGGGAGCCTGGTACGGTGTCGAGCCGCTAGTGGCTCGAGAGCACTTCAAGAGCACACCGCGAGGCAAGAGCATCTTGATTGCACGGCCAGACGTCCAATGCAGTCGCAATGTTAATACGACTGATTCGGGAGAGAGGATTAGTCAAAGAGGAGATGCACAAACATCAGAAAGAGATGGTTCAATCTGGCTCGACTGGTTTGACAACAATGTCGTCAACAAGAGGAGGTGAAAATGCATGCTAGAAGGCTTCTTTCTACCCTATCTTGGTTGTCCTTTTCGGTTGCGTCTCTGGTCGGCGCTACCTCTATGTCTCTTGCGCAGGACAAGCCGGACTCGACCGACATTTCAGAAGACCAGCGCTCATACTCGACTCAGTTTTGGGATCAACGGGAAATGGAAAGGACCCGCCCGATACCAATGCCCGAACTTTCAGAGAAGGAGTATGAAGAACGGTTCGGCACTCAGCGAACTCCGGAGCGGCGCGACGGTGAACAGGAAACACTTGAACAAGAACATCACACTCTGAGGAGGGTTGATGTGAATCAAATCCCTTTTCAGCACGCGGGCAAGTTGTTCTTTACTCTTGGCGGCAGCAGCTATTCATGTACGGCGGAATACACCGGCGACCCGACTGTGGTCCTCACCGCCGCCCATTGTGTCAGAGACATGAATAATGGGGCGTGGGCAACGAATGTGCTCTTTGTGCAGCGATATGCAGCAGGTGGTGGCCGCCGTACTACGGCGCGATGCATGGCCACCTGGCCGGAATGGGTAACGGGCGGGGGCAATAGGTGGCCGCATGATTATGCCTTCGTTTTGATGAACCAGCCGTCCGACACGGGACATCTCGGCATGAAGACGAATTGGCGTTATTCAAGTTTGCATTCGATTGGCTATCCCGGTGCGATGGAGAACGGCCAATATATGCAGCTTGTTCGTGGAAGCACTTCAACAGTAAGCAATATTGTTGAGCTGACACATGGCCAAGCAAACTTCACTTTTGGCGCAAGTGGCGGTTCGATGATTGGCGACTTAAGCGGGAACGGTACTGGGC
The DNA here is from genome assembly GCF_023073735.1 of Bradyrhizobium sp. 160. Lineage (NCBI taxonomy): Bacteria > Pseudomonadati > Pseudomonadota > Alphaproteobacteria > Hyphomicrobiales > Nitrobacteraceae > Bradyrhizobium > Bradyrhizobium sp. 160. The sequence continues at coordinate 9,000 of NZ_JADPKD010000014.1, forward strand.
CCTACAATTACGCCACCTCAGTCAATTCCCATATTTATAAAAGCCGGCCAGGTCGCCTCTACGGTCCGTACTTTACCAACCGGACGGCGGACCTGTTTCGCTTCGTGCGCAATGGATGCCGCTAGCCGACAGCCTGTACTGCCGGCGGCAATGCATTGATTGGGTGACAATTTGGGAATGCTCGCCAGTATCTTCGCTTTTTAGACTATTAAAATCGGGGTTTCGAAACTTGCCGATGGCGTTAGAAGCGGCAAGTTTCGGCGTCGCACCCTAATTTGAAGATTGCTGCAGTGCAGGCACACCTTTTATTCGGAAGTCTCTAACGTGAAGGTGAGCGCTTGGCCGAGCGGCCTCTACATCAACAAGCGATGGCGTTGTCTACACGGCTCTCTGCATTTGATCACGCCAGGAACACTCTGTTCTGCTACCAGCGAGCGGCTTTGATCCTGATCTCGGCTGACAGTCCAACAAAGCGCTTGCACGAAAAGAAAACCGAGCTAACCTATAGTTGAAGTCTTGCCGATGCGCCCCCGGAAGGGTGGTCGAACGAAGGCGGGACAACAGATGAGCGTACGCATTTTGCACGGGGCAGCGACGTACGAGCGATGATCGACCAACATAGTTCAGATTAAAAGTTAATTTCCTGCGGCGTCAGATAAGCCTCGGTTTGCGCGCCCTATTGCGAAGGTGCAGCGATGAAAATGGCGAAGTTGATAGCTTTTCTGATTTTATTAGCAGCTAGTGGCGGAGCGAGGGCGGCTGATCTGCAGGACGGTACGTATACGAAGCGAGGCTCAGACGGCTTACAGAGCACAGTTGAGCTTTCTCCAGCCAATGCAGGTGCAAAGAGATCAGTCTACAGATTAAATGCGGATGTAGACTTTGGAATTTGCAAGCTGACAGTTCACGCCGTGATAGAGACCAGCATTCCAGCTGGTTACAATCAGGTCGACCATCTGACCGGTACAGCCACGTCGTGTACTGCAACGAACAATACGTGTGGCTCCGACCCCCAGTGCTCTCCGATCCCTACAAGATTTGTGCAGAAGACGGCGAGCAATCTTTGTTTGTTTCCGCAAGGTTCAAGTAGCGAAATCTGCTTCAAAAAGATTCGTGCAGATGGAGTTAGAAGCAGCGTCACAATTGGCGGGGTTCGTGTTGAAAAGGGGAAATAGGAAGCTCGGCTTGAAAAGCAGGGCTAAAGTCTCTGAAGTCTGCTTCACTCAGAACAATAGTACGACTGGATTAGAAGTGAGGATCGGTCTGATAAATCGCCGCTCATTTCCCAATCGCCCCAACACAAATTTATAGCAAGTTTCAGCGCGATAATGGGGATCTGTCTATAAACCGAACGACTAGCAAGGGACTAGCCAATTGACACGGCTCAACCGTTCGCCAGCGAACCGTCGGCGAAGCAACAATTCGATTTGTGCTTCCTCCGTGCTGTTGATCCTTCTCTGTGCGGGTGTCCCGGCGCAGGCAGGTCGATTCAGTTGCGAATTTCGAACTGGAGGCACACAGCTGCCCAATTCACCCTGCACGGTGGATACGGCGGGGTCCCGGTCTTGCACTCTACAGTTTACTGCAGCTCTGGAGGGAGCGTGTACAATAAACCCCCTGCCCGGCAACCGTGATTATCTTGGGTGCGCAATTTATGACCCGAACAAAGGGGTAGATCGGCTGCAAGCAGCAGGGGTCGCTCAGGGCACCTTTGATGGCCTTCAAATCGACTATCAACCAGACGGCGGTCCATACTTCTTCATATTCTGTGAGCGTAAGTGAGCTCAAGTCCGTAAACAGTTGTACTTTTTTCTGGGTTTGTGCGCCGAGCAACGCTGTTCCGATTGCTGTCCTGCAAGCCAAGCAAAGGCGGGTTTTAAGATTTTACATTGGGAGGAGCCTGTGAAGCCACTTTGGAGCATTGCTGCCGCTGCATTTTTCATCGCGAGCCCGGCTTGGAGTGCAAACTTTCGCTGCGAGATGCGGGAAGCAGGTGTCGTAGCTAAATCCTGCACCCTTGATAGCAACTTAGCCAATGGGAATCGATGTGACCATTCCTTTACAGCAACGCTAAGCGCCATATGCGTGGCGCGTCCTCGTACAAACGACAGTGAGTATATTGCGTGCGCTGTCGGGCATCCCGAAACGGTCACAGCTTTTGATGCCGCAGAAGTTGCGACTGACGATCCGACGAAGATCATGACAGAACGGAGAGGGTTCTTTGCTTCAGCATCCAGCATCGCAAGTTCAGTGAGTAAGCTGACAGCTCTGGCCTATCAGGAGAAGACTGGATCCTCTCTTTACTACATTTCGTGCAATCGACTGTAATTGGTCGGGGCGGCTTGTTGCCCTACTGACTTGATTGCTGATCGCGTGAATTAAGGTCGCGCGGATAGAGAATTCGACAAGTCACCTTCAGCTTCCGAATCGTTCTGTTGCAGGTAGTCTCAAGAGTAAGACTGCACACCATTCTCTTCTCAGTTAGCCGCCTAGTTAAAGCACATCGAAGCGAAGCCCTCGGTCCTGATGGCCCGCCGCCTTTTCGACAGGACTGAAAACCATGGACGCTTGCTTAGCAGATAACCCTTGAAGCTTGCGAAGCTCGATAAGTGAGTATTAGGAGAGTCGAATGGCAACTAAGCGAATTGCACTATACCAGCTGGTAGAAAAGATTCAGAATCTGAAGCTCACACAAGAAGAAGCAAGCGCCTATTTTGTTGTTGAGCCGAACGCGAGTCGCCCATTTGACTTCAACGTTTACATTAATCCCGAACACGTCGACACGACAAATCTTGAGCTGCTGGCGCGAGACGCGGACCTACTACTAAGCGGGGTCACGTTCCCAAAGAAGAGGCTGCCTGCCAAGAAAGTTACACGCAGGATTGTTGCGGAGGGCGACTCTTGGTTTCGCTTGCCACACATTTTTCCATATCCAAAAACTTGCGTCGATTTTCTTCAGGCGAGCGGGTATCAAATCGCCAACGTTGGACATTGGGGAGATACTCTCGACCAGATGCTACTAGCGGGTGAGTTCTGGCCGTATATCGACGGTGAGGCTGATCTGCTGCTATTCTCTGGAGGGGGAAACGACATTCTTGGAAATGGCCAACTTGCTACCTTTCTCAATCTTTTTGACGTCGACCATACGAAACCCAGCGACGCGTCCTATTACGTGCGCCAAGAATTCTACGACAATCTTAGAAGCGTGGTCTCGAGCCTCGAAAATGGACTGATAGTTCCGATGACCACTCGGCATGCCAACAAGAAGATCATAATGCACGGCTACGATTATGCGATCCCTCGGTCTGGCGGTCCTTGGCTGGGGAGCGCTATGCAGTATAACGGCTTGGATCCCACATTCCATGCTCCTTTGTGTCGAGCCATAGTTCGCTTGATGATAGACGCTTACAATACGAGGCTAGGAGCATTGGCGGCAAAGTACAACGACACCTTTTTACACCTGGATCTGCGAGGAACGATCGGTGCAACCGAATGGTTTGATGAACTTCATGGAAAAGAGGCGGCCGCCAAAAAAATTGCGCGAAAACTTGCGAAGATGATTGACGCAGCGAAAGCCACGGCGCAACAGAAGGCGATCTCGCGGCTTTATGCTGTCGATGGCAGTTTAGTAACTGCATAGTGGCGGTACGGTACCAATGCGCAGATGAGAACAGCGCTGCAGCATCCCGCTAAGCCGCAAACACTATCGAACAAGCCCCCAAGATTATTCTCGGCAAAGTAGATAGCGCCGGGAGGGCCACACATCTGATCCGCTCCTAGCTCAATCGCTGCACCAGGGCCGTCATAGCAATGCGAGGATGGATCGTCTCGCTTGTATGACTCGGTCGCGGCGACCTTGCCTCCGACTCGAAGGCCCCCAATTCAGGTGAAAGGGATCGGCTCCTCTCAAAAATTGGGCCATATATTCGATTTCGACACTAAAGAATTCTGCAAAATGCATGCTCTTTGGGTTATCCCGCCAAACTTGGCTTTCCATTTGTAGATGCTGGCATCGCTGACGCCGTGCTTCCGGCACAGATCGACAACCGACACGCCAGCCTCGTGCTCCTTCAAAATCCCGATGATCTGCTCTTCCGTAAAGCGGCTGAGCTAGTTCATCCCAAAGCGATGCCGGTCATTCTAACAATGAAGGAGGAATACGACGTTTGGCTCCGCGCAACCCTGAACAGCAATGTTACACCCCATTGTTACACAGTCGGGGCCAACGCAACACTCTGAAAAGGCTTATCTATCTGGATTTGTTTGCGATCCAGAAAAGCGTGGTGCCCAGGAAAGGACTCCTCTGACCTCCAAGTCAGGACCGGACACTGCTCCGGTCGAATCGCGCCAGTCACGCGGTCCGCGCCATGCCTGGCGCACCAAAAAAAGCCCGGCCTCCTCCGGAGGCCGGGCGAAAGTCACGCAGGAACGACGCTGCTTTATGCATCGCACCAGCTTTCGTCAGTAGGGAGGACTTACCGGCGATCGATTTCGGCGAGGGCATTCGCCGTCAAAAAAGGAGAAACGGATATCACTCCGCGCGAAATCTGGAGCCGCTTGCCTTCCGCTCCTGTCGGAAACTTCACGACTTGTCCACCACTCGCCCGCTGTCCGGTTGGGACGTCAGTGCCTTGATCGAGCTGGGATCCTTCGCGCAAGCGGTTTGGCTGCCGTGCCCTGAAACACAAGCGGCAGTTTGCCGTCGCGCAGCAGCATTTGGCACGCCCCCAACATCAACAACGCTCGATTACCTTTCCCGGAGCGCGTGCCAGGAGGCGAATTTCGTGTGACGTTCCGTAAAGGACGGTAAAATAGATTGTTGTGATGGGACGCATCCACGCGATGGATAAATGAAAAAGTAGGGCTGTGCTTCGCGTGGAGCGTTAATGACGTCGCAATCTGTGACCTGATCGGACGTCGCCGGCATGCTGTCGGCCGTCGGGTCGAGAATCGAGCTTGTCGCCGGCTGTATGCGACCGCCTCCGCCGACGCCCGCCGGCATTCCGAGGCGCTGGGTACTTTGGGAGCTCGCAAGGACATCGTAAGCCCCCAAAGCGCGTGCATCTTGTTCACAAACGCGTTTGCGAAACGCTCCGCACCATCATGGCTCAGCCCGCAACTCGCGTGCGGCGGCCACCATATTGACGAGCGCGGGACGCACCTCCTCCCAGCTTCGAGTTTTCAGTCCGCAGTCGGGATTGATCCAGAGCTGCCGATCGGAAACTCGCTGCCGCGCCAACACAATCAGCTGTTTGATTTCCGCCGCTGCGGGAATGCGCGGTGAATGAATGTCATAGACGCCGGGCCCGATCTCATTGGGATATTTGTAGCTCTTGAAGGCCTCGAGCAATTCCATCTTAGAACGCGACGTCTCGATTGAAATGACGTCAGCATCCATTGCTGCGATCGCATCGATGATTTCGTTGAACTCGGAATAGCACATGTGGGTATGGATCTGAGTTCCGTCGGCGACAGCGGACGAGCAAACGCGGAAGCTGTCCACTGCCCAATCGAGATAGTTCCTCCACTGCGATTTGCGTAGCGGCAATCCCTCCCGCAACGCAGCCTCGTCGATCTGGATCATAGTCGCTCCAACCGCCTCAAGATCGATCACCTCATCTCGGATCGCAAGAGCGATCTGACGGCATGTCTCGCTCCGCGAGATGTCGTCGCGGACAAACGACCAGTTCAGGATCGTCACCGGTCCGGTCAGCATAGCCTTGACGGGTTTCTTGGTCAGAGACTGCGCGTAGCGCCACCATTCAACGGTCATCGGCTTCGGCCGGGAGACATCTCCGAACAGGATAGGCGGACGAACGTACCGCGACCCATAAGACTGAACCCAGCCGTGCTTGGTGAAAGCGAATCCCAACAGCTGCTCGGCAAAGTATTGAACCATGTCATTGCGCTCGAACTCACCGTGTACGAGCACGTCCAGGCCGATATCTTCCTGCCACTGCACGGTACGGGCTGTCTCCGCTTTCAGAAGCTGCTCGTACTGCGCGTCATTCAGCGCTCCCCGCGCATGAGCCGCACGCGCATTCCGGACGTCGACCGTTTGCGGGAAGGATCCGATGGTTGTCGTTGGAAACATCGGTAATGCGAACGCGGCCCGCTGGACGTCGGCACGCTCGGTGAACGCACTGCGACGGCGACGCATGCTATCGTCGATCGCGGCCATTCGTCCCGCGACATTCGCATTGTGGATCTCGGGCGATGTTTCGCGGGTCACGGCTGCGTCCTCGGAAAGCGCAAGTTCATCGGCCACCTCGGCAGCATGGCCGGCCAGCGCTTTGCCCAATATCGAAAGTTCCTTGATCTTCTGAACTGAGAACGCCAGCCACGTCTTCAGATTGGGATCGAGATCGGTCTCTAGCTCAATGTCGATCGGAACATGAAGCAGCGAGCAGGAAGGAGCAATCTGAACACGGTCCCTACCCAGCTTTTTGACCAAAGGGGCAAGTTGGTCGAGCAGCGCCGCAAGATTGGAGCGCCAGACGTTGCGACCATCAACGACGCCTAGCGAGACCACGAGATCTCTGCGGGCTGTGGCGACAATTGCGTCCAATTGGTCGGGTGCCCGAACCAGATCGACATGAAGCCCGGCAACGGGCAAGGCAAGGGCTGTTTCAAGATTGTCGCCGATAGCCCCGAAATATGTGGCCAACATGATTTTAAGGGCCGGCACAAGCTTTGCGAAATGAGCATAGGCCCGGCGGACGGCCGCCCGCGACGCTTCGTCGACGTCCATCACCAGGCATGGCTCGTCGAGCTGAACCCATTCCGCACCGCGCGAGGCTAGTTCGCGGAGAACATCGACATAGACTGGGAGGAGCCTATCAAGCAGCGACAGCGGATTGAATGCGGGATTTGCGCTTTTGCCGAGCTTCAGGAAAGTGACTGGGCCAACTAAGACGGGGCGCGTTTGGTAGCCGAGGCTTTTTGCCTCCTCATATTCCTCGATCGGCTTTCGAGAGGAATACTTAAAGATCTGATCCTGGTGAAATTCCGGCACCATGTAGTGGTAGTTGGTATCGAACCACTTCGTCATTTCCTGTGCTGCTACGCCAGGCCCATGCTGAGTGTGATCACCGTCCTGAGCGCCACGTGCCATGGCGAAGTAGGTCTTGAGCGACACAGGACCTTCGGTCCAGCCGTAGACGTCGGGAATGGCTCCGACCATTACGCTGTTATCGAGCACCTGGTCGTAGAGCGAGAAGTCATTGGAAGGAATGACCGTCACACCGCAGGATTTCTGCCGTGCCCAATTAGCGGCACGAAGTCCACTCCCCGCCTCGAGGAGCTCGGCTTCGCTGGAGTTTCCCGCCCAGTAGCTCTCGAGCGCGAACTTGAGTTCGCGTCGTGGGCCGATGCGTGACGTCCCCAATGTGGCAACGGGAAGCGAAAGAATAGACATAGATCAGACCCCATAATTGGGGCAAAGGCCATGGCGGACGCGTGCAGCGAATATCGCGTGAGCGACAGCTGCTTGGCGCACACCGGGACACCCCGCCCGTGGACGATATATTGTCGAGGCAGGTCTCCTGGCTCGCGGGTCGTCGCTGCTGTCCGGCCTTCCCAAAGCCGCATGGCTTCAGTGACTTCGTTGGACATCGGCTCGCCGCTTACAGTTGCGGGGGCAGCGCCGGCATTGCACCGGCTTCCCTCTTAGCTCCGGATCAAACGAAATCCGAAGACCACGACGGCTGGCATTAGACGCACGAGGATCGATCCGTCAACCTACTAAGTGTTGCCGCGATATTGCCCAAGCGATTGCCAGCTGTACCAGGTAGGGCACAACGGTCTTACTCCCGGCCTGGTAAAAACGCGTGGATCTGTGAAGCCTCCGCTTCATGCGGCGCTCAACGCCCTCTTGGCGTAGTCGTGAGCTAACGCGAGCAGAACGAATGCGCTGGGCGCTTCGACATCTGCGTGATCGCGACAAGCCTGCTCTTTTCCGTCAGCAGCTTCTCGAACTCGCCCGTGAGGAAGTTGCGATCATGCTCGGCCGACATCCGCTTGAACACAGCGCCATGAGGCTCCTTAGGAATTGCCAAGGCCGGGATTGCTCCAGGATCGCACGGATGATCAGGTCGGACTGCCTGTGTTCGGCGGACCCCGCGACGAGCCGCGAGCTCGATCGCCTCCGTGGCGTTGTCAAGATGATCTCCTCGGTGCGCCAAGCACTTACGTGCTGAGCGACTTTGGCGCGCCTTCGTTGTTTCCGTCGCCGCTGGCGAGTAGTGCAGCCTGGACGTTGGCATGCGCGACATCGCAGGAACAGTTCCGGACCTCAGGATGCACGCTGACTTGCGAAACTGGAGTAAGCGGCGAGAGCGCGGGCGGCGGGGATCTGCTATGACCCTAGGCTCCATGCACTCGTGCATGGTGCGCGGATGCCGAGCTTCTCGTATGTCTTCAAGATCTCCGGACCGATCTCGTCGCGCGTGGAGACCGTCTCTTCGGCTTCGGCCGTGACGTAGCTTTAGATATCCTGCAAGTCGATCTTGGGATGTCGACGCCCGTCCACCTCGCCTCGTCTCGTCAGCCAGCGACGATAAGCCCCAACGCGGCGACTGGAGCATCGAGGCGGCTTTGTCCTTATTCGAGACAAATTTGACGGTGTTCTCTGACAGAGCCCTTCGATGGTTTCTCGGAGTCGATCAGCGCCTTAAACTCATAACGATGTTGATCGACCTCGATGCGCCCCACGCGGTCGGCGGCCTTCTCAAGCGCGACATCTATTACTTCGTTCGCAAAATCGAGCGGTGAAGCCTTCTGGACGCGGGCTGCTTATGCTGTCTTAGACGGGACACAGGTGTCAGGCACCGGACAGACCACCGCGCATTGCGGCGTGTCGGAATGGCCCTCGCACTCCGTACACTTTTTGGCATCGATAACGTAATTGTCGCGCTTGAGGCTGATCGCCGCGTTGGGACACTCGAACTCACATGCCCCACAAACGGTGCATTGCGAAGCGACGATCTTGTAAGCCATGCCTTCCGACTCCTTAGGCGAGCGATGCCATTGGCGATCCCTTTCAAATGCCGTGCCAAGGACAGACGCGCTCAATGATGGGCAATTTGCCCAGGGGTGCTGTCCCGGGTCTGAGACGATGTTGCATCTGCGACAGCAACGGGCCACTTCAATTTCAAGCTATGCGAGCCCTCAGGCCCTACTCCGAGAGTCAGTCGCGACTCGACCGCTGGGCGCTTCCGTCGTTTGTCTTGCATGGCAGCGCGGGGCCAAGCGACGCTCGACGATTCCGAAACCGGCGGCGCGACTAAAAGCCGCGAGCCGACGCACGTCTACCCCGGATCTCGGCAAACCTCCGGTCACACGCCCTGACTGGAGGTTTTGTGCAAGCCTCGCTCACGGCTGCAACGTTAACTCCGCGGATTGACTCGCTGGAGGCCTGATAAAAAGGGTTTGTGCTACAATAACTTTCGGCATCGCTTCGGAGGGAAATGAAGTTCCGCCGGGAGAAGCGTTACTGGCTTTGCAAAGTGACCGATTTAATTGCAGTCAGCCGCATGCCTGGTGCCGAGTAGGCATGGCGGCGCGGGCGAGCGCTGGTACGCTTTGCCTGGCTCTGCTCAGCCACTCCTCATGCAACTATTTTGGACGAAGTGGAACAAGGCTGAAAGATGACTGTGCAAATTGCTTCAGCGGCATGGCCTTTCCAAACAGATGGCCCTGCGCAAGGTCGAATCCGAGTTCGGTCACAGCGATCAGGTCGGCGTGGCTCTCCACACCTGCGGCGACGGTGCGCACGCTGTACTCTTTGGCTAGATCGACGATATGGCGGCACACCGTTCGCTTCGGGGGTCCATTTCCGCAACCGGCGACGTACTGCCGGTCCACTTTTAATTTCATGAACGGGAATTTTTCCATCCCCATCAGCTGCGGCCAATTGGCGCCGACATTGTCGATTGCAAGGCCAATGTTGTGAAAGCGAACCTCACGTGCGACCTCGATCAGGAGATCTAGGTTCTGGATCGCTTCCTCGCTATCGATTTCAATCGTCAAGCCGCCGAAAGCGGGGTGCGAGGGCATGCGCTGACAGAGATCGCGTACCGCTTGCGGGTCAATCAGGAATGCTGCCGGGAGATTGATGGAGAGATCGATCGAAGTTTGCTGCTCCAGAAGATACTGCCAATCTTTGATCGCGCGGTCGATCACGAACTGCGACAACTCCCTGAAATGCGGATCGTGAGCCTCCGCGATGAAATAGGCCGGTGGAACAACGCCCCAGGTCGGGTGCCGCATTCGCACAAGCGCCTCGGCGCCGCGGCGGCTGAGGGTACACGCGTCAAACTTCGGCTCATACCAGAGCTCAAGCCACCCAGCGTGTAAGGCTTCCCCGACATGGACCGCGGGACGGGGCGCCGGCTCTCTGGGCAAGAGCATGGCGACCCGATCGCGCAGCGTCTCGGCTGCAAACGGCGTCCTCAGCGGCGGCAGCATATCAAGTCCATATTCGCCCCCGACCTGCTGCACTGCCGTCATGATGATCGACTCGCGGGCGCCGAACGCCAGCACTCCGCCTGCAAATCCTTCGCGTACGAGTATCTCGAGCAATCGTCCAGGCTCGATGCGATCCGAGCCAATGCCGAGCAGATCAGATCAGGGAAGTCGGTGCCGAGTACGTGCGACAGCTCGTCAGCAGTCCCGCATTCGCTGATAACAAACCCGATATCCTCCAGCACATCCCGAAGAAAGGCGCGCAGATGCCGCTTGCCGACGGCCACGCACGCTCGCGGCCGCACCTTACGCTGTCCGAAGATTACAGGTTTTCCTCCGACTAGTTCGGCCTGCCCATGCTCCATTGCAACCACTCCCGTTCCGTGACGGTCCCTTAAACGAGGAGGGAAGGTAAACAAGCTGTGCTTGCCATTATCTTTCGATTCTTCGAGGTAAGCTTAAGATAGTGCATTAGCGTGCAAAATCTTTCGCGATGTTGTTCAGACGATTTTGTCGGGCGCACGCGTATGATACCTCTCCCGCCTCGCGCAACCTTGTACGAGTGACGCACACGAGTGTGGGGAATCTCACCTTCGGACGCGCGGAGCTGATGCGCCCTATGGCACGGCAATTACCATGCCGCAAGATCTACTGAATCGAGTCGCTCGTGAGTGATGATCGGAAATCACTCTTACGAAATGTTTGATCTTCATGGCCGGCCTGCCCACGCGCGAATGTGCCGTCTCGTGGATTTCCTTTCCAATCGAAGGAAGTCCATCATGAGTTCGCAGCAGGTCAAGCCGCAGTCGATTCTGAGAACGGCAACAGCTTGCACTTACCTCACCTCTGTTGCTGATAGCGAGTGCGGACGTCCTATTCCCTGTCGAGCTTGATAGTTGCTCTCAGTTGCGTTTTCTGTATCCTTCTGAAGCATGGATATCCTCATCTAACTAACGGGTGTTCGTGTTGGCGCTGAAGCGCAAGGCCTGCCCCACGGGGCACGGCTTTGCGCAAAGGCGTGCCAGGAGATGAGAACGCGATCGCAGAAGCCGTCGGAAAGCTACTTTCTGAATTAGGTGGCCCCGGACCAGAGTTCAGCCTTGAAGGCGCGAAGCAGGCTGCTTTGCGCCTGATTCAGGATTCCGAAGAGGCTTCATTTTTGTCGTCGAGGAACAAGCCACCCGGCAGATTGTAGGGGTCGCTGCCACCTCGGCCGTACAGGCCGTGAGAGCAGCCGGAGCGTACGGTGTGCTTCAGGAGCTATGGATTTCTCGCGACTTCCGAAGCTCTGACCACGGTCGGCATCTGCTCGAGGCGGTACATTCGGAGGCGAAGCGCCGAGGCTGGCAGATGATTGAGGTTGCGTTGCTCCCGGATGGCTATCCAGCTTTACAACGGGTACGTCGTTTCTACGAGGAGAGGGGATATCGGGTTGGAGGATTGCGCGCGCGCAAGAGGCTATGACAGTGCGTCGCGGCCGAGGATGATCGAGAACCTCGACGCTGATGCGGTGCTTACTCCTACTGCGAGCGGATTACCTCTTCGACCTTCTTGGCGGGTATCAGCGATCAAATCGTTCTTCATGGTGCGAAGCGATACCATGGTCTTCTCAAGGCTCGTGGACCCGCGAGCCGAAACCTGCCCGGCTAAAAGGCGCGGAGCCAGGTCGGCGGCGACCCGTTGGGGGGCGAAGCCCGACCCCAGCCTTACAAACGATGGCCGAGTCGTTCTTTCGTGCTTCCCACACAATGCGACTTACTGACGCCGGTTTCGGATCACCGCACACAAATGCGATCCATTCGTCGCCAAGTACAATGCCTCGGCAACTGGCAAGCCAATCATCTACCGGGCTCCTTCCTGCATCTTCAATCGGTGGACCGTCGCGTAAAAGGATTCGGTACCACCTTGTCACTCCTGCTGGCGAACGTTCAAGGAAAGTGAGCGAGATCAGCCATCAACACTGATCCGGTAGAGGATTCCGTAATGAGCAATGTGCCGTTTGCCGCCTCCAATAGGAGGTTCGTGCAGGTCGCGCCAGCGCAGGACTTGATGCGGGCGATCGTTTCGCCGTTCGGCGCCATGACGAAGACGTGGCCGAGGGAGGCGTGCGCGACCAAGAGCCGCCCTTTTTGATCCATCGTCAGCCCGTCAGGATCGCTGTTCCCGAAGAACAGGCTGAACCGTCCCACCTTCCCAACCCCACCGTCACGCATCAGCGGCACGCGCCAGATGCTGTTGTCGCGCGTCATTGCAACGCAACACGGCCTCGTCGGGACTGAGCACCAGCCCGTTCGGGCTTGACCCGTTCGAAATCAGGCAATCGAGCCGGCCGTCAGAACACAGTCGGAACACCCGGCCGGTCGGATCGCGCAATCCAGTTTGCCCCTGATCGGTGAAATAGATGTCGCCGCTGGTCGCGATATGCAGGTCGTTGCAGCCTCTGAAGGGCTCGGAATTGCGGTGCCCCAGAAGCGGGCTGATAGTATCCCGCTGCGGGATCGAGCTCCATGGGGCCGTTCATTTAATCGGCCACCAGCTCCCGGCCATCAGGTGCGATCTTCAGACCATTCGGCCAGCCGTCATATTCGATTATCAGAGACCAGATGCCGCCGGGCGAAATCCGGAAAAATGCGGCCGCGGGATATCGACGACGTAGAGATTCCCGGCCTTGTCGAACGACGGCCCCTCGATGAAACAATCCACCGGATGGCCCCCGCGGTTGGCATCCGCCCATTTCGAGGAAACACCAGGGCGACGAAATTCCGCCGGCATCGACGAGAACACGCGGGTTTCAACCAGCTGAGGCGGCTTGTCGAGATACATCATGACGCGCCTCCCAGCGTGCGGCGCGGCTGTCCCTCATATTTGTAGCCAAACTGCTTGGGCATCGGCCCCTTGTTACGATCCTTGCGCCTGGTCTGTTCCCAGGCGTGGGCCAGGATTCCGACCGCGCGCGACAGGCAGAAGACGCCGCGCGCCAGCGGAGGCGCGAAGCCGAGCTCGCCATAAATGACCGCGGTCGCGCCATCAATGTTCACTGGGATGAGTTTGCCCTTGCGCTGCTGCATTACGCGCTCGATCGCGCGGGCGGCCTTGGCATAGTCGCCGCTGACACTGCCCTCAGCACCTGCGTCTTCCACCAGCGCCAATAGCGGTGCCGCGCGCGGGTCGACCGGATGAAACCGGTGGCCGAAGCCGGGCAGATATTTGCCGCGCCTTGCGGTGAAATGGTCGATTGCGGCGGCCGCGGCCTCGCCGATCTCTAGGCCATCGCGCCTCCGCAGCACATCTTCGTAGAGTTCGACCGCCTGCTCCCCTGCTCCGCCGTGCACGTCATCGAGTGTATTGATCGCCGAGGCCATCGCACCGTTCAGGGGCAGCCCGCAGCTCACCGCCATTTGCGCAATTGCGATGGAGGGCGCGTGCGGACCATGGTCAACGGACGCGACCAGCGCAGCTTGCAGCAGCCGCTCCTGCGCTGGCGTCGGCAGATCGCCGCGCAACATCAGCCAGATCATGGCGGGAAAGGAAATCCGGCCGATCAAATCTTCGATTGGATAACCCCGATAGGCGATGCGACCGGGCGCGATGTCGCAGATGGAGGTTCGCCACCAACGGGCCGCTTGCTGTCGCAATTCTTCTTCGCTCATTTCCGGTTCCGCCCCTTCAACCTGCCGATTGCCAACCGCCGCAAGCCGTCGAATATCATGATATTGGTCCGTCCGCGGCCACGCAGACGGGCCGGAAATCAGCCCCTCCTTGCTTTGGTGTCCCGACGGCCCGGCTTGAGACCAGTTGCTCGACCTCCGCATACGAATAGCCGAGCCGCTGCAACCATCGCTCGGTGTCTGCTCCGAGCCTCGCAGGTGGTGAAGGCACCGAAAACTCCTCATCCAGCCGGAAGCCCGGCCGCGTGATTCGTAACGGCTGCGCACCGTCTTGTTCTGGGGCCAAAGTCTCGACGAATCCGCGCTCGAGGAGCTGTGGCTGCTGCAAAACTTGCGAGACCGTCAGCACGCAGCCTGCGGGGACTCCAGCCAGATTCATTTGGGCCTCCCATTCGTCAGCGGGCTTGCAACCCAACGCCTTGTTCAACTCCGTGTTCAGCGCTGCGCGATTGACCTTGCGCATCTCGCGCCCAGCAAAGCGTGGATCCGTCTTCAGGTCCGGTCGGCCAATCAGGTCGCATAGGGCTTGGTACTGCTTCTGCTCGTTGGCGGAAATGTTCAGCGGGCCTGTTGCGGTGCGGAACGTGCCGGAGGGAGCCGCGGTGAAGTTCTCGTTGCCGATGGGTTGCGGCTCGACACCAGCGTTCAGGTGGTTGGAGACGACCCATCCCATCGCTGCGACGGTGGCTTCGAGCAGGGACACGTCAATGAACCGACCGCGGCCGCTATACCGCTGGTCGACCAGAGCCGCGGCGATGGCAAAGGCAGCAGTCAGTCCCGCAATCGTGTCGGAGATCGGAAAGCCCGTGCGCAGGGGAGCCGAGGCCATATCGCCAGTGACGCTCATGGCACCAGACAGACCCTGAACGATCTGGTCATAGGCAGGACGGGCGGACCACGGCCCGCTCTGCCCAAAGCCGGAGATCGCGCAGTACACCAGACGCGGGTTCTGCCTGCTGAGCACATCAAAGCCTAGGCTAAGCCGTTCCATCACCTTCGGCCGGAAGTTTTCGAGCACCACATCTGCTTCCTTGACGAGCCGCAAGAATACCTCGCGGCCCGATTCCGACTTCAAGTCCAGCGCCACGGATTGCTTGCCGGCGTTCACCGCGACAAAAGAGAGGCCCTGCAGGCGCTCTGCCCTTTGCGGATCGGCGCCGAGGCGCCGCGCGAGGTCGCCGCCGTTCGGATTTTCGACTTTGATGACCTCCGCGCCAAGACGCGCGAGATGATAACCGCAGAACGGACCGGCCAACACGTTCGACAGGTCCAGGACGCGGATGCCGGTGAGCGGCAGAGACATCTGAAGAAGCCTTCCTTAGGTGATCCGATGGTGAGGGCTTGGTCTGCGAGCAGCTATTTCAGTTGTTGAGCGGCGCGTTCCGCGAAGCGATTGGTGAAGGTTTTGTTCAAGTCGATCTTTGCGGCAGCGATTTTTGGATCAGAGTCGCTCAGGACAGCCAGCGGGACCTTGGCCGCCTCAATGTCCATCTGCCCGGTCGGCGAGAACAGCGCTTTCGATGCGTTCATGATTTCGATATTCACCTCGCGATTGTCAGTCTTGTAACCAGGAGGAATCGTATCGACGAGCTGCTCCGTCGGGGTTGCGTTGATCCAGCGGTGAGTTTTGAGCAAGGCGTTGACCAGGCGCTGGACCGTTTCGGGATTTTTATCGATGAAGGACTGCTGAAGGTAGAGACACGCGGTCGGATAGGATCCGCCGAAGGCCTGCTTTGAGCCTTCGATCGTGCGCGCATCGAACAGCGCTGTCGCGCTCTTCTTGCGCGCGAGAAGCGTCGCGATGGGATCGAAATAGACCAAGGCATCGACGTTCATGGCCTCAAGCGCCACCATGCCCGGTGCGCCGCTGCCGACGGCAATGATGTTGACATCGCGTGGACCCAATCCTGATCTCTTGATGTAGTAACGCGCCATAGTCTCCGTCGATGACCCCGGCGCCGTGATCCCGAGCCTGAGACCCTTCAGGTCGGCGGCGGTTCTGACCTTGTCGGCGAGGTCGTTGCGGACACCGAGCAGGACGCCGGGAATGTCGTTCAGCAGGAACACGCAGGAAATTTGTTTACCCTGCGCCTGCATCTGAATGGTGTGATCGTAAAAGCCGATAGTCCCGTCGACGGAGCCGCCGATCAGGGCCTGCAGAGCCTTTGAGCCACCGGCCTGGAAGTTCTCGACGGTAACGTCAAGGCCTTCTTCCTTAAAGGAGCCAAGCTTCACTCCAACTTCGACAGGCATATAGTTGAGGATCTGTGACCCCACGGCGATCTTCAATTTTGTTTTCTCGGGCTCGGTGGCATGCGCCAAAATGACCGAGAATGCGGCCAGCGCCACGACCGGTCTTATGGAAACGTGCATGCGAACCTCCATGATTGATGGGAGAGCGTACGATCAGCTTTCGTGCGCAGGCGCCGGCCGCCAGACCAGGAGCCGCTTTTCCGCGCAGTCGACGATGGCATCGAGGACAACGACGAAGGCGGCGAGAACGACAATTCCTGCGAACACTCCGGTCGCATCGAGGACGCCTTCGGCCTGCGCAATTAAGTGCCCCAATCCTGCGGACGAGCCGAGATATTCGGCGACCACGGCTCCCATCACGGCCATGCCGACTGACACCCGCAGGCTCGACAAAATCCACGTCGTGGCGGACGGCAGGTAGACGTGCCGTAGCAGGGAGGACTTCGATGCACGTAGCAGGCGGGCATTCGCCAGCACGACCGGATTGACCTCGCGGACGCCCTGGAAGGTGTTGAAGAATGCGACGAATAGAACCAGCGTGACGCCGAGCGCAACCTTGGAGGTGAGGCCCAATCCGAACCAGATGACGAAAATGGGTCCAAGCAAGATCCGCGGGATTGCATTGAACATCTTGATAAAGGGCTGAACGACTTCGGCAGCAAACGGGCTTAAGCCCAGCCAGATACCAAGTGCTGTGCCGATCCCGATGCCAGCCAGGAACGACAGGACCGTCTCCAGCAATGTTATGCCAATATCGGTCCAAAAGTCCGCCATCGACATCCACTCCCCGATCCTTACGACAAGTGTCGACGGTGCCGGAAAGAAGAAGGGATCGATCAGTCCGGCCCACACGCCCAATTCCCAGATCAGGATCAGGCCAAGGAGGATGGCGAACTGCGTGAGAGCGACCCTACCCCTGCGTGACATAGCTTTTCTCCACTTCGGCGCCGAGCAGCGACCAGATTTCACGATAGAGCGCGACGAATTCGTCGGTGGTCTGCAGCGCAGAAACATCGCGCGGACGAGGCAGCGTGATCCTGACGTCGGCAACCATGCGGCTGGCGGGACCGGCAGACATCACAACGACGCGGTCCGCTAGCGTGATCGCCTCATCGAGATCATGGGTGATGAAGATGAGCGAGCGCCGGTCCGCCTGCCAGAGGTCGAGCAGGATGCGGTGCATGAGTCGGCGTGTGTGAACGTCCAGCGCGGAGAACGGCTCGTCCATGAGAACGATTTTGGGCTCCATGATCAGCGTTTGTGCCATCGCAACGCGCTTGCGCTGGCCGCCGGACAATTGATGCGGATAGCGCTTCTCGAATCCCTTCAACCCGACCTTGGCGAGCCAGGGCCGTGCCCGCTCGCGCGCTTTCGGGATCGAGCTGCCCTGAAAGACGAGCCCGAGGCCGACATTGTCCTGGGCGGTCTTCCAGGGCAGCAGCCCTTCCTGTTGAAGCATGTAGCCGGACTGACCGTTCAGGCCCGTAAGAGAATTGCCGAAAATGCGAACGTCGCCGGCGGCGGGCTTCAGCAGTCCGGTGACAGTGTTGAGAATGGTGGATTTTCCGCAGCCGGTCGGCCCCACCACTGCAACGAATTCAGTCTCGGCCACCTGGAGGTTCATGCTTTTGACGGCCGTGAAGTCGCCAAAGCGAATCATGACTTCGTGCAAGTCCACGGCAAGTCCCGGCCGCCCCATTGTTTCGCTCCATAGAACTTGTTCTGGCACCTGGAACCGAGTAGCTCGCGTTCTCACGAGGAGTCAATCGTATTCTGATGTGCAGAATGCGCCCTCGCGCTAACTGGGTGGACTCCTGGCGTCATTCTGACTATTGGTTCTGCACAGCAGAACCAGAGGTATCGATGGTAAGAACAGGGGTTGATGCGGTCGCGCGGGCACTGGCAATCCTTAAGGCGTTCGACCCGGAGCGCGCCGCGATGACGCTGACGGAGATTGCGGATGCGACTGACCTGTACAAGAGCACAGTCCTTCGCCTTGCCGCATCTCTGGAGGCGGATGGCTTCCTGGTGCGGGGTACGGACCGGCTATTTCGACCCGGACCGGAGCTATGGCGCCTTGGGGCGCTCTATCAGCGCGGGCTCGACCTCGGTGACCTGATCAGACCCTCGCTCCATCGTCTGGTCGAGGCAACCGGAGAGACCGCATCCTTCTACATCGCGGACGGCGACGAGCGCATCTGCCTTTATCGCGTCAATTCTCCGCGTTCGGTCCGGCATCACCTCGAAGAGGGTCAGCGATTGCCGATTGACCGCGGCGCTGCCGGCCGTGTTCTTACCGCCTACCGCGATTCTGCATCAGCCGATGGAAAGAAGGTCAGAGATCGTGGCTCCTACGTCTCGATCGGCGAGCGGGATCCTGAGGTCGCGGCCGCAGCTGTGCCTGTGATCGACGTTCATGGCCAATTGCGCGGCGCCCTCTCGGTCTCCGCCATTCGGACGCGCTTTGATGCAGATGCTCGGAAGGCTGCGATTGTAGTTCTGAAGTCCGAGGCTAAAGCGCTGATCGGTCTGCTGCCTGCAAGCGAGCGCTGAGCTACAATGGCAGCGTTCCGTCTATGACGCACAGCTCAGCGGGTGCCGCAAGGGCCTCTCCTGAGCGCAGTTTTCCTTGGTAAGTTGGTGCGGTTTGCGCCCTCGAGGTCTCGCGCTTCGCTCGCAATCCTGCACGCGCTCGATGACGATCTTCAGTCGGGATTGGCAGCAACTCATCGAGATGTGCCGCGTGGTTGATACCGAGACCATCTACGCATCGACGCATGGAAACGACCGCCTGCTGCTCGGGCTCAAGGGCAGCCTCAACGAGTACGAACCGGATCTGTTGCGCCAGCCCTCGCTCTCGGCACGCTAATAGAAGGCGCGCCGCGGGCGAGTTGGTTGTGGCAGCGCCCGTCGGCTTCATGAAGGCCGGCGACCGCTATGTGAAAGACCCGGATCGGCGTGTCCAGGAAGCGATCAAGATGTGTTCGACAAGGTCGAGAAACTGGGCGGCGCGCGACAGGCGCTTTGCTGGCCCCACGAGTACAATGTCGATCTGCCGGTGAAGCAGACCAACGGGGACACGGCCCGGCGGCGACCACACTACTCCGCCATCGGCGGGCTTAAACACCGGGATGTGGTTGTTTGAGCGCATTGATGTGGCGCGCTCGCGGGTACGCGATTGCCGTTGCCGGTGTTGAGGCCATTGCGATTGAGGAGGCCAGCAATGAGATCGTCGCTGGCGATCAGCACCAGTTGGCGCACGGCTGGATGACGTCGGCGGAGAGCATCACGCACCTGATCTTGGCGGCCGCGATTGTAGCGGCGATCGCCCCGGGACAGATGACGCCGAGCAGCGCTTCCTCGATCACCGCGCTGAACGATGCGGAGTTGAATGCCCTACATTAACGCGCGTTCCGCGTATTGAGGGGCGATGGGACAACTGTTCGAAGCGCAACGTCCTGTCGGACGATAGCGTCAGTCTCGAGCAAATGTCAGCAACTTGACGCTACACACCTTACGGAGTGCCTGCAGAGCCTCGAACTCTCTTCGGCACGAGGTTTGCGTTGGTCCCGTCATCATTACCAATCGCAGTGCGATGGTCTTCGGGAAACGGGATCATTTCCAGCATATACGCACATACCGGCGCGACAGAGTCTGAAGCTCACGGTTCGACAAGCTAGAAGGGTCGACGTTAATTCCGCCCTTGGCGCCGCCATATGGCAATCCGACCAGGGCACACTTCCAGCTCATCCAGATCGCAAGCGCTGCAACTTCGCCAAGGTCGACGGTTGGCCCGAATCTGGTGCCCCTTTAGTAGGGCCAAGTGTAAGGTGCTGCACCCGAGAGCCTTCAAAAACCGCCGTTGTGCCGTCATCACGGTGAATTGGGCACGACACCGTGACAGATCGCTTCGGGCATCGGCAGGCGGGTCTGACCTCGTCTGGTATCCCCAGATAATTCGCGATCAGTTCGAATTGCCTTACGGCCATCTCAAACACTGGCCCAGTGTAGATAGTCACGATAGCTCATGAGGCTGGATATGAAACATCGGACTGCTTGTGCTTCAGAGCACCGAGCTCCCTAGTGCGTGTTGCGCGTTTCAGATGTGGGCGAGACAACTAATCCAATCAGCAAGATTGCGTCTCGCGGTCACGCCAAAAATATGACCAATGCGATGAAAGCGAGATTGACCGAGGCGGCCACGACGGCCCAACAGCGAATCGTGGCAGGCGAAAATTCAAGAGCATCCTGCGAAGTGTCGACCCATAGCGGCGGCATTCAAGTCAGCTCCAAAGACCCGGGTTAAGAGACAAACCTGCATAAGCGCAGAAACCACCCACTCTGCTAAAGCCGAGCCTTTCGCGCGTAGAACCCTTGCCGTCCCGCCAACCGAGCTCGCAAAAAGGCACCCCGCCTGGCGAGCGGGAGCACATCGGCTATCGCTCGCCGAACTGCCCGATCCGTCCGCTAGGCGAGCCGGTGCGATCCGCGAGTGCGAGGAGCACCGATGGAAAGGACCGTGCCGATCGCACGCCCGCGAGCCCGCAAAATCCGTGCCCACTGGCAGCGCATCTTGCCGCGAGCTTGTCAGGAGGCTTGCGCCCAATGCTCTGGGCTCGATGACATCCGTTCTAAGGCCAACCCGCTATCCCGATCGCTTTTGAACCACGGTGCTGGAGCGCTCGTCTGAGCTCACCGAACTGGTGGAACATGACGAACAGAGCGATCATTCCGGCGCCCAGCTCAGCGATTGCTTGGCTAGCTAACAGTCCATCGAAACCCGCAACCACCGGGAATAACAGTACGGCCGGTATGAAGAGATAGCCCTGCCTCGCCAGGGCCACAGTTGCACTGAGGCGTGCTCTCCCAAACGCCTGGAGCAGTGCCGTCACGAAACTCTGAACCCCAAACAGTCCAAAGAAGAGATGAAACACGATGCAGGACGAGACGGCTATTTCCGCGACATTCTCGTTATCGCTAAATAGGGTCACCAAAGGCCTTGCAAAAACCACAACGGCCGCAGAATACGCGATGGAGAATGCGACCGTCACGAAGAGCATGAACTTCGCAGCCTTCAGAATACGAACATAGTCGCGTGCGCCCCAAGCGAAACCCAGGACAGCTTGAGCGCCTATGCAGAACCCGGTGATAGGCAGTGCGCCGACCATCAAGATTCGCACAGCTATTCCAACTGCGGCGATGGAATCATCGCCGAACGGTGCAGCAGCTCCGTACAAGAGCATAACCGCAAGTGCCGATAAGATACTCGTCATTGTCGCTGGCGCGCCCACCGACACGAGCTGTCTGATGCGATCTGCTCGCAATGATATATGAGATATCCTGACGAGAACTGTCCCGCCAAGCTTCGTAAAATACGCGATATAGAGTCCGATAGCAGCGATCTGCGATACCAGCGTGGCGAGGGCTGCGCCACGCACACCAAGGTCAAACAAGAATATGAAGACGGGGTCAAGCACAGCGTTCAGTAGAAACCCGGTAAGCATTGCCCACATGCTGAATCGCGTATCGCCTTCGGCTCTGACAATGAATCCGCTGACGATGTTTAGAAGCATCAGGGTGTTCCCGAACAAAAGCGTTCCCGCGTAGTCGAGTGCCACGGGCATGATGGTTGGAGTCGCTCCGAAGGTTGCGAATATCGCTGGCAGACTTGGAAGCAGAGCGACGGTAACTATGATACCAGTCGGAGCGGTGAGCGCGAGAGCTGTACTTGCGCCTCGACTCGCCTCTAGGTACTCACGAGCGCCCAGATGACGAGATATGAAGGACGCCGTTCCAACACCGATCCCCTGTCCGGCTGCCGCGAGCAGGACCATGATCGGCAAGGTCATGCTCACAGCTGCGATCGCCTGCGCGCCAAGTGCGCCAACAAAGATCGCATTGACGACCTGCTGTAACGCATGGATCGATAACCCAACAACAGATGGAATGGCGAGCCGCAGGATAAGGCTTGAGAGATTCGGGTCCGATAGATCGATGTGCTGTTTCTTCTGTGGCATCAAATTTCGCTCGCTCTCGAGCGCGAATTCTGTATCCGGCTCATTCATGGATGAACGTGTCGCGAGCTTTTCCAAATTCGCTGATTGCGTACTCAGCGCAACCCTCGCCGGAGCTGCTCTTGCACAGTGGTACATAAGTTTATCTGCGCCCATCGATCGCCGTGATCGCGTGGATCCATTTGACGTTTCACAAGCTGATTTTTGCGTTGGTCGATTTTCCCCTAGGCATATGCCTCTCGCCAATCGTAGCCTTCTGCGGCTCTTAAGTCAGAACAACGAGGATCCTGATTGAGGTGTTCGTGGGTAGCCACCCAGGTTCTGCCAGTCATAGTGTGCCGTTCTGCCCTTTGTTGACTTCTCATGGGTTGCGTTCATTTCTTTTCCTCGATGATGATCGGCGGGGAACGCGCCGGACCCTAGGGCGACAAGTTGGCTTTGGCATCTACCGGATCTTGTAGTAGACGCTCCATCGTCTGCATGGCACACGGAAGGAACGTGCTCAGAACCACAGTTGTGGTTCGGCGACGATCCACGGCAGGCTGCTGGTCCCGGCCGGCGTGGTAATTGGATTTGCGTCAGCAAATCGCGCCGCGCTGGCCATCACCCGCGGACACGAACTCAAAATTCGTGTAGCCGCAGCCGGAAGCTATGCCGGCGGTTCGATGAGAGGGAGCTCGGACGATTTCTGCTTCGGCCCACGAGACGGCCCTGACGCCGTCGACCCCATGCGGCAAGCCGTCGCGTAATGCCTCGCTCATCGGAAATGTCGAATCAGCGTGCAATCCCACGTCCCGGCATCAGATGAAGATATCTCAGGTATTTAAGTTCGAGGCAGCGCACCGATTTCCAAACGTCCCGCAGACACATCGTGTCATCGGACGCACGGTCATTCCTATCGCGTCGAGATCGTGCTGAACGGGCCCGTCGATCCGCGCACCGGGTTCGTAATGGATTTCTTCAACATGGAAGAAGCGTTCGGCCTTCTTTCTAAAGACTCGATCACCATGAATGAAGTCCCGGGACTGGGAAAATCAGACGGTGGAAAATATCGCCATCTGGATCTGGCAGCACGCGAAACCGCGCCTTGTGCAACTCTCGAGCGTGAGGGTGTACGAGACGACCGATTGTTGGGCGGAATATGACGGGCCGGATCGGTGAATTCAGCGCTCGTTGGGACTGTGTCGATGCGGCGCGCCTGTCAAACGCCATTCGGAACTGCCCCCTTTGCGTCATGCAGAACTGCCCCCACCCTCGCGTTCATGATGTCGATTGAAGGTTGGCTCCGCCGGTGACGGGCGGAGGGAGGCGGAGCCGACCGGAGGGCCGTCAGCGGGCGCTCTTTCGCTTGGCGCGGAGCCGGTAGCTGTCGCCGCGGATGTTCGGCACGTGGCTGTGGTGCAAGAGCCGGTCGAGGATGGCGGTGGCGACCACGGGATCGACGAACAGGGTGCCCCATTCGGCAACGCTGCGGTTCGACGTGATCAGCATGGCGCCGGTTTCGTAGCGGCGGCTAACCTAACTAGCTGGAAGAACAGATGCGCCGCCTCGGGCTCCAGCGGCAGGTAACCGAGTTCGACGACGATCAGCAGCTTTGGCTTCGACAACGCGAGCAGTTTCTCGTCCAGGCGTCGCTCGCAGTGCGCCTTGGCGAGGCCAGCGACCAGCGTCGTCACCGTGGTGACCTGCACCGTATACCCGACCAGGATTGCCTCTCGCCCGAGTGCAATGGACAGGTGCGTCTTACCGACGCCGCGCGGCCCGAGCAGCAGTACGTTCTCGCCGTCGGTGATCTATCGTGACGCGGCCAGGTCACGGATCTGCTTTGGGTCGATCGACGGCTGCGCCTCGAAGTCGAAGCTCGCAAGCTCCTTCACGGCCGGGAAGTGTGCGGTTTCCGCGCCACCTCGATGCGGCGTACACTGTCGATTTCATCCTACCCTCGCCCAATCCCATCCTGAATTCGGCATGGGATGTCTGGTACATTCTGGACAACAAATAATGGGCGGAGGAGAACAAGGCCGTCGAGCCGACGCCGGTGGCGGCGACCTCGCCGAGCTACGCCTCGCTACACGAGAATGGTACCGGTCCGTTCATCATCGAACATCAGCCCGGCGTGAAGAAGGTGTTCAAGGCCAACCCCAATTACTGGGGCAAGATGGAAGGTAACCTGAAGGAGATCATCTTCACCCCGATCGCCTCCGACGCGACCCGTGTCGCCGCGTTGCTCTCTCGGGCGAGGTCGACGTCATCGACCCGGTGCCGATCCAGGACATCTCCCGCGTCGATTCCAGCCCAAATGCCCAGGTGCTGAAGGCCCCGGAGCTGCGCACCATCTTCATCGGCTTCGATCAGACCCGCGACGAGCTGCTCTACTCCAACATCAAGGGCAGGAATCCCTTTAAGGACGTTAAGGTCCGCGAAGCCTTCTACAAGGCGCTCGACGTCGAGCTGATCAACGCGCGTGATGCGAGGGTTGTCGACGCCGTCCGCGTTGATGATCGCGCCGGAGCTGTTCGCACGGTCCAAGGATTTTACGCCGCCGAAATTCGATCTGGACGGCGCCAAGAAGCTCCTGACCGAGGCCGGCTACCCCGACGGCTTCGAGGTCACCATGGATTGTCCGAACGATCGCTATGTCAACGATGCCGCGATCTGCCAGGCCGTGGTCGGCATGCTTGCCCGCATCGGCGTCAAAATCAATCTGCTGGCACAGCCCAAGGCGCAGTACTTCGCCAAGGTGCTGAAGCAAGGTGGCTACCAGACCTCGTTCTTCATGCTGGGCTGGACGCCGAGCACGATGGATTCCCACAATGTGCTGAATGACACATGGGGTGCCGTGACGATGCGAAATCCTCGCGTGGCGAGGCCAATCTTGGTGGCCATTGCAAGGAGTTCGACTGTGCTGGTCGAAACCGACACCGCCAAACGCAATCAACTGATCAAGCAGGCGTATGAGATCACCATCAAGGACTGGGCCTACATGCCCCTGCACCAGCAGGCGCTGGCCTGGGGCGTATCGAAAAAGGTCAACCTGCCGCAGCACGCGGACAACCTCGTCATGTTCCACTGGGCGACCAAGCAGGAATAGCGCCAGTTGAACCCAGGGTCCCGGCAGCGTCAGGCTTCCGGGACCTTTCCTTTTCCGGCTGACAAAGACGTCAGCCAGACACACACCCAGGAAGGTGGAAGGAATGCTCGCTTTCACTCTTCGCCGCGCCGTTCAGGCCATCGGCGTCATGTTCGCCGTCGGCATCATCGCGTTCTCGACGTTCCGCTTCGCCGGCGACCCCGTCAACCAGATCGTCTCGATCGATACGTCGGCGGCCGAACGCGAAGCCGTGCGCAAATCGCTCGGTCTCGATGACCCCGTTCCAGTGCAGTCCATGCGCTATTTCGGCAATGCCGCGCAGTTCAAGTTCGGCGTCTCCTATCAGTTCCGCCAGCCGGTCTCGACGCTATTTATGGAGCGTATGCCTGCAACACTGGAACTTGCGATCTGGGCGACCGTATTTGCAATGGTTTTCGGCATCCTGATGGGCGTCTATTCGGCCTCAAGCGCGGCACCGTGCTGGCCAAATTATTCCAGGCGGTTTCGCTATCGGTATCTCACTGCCGACTTCCTGATCGGCAGGACGAACACCCCAATCGGTAAGCCCCTCTCGGAGCAGAGGCACCCCAAGCATCGTACGTGGGTTAGAACGCCTTCGCGCGGACGAGGGCGCAAATTCGGGGTCGGCCTGCACATCCGGGACGTGGACCGTCTTGCCATCGAGCAATGTACGCCCAACCACGCTTCCCCGTTCAAGGACGGAAGCGGCCGCTGGCCGTCACGGTGGGAATGCCCGCCGCTTTGGCAGCCATTGCGGTCGGCTAGCCGATGATCACGATGGTATCAGCGTGGTGCGTCTTCAGTTCGGCAACCAGCCCGGGAAGCTTTGCGACATCGCTCATCGCCCCGCGCGGCTCGAAGGTCAGGTTTTGACCGAGGACGAAACCGCGCTGGCCCAACACCTTGATCAGGATTTGGCCCGCCGGGCTGGTTTCGGTGGCCGGGGCGTTCGGCGTCACTGTCGCGAGCCGATAGACCTTGCCCGCCTGCGCTGCTGCCGCAAACGGCCGCCGCAGCGTGACAGAACCGAGCCCGCCCAGGAATTCGCGGCGCCTCATCATGATGTCCGTGCCGGGGCACAACGACACCCGGCGGGAGACTAGCACGGCATAACAAAAAAGCGGCAACAGCGATTGCCATTGCCGCTTTTCGGCTTCGATTGAACCCGCCTCAGGTCGGCCGCAAGGCCTTGGAGCCAAGATCGAGATCGTTGACCTGCTTGTTCCGCTCTGAATCGGCCGCCGCGCGATGGTCGGTCGCCAGCACCACGTAGACCGCCGGCAGCACGAACAGCGTGAACAGCGTGCCGATCGACATGCCCGCGACGACCACGAGGCCGATCGAGAAGCGGCTGGCCGCGCCCGCGCCGGTCGCGGTCAGGAGCGGGATCAGACCCGTCACCATCGCGGCCGTGGTCATCAGGATCGGGCGCAGGCGAATGCGCGCCGACATCTCGATGGCCGAGCGGCGGTCGAGCCGCTCGCTGACCTGGAGCTCATTGGCGAACTCCACCATCAGGATGCCGTGCTTGGTGATCAGGCCGACCAGGGTGAGCAGGCCGACCTGCGTGTAGATGTTCATCGTCGCCACGCCGAAGAACAGCGGGATCAGCGCGCCGACAATCGCCATCGGCACCGAGATCATGATCACCAGCGGGTCGCGCAAG
>NZ_JADPKD010000050.1:0-34753 GCF_023073735.1 Bradyrhizobium sp. 160
CCAATCAGCAAGCCGCCTGACCCTTCACGCAACGCCATCGTAGAACTCGCCGTGCTCGCGCGCATGCGTCAATCAGGCGGCCTTCGTCGTATGCGTACGGTTCTTGAGCGAATGACTACGTCAGACCTGCTGCCTCCCTTTGGTCGGCGGCTTGATCACAGCGCTCCCACTGGGACGTTCCTCCCTGACTTGAGTGGGCCACTCCGAAAGGAGTGGCCCATTTTTTTGTAACCCAACCGTATGAATTCAGCCGCTCTATGCCGGTTGACGGAAAAAAGTGAGAGTCACTGTGTCTTGGTCTCAATTCGATACGGTACGACGCCCCTTTCGGCAGTGCCAACATCAAGAGCCCGCCCGATAGGCGGTAGTGCGCGGTGACGACAGTCAGTCCGTTCGCAAGCTCGGCATCCGGGGCCGATAGGATCCGAAGCCTCTATGTCTTCCAGATCGATGCCTTTTGAATACACCGTCTGACTGGCATAAGCGATCTCGCAACCTAGTCCGACTGCGACAGCGCGAGGTCGATTTAGGTACGAACCGGCAGAAAGGCCAACCGTCCGCGCAATACACAAATAGGTCGTCAAATCCGGCGTAGCTGCGAGCTGAACCAAGATACGGCCTGGTTGAGAGAACGATTGGTGGACGTTCCAAAGCGGGCAGGGCCCTCCGAAACGAGCGAATTGGAATCGCGTAGCGCTGCTGCGCTTCAACACGTTTCCGGCGATGTCCATCTTCAGAAAATAGAATGGAATACCCGGCGAACTTCGACGTTGTAACGTGCTCAAGCGATGGCAGACTTGCTCGAAGCTCGTTCCAAAACGTCGCTGGAGGCGTTCGACGTCGTATCGCGCGTGCCGCGCGGCCTGAAGGAAAGGCTCGTATGGCATGACGATTGCGCCCGCATAATAGTTGGCAAGCGCGACGCGTGCCAGCGCGGCAGCTTCGTCGTTGCTCAAGCGAGCCTGTCTGACCACCCGCTCGATGGTTTCTCTCTCCTCAAGGAGGCCGATTACATGCGCGATCCAGAATATGCGGCTCTCCGTCGGCGCGTCCTCGGAGAGGAATAGTATCCGGGAATTGCGATCGAGTCGCCAGATCATCCCGCTACCGAGCTCTGCAGGCGCATGCTTAATTGTGATCCGGTGCGCATCGCGTAGGTGTCTGACCAAGTCTTCGCCGCGGCTTTCGGGGCGAAAGCTCTTGGCTATTGCAAGCCTTTCAGCGGCTCGGTCGAGCATGTCGAAATGATTTCGCTTCGATTGCACCCAATCTCGGACCTCGTCGTACGGAAAGCGACTCGCAACTCCCATCTCATTATGTACGATGATCGTTTGAAGCGAGCGGTGTTCTTCCTCCAGTGCCAGATACGCCCGGTGCAGATGCAGGAAGCGGCGCGCGATATCAGGCGCGGCCCGGACAGCAGCGGTGGCTTCCTCTTCTGAAACGGCAGTACCGAACAATGGGTCGCTCGCGCTTTCGCGCAGTTCGCTCGCGAGCCGCAAATCATCATCATCGGCGAAATAATTCAAGTCCAGCCGGTACAACTCGCCTAATCGCATTAGGAGCCTGCGAGTGAGCGGTCTCTGATCTCCCTCGATCTGGCTAAGATAAGCTGCCGAGATTTTTAATGCGTCGGCTAAGGCCGCTTGCGTTGTCCCACGCTGTTCCCGAAGCCGGCGCAGCCGGTCGCCTGCGAAGATCTTTCGTAACTTCATGGATTTGCAATCTTTGCAAAGTCGGACAAATAATCAACAATAATAAGCATTTCAGTGCTCCCATCGATCGGGTGGATTAGCTAAGTTGGCATAAATCACCCGAGGCGCAAAGATGTGGCAGGACGTCCAAGTTTCCCCCTTGCGAGGAGCTCTTCTATCAAGAGAGGTCGCAAGGAAGCCTGCAGCCGATCTGATCCTCCAAGAGCAATTGATGGGCAGTGACTTCGTGAGCTCACTTGGACGACGGCCTGGTGCAAATTCACACGCCATGGTACCCGCTCGCCCACGTCCGGGTGGCGCAAACCTCGCAAGCGACATGCGATGAGTGGCCTTCAAGAGACCCTTCGGGCCAGTGTCGGTCAGGAGCAGCAAGCCCGTCGCGACTGGACCCGCGCAGAAGCCGAAGCTCTACATAGACTGCCCTTTGCAGATTTGATTTTTCGAGCCCAAAGTATTCATCGCGGCAATTTCGATCCCAACATAGCCGAACTCGCGAGCCTGCTCAGCATCAAGACCGGTGGGTGTCCCGAAGACTGCGGATATTGCTCGCAAAGCGCGCAGTATGACACCGGTCTCAAGGCAACGCGGCTGATGGATCAGGCCGATGTCGTTGCCGCCGCAAATCGCGCCAAGGATGCCGGCGCGCTTCTGCATGGCGGCTGCCTGGCGGAGCCCAAAAGCCCGCGACCTCGACCAGGTCTGCGACATGATCACTGCGGTGAAGGATCTCGGCATGGAAACATGCGTCACGCTCGGCATGCTGACACCTGAACAGGCAGAGCGGCTCTCCACCGCCGGACTGGACTTCTACAATCATAATGTCGATACCTCGCCCGAATTCTACGACAAGATCATTACCACCCGCACGTTGCAGGACCGTGTTGACACGCTGGCGCATGTACGCCGCCAGGGCATCAAAGTCTGTTCCGGGGGAATCATCGGGATGGGGGAGGGTCGAAGATCGGCTTGGCATGCTCGTGCTCCTTGCCAATCTCACGGTTCATCCCGACAACATCGACACCGGCGCCCGTTTTGCAACGTATGTGATAAGCGCCCAGAGGATCAGGCATTGTAGGTTTGAACGGTCCGGACGCGCGACTTGCGATCCCGCTTACTGCCCAATTTGAACGAAGCGTTGGGCCACTGACAAATGAATCTCACCAGCGACATCGCAAGCTACGTTAGTGAATTGCGGTATGTAGCGTGCCGCGAGCACGATGCGGCGGCCCTGGTCGTCGAGCCTCTGGTATCAGGCGCGGGCGGCATGCTGATGTACCCTGCTTGGGTGCTGAGGGAGGTGAAGCGGATCTCCGCAACATGGGGCGTCCTGCTTATTGCCGATGAAGTTATGACCGGTTGGGGGCGCACAGGAATGCTGTTCGCCTGCTCCCATGCCGAGGTGTCGCCGGACATTACATGCTGCTCGAAAGGCCCCACAGGCGGATCGCTCCCGCTCGCGGTCAGCCTGTGCAGTGCGGAGCTTTTCGAGGCGCACCATTCAAAGGCTCGTGCACGAACGTTCTTCCACTCGATCTCCTATGCCGCAAATCCGGTGGCATGTGCTGCGTCAAAGGCGAGTATAGATCTAGGGCAGGCTGATGATTGGAACAAGCGCGCCGCGTCAATTTCTCCGATGCGCGAAATCAAACGGCTCCGGTGCGACGAGCGATTCGAGAATGTTCGGCGAATTGGAACGATCACGGCGCTTGAATTGAGGGCGCGAGACGCAGGTTATCACGCGAGAGCTGGTCCGAAGATTGGGGCATTTTTTTTAGAAGTCGCAATCTGCTGCTTCGTCCGCTCCGAAAACACGATCTACGTGATGCCGCCCTATTGCGTGACTGCAGAAGGCCTCGGTGAGATCTATGGCGCAATCCAAGATGCTCCAGAGGTAGTAGGGTAACGCATTATTTGAAAACGTATGCAATTGAGGGTTGGGAGCCCAGCGATGTCCATTTCATCGAGGGTAAAGCGCAAGTCGGGGGCGGTCATCCGCACTCCAAATCGGGGGCGCAGCCGATGATTTCCGTGATAGAGAAGC
Source organism: Bradyrhizobium sp. 160 (assembly GCF_023073735.1). Lineage (NCBI taxonomy): Bacteria > Pseudomonadati > Pseudomonadota > Alphaproteobacteria > Hyphomicrobiales > Nitrobacteraceae > Bradyrhizobium > Bradyrhizobium sp. 160. The sequence goes on from NZ_JADPKD010000050.1 coordinate 3,757, forward strand.
TCGAAGCACAACGCGTCAACGCGAGGCTCGGCGGCGGAGAGAAGCGCATCGAGGCGCAGCACGCCCGCGGCAAGCTGACGGCCCGCGAGCGCATCGAGCTGTTGCTCGACAAGGGATCGTTCGAGGAGTTCGACAAGTTCGTCGAGCACCGGTCGACCGAATTCGGCATGGAGAAGACCAAGGTGCCCGGCGACGGCGTCGTCACCGGCTGGGGCACCGTCAACGGCCGCAAGACCTTCGTCTTTGCCAAAGATTTTACGGTGTTCGGCGGCTCGCTCTCCGAGACCCACGCGCTCAAGATCACCAAGTTGCAGGACATGGCGATGAAGGCGAGGGCGCCCATCATCGGCCTCTATGACGCCGGCGGCGCCCGCATCCAGGAAGGCGTCGCGGCGCTCGCCGGCTATTCCTACGTCTTCCGCCGCAACGTGCTCGCCTCGGGCGTGATCCCGCAGATCTCCGTCATCATGGGCCCCTGCGCCGGCGGCGACGTCTATTCACCCGCGATGACCGACTTCATCTTCATGGTGAAGAACACCAGCTACATGTTCGTCACCGGCCCCGACGTGGTGAAGACGGTCACGAACGAGGTCGTCACGGCCGAAGAGCTCGGCGGCGCCTCGGTGCACGCCACGCGCTCCTCGATCGCAGATGGCGCCTTCGAGAACGACGTCGAGACGCTGCTCCAGATGCGCCGCCTGATCGACTTCCTGCCATCCAACAACACCGACGGCGTGCCGGAATGGCCAAGCTTTGACGACATCGGCCGTGTCGACATGTCGCTGGATACGCTCATCCCCGACAATCCGAACAAGCCCTACGACATGAAGGAATTGATCCTGAAGGTCGTGGACGAGGGCGACTTCTTCGAGATTGCGGAAGCTTTCGCCAAGAACATCGTCACAGGCTTTGGCCGCATCGCGGGCCGCACCGTCGGCTTCGTCGCCAACCAGCCGATGGTGCTGGCCGGCGTGCTCGACAGCGATGCCTCGCGGAAAGCGGCGCGCTTCGTCCGCTTCTGCGACGCCTTCAACATCCCGATCGTCACCTTCGTCGACGTGCCGGGGTTCCTGCCGGGCACTGCGCAGGAATATGGCGGCCTGATCAAGCACGGCGCCAAGCTGCTGTTCGCCTATTCGCAATGCACCGTGCCGCTGGTGACCATCATCACCCGCAAGGCCTATGGCGGCGCCTTCGACGTCATGGCCTCCAAGGAGATCGGCGCCGACATGAACTACGCCTGGCCGACCGCCCAGATTGCGGTGATGGGCGCCAAGGGCGCGGTCGAGATCATCTTCCGCAGCGACCTCGGCGACCCCGACAAGATCGCGGCGCGAACCAAGGAATACGAAGACCGGTTCCTGTCCCCCTTCATCGCCGCCGAGCGCGGCTATATCGATGACGTCATCATGCCCCACTCGACAAGAAAGCGGATCGCACGGGCGCTTTCGATGCTGAAGGACAAGAAGACGGAAATGCCGGCGAAGAAGCACGACAATCTGCCGTTGTGAGAGAATAATGTTCAAACGCATTCTGATCGCCAATCGCGGCGAAATCGCCTGCCGGGTCCTCAAGACCGCCCGCAAAATGGGGATTCAGACGGTTGCGGTCTATTCCGAGGCCGACCGCGATGCCCTCCATGTCGAGATGGCCGATGAGGCCGTGCTGATCGGCCCGCCGGCCGCGGCCGAGAGCTATCTGGTGATCGAGAAGATCGTGGAGGCCTGCCGGAAGACGGGCGCCGAGGCTGTGCATCCCGGCTACGGCTTCCTCTCCGAGCGCGAGGCGTTTCCGCGCGCGCTGGAGACGGCCGGCATTGTCTTCATCGGCCCCAATCCGGCCGCCATTGCGGCGATGGGCGACAAGATTGAGTCCAAGAAGGCCGCCGCAAAAGCAAAAGTCTCGACCGTGCCGGGCTATCTCGGCGTCATCGAGGACGACAAGCACGCGGTCCGCATCGCCGACGAGATCGGCTACCCCGTCATGATCAAGGCCTCCGCCGGCGGCGGCGGCAAGGGCATGCGCATCGCCCATTCCAAGGCCGAGGTCGCCGAGGGCTTCAACCTCGCCAAGGCGGAGGCGAAGGCCTCGTTCGGCGACGACCGCGTCTTCGTCGAAAAGTTCATCGTCGATCCCCGCCACATCGAGATCCAGGTGCTGGGCGACAAGCACGGCAACGTGATCTATCTCGGCGAGCGCGAATGCTCGATCCAGCGCCGCAACCAGAAGGTCATCGAGGAAGCGCCGTCGCCGCTGCTGGACGAGGCGACCCGCCGCAAGATGGGCGAGCAGGCGGTCGCGCTGGCCAAGGCCGTGAACTACGATTCCGCCGGCACGGTCGAGTTCGTCGCAGGCCAGGACAAGAGCTTCTACTTCCTTGAGATGAACACACGCCTGCAGGTCGAGCATCCCGTCACCGAGCTCGTCACCGGCATCGATCTCGTCGAGCAGATGATCCGCGTCGCGAGCGGCGAGAAGCTCGCCATCGCGCAGAAGGACGTCACGCTGACCGGCTGGGCGGTGGAATCGCGCCTCTACGCCGAAGATCCGTTCCGCAACTTCCTGCCCTCGATCGGGCGCCTGGTGAAGTATCGCCCCCCGGCGGAAGCCAGCCAGGATGGCATCACGGTGCGCAACGACACCGGCGTGCAGGAAGGCGGCGAGATTTCGATTCATTACGATCCGATGATCGCCAAGCTGGTCACCCATGCGCCCTCGCGCGCAGCCGCGATCGAGGCGCAGGCGACAGCGCTCGACTCGTTCTACGTCGACGGCATCCGCCACAACATCCCGTTCCTCTCGGCGCTGATGCACCATCCGCGCTGGCGCGAGGGCCGGCTCTCGACCGGCTTCATCGCCGAGGAATTCCCCAAGGGTTTTGCGGTGCGCGTGCCCGAAGGCGAGATCGCGCGTCGCATCGCCGCGGTCGGCGCCGCGATCGATCACGTGCTCGGGGCGCGCAAGCGCCAAATCTCCGGCCAAATGGGGGGGCGCGTCGTGCAGCGCGAGCGCCGTCGCGCGGTCTGGCTCGACCGCCAGGAGATCCTGCTCGAGGTCGCGCGCGAGGGCGAGGCGATCGCGATCCGCTTTATCGACGCCGACGGCAAGGCCGGAACTGCGCATCTGTTGCAGTCGCCGTGGAAGCCGGGCGATCCGGTCTGGCAGGGTACCATCGACGGCCAGTTCGTCGCGGTGCAAGCGCGGCCGATTCCGAACGGCATCCGCCTCGCGCATCAGGGCGTTGAGGTGCCGGTCTTTGTCTGGACCGAGGCCGAGGCGGCCTCCGCACGGCTGATGCCGGTGACGACGGCCTCAGACAGCGGCAAGAAGCTGCTTTGCCCGATGCCGGGCCTCGTCGTCTCGATCGCGGTGAGCGAAGGGCAGGAGGTCAAGGTCGGCGAGACGCTCGCCGTCGTCGAAGCCATGAAGATGCAGAACGTGCTGCGCGCCGAACAGAACGGCACCGTGAAGAAGATCCACGCCAGCGCCGGCGCGACGCTGGCGGTGGATGCCCTGATCCTGGAGTTTGCCAACTGATATGCCATGCAAACATTTCCCTGCAGGCGCCCCCGGTCCGCTCGCAATGCCAGAATTCCGGGCGGCTCGGCCCATTGGTGACTAGGACAGATCGAATGGAAGATGAAAGGCTAGAATTGGCATCCGGCTTTGCACCTGCTTCGCGTGAGGATTGGCGTAGGCTCGTTGACGAAGTCCTGGAGGGAGCGCCCTTTGAAAGACTCGTCGGAAGGACATACGACGGGCTTAGGATCGAACCGCTTTACCGCCGCGCGAAGAATGTTGCGCCGATCCAGGGACGAGCTCCCGCCGCACCATGGCAGATCATGCAACGGATCGATCATTCCGATGCCGTAGCCGCGAATACCCAAGCACTCACAGATATCGAGAACGGTGCAACAGGACTCGCGCTGGTGTTTGCGGGTGGCAGCGGCAGCCACGATCTTGGGATGGAACCAACGGCGGACGCCGTCGCCAAGGTTTTGCAAGACATTCACCTCGACCTTGGCATCAGCATCGAATTGCAGGTCGGGCCGCAGTCGAGCATGGCGGCAAACTATGTTGCCGAGTACGTCAAGGCAAAGGGCCTCGATCCCGCGGCCTGCGATATCCGCTTCGGTCTTGACCCGCTCGCCGCCTGCGCGACCTGGGGCCACAGCCCCTGCGCCTGGGAAGAGATCGTCCCAGCCGTGACAAGTGGCGTCAAGGGACTCGCCGCGCTCGGCTTCAATGGACCGTTCGTCTCCGCTGATGGTCGCGTGGTTCATGATGCCGGTGGCTCGGAGGTGCAGGAACTTGCCTTCGTGCTGGCCTGCGGCGTCGCTTACTTACGGGCGATCGAAGGCGCGGGCATTCCGCTGGAAGCCGCGCAGGGCATGGTCTATGCGCGGCTCGCCGCGGATGCCGACCAATTCCTGACCATGGCCAAATTCCGCGCGCTGCGGCTGTTGTGGGCGCGCATCGAGACGGCGTGCAGATTGACGCCAAAGCCGTTGTTCATCGCCGCCGATACGGCCTGGCGCATGCTGACGCAGCGCGATCCCTACGTGAACATGCTGCGCGCGACCATGGCGACGTTCGCCGCGGGACTGGCTGGAGCCAATGCCATCACCGTGCTGCCGCATACGCTGGCGCTCGGCCTGCCCGATCCGTTCGCGCGGCGCGTGGCGCGCAATACGCAACTCCTGCTGCTGGAGGAGAGCAACCTCGCCAGGGTCAGCGATCCCGCCGCCGGCGCCGGCGGCATCGAGACGCTGACCGCGCAGCTGTGCGAAGCGGCCTGGACGCTGTTCCAGGACAGCGAGAAAGCCGGCGGCGCCTTCGCCGCGCTTCAGCAGGGCCTGTTCCAGAGCAAGGTGGCGGCAACGCGCAAGGCGCGCGAGGCCAATATCGCAAAGCGCCGTGACGTGCTGACCGGCGCCAGCGAGTTTCCGAACCTGCATGAGAGCGACACCGCCGTGCTGAAGGCAACGCCGGTTACGCTGGCGCCCTATGGCGAGCAGAAGTACAAATTCGATGCCCTGCCGCCGATCCGTCTGGCGGAGCCGTTCGAGGCGCTGCGCGACAAATCCGATGCGGCCTTGAAGGCGCGGGGCGCACGGCCAAAGGTGTTCCTGGCCAATCTCGGCACCCCCGCCGATTTCACCGCGCGTGCGACCTTCGCAAAGAGCTTCTTCGAGGCCGGCGGCATCGAGGCCCTCGACAGCGAGAGTTTTGCCGATCCGGCCAAGCTGGCGGCCGCCTTCAGAGCCTCCCGAGCCGAGTTCGCCTGCCTTTGTTCCAGCGACAAGGTCTACGCGGAACAGGCCGAAGCCGCCGCGAGGGCCCTGCAAAGCGCTGGCTGCAGACATATGTATTTTGCAGGCCGTCCGACTGATAGCGAGGCGGCGCTGCGGGCTGTCGGCGTCACCAGCTTCATCTTTGCCGGGGCCGACGCGCTTGCCACGCTGCAGGACGCCTACCGACGGATGGAGCAGGCATGACCGAAGCAGGCAAACCAGTTCTCACCGGCGGCTGCCAATGCGGCGCCGTGCGCTTTGCGATCTCGGCAACGCCGAACAAGGTTTCGATCTGCCACTGCCGGATGTGCCAGGAGGCGAGCGGCGCGCCGTTCGCCTCCTTCGCCGACGTCAACCGCACCGATTTCGCCTGGACCAAGGGACAGCCGTCGTTCTTCCGCTCCTCCACGATCGCCGACCGCGGCTATTGCGCCGCCTGCGGCACGCCACTGAGTTTCGGCCGCATCGACGGCGACCGGATCGAGATCATGACCGGCGCCTTCGACCGGCCCGACCGGCTGGTGCCGACCCGGCAATACGGAACTGAATCGCGCCTCGGCCGGTGGTCGGCATCTCCAATCTGCCGAGCCAGACCACGCAGCAGAATTACGGACCGGAAAAGATGGCGACCATCGTCAGCCATCAACATCCGGATCATGATTGAGCGCTTATGAAATGGTTGAAGCCATGAGCCGCATTCCGAATTTCGCCGACATTGCCTTTGAGCGAGCCGCCACCGCCACGCCTGCTGGCAGCGCCGAGCCGTGGCTGACGCCGGAGGGTATTCTGGTAAAACCCGCTTATGGTGAGGCCGATATCGCCGGGCTCGATTTCCTGGAGACCTATCCGGGCATAGCGCCATACCTGCGCGGCCCCTACCCGACCATGTATGTCAACCAGCCCTGGACGGTCAGGCAATATGCCGGCTTCTCCACGGCGGAGGATTCCAACGCATTCTATCGCCGCAACCTCGCGGCGGGGCAGAAGGGCCTCTCCGTCGCTTTCGACCTCGCCACCCATCGCGGCTATGACTCGGATCATCCGCGCGTCGGCGGCGACGTCGGCATGGCCGGCGTTGCCATCGACTCCATCTACGACATGCGCACGCTGTTTGCAGGGATTCCGCTCGACCAGATGAGCGTGTCCATGACCATGAACGGCGCGGTGCTGCCGATCCTCGCGCTCTATGTCGCCGCTGCCGAGGAACAGGGCGTTCCGCCGGAGAAGCTGTCGGGCACCATTCAGAACGACATCTTAAAAGAGTTCATGGTGCGCAACACCTATATCTATCCGCCGGCGCCCTCGATGCGGATCATCTCGGACATCTTCGCCTACACCTCTCAAAAGATGCCGAAGTACAATTCCATTTCCATCTCGGGCTATCACATGCAGGAGGCCGGCGCGACGCAGGATCTCGAGCTCGCCTATACGCTCGCGGACGGCGTCGAATACTTACGCGCCGGACTTGCCGCGGGGCTCGACGTCGACCGCTTCGCGCCGCGCCTGTCGTTCTTCTGGGCGATCGGCATGAACTTCTTCATGGAGGTTGCCAAGCTGCGCGCGGCGCGCCTGCTTTGGGCGAAGCTGCTCAAGCCTTTCAACCCCAGGGACCCGCGCTCGCTGTCGCTGCGCACGCACAGCCAGACCTCGGGCTGGTCGCTGACTGCGCAGGACGTCTTCAACAACGTGATGCGTACTACGGTGGAAGCGATGGCGGCGACGCAAGGCCACACCCAGTCGCTGCACACCAACGCGCTCGACGAAGCCTTGGCGCTGCCGACCGATTTCTCGGCCCGCATCGCCCGCAACACCCAGCTGTTCCTGCAGCAGGAGAGCGGCACCACCCGCATCATCGATCCCTGGGGCGGCTCGTATTATGTCGAGCGGCTCACGCGCGACCTCGCCGCCAAGGCCTGGGGCCATATCCAGGAGATCGAGGAACTCGGCGGCATGGCGAAGGCGATCGAAGCCGGCGTGCCGAAGCTGCGCATCGAGGAGGCCTCGGCCAAGACGCAGGCGCGGATCGATGCCGGCAAGCAGGCGGTGATCGGCGTCAACAAGTACAAGCCGACCGACGAGGACAGGATCGAGATCCTGAAGGTCGACAACACCAATGTCCGCCGGCTTCAGATCGACAAGCTCAAGCGGCTGAAGGCCGAGCGCAACCAGCAGGAGGTCGATGCCGCGCTCGCCGCGCTGACGCGCTCGGCCGGCGAAGGCAACGGCAATCTGCTGGCGCTCGCGATCGACGCGGCGCGCGCCAAGGCGACCGTCGGCGAAATTTCTGACGCAATGGAGAAAGTGTTCGGCCGGCACCGCGCCGAGATCAAATCCATCACCGGCGTCTACAAGCGGGAGGCGTCCAGCATGGGCACCCAGGTCGAGAAGGTTCAGGCGCTGATCGACGCCTTCGAGGAGGCGGAAGGCCGCCGCCCGCGCATCCTGGTCGCCAAGATCGGCCAGGACGGCCACGACCGCGGCCAGAAGGTGATCGCCTCGGCCTTCGCCGATATCGGCTTCGACGTCGACATCGGGCCGCTGTTTGCCACCGCCGACGAAGCCGCGCGGCAGGCGGTCGAGAATGACGTGCACATTCTCGGCGTCTCCTCGCTGGCCGCCGCCCATCTCACCGCCGTGCCGGAGCTGAAGGCCGCGCTGAAGAAGCAGGGCCGCGACGACATCATGATCATCGTCGGCGGCGTGGTGCCGCCGCAGGACTACGATGCACTCTACGCCGCAGGCGCGGAAGCGATCTTCCCGCCCGGCACGGTGATCGCGGACGCCGCCGAGGAGCTGATCCGCAAGCTGAACGCCCGGCTCGGATACAGAGAGATGGCTGGCGAGCCGGCTCCCGAGGGCATCCGTGGAAGCAACCGGCATCCTGGCTCCTCTTCAGTCGAGCAGCTGAGCAGATGAGTACCGTAGTGCTGACTCTGGAATTACTTCGTCAGGAGATAGACCGCATTCGCCTTCAGGTGGGCCGGCATCGCAGAGAGATCGCGCGTCTCAAGCGCGCTGGAATGCCTGTCGAATCGGCTGAAACAATCGTGGAAAGAATGCTGACCAAGATGGAAGAGTTGTGCCATCGACGCAACCAGTTGGCAAAATCCAGGCCTCATCCTACGAAGGGCAAAGTTGGTCACCGAAAATGCTTGGAGGGGCGGGGTCGGCACACCTCATAGCCGTGCCGGTAGATTTAGCTAAGTGAGCTGTTCTACGTCTCGATTGACCTCGGAATCACAGCATCGTGGAGCTCTTGAATAGCGAGCGTTCCACCGCAAGTCGCCATTGTTTGAGCGCCGCCTCGCGATCCGCTTCAAGCCGTTCCGCGGCGGTGAGTGTCGCGGTCAGTTTGGCGGGCTCCAACGCGGCAATGAACGCCCGGGTGATGGCGTCGTCGACCTGAACGCCGCCAATATTGAGGCAGTAGACGCCTCGGTTCTCGACCAGCACTTTGCCAGCACAGTGATAACCTGGCGAAGAATTGCGTCCGCGATAGTGGGTGTGCAGGCGGCGGCCGCAATGGCCGCAACTGGCAAGACCTTGCAGGAGGGCGTTGCCCTCTCTCACGGCGCCGCCGCCCTTGTGCGGCTGGGGTCGCGTGTTCGCGGCGAGACGTTGCTGATTTGCTTCATAGGTCTGCCAGTCGATGAACCCTGGATGATGCTCGGGGATGAGAACCTGCCATTGGGAACGCGGCAAGAATCGAATCCGCTTCTTGCGGGCACCAGTGCTATCGAGAATCGTCTCTTGACGCGTTTTGCCATAGACATAGGCGCCGGCATAGACGGGATTGGTCAAGACCTGGTGGATGGCGGTGTAGCTTGCCTCGACCCAACGGATCTCGGCACGGGCGTGTAGCTGCAGCGGGAACGTGAGCCCCTCGGAACGAAACCAGAGCCAAACGCGACGCGCCGATCCCATCTCGGCGAAGCGCGCAAAAACACTGCGAATGGCGATGACGACAGCCTCGTCAGGATGGAAGCGGACCTCGCCATCAGCCTCGCCCCAGACGAAGCCGACCGGCAGACCGCGGCGCAGTTCACCCCGCGCCGCCTTGTTGCGGATTCCGCCGTTGAGGCGAGCCCGCAGCACGTGCAGTTCGGCTTCGCTCATCGTGCCTTTGAGCCCCAGCAAGAGGCGATCGTTGAAGACGGCCGGATGATAGATGCCGTCGGCATCGCCGATCAGCGTGTCGGTAAATCCGGCCAGATCAATCAGACGGTACCATTCGGCGTTATTGCGCGCGAGCCGCGAGACTTCGAGACCGAGCACCAGGCCCACGCGCGCGAGCGCCACTTCGGCGGTGAGGCGGGCAAAGCCCGAACGCGCCACCGAGCCCGAACCGGAGAGGCCAAGATCCTCGTCGATAACGATGATGCGTTCATCGGGCCAGCCGAGGTCACGCGCTTTGCCGGCAAGCGCATATTGCCGGTCGATTGATTCGCGGTTGTGCTCGACCTGTGCGGCGCTGGATTGGCGCAGATAGACGACAGCCTGTCGAGAGAGATGACTTGACGTAATCTTGACGCGCTCACTCATCGCTTGCCTCCATCGCCGGGTCGTCCGGGAGCAGGCGTGCAATGAGGCGCGCCAGAATCTCGATTGCCGCCATGCGGGCGGCTTCGTCGATTTGGTCCCACGCTGCTGGCGCGCTTAGTGGAACATCGGGCTGATCGAAAAACTCCAGGTTCAATTGCATGGCGGCTCTCCTTGCACGGCGCCGACTCGGCACCCCCGATGCAAAGAGCGTCGACGAGCTTGCGCAAGTGGAGCAAATCACCGAGCCTGCCGAGATCGTGGACAGCGTCATCGGTCGGCGGCGTGCCTCCAAGCGGCTCAACCTTCCAATCGGTCCAGCTCGCCGGAATCAACGACCGACTGCCGTCTGGCAGAACTGTGAGGAGATAGCAGACGCCGCGCCGCCTAATGGTGCCGATCACGGCCAACGCCTGACCTTCGAATGCGTGACGCTTGCGCGTGATCGTCACCGAAGCTGGGATATCATGGCGATGGGTAGTGTGTGGCCGCTTCCTTCGATTCGGTCGACCACGAGTGGCTGCTGCGGATGGTGGCGCACAGGATCGCCGATCCTCGCATCCTACGGCTCATCGGGCTGTGGCTGCGGGCGGGCGTCCTTGAGAGCGGCGAGAAGCAAGAGACGGACAGGGGCACTCCGCAAGGGGCGGGAATCAGCCCGCTCCTCGCCAACGTCTTCCTGCACTACGTCCTCGATCTCTGGGCCCACCAATGGCGCCGTCGCCACGCACGCGGTCGCGTTGTGACCGTGCGCTATGCCGACGACTTCGTCATGGGCTTCGAGAGCAAGGCGGATGCGCAGGAGATGCTCTTGGCTCTCAAGGTGCGGCTGGCCAGCTTCGGCCTGACGCTCCATGAGAACAAGACGCGGCTGATCGAGTTTGGCCGGTTCGCGGCCCTCTCGCGTCAGCGGCGGGGCGAGCGGCGGCCAGAGACCTTCGCCTTCCTCGGCTTTACCCACTACTGCGGGCGGACCCGAGATGGCCGGTTCATCGTGAAGCACAAGACGGAAGGGAAACGCCTGACGCGCAAGCTGACGGCGTTGCGCCAGGAGGCCTGGCGGCTCATGCACGCGCCACTGGCCACGCAGTACGAGTGGTTCGCCGCCGTTCTGCGCGGGCACTATGGCTACTATGGCAGGCCGCACAACTATCCAGCGCTCAACGGCTTCTACCGCGAAGTGCGTCGAACCTGGTTGCGTTGTCTGAGACGGCGCAGCCAGAAAAGTCGGCGCATGAGCTGGCCGGAGTTCGAGACCCTGACGGCACGCTTCCGCCTGCCAACTCCACGCATGACTCGCACATGGGCGCAGGCGCGGATATGACGCGGGTTACCCTCGGGAAGAGCCGGGTGCGGGAAAGCCGCCTGCCCGGATCTGTGAGGGCAAAGCCAAATGGCCGAGCTACTCGACCACAACCTGCCTTCCTAAAGAATGCGGCGAGCGCTGGCTGTAGGCAGATGATAGGAGCGTTCTGCAGTCATCGATCTTCCTTGCTCCGCTTTGATACAAATTGATAGAACGGATTCTGGTTTGGAAACGTAGCGTGGGCAGCTCCTCGGCCTCTACGATTAGTCAGGCAACGCGAAGGCCGACCTCTCCTTAGAGAGCGGCAGCGGTTTAGGATCCTGTCAGTGAAACGCGACGCCTGCGATGTCCAACAGCGAAGTATGTCAACGCGCGTCGAATTTGCCGTAACCGAAGGACGCCGCTCTGGCCGACGTTGCGAAGTATGGCGGAACGTCCCTCGGCAACCCATAGCTCGGCTGACGGTTTCTTTGCTCCATCCAGAGGCCGCAATGACGGTGACTGGAGAAAATCGACCGGGTGCGCGAATTATCCCCGAGCCGCAGACAACACCTTCCTGGAAGAGGCCCGGAAGCAAGGTCACCTCGATCGAGGGCTTGCTCACCAATTGCTCAGTTAGCGGACAGGCAGGCGTCACTGTAAGGCGATGACGGCAATCGCGAAGTGCTTGGGCAAACCGCACCGATGTCGCGCTCGGGTCGAAATTTATGGCTTCTTTGTTGAAGTAACGTTCGACAACCGGGCTACCGTGAGCCCGCCGTGCGGGTAAAAATGACAGAAGCCGTTTATTGAGGCGCCAGCCCAAATCGCTTCGCCCTGGCGACTGCCCCGCGGTCTAGATGGCCTGTCTGACCGAGTTCTGACAGATCGTGCCAGACGGTCTCAGTCGAGACGTCAAGCGCGTCAGCCATTGCCGGATCGAATTCGCTTCCAGACCGGACAAAATCTGGCGACAGCGCAATCTCTTGCGCGAACTAGCCACTCCCATTCTTCGTGCTTCCACCCGAGTTGTCCGACCGTCACCGACAGTCGGGGATCTTTGTGACCGACAAGACACATTTAAATGACAGATTCACAACATTTTTTGTTGCGCATCAAACAAAATGGTGCAATGGTGCCGATAAATGGAGGTGCGCCTTGTTCGACTACGGTTTCTTCAAGTTCGATTCGAAGGCTGAGCTGCTCGATAAGGCCATCGAGTATTGGAACCCGGGCAAAACCCGGTTCTGGCGAGATGCGGGGATCGATCTCGTAATCGATCGTCGGGAAGGTTACTTCCTCTACGACATGTCCGGGCGGAGGCTGATCGATCTCCACCTTAACGGAGGCACCTACAACTTTGGCCACCGCAATCCTGAGCTAGTCGCCACGCTAAAATCGGCGCTGGACTATTTCGACATGGGGAACCACTGGTTCCCCTCCGTCGCGAGGGCGGCGTTCGCCGAAAAGCTCGTCAAGACGGCGCCCGGAATGAAGTACGCCATATTCGGCGCGGGCGGGGCGGAGGCGGTGGAGATCGCGCTGAAGACTGCCCGATATGCCACCAAGCGCCGCAAGATCGTGTCGATTGTCAAGGGTTATCACGGCCACTCCGGCCTATCGGTGGCCACCGGCGACGAACGTTTCTCCAAGCTATTTCTTGCCGATCGACCCGAGGAGTTCTCGCAGGTCGCGTTCAACGATATCGATGCACTCGAGCGCACGGTGCGTGGCCGCGATGTCGCCGCCTTCATCATCGAGACGATCCCGGCGACCTATGGATTCCCGCTGCCAAACGACGGTTACCTCAAAGCTTGCCAGGAGATCTGCCGCAGATACGGCACTTTGTACATTGCTGATGAGGTGCAGACGGGCCTCATGCGTACGGGCGTCATGTGGGGCTGGCAAAGTTACGGCCTTTCGCCTGATATCTTCGTCACAGGAAAGGGCCTCGGCGGCGGGATCTATCCCATATCTGCCTGTGTGGTAACCGAACAATGCGGCGCCTGGCAGAAGGAAGATGGCGCAGCGCACATATCGACGTCCGGTGGTTCTGAGCTCGGATGCGTCGTCGGCCATCAAGTTGTCGACATGCTGCAGCGTCCGGAACTCGTGGCCAACGTTCATTCCGTCGCCGACTATTTTCAGCGCGCTCTGACCGAGATCATGGCGGCTAACTCCGACGTCTTCGTGGGGATCCGCCAGCGAGGTGTGATCTTGGGGTTGGAATTCGATCACCCGGAAGGCGCCGTCGCTGTCTCCCGCGCGCTCTATGAACATGGTGTGTGGGCCATCTTCTCCTCGCTCGACAAGCGAGTGCTGCAGTTCAAGCCGGGTCTGCTTCTGGATGTGGCGACCTGTCAAGAGATCGTCGAACGGTTCGAAGCTGCCATCCCGCGCGCGCGCAGCCTTCTGCGCAACCCGCGCCGGGCAGCCTGATCCGGAAAAGGAAAGCTATGCTATCTCACGATGACGCACCTCGCCTCGCCGTGCCGGATAAGGCAGCGGCAAGAGCGCGGATGAAAATCGACCGGGCCGGATGGGCGGTCCGTGCGTATGCCCGCTGCGATCGCGCCTCTGTCATGAAGGTGGCCCGCGCTGTTGCCGAAGCGGCGCATCAGGCGGCTCAGACCTACGCCGAGTGGGCGGTGCGCGAGACCGGCATGGGCGTGGTCGAGCACAAGAGATTGAAGAACGAGCTTTCGGCGCATCCCCTGGTGGACTTCTATGCCGACACGAATCTGGTCGACCCTCGCATCGACAGAGCGCGCAAGATGGTCGAATTGCCGAAGCCGGCCGGGATAATTCTGGCGTTGACGCCTGCGACCAATCCGATCTCAACGCTGTACTACAAGGCTATCCTGGCGATACTGAGCCGTAATGCGGTGATCTTTAGCCCTCATCCTCTGGCAAAGGAGTGCTGCCGCGATGCTGCCGTGCGCCTGGAAGCGGCTGCCGTTGCTGCGGGCGCGCCAGCCGGCTTGATCCAGTGCGTTGAGGAGCCGTCTGTCCCGCTCGTCCAATCGCTCATGATGTCGCCGAAGGTGCAGGTTATCCTTGCGACCGGTGGCAGCGCCATGGTGCGAGCTGCCTATTCGTCCGGCAATCCGGCGATCGGCGTGGGACCTGGTAACGCTCCGGTCTACGTAGATCCCAGTGCGAACCAGGGTCTCGCTGCCCAGCGGATCGTAGAGAGCAAGGCCTTCGACAATTCCGTATTGTGCACCAACGAAAGTGTGCTCATCTCGCTCGACGAGAACAGGCAGCAACTGGAACGAGGTTTGCGCGCTGCCGGGGCGCACATTTGCACGGACGCCGAAGTCGTCAAGCTACGCGACTGGCTTTTCCCGCACGGTCATTTGAATACCGCCGCTGTTGGCAAGAGTGCGGCGTGGGTGGCGCAGCACGCTGGAATACGCGTGGTGCCCTCGACCAAGGTGCTCATCGCTCCTGTCGACCATTATGGCCCCGACGAGCCGCTGACAAAGGAGAAGCTTTCCCCCGTTCTCGCGTTCGTTTCGGTTGAAAGCTTCGAACGCGCGGTCAGTGCGGCGAAGATGATCCTTCGCATGACGGGGGCGGGTCATTCCGCAGCGTTTCATGGCGAGAATCCCCAGCGCTCGATGGATTTCGCCTCGGCCTTGCCGGTTTACCGCGTCGTGGTCAACGCCCCCTGTTCGCAGGGTGCCGCCGGTTTTGCCACCCATCTGGCGCCCTCCTTCATGATCGGGACGGGCTATTTCGGCCGCTCCTCCGTGGGCGAGAACATCGGGCCCCAGCATCTCGTCCATTGGACACGGCTTGCGTGGAACAGCGATGCGACTGTGCCCTTCGGCGATTTCAGCGCGGTTCGCGTCTCCTCGGCGAACTCCGAATCTCCCGCCCTGGTCCCTGCGGCGACGATCGCGCCAGCCGCCGGAATGGAGCGAGATCTCCTGCGCCAGCTGATTCTTCAAGAACTCCGTGACTTGACCAGGGGCCAGTCGTGACCGATCTCCGCGCCTTCATCTTCATTGACCAGCTTCAGCCTCAGACCCTGGCTTACACAGCCACGTGGATGCGCGGCACGCTGCCGCGAGCCCGCATGGCCGCGCAAATTATTGAGATCGCGCCGGGCCTCGACATCGAGGCGCTGACGGACACAGTCCTTAAGAGCGCCGAAGTGCGAGCGGGCTTCCTCGTCGTCGAGCGTCAGTTCGGCACGCTGCAATTCCATGCCCATTCCACCGCCGAAGTACAGGCGGGGGCCGACGCTGCGCTGGCCGCCATGAGCAAGAAACGCGAAGACGCTGAAAAGCCCAAGATATTCGCCTCGAAGATCGTGACCCGGGTGGACGACCAGCACGCCTTTCTCATGAATCGCAACAAAGCTGGCTCGATGGTCTTGGGCGGCGAAAGCATCTATCTGCTGGAATGCCAACCCGCCGCCTATGCGATCCTCGCCTGCAACGAAGCGGAGAAAGAAGCCGACATCAAGGTCATCGACATGCGGATGATCGGCGCCAACGGCCGACTCTATCTGGCCGGTACCGAAGCCGACGTCCGCAACGCACGCGGAGCGGCCGAGCGGGCGCTGCGTGAGGCAGGGGCACGCTGATGGCTGACGATCTCCGCGCTCTCATTCGCGAGCTCCTTTCGGAGGAGATCGCGGCACTGCGCGCCGAGATGCAAGGCGCCGTCCAGGAGGAGCATGTCCGCATCGGGACCGCCGCTGACCTGACCGAGTTCGCGCTATCCGTGGTGCGGCGCGTCTCAGATCCGACGTTCGCCGCGGCTCTTCGCGAAGGACGAATACGTTTCGTGCCGGATCTGCAGGCGCCACCGGCCCTCGTCCGGAGTCCGCAACCGCCCCCGGTACCGTCCTCCGTACCGCTGGTCACAACTAGTCCAGCCGCAGTCGCCGAACTGATCAAGCCGTTGATCACCGAGCGTGACATTGCAGCTCTCGCCGAAGGTGAGACGCGGCTGCGCATCGGCAAGGCAAGCAGGCTCACGCCCCTCGCCAAGGACGAGACCCGCCGCCGAGGCATCAGGATCGAAAGGAGTGCGAAATGATCAGGGCACGTGTCAGCGGCAAACTCTGGTCCACGCGCCATATCGGCACCTTGCCGTCCGGCGCACTGCTTGAAGTGGAAACAGAAACCGGCACGAAGCTGATTGCTTTCGACCCGCTCGGATGCGCCGACGGCGAGACTGTGCTGGTCACCCAAGGCTCGGTAGCTGCTGGCTTTTTTCCCGAAAAATCCGCGCCGATCGACGCGCTGATTATCGGATCGATCGACGAACAGACCTCAAAAGCCAAATAAGGAGTTTCTGAAATGGCAAATCTTGCAATTGGAATGATCGAGACCAAGGGCTACGTGCCTGCGCTCTCCGCAGCCGACGCGATGGTCAAGGCAGCAAATGTCGAGATCATCGCCCGCAACGAGGTCGGCGGCGGGCTGGTTTCGGTGGTGGTGCGTGGCGACGTTGGAGCGGTGAAGGCTGCTACGGAAGCCGGCGCAGAAGCTGCCGGACAAGTAGGAGAGGTCACCGCCGTTCATGTTATCCCGCGCCCGCATCCGGATCTGGGTAAGCATTTCGACGCGGTCAAGGCTTGATAGCGTCGGACGAAAGGACTGGGGTATGACTGAGCTTCGTGTCTACCTTCCCATAGAAGATCTTCAGCCTCAGTTCGCGGCCTATCTTTCCTCGCCCACAAGGGCGAGGGGATATCCGCCGTTCCGTGGGCAGCATTCGCTGATTATCGAGGTCGCGCCCGCATTGGCGATCCATCGTATTACGGACCTTGCGCTCAAGGCGGCGCCGGACATGGAGCCCGGCATTCTCTACACCGAACGCCAGTTCGGTCTTCTTGAGCTCCATGCTGACAATATGGGTGCGCTGGAAGCAGCCGGAACCGCCATTCTCAGGGGTTTAGGCGCCAAGCCCGAGGATCAGCTCGCGCCGGAAATACTCTACCACGACATCATCGAGGACCTCTCGGACCAGCATGCCATCATCCTGAACCGGTCGCGCGATGCGTCGATTCTCGTGCCTGGTATCGCACTGCTCATCTACGAGATGGCGCCGGCCCTGTTCGCATGCGTTGCCGCCAACGAGGCTGAAAAGGCGGCGCCAGGCGCAACCATCAACGACGTCCAGATGATGGGCGCGACCGGACGCATCTTCATGTCCGGGACGCCTGATGACATGAGAATCGCTCGAGACACGATTTCGAAGAAGCTGGCCGCGATCAAAGGCCGGGCAACAGTGAAAGGCCGGGGATAGCAAAGTTCACTAAACCGCGCACAGTTCACAAGAACGCGGATCATTTTCATCATTCAAAGCGCAGGAGAGGGACTATGATTTTGGGTGCATATACGAAATCTACCATGGCCGCGTTGACTTACGCAGCAGCTATCTGGTTGAACCAGGCGGCCGCCGCTGAAAGCGATTTTTCTCAAGTAACGACCGAGGAAGTGCGCGCCGCTGGTAAGAAGGCGTGCGCAAGCGGCAAGAGGTTCAAGATTGCCTACAGCCATTCAGTGTCAGAAGCGGCAATCGTCAAGCAAGTTCGCCATTTCGCCGATAAGCGAGCGGCCGAGCTCGGTTGCGTAACTGTTCTGCATGACAACACCCAAGCAAATAATCTGGAACAACAGATCAACGCTGTGCAGGGCTGGATCACCCTTGGCGTCGATGCCATCGTAGTTACGCCAATCGATGAAAGCGCCCTCAAGCCTTTCCAGAAGCAGGCTCAGGCTCAGCACATCAAATGGCTTACCTATCTAGGCAGAATGGACGGCTCGGACGGTTATGTCGGTTTCGACCACGCGCAGTCAGGCCAGATCATCGGCAAGGCTGCCGTCGACTGGGTCAAGGCCAATAAAATCCAACATCCCAAGGCGTTAGTGACGACCTTAACGGGTCTGCCTTCGATCTCGCCACGTTGGACCGAAGTTGAAAAACTGTTTGCGCAGGCAGGCATTGAGATTGTCGCCAAACAGGACTCCGCCGACCAGGCATCCGGCCTGACCATCACCGAGACCGTGCTGAAGCAGCACCCAGACCTCAGCATTGTGGTGGGGTTGAACGACGACGCAGCAGTCGGAGCCAATCGAGCCGTAACAGTCGCCGGCATTTCCCCAGACAAGTTTTTCATAGGTGGTCAGGACGGCTCTTTCGAAGGACTGACCGCGGTTAACGAGGGCAAAGCCTACAAGGCCAGTGCGGCCATTCTCATCAACGACCTTGGTGCCAGCATTGTCGATCTGGCTCTCAACGCGATAACCGGCAACGGCCCGAGCTTTGCTTATACGCCGACGGTGCTCGCAAGCAAGGCAGACCAGGCATTGCTCGACAAGCTGATTGCAAACTACAAAAACTAGCGCTCCCGCGGGTGCGGGCTCTTGCCCACACCCGCTTTTGCTCGTGGATAAACGATGGCTTCTGAGATCGTCAAGATTTCCGGATTGCGTAAGTCCTATGGCCCGATCGAGGTGCTGAAGGGAGTCGACTTGACGTTTCGCGAAGGCGAGATTCACGCTTTCATCGGCGCGAACGGGGCTGGTAAATCAACGCTTCTGGGCTGCTTGTCAGGCGCGACTGCCGCGAGTTCGGGCGAGATCGCCATCAATGGCGAAAGCTTCGGTCACCTTACGCCCCGTGTTGCGATCCGGAAGGGCATCGGCATCATCTATCAGCACTTTCAGGTTATCGAAGGGCTGAGTGTCGCTGACAATATTTTTCTGGGCAGCGAGATCAGGAAATGGGGAGTTGTTGACCGACGCACACAGGTTGAACACGCACGCCGATTGCTTGCGCGATTGAGTTCGTCCATTGACCCAAACCTGCCACTCGAAAAACTGAGCATCGGCGAACGCCAAATCGTCGAGATTGCCAGAGCCCTGCATTTGCAGCCAAAGATTCTGATCCTCGACGAGCCTACAGCAGCGCTCTCGGACCGCGAGATGGAAGCCTTGCACGATGTCGTGCGCCAACTGGCCAAGCAAGAAGGGCTCGCCATCGTTTATGTGACGCATCTCCTGGATGAGGTCGCTGATATCGCAGATATTGTGACTGTATTGCGCGACGGCGCGGTGGTCTGGACGAGGCCTGCATCCGAAGCGCCAATCGAAGAGTTAGCACGGGCAATCGCTCCCAGGCTGGTCCGGGGCAACAGCGTACGGAGCCGCGCTGCGGCTGGCCATACGATCGTCAGGCTGAAGGACTATCGGTCGGACTTCACCGGGCCGGTCGATCTCGATTTGCGGCAAGGGGAGATCGTCGGCATTTACGGGTTACTTGGATCCGGCCGAACCGACCTGCTCGAAAGCCTCGTCGGTGCAAGGAAGAGGGTCGCCGGCGTCTATGAACTAGGCGGCGGCGCCGTCCAAATGAACAATCCCAGCGCGGCACTTGCCAAGGGCGTGGCACTGGTTGCGTCCGACCGTAATCAGCAAAGCCTTTTCGGCGAGCTGACGGCGATCGATAATCTGCTGATACCGCATTATTCCGGCATTGCGCGCAAACGATCGACCCACAAGTCGCTGTTCGACCAGGCGGCGGATGCGTTGAACCTCGTGCCGAGGAAGCCCAATCTTTCCGCTAGCAGATTCAGCGGCGGTAACGCCCAGAAGCTGGTGATGGGCCGCTGGTTGCTGCCGGATCTTGGGACACAAGTGCTGTTGCTCGACGAGCCGACTCAGGGTGTCGACATCGGTGCTCGGGAGGATCTTTATCGGCTCCTGTTCCAATTTGCGGCAACCGGCGGGGCGGTCGTAGTCGCATCGTCCGATCCGGCTGAAATCGTCGCCGTCTCGGATCGCGTGCTCGTACTGGCTCACGGTCAGCAGATCGCGCTGCTCGATAGTGAAATTCACGAGGATCACATCGTACAACTTGCTCATCAGAGTAAGGCGGTAATCAGCGGAGGTCGCCGGCGTGCTGCAACAGTCGTGGAGTAGGTCTATGTCGGGAGCGAACGACAAATCGGTCGAGGGCGTGAATATAGGAGTCGTCTTGGCCGCCGCAGCGCTGCCGGCGGCAATTGCGGTTCTTGCGCTATATTTCTTCTATAAGTCGCCGGTTTTCCTGACTCTCAACAACTGGATCAGCATCTCGGTGCAGATCGCAGCGCTGATGACGATCTCCATCCCATTCGCGATTCTGCTGATGGCAGGAAAAGTCGACCTCAGCGTAGGTTCCATGGTCGGCCTTTCGGGCGTGGTAGCTGGTCTCTCCTTTCCCAACCTGGGAATCGGCGGAACGGTCGCAGTGGTGTTGGCGGTGGGGCTGGCGATCGGGTTGCTCAATGGCTTTCTCGTGGGGGTCTTATCGATGTCGCCGATTATCGTGACATTGGGCGCCCTGACGTTGATGCGCGGGCTTGCGCAATGGTTGTCTCCATCTCCCTTGTTTGGGTTTCCCGAAGCCTTCACATTCGTTGGCTATGGCCGGCTGCTCGGGGTGCCTATCCTGACATGGATCATGTTATCGGTTCTTGCCCTCGGCCTGTTCGTGATGACGAGAACCCCGTTGGGGCGGCACGCGATCGCCATCGGCGTCAACGAGCGTGCGGCCTATCTCGTCGGCATTCGCGTCAAGCTGACCGTGATGCTGCTATATGGCGCTGTTGGTTTGGGCTCAGCGCTGGCCGGCCTGATGACGATCGCGCGCATCAATTCAGCCCCGTCGGGGACCTTGGGCGTCGGAGTGGAATTGAGCGTGATAACTGCCGTGCTGCTCGGCGGCGTGCCGTTTAATGGTGGCAGGGGCTCTCTCTTGCGCGTTGCTTTGGGTGTCTGGCTACTTGGGATGCTGTCCAACGGCTTCATTCTGATGAACATCCGCACGGAGGCCGGTCTGATGATCACTGGTCTGGTGCTTGTCCTGGCTGCCGGCCTGGATGTGCTCCGGACGCGCCGGGGCTGAGGAGGTGTGATGGTTTTGGAGGGGATATCCAAGCTCACGTTGGATCAGATGGTGCAGGGCTTCCGAGCGTGCACGATTGACCCGGTCGAGGTGATGGAGCTTACGCTCGAACAGATTGGCCGGGTTAACGACGAGATTAATGCGCTCTACGAATTGCGGCCCGACGAAAACCTTGCTTCAGCCAAAGCCGCAGCACGGCGGTATCGCGAAGGCCGACCGTCCGGCCCTCTGGACGGTGTGCCGGTCACCATCAAGGATTCCGTGCATGCGATCGGCACGCGCTGGCATCACGGCTCTCGCATCCATGCGGACGGCGTTGTGGGCACAATCGATGCGCCGCCCACAGAGCGCCTCAAGGCCGCCAACACCATTATCGTGGGCAAGGGTAAAATGCCTGACTTCGGCCTTAGCGGGTCGGGGGTTAGTTCTTTCCATGGCATCGTGCGCAATCCATGGGGCCTCGCATGGAATCCGGGCGGATCCAGCGCCGGGGCTGGCGCATCTCTTGCGGCAGGCATTGGCATGATGTCGGTGGGGTCTGATATCGCAGGCTCCGTACGGCTGCCGGCCAGCCATTGCGGATTAGCGGCGTTGAAGCCGACGCAAGGTATGATCGCGCATACGCCCGCTTCAGACATTCGATCGGCCGGACCGATGACACGGTATGCAGCCGATCTCGAAGCATGGCTGCGCGTACTTGGCGGGCTGCATCCATATGACCGTTTTTCACTCCCTGTGACCGAACCCGTTGAAGGTTTTGGCACAGCACGCATTGCCGTGTATCGATGCTTCGGCTTTGGTCCGCCGGTAGAAGAAGCAGTGCTCGACGTGCTCAATCGCGCAGAGCAAGCAGTAGCGGGTCTGGTTGGAAGGGTGACAAACCTCTCCCCTCCCTATGATTTCGACGCCTACCTGCCGATCGACGATATGTTCAAGATTCGTGGATGGCGTGAACACATCGGTGTGGCTGAGCAATTGCGTCAGCACACCCCGCGGCAACTGCTCGATTGGTTTGAGGAAGCACGGGACTGGTCGGCCGAACGGGTTGCGCGCTTCGAGGCCGGCGTAGCGCGCGGAGTGGCGCAGACGAATGCCCTGTTCGACAACAGCGATTTTCTGCTGACGCCGGTGATGCCGGTGGTTAACTTCCCGGCCGAAGACCGGGGGGTAGATCCGGCTATGCCGCTGCGGCACTGCACTTTCACCGCGATGTTCAACCAGTCGGGTCATCCGGCGGTGTCGCTCTGCGGTGGCGTCGATTCGCGTGGCTTGCCGGTTGGGGTGCAGCTCGTCGCGCGACGGTTCGACGATGTTCGGCTTTGTCGGCTTGCGGCGGCCTTGGAAGCTGCGCTTTGGCCCGGCGGGCCAGAGGCGCGCGAATGGCCGCTTCAGCCGCGCAAGCCGACGTGACGGAGGCGCTTATGGTCTTTACAGATCGCCAGGCTGTCGTTCGGAATCGCGCCGAGGCTCGCCTTGGCGGCTCGTTGGACAGTCTTGAAAGTCCGCTGACGGTGCTGGCCTCGCCGGCCTGGCGAGGAATCGAAGCCGACATCTGGCTTGCCCGGCGGGGCAATCAGTCCGAAGTCTACAAGCACTATCACACTGACCTTGCGCACTATGTGGATCCGCCAGCGGCCATCGCCGCGGCGAAAAGCGCAGGGGACGTCGGAGTCGGCCCACGCGTTTTGCAATCCTGGGAAGAGGATGGGCTTTTCGCGATGGAGTACCTGGGGAATGGGTGGCGGGCAGGCGGACTTCACGACAGCGCCAATACCGTCGTTCGCGAGGGGATCGTTGCCGCGAAGAAAGCTCTTCAGGCTGGGCCGAAGCTGTCAAGAGATGCAAATATCTTCAACGAGATTCGGGCAGCACATGCAGCGTGTACAACTCACAAGGCAAATCTGCCAAAGAATATAACAGCGTTTCTCAACTTCGCCGACAGGGCTGAACAGGCCATGTCACGGCTCGAGGTCGAGCGAGTGCCCTGTCACCGGGACGGCAACACTGCGAACCTCATGATTGGCCCCTCCAATGTGGTGCGGTTAGTGGATTATGATCTGGCGGCCAACGCTGATCCGTATGAGGACATCGGCTATCACCTGATGGAAGTTTTCGATCGCGAGCCAGAAGCGCGGGACGGCTTCGTCGAATGGACCGGTTTCTTCGAAGAAGCCTTGTTTCAGCGGGCCATGGTTTACGGAATACTCGACGATCTGCGGTGGGGTCTGATCGCCCTCACTATGGCCGCATCGTCGCCGCGCTCGACGCTCGAGTTCGCCAAATACGCCTCATGGCGGATGCTACGTTTCGAGATGACGTCACAAACTTCCACCGCGGGAGATCGCCTGCGACGATTGGCCTGAACGAGAAGGGGATTACAGGATGTCCGATACTGCGTCCAGTAAGCAGGTCGAAGACGCGATTGCTGCCGTCCCGGGATGGGACAGGACCAAGGTGACTAAACGTCCCTTGGTTGGAGGATTGCTCAATTCTAATTGGCTCGTTCATCATGCTGGTACCGACTACTTCCTGAAGGTATTTGGGGTTGGATCGGACAGTTTTGTTGATCGCAAGCTTGCTAACGAAGCAGCGTCCAAAGCAAACGCGATAGGCATCACGCCCCGTGTCGAGTTTTTCAGCCTCGAGAAGGGCGTCGAGGTCATCGAGTTCTTGCACGGGTATCGTGCATCAACGAATGCCGACTTCTCACGCAAGGATTTCCTATCCTCAGTGATCGACCTCTATCGGAAATTCAATGCATGCGAGCGCTTGTCCGTCACAAAAGACGTGTTCGCAATGACTGATGAGCATATCGAGCAAGGTGAGGCGCTGGGTGCTATCAGGCCCGCCGACTTCGAATTGTTGTCTTATCAGTATAACCGGGCCAAGGCCGCTTTCGTCGCCGCCGGCCTCGATCTGGTCCCCTGTCACAACGATGCGATGCCCGGCAATTTCATGGTCAAGATGTCCGAGCAGAATCAGATCGTGGACATGAAAATGATCGATTTTGAATTCGCCTCGAACAACGAGCGAGCGTACGAAATCGGCATTTTTCTGGGTGAGGTCTTCGTCGACGAGGAGACGACCCTCGAACTGATCGAGCAATATTACGGAACAGTGCGGCAGGATCTCGTTGCCCGGGTATGGGTGGCACGCGCCGTGGCCGACATGAAGTGGGGTTCGTGGGCAGTTCAGCAGAGGCAGATGTCCAACTGGGATTTCGACTACCAGAAATACGGCATCTGGAAATACGCGCGGGCACGCAAACTCTTCGACGATCCGAGATGGAATGACTGGTTGCGGCATATCTGAGCCTTTGAGCATGGCCCTCTCTATCATCGTGTCGAGCGCCCCATCCAAAGGTTACGTGCGGCAGGGCGATCACTAAATTTCCACCTTCCGGGCGGGACTGCCGGCTGGCCGAACTCGGAACGAATCGCCATATGGGAGTACAACTTTGAACGAATTGAATGCACTCATCGCGCGCTTCGCCAGAATTGGCGCGACTGAAGATGGCGGCGTCTGCCGCCTAACCGGTACTGCGGTCGATAAGGAGGCGAGAGATCTCTTCATTCGCGAGATCGTAGATCGAGGCCTTACTCCCAAAGTCGATGCGATCGGAAATCTCTTCGGCGTAGCAATATTGGCTCCGGAGTCCGCTGACGTCGTCTTGACCGGATCCCATCTCGACTCACAGCCAACCGGAGGACGATATGACGGGGTTTATGGCGTGCTTGCCGGCCTGCTCGCAGTGCAGGCTGTCAAAGAACGGTGCGCGGCTAACCCCGGCGCTGCCCGACGCAACCTCGCGGTTGTTAGCTGGACGAATGAAGAAGGGGCCCGATTTCAGCCGAGCCTGACTGGCAGTTCCGTGTTCACTGGTGCTTTGAGGCTGCAGGACGCTTATGCATGTGTAGATGGCGAGGGTATCCCCCTTGGGGAGGCGCTATCAGCGATTGGTTACCGCGGTACAACGCAGCTTGATCAAAATCCGGTGCGCTATGTCGAGGTGCACGTTGAGCAGGCCGATAGTCTGGAGAAATCGTCCGCCGACATTGCCGCTGTATCGGAATCATGGACGACACGAAAAATATCGGTGATGTTCGAAGGCGAATATTCACACACCGGATCGACGCCGATGGCGCTCCGCCGCGATGCGCTGCGCGCAGCCAGCCGGGCCATCGAGGCGCTGTACCAGGAGGTCGCGAATGAGAATGCTGGGGCGCACGCTGCTGCAGCGCGCATTAGCGTATACCCCAATTCGCCGAACGTCGTGGCAGGCCGTGTTCGGGTTTGGTTTGAGGTCCGGCATGAAGACGAAGCGGTGGTCTCGGCGATCAGCGACCGCTTTCTAAGGCGAATTGAGCGCGAGTCAGCTGATGTTAGAGTAGGCCTCTCGATCGCTGCAGACGAGAAGCGACTTGGGACGGCGCTCGACCCCGACGGAGTTGCATTGGTTCTTTCTGCCGCGGCAGATCTTGGCTACAAGGCTCTGACGCTCAAGACCAGCATCGGCCATGACGCTCTAGCGCTGCAGAGATGTGTTCCGTCCTCGCTGATCTTTGTGCCAAGCCAAGGCGGTCTCAGCCACAATCCGCGTGAGTTTACTGCGCCTGAGGCACTCGATAAAGGCTACGCCGTGCTGACGGAGGTGCTGTGGAACATGGTCACTGCGAAAGGGTGAGAGGATGGAAGGCTGGAAGAGCAACACCAATCGCACGAATTCACTCTCGTGCGGCACAAGGAGCGCGAATCAATTGAACGGGCATGCGAGCGGCGGGATATTCAGATGCAAGCCTCAGGATCAACGGTTTGTCGTGAGGTGGGCGTCTGGCGGCTTCCAGCGCAATTGAAGCAAGCCGTCCCCTAGATCGTCTGTAACGGTGATTCTGTGTGGTTTCGCTCAAGGCACGGAACTTTGAGCAACTGTTTAGGTGCAGTACATTCGGGCTCCCTCGGAGGCTCAGACCTTCGGTCCGCTTTTGCACCCTGCTAATGCAAGACAAACTTTGGAATGCGCTTCCACCTACAGCGTCCCGGTTTGTCAGTACATGCCTTAGGCAGTTGCGAGAGCAAGGCCAATCATATTGGTGATCGCACAACAGATGAGGGCGGCAAGGGCCCTGCTTGGTTGGGGACAAGATGACCTTGCAGAGAAATCCAGCGTCGCGATCTCAACCATCCGCAGACTCGAAGCTTCGAGCGGGCCCCTGCGTGCTCACTTTGAGACAATCGCGAAAATCCGTCGCGCACTTGAAGAGGCGGGAATCAGATTTAGCGACGAACCGCATCCAGGTGTCTCCCTTGCGCAAGGTAACCAGAATTTTCTCGACTGATGCCGTCAAACCTCGTCTTCCTCGGTCCCCGGCGGCGAAAGGAGATGCATTTTCAAAAGAGTATATTTGATATTGGAACAAGTATTACAGCGTCGACTACTGGTATTATAAGTATTTCATTGTCAGCTGCCGAACGAAGGCAAGTGTTGACGATGCTTCATCACTCGGCTTTACATCATTTTATTTATTCTCATCTAGATTCCGCAGCCGATGCCGCACAACGGGCCATCGTGCCGCGCGGCCTTCTGAAGACAATGGCGGGGGATTTTCGCATATGGGTTTGCTCAAGGAGCACGATGGGCACAAGCAGCGTAGACCCGGCTTGCTTTCAAATCTGAGATTTCGCGTCAAGATTATGCTGGGCTTCGTTGTGGTGCTCGGTCTATCGGCGGTCAGCATGAGCATCGCCTATTTCGGCTTCGAGCGCATTTCGATTGGTGTCGCCTCATACCACGATATCGTTGCAGAGAGCGAGACAGCCCGCGACATCGACCGCGAACTCACCGCCTACGCATTGTTGGCTCGTTACTATGCGGTGACCGGAAATGCCGCCGACGAGACCGCCGTACATGAGGCTGAGAGTACGTTGCGCCAGGTCATCTAAAATATTGAAAGCACAGTCAGCCCGGAGAACAAGCAAAGATTCAACGATATCGCGGCAAAATCCGAGGAGTTCGGCAATCTGTCCGGGCGTGTCGTAAAGCTCAAGATCAACAATGACGAGATCAGCAAGCAGTTTCTGCGGCTGAGCAACTACCTCCGAAATCGGCTTGAAGATCTCTCCAATTCGGCAGCACGCGAAGGCCAAGCCGATCTGTCGCCAGCGGTGAAGGAGCTCGCGGCTCAAATCGCCGCGGTCGCCACCAGCATCAACACTTACGTTGCGCGGCAGGATCAGGCGATTGCCAGCAGCGCGACCGCTCGTATGAACCTGATCAAGGGGAATCTGGCAGAATTGACCTCCAGCAATGAGAACCTGGCCGCCAAGATCAAGGAGATCTCGTATCAGTTCGACACCTACCAGTCCTCGTTCGATAAATTCTTGCAAAATGTGGTCGCCCTGAACGGCCTTGTATCAAACATGACCGATGCCGCGCTCGCGATGAGCCAAGAAGGCAAGACCGTGAAGAATGCCCTGCTAGCCCAGCAGCAACTCGTATCGGCGCAATCGCTCTCGGTCGCCAACGATACAAAGCGTTTTGTCACCTTTCTTGGCGTCGGTGGTCTGGCGTTCGGCGTCATTTTAATTTGGATGTTGGGGCAGGGTATCTCACGACCGATGATCGGCATGTGCCGAGCGATGCGCGAGCTTGCCTGCGGCAATTTCGAAGTGGTGCTGCCTGGACTCGGCCGCAAGGACGAAATCGGCGAGATGGCGAGTGCGGTGGAAGAGTTCAAGATGCAGCCGGTGGCAAAGGCAGAGCGGGAGGCATCCGAACGTGAGGAGCAGAATGCGGCCGCCAACCGCACGCGCCGCGCTGAGTTGCACCGCTTCGCCGATAGCTTCGAGGCCGCGGTGGGCGCCATCGTCTCCAACGTGTCGTCCTCGGCAAACCAACTTGAGAGTGCCGCAGGCTCCCTAACGCGCACAGTCGAGACGACGCAGGATCTGTCCGGTCGTGTGGCGGGCGCCTCCGAACAAGCCTCAACTAACGTGCAGGCGGTGGCCTCTGCCACCGAAGAACTGTCGGCCTCAGTGCGGGAGATCGGTCGCCAAGTCCAGGAATCTGCCCGTATCGCGAATGCCGCGGTGATGCAAGCCGAGGAGACAGATGTGCGGATCGGCAAACTGTCGCGCGCTGCACAGCAGGTTGGCGAGGTGGTCAAGCTGATTACTGCGATTGCCGAGCAGACCAATCTCCTGGCGCTCAACGCTACCATCGAGGCGGCGCGCGCGGGTGATGCCGGCCGTGGCTTCGCTGTAGTCGCAACCGAGGTGAAGTCGCTCGCGAGCCAAACTGCGAAGGCAACCGATGAAATATCGTCGTACATCACCGACATGCAAGCAGCGACTCAAGAATCGGTTGGGGCGATCAAGGAGATTGGCGGGACCATCGGACAGATCTCCCAAATTGCTTCCACGATTGCTGTCGCCGTCGAACAACAAAGCGCGGCGACTCAGGAGATAGCGCAGAATGTGCAAAACGTTGCGCACGGCACCCAGGAAGTCGCTACCAGCATTACGGAGGTCAACCGCGGTGCCGGTGAAACCGGCGCGGCTTCTGCCGAGGTGCTGAATTCAGCGCAGATTCTTTCGGTGGAAAGTACACGGTTGCGCGAGGAACTCGACCGCTTCATGGCCAATGTACGTGCAGCGTAGGCCGCCAGCCCTTCGTACAACCGAACAGCAGACCATTTGGAGGACGATATGGGAGACGTAACCCAGGATCTCGTGAAACTGTATGCGGAGTCAGACGCGCTTGCCATTGGTGAACTCATACGCAGCAAGCAGGTGAAGGCGTCTGAGATCATCGAGACCGCTATCCATATCATCGAACGCCTTAATCCGAAGCTGAACGCGGTGGTCATCGAGACCTTCGACCTCGCGCGCTCCCTGAGTTCGGCTCCGAACAAGGGGCTGTTCGCTGGGGTGCCATTTCTCTTGAAGAACTTGGGCACGATGTGGAAGGACACGGCCCTAACCTTCGGGACGTCTTACCTCAAGGATTTCGTCTGCCCTGTTGATTCGGAAATCGTTCGGAAGATGAAGGCTTCCGGCTTAGTCCCAGTAGGCCGCAGCAATACGCCAGAATATGGCTGGTGCATCACCTCGGAGCCGCGTCTCTACGGCCCGACGGTCAATCCCTGGAACCCAGGCGTCACCGCAGGCGGATCGAGCGGCGGCTCGGCAGCGGCCGTCGCCGCACGGATCGTACCGATCGCGGAGGCCTCCGATGGCGGCGGTTCCATTCGCGCGCCCGCGTCGTGCTGCGGTGTTCTTGGGCTGAAGCCCTCGCGTGGACGACTGAGCTATGGTCCTCACGAAGCCGACATATGGTTCGGCAGTCTCTATTTCCTCTGCAATACCCGCACCGTACGTGACACCGCGGCTTACCTCGACGCCGTTTCCGGAAATCTTCCGGGCGACCCTTACTACGCGCCGCAGCCGGAAAAAGGCTGGCTTGTCGGACTTTCCGATCGCCCGCGCAAGCTGAATATCGGCTATACGCTGCGTGCACCCTGGGGCGCGCCCGTCGCGCCGGAGGTCAAGGCCGCGGTCGAAAATGCGGTGAAGCTGTTTGAGACCCTGGGGCATACGGTCGAGGAATACGACATCAAGGCCGACATCGAGGCAGCCTGGTGGTGTTACAACGACATCATCGCTGTTGAGACATTTACCGAGTTCACGCAGCACGCGAAAATCGTTGGGCGTCCGCCGCAGGAGGAAGACCTGGAGCCCTTCAACTGGTCGATGTTCGAATATGCCAGAATCCTTTCGGCGCTAGAATATTCGGCGAGCATCGGTGCGGTGCGTAAGGCGGGGCAGTCCATTGCTGCCGAACTCGCGGCCTTCGATGTCTTCGTCAGCCCGACGCTGACCCAGCCGCCGCGCCCCGTGGGCTACTGGTCGATGAGCGATGGAAACCGCGAGCGCTACCTGGATCGCTGGTCCGACGCGGCCTACATGTTCTCGCACAATATTTCCGGCCTGCCGGCCATGTCGATTCCACTTTTTCTGGCCGATGGCGATACGCCGATCGGCATTCAGATTGTGGGCCGCCACGGTGACGAGGCAACCCTCCTGCGGCTTGCTGCCCAAGCGGAAGAAGCCGAGCCGTGGATCGGCCGCAAGCCGGCGATCTGCGCAATCTGATGCTCTGGGCTCGGGAGTTTTGAGCAATTGTTCTGGTGACCGAAGAGGATCAGTGACCGTCATTGTCGAGGTGCATCTGATGGTGCAACCTCGGCAGGCTTCAGCCCGTTCTGAGAATACCGCGATGACATCGGCAACGAGTTGGTGAAACGTAACCCTTGAAACATCCGTTAGGCAAGAGAAATCAATAACTTGGAGGGTTTCGGGCGCAGAGTTACCCGTTCTGACCAGTTATGCAGCCAGCCTAGGAATTTCCTGTTCTACCAATCGCAATAATCGGGTGTTGCGCCTCCCCACAACCACCGGTTCTTGCGATATCGGCGCAGCCGAACCGGAATGCTCGTCTTTAGGTGACTCAAGCAAGCGCCTCCCTTGATCAGCATCATCTTCTTGGGGGCGAGTCAGTGGTCCATCCGATCAGCCGAATGCTGCATCAGCTTCGTGCGCTAGCCGATCAGCGCGAGCGGCCCGTGCCTTTTGAACAGACCCTCCACAGTAGAGTTATCTAACCTTCTTGGAAATGAGGAGGAGTTGCAGGGCAGCGAGGATCGAGACCTCGCTGATAGTCGAAGCCCGCTTGAGCAGCGGTCGCGCGTCGCAGGGGGCACTTTGCGTCCGCGTTATTAGTCAGGGGGGCGACTGGTTCGAGCGCAGCCGCTTGGTATCTCCACGACTATTTGTCAATATCGTCGAACACCGAGCGCTTGGTGGCGATGGGAGTGGGAGCCGGAGCTTCCTCCTTCTTTTGCGTCACGATGTGCGTCCAATCCGCTTCGTCTTCCGAGCCATCCTCCTGCTCGCGTTTGCGCTCTTC
>NZ_JADPKD010000058.1:0-33043 GCF_023073735.1 Bradyrhizobium sp. 160
GACCAGCTCCGCCGATCGCCCGTTGCTCCACTTGCGCCACTCGGCGTACAAACCCCCGAGACTCTAACCGCTGCCGGATGAAAGTTCAGTGGCAGGTCACCCCGATGCAAAGTCGAAGGGGAAAGCGGTCCGCTAGTCGCTCGAGAAGGAGCGATGATCATGACAGCCCAGTATCACCACAGCAGGAAGCCAGCGCTCTCCAATGCGAAGCGCTCAATTGAGCAGCCGGTTTGCGGGTTTGCCTCTGCACCTAGAGTCCAATTGGGAAGGGCATCGGACGGCGAGCGATCCTCATAGCTAAAATCTTTAAGAAATGCGGTTTTCTCGCAGATTTCAAGCGCCAAGCCCCGTCTGGTTGCATCATTCTAGATCGGATTGCGGTTACACTCGGCAATAACACTTCCCGACCACTGGTTCACTCAGCGACGACTCGGGCATGACCTGTTGAGCAAGGAGCGCTTGCATGGACTCTGAGACCATCGACCTTACGCCAGCATTTGTCTGGCCGAGCTAATCCGACCCAAAGGAATGTTCGTCGATTGACGACATGCGCTTCTCGGAAGCCATCAGATATCGGCGGATACGCCGACTGCGGTAGACCAAGGCATGCCGAGCGATACACAACCGACTTGAACGCTGGAGAAATCATGCCGCAACGCGCAGCTTCTGAAGGCCACAACTCCATCGGTCTGCGTTCACGGGAGGCTTTCGCCCGCGCCCTGCGCGTCTTCCCCGACGGCACTACACGCGTCACCATCGAGCGGACATTGATTTCATCTCATCAGTCTTTGAGCTTTTCTTGAGTTCTGTCGGTGAACTCATCGAGAATCTCAGATCTTGACGCACCCAAGCTGACCCTACGCTCGATGCGTGCGCCTCGCAGGGGGCGGTGGAGGCGCGCTCGTCCGTCCGAGCTTAAGTGAATCGTTTTCGTGAACCGACACGGGTGAACTAGTATGAACTTCGAGACCGTTGCAGTTGAACGACGTGGCAATATTTCTTGGATTTTTCACAACCGGCCGCAGGTTCGGAATGCGGAGAGCTGCCAGCTCCTCGATGAGATGGATTCGGCGCTGACGGACGCGGTCCGGGACGATGCGATCAGGGCGATCGTCTTCGCGGGCAAAGGTGATCACTTTTCCGCCGGTCATGATCTGAAGGAGGCGCAGGCAACGCGCGCAGCTTTCACGGTTGAGCAACGCTACGCCTATGAGGAAAGGCGTTACTTCGACTATGCGCTTCGGATTTGGGATTGTCCCAAACCAACAATCGCCTCGGTTCAAGGGGCTTGTGTTGCTAGCGGCTTCATGGTCGCCAACATGTGCGACATGGTTGTGGCTTCTAACGACGCCTTTTTCGCCGATCCGGTGTGTCAGAGTCTCGCCACGGCGGCGGTCGAAGTCCTGGTCCACCCCTGGGTCATGGGGTTGCGCATGGCGCATGAGTTCTTGTTAACGGGGCGGCGCCTGTCTGCCGAAGAGGCTTATCGCATTGGCATGATCAACCGTCTCGTCGATCGAGAGCGGCTAGAGGCGGAGACAACCGAGCTCGCCGAGAAAGCTGCCGCCGCATACCCTTTCGCGGCCAGGCTACTTAAGCGTTCGTTGAAGCGAGTTGCGGACATTCAAGGCTTCCGAACCTCACTTCAGAGCCATTTCGACACTCATCAACTGTCTCATGTTACGGATGAGTACAGCCGGATGCGAGATCAAGGCATCGCCTCTGGAATCTCCCGCGGCAAGGATGCATCACGCAAATAGTGACCATGCCGGAGCTTGAGGCACAAAGCGCTGGCGTCTGCAGCGACAGTGAACCGGGTATTCGGAAGATCCCTCGGTGCGACGGCAAGCTTCTCGGCATTGTGGTTTGCGACAAGCAACGGAACGCATCGTTAATCCTGCTTCATGAAGGACCGTCCGGAAACCCCGTCGAGCCCGCACTCAATCAAGGTGTGGCGCCAAACACCTGCTGATTCACAACCAAGTAAGGAGCTATCGTGACCGCCTACAGTGGACCTGTCTTCGAAATGGCCGCCAAGCAATTCGAGGTGATCGCGGAATATCTGTCCATACCCGAAGACGCTAGGGCGCGGCTGCTAATGCCGAAACGCGCGGTCACTGTCTCCTGTCCGATCCATCGTGATGATGGCACCACCGCCGTTTTCGAGGGCTATCGTGTGCAGCACCATCTCACACTCGGCCCGACAAAAGGCGGGACCAGGTTCGCGCCGAGCGTTGACCTCGGCGAGGTGGCGGCGCTCGCCGTGTGGATGAGCTGGAAATGTGCCTTGGTGGGACTTCCTTACGGCGGCGCCAAAGGCGGCATTACTGTCGATCCCTCGACCTTGTCGAGGCGCGAACTTGAAGCGCTGTCGCGTCGTTACATGCAGGAAATGATCCCCTTTGTCGGCCCTCACACTGACGTCATGGCGCCGGACATGGGTACAAACGAGCAGATCATGGCGTGGTTCATGGACACATACTCGATGTATCAGGGGCAGACGGTCACCGAGATCGTGACCGGAAAACCCGTCAGCGCCGGCGGAACGTTAGGGCGTCGGGAGGCCACCGGAAGGGGCGTCGCCCATTTGGTCCGCAAAGCCGCAGACGAGATCAAGGTACATCTGGGTGGCGCGACGGCTGTCGTGCAAGGGTTTGGCAACGTCGGTTCGATTGCTGCACTCGAGTTGCACAATATGGGTGTCAAAGTGATTGCAGTCAGCGACCACACAGGCGCACTCTATCGATCTTCAGGGCTCGACATTCCACAGCTGGTCAGACACGCCTCCCTACGAGGAAGCTTAGCGGGGTATTCCAACGAACTCGGATTTGACCCTGCAGAGATGCTGACCATCCCTTGTGATATACTCGTTCCAGCTGCACTAGAACGAGTCATCGATGCGAAACTTGCCGCTGATCTGCGGTGCCGGATACTCGCCGAGGGAGCCAATGGCCCCACCACTCCCGAAGCCGATCTGGTCTTGGAACAACGTCAAGGCGAGCTCTTCCTCATTCCCGACATCTTGTGCAACTCGGGAGGAGTGGTGGTGAGCTACTTCGAATGGGTGCAGGATCTCCAGCGATTGTTCTGGGAAGAGGACGAAGTCATGCGGCGGGAGTATCAAGTCCTGGATCGTGCCTTCGAGCGCGTCCTGGCGAGAAGCAAGCAAGACAAGGTGTTCAACCGCACCGCGGCCATGGCGATAGGTGTGGAGCGCGTACGTGGTGCAAAGGAGACACGAGGGCTGTTTCCGTAGCATAATCCCTTGCCAGTCCAAGCATCTCCTTAGATGGCTTAGCTTCAACTAATAGTCCGACCTGAAGGCTGTCAAAGTCATAAAGAGAGTGGATAAGAATGGCCGGCCTATCGAGCAGCTGACGCCGCAGGCCCATTTCGCAATACATGGTTGGCTATTTGACTATGGACAGGTTATAGGCGCAGTGCCCGAGTCGAACGGCGTGAAGTGGTGGACGTGGGCCGGCGGCGGCGCTGGTCCGAGGATGAGAAGCTCAAGATCGCCCTGGAAAGCTTACAGGCGCCGCGCCCAAGTCGCGGCTACAGCGTGGCGGTATGGCGTTTCACCCTCATTGATGGTGGTCACGGAATCTGGGCCGATCGCCCTGTCCAGCGCCAGCAGTGGCGGGTCAATCGAGATCGAGTTTGCTGATCAAGATCCTTTTGCATGATGAACTGGGTAGGTCGCTTTATGCGAGCGGCTGGAAGCGCGGCCGATTCCTGTGGCCCTCGTCCGCTGATGGCGTAGTGACAATCACCCCAGCTCAGCTGCTCAGCTTGGCTACATGCTGGAGGGCATCACTTCTTGGTTCTGACCGCCTTTTCCGCAGGCCAGCAGGATCTGGGCTCTCAGAGCCAGCGCCTGTGCCGTCTTCCGCCGCATCGTCAGCCGGGTCAGTTCGGTACGCTCTCACCGCTCAGAATCAAGGTAGCAGGTTGCGATAGACCGCCACTGCAGACCCCGTCGCTGTTTGCCTCCATTCTCGGCACGGCGACGCGACTCTAATGCGAATCTATGATTGCGAACTTGTGACTCAGGACAACTAGTTGTTCTTAGTCAGGATAAACCTAAGCTTGTGCGAGCCAATGGTATAAAAAGTTCCGCGACAACAAGCCATCCTTTAGCTCCGCGACTCCAACGCGCCAGATAAGTGCCCCCAATCTTTTCTTTCTTCCACTCCCCGCTCCAATTGCCTACTTCAGCAGCTTCCAAGCCTTGCACGTCTATAGAAAGAGGCTGCTTGACGTAAGTCACAAAATCTGGATCAGCGAAAGCCTTCGCGAAAGCTTGACCTGCATCTCCTACCCCATCATGAACTTTTCCATAACTCGTGATGACCTTAATGTCTTCATGCATAATTGCGAGAATATCTTGTATTTCACGCGATGCGATCGCCACATTTGATAGGCTACGAAGCTCTCTTATCGTGGCGGCGCTTTCATCAGAATGGCTACGTTCCATCATCCTATCGTCCCTTCACTTTCACGATAACGTTTCTTCCAAAAATTTCGGCTTTTCGCGAGCTTTTTGGACTTAAACTAAAAACCTTCGCTAAACGAAGAGCGCTTGTATGAAGAAAGCCTCGCTTTCATTCTATTCGATACTCTTGTCGCGAACACACATTTAATTTCGCGTTCGTGGAGCGTCAATCAGAAGAATACTCGTCTCACAAGACCCCGAACACAGACGTCCTTACCCGGTTGGCACGCGTAAGCGGTCGATCGTTCGCGGACCTCCTTCACCAGCGCCTTTGGGGGCTAAGCTGCCGCCGGTTTGATGGACACTAGGTTAAGCTAATCCGACCTTGCGCTCGAACTCAACAGGGCTGAGGTATCCGATCGTCGAATGACGCCGGACGGGCGCAAAGCAGTATCGCTGTCGAGGGCGGCAAGCTCGCCGAGCATTTCGCTGGCCGATCGGAACAAGACCGAGTGACCGGCGATGAGCGCCTGGTAGGCGATATTCTGCGCGAGGGTCGACTTTCCGACGCCGTTTGGTCCGACGAAGACGATGTTGGTTGCGTCGTTCATGAAGGACAGCGACATCAATTGCTCCACTGCGGCGCGGTCGAGGCGCCTGGGCCAGAGCCAGTCGTAATCGGCCATCGGTTTGAAGTGGCCGATCCTGGCGTCGCGCAGGCGTCGCTGCAGCGAGCGCCGGGCACGTTCCTCCTCCTCCCATTGCAGCATGGGGGCCAGCCATGAGGCGCCGGCGATTTCGTCCCAATGTTCGACCAGGCCGTTGAGGCGCAGCGCCTTGGCATGGTTCAGCAGGGCATCATCAGTGCTCATCGTCGTTATCTCCAGAAGGTGCCAGTTGGTCGTAGCTGTCGAGGCGGTGCGGCCGGACCGTTGTATCCTTGCGCCGCACATGTTTGGGCAGGCTGGTTTCGACAGGGGGCGGTTCACCACGCTCCAGGCGCCGACGTTCGAGTGCGGCGCGGACCGTCGCCGCATGGACGGAGCCCGCACGCAAAGCGTCCTCGACCGCAGCCTGCAATTCCGTTGCGCCGTAGCGATCAAGCAGCCGCAGCAGCGCGGTCGTGAGCGCACCGATGTTGGCGCCACGTTCGGCGGCCCTGATCATCAGGGTCTGACAGACCGGCACGGCTCGGGTGAGGCTGTTGAGGCCGCGATGCTGGCGCGCCTCACGCTCGATGTCAACGAGATCCTTCAGGTGTCGTCGGTCTTCGATCTCTTGGC
Organism: Bradyrhizobium sp. 160; assembly: GCF_023073735.1. Lineage (NCBI taxonomy): Bacteria > Pseudomonadati > Pseudomonadota > Alphaproteobacteria > Hyphomicrobiales > Nitrobacteraceae > Bradyrhizobium > Bradyrhizobium sp. 160. The sequence continues at coordinate 5,719 of NZ_JADPKD010000058.1, forward strand.
CACGATCATAGCTGCGACGGTGACTGGCGATCATCTGCGCGCCGTCGAAGATCCGGACCTGGCTGAGATCGGCCCGCACGCTCAGCATGCGCCGAACATGGGGATGGGGAACCGTGTAGTCGTTCAGGTCGAACCGCACATAGGGCGTTTTGCCGACCTTTACGGCGACCTGCTCCTCAACGGGATACGGGTTGGCGGGCAGCGGTAGAAGCAGTGGTTGCTCCTTTGCGAACGCCTACTGTCATCTCGCGATCCTCCGGACATGGTCGGTCCGCCGCTTCGGATCGGCACCATTGTTCGGCCTGGGCATTCAGGTCGTCGAGATCGGTGAACTTGCGGGCGATGAAGAATGCCTCCCGGATATGTAGCGCGCTCGACACGGCCTTTTTCGTTGCCCCGGGCAACCGCGACAGGACGCGGCTCGAACCGATAATGGCCGGCGAAGGCAAGCAGCGTGCGATGGAATCGGATCGCATCGCCCTGGCGCTCGAGCACCGCGCTCTTAAGATTGTCGTAGAGCAGGACCCTGGGCAGCCCACACCATGTGTTGAACGCGCCGATGTGGCCGCGCAGGAAGTTTTCCACGCGCGCATCGAGGAAGAAGCGCAGGTAGATGTCGCGCGAGTACGACAGCACCATGACGAACGCCATCAGCGGACGGCGGGCGCGACCGATCTCGATGTGACCGAAGTGCCCCCAATCCACCTGCCCTTGTTCAGACGGCAACGTGCGGAGCCGCAGGAACGCCTCGGCTGGCTTGCGTGGACGGTGCAGAGCGATCAGGTGCCGGAAGTAGCTGGGCGACCCGCGGTAGCCGCGCTCACGCATCATCGCATACAGGCGGCTGGCCGTGAGTGCGGGGAACTGCTCCAGCGTCTTCAGGACGATCGGCAGATAGGGCTCGATCTTCGTGGGGCGCAATATCGGCCTATTCCTGGGCAGTCCGGCCTGGGTCAGGACGCGATGCACGGTCGTGTGATGAACGTGCAACTGCTTCGCAATGGTGCCGCAGCGCCATTTCTCGACGTGATACAGACGCAGAATCTGCGCTTCCAATTCAGGGGTAACGGTCATCGGTCGGGTCTCGGCCTCCATAGGGGTGAGCATGACGAGGCCCCCGGCGACGCACGAAGCCGGTACGAAGGAACAGCGACAACCGACAGCGGCAGAACCGACAGCTCGGCATGGGCATGATCGATGTCGTCGCTCGCTCGCCGACGTCAGTAGGTGCAACAACGACATCGTCCGCAGGCCGGCGCAGTAGTGAACCGACATGGCATGCGGGTGGAGAGTGATGCGTCACGTTATTGTGCCGCGCCCGGTATCGTCGGGCCCGGGTCGCATGCGCCAGGCGTCCGCGGCGGCTGCGCTGATAACGCGGTCCCGCCTCGCGCAGGCTCTCGCGGCGGGCAGCACGGGCGCAGTCATGGCCGCAATAGCGTTGTTCCTGTCGCAGTTGCGGCAGATCGTTACCTGCGAACGGCAGCGGCCGCACAGAAAGAAGCGGCCCGTGAGCATCCGCGGCGGTCCTTTCGGAGCGCCGCCGGAGGTTGGTGGAAAAGGTCGACGGAATGCGCTGACAGTGCGATAGTGCAGGCTGCGCACCGTCCGTGGGGCGTGTCATCGAGCCCCACTTGCCAGTTGAGATCGGTGTTACGCCGGCTTTGTTTCTGCGGCGCTGATTACCCGCAGCTCTACCATAAGGCAGGCGCAAAGCGGGGTACGTCGAAAGGAGCCTGAGGGCGCCCGAAGACGTGCCCCGCGTCTTTATTCCTCAACTTAGACGCTGGTCGTCGCCGCGAAGGCGTCCGCCCGCTACGGCGCAATTGGAAAGCGCGCGTGCGGACGCCTTCGCTCTACTGCCGTCATACGTTGTCGTCATTTTTGCGCGGTTTTCGACAGTCAACGACACCCGCGGTGCGCTGTGCGCGAGAGAGCTACGAGCAGCTTTTGTCAGAACGGATGCAGCCCGAGTTGAGTGGTTGACCAGTATGGACAGAATTGACGGTCTGATGATTAGGTCGGCTCAATAAAGCCGGGTGCCGTAGATTTTATGCGTGAACCTTGGAGCCATTGCATGAATCGATATTGATATTCTGTTATTCTACTGGATCTCCGAACTGAATTTGCGTCAATTGGTGTTGCTGTCAAAGACGATCGAGCAAAAGCACCATTGCGGTGGATCCGGAGCGTCGCAACCGAGGTTTCTTTGCCAGAAAGACTGGTCAGCTACTCGGCTGATTTTGATGTTCAACAAAGGAGTGCAGCGTGAGTGAGGTGGTTAAGCTCGAGCGTCATGACGAGATCGGTGTGCTCATGGTCAACAGTCCTCCGGTCAATGCGCTCAGCGCGGCGGTATTCTGGAATGCATCAAGGAAGCGGTCGCCGATCCCGCGGTCAAGGCCATCGTTCTGACCTGCGCCGGCCGCACCTTCATTGCTAGCGCCGACATCACGGAGTTCGGCAAGCCGCGGAAGCCACCCGGAGCCAGCGACGTGCTCTCCGAGATCGAGAACTCGCCGAAGCCGATCTTTGCCGCCATTCACGGCCCCGCGCTCGGCGGTGGTCTCAAAGTTGCGTTGGCCTGTCATTTCCGCGTCGCGACCAAGGACGCCAAGCTTGGCCTGCCGGAAGTTAAGCTTGGTTTGCTGCCCGGTAGCGGCGGCACCCAGCGCCTGCCGCGCGCGGTGGGGCCGGAGCTCGCGGTCAAGATGATCGTCGGTGGGGATCCCATTGGAGCTTCAGAAGCGCTCAAGGCCGGCTTGATCGACGAGATCGTCGAAGGCCCGGCCTCCGGCGGCGAAGCCTTCGTCCGCAAGCTGCTGGCGGAGAAGCGCCCGCTGCGGCGCCTGCGCGACGACGATTCCAAGCTCGCGGCCGCCAAGGCCGACCGCTCGATCTTCACCAATGCGGTTGCGGCCATGACCAAGAAGTCGCGCGGCCTGGAGGCGCCGTTCGCGGCGGCCGATGCCGTCGGCTACGCCATTGACCTACCCTTCGACGAAGGCCTGAAGAAGGAGCGCGAGGGCTTCCTCAAGCTCGTCGCCAGCGACCAGTCCAAGGCGCAGCGCTACGCCTTCTTCGCCGAGCGCGAGGCCAACAAGATCGCGGGCGTTCCCGAAGGCACCAAGCCGCGGCCGGTGAACCGCGTCGCCATTCTCGGCGCCGGCACCATGGGCGGCGGCATCGCGATGTCCTTTGCCAATGCCGGCATTCCCGTCACTTTGATCGAGACCGGCGAAGAGCAGCTCAAGCGCGGCATGGGCGTGATGCAGAAGAACTGGGAAGCGACCGCCGCGCGCGGCGGCATCCCGGCCGATGCGCCCGCCAAGCGCATGGCGCTGATCAACGGTGTCGTTGGCATCGAGAATGTCGGCGATGCCGACCTCGTCATCGAGGCCGTGTTCGAGACCATGGCGGTGAAGAAGGAGGTTTTCGGCAAGCTCGATCAATATGCCAAGCTTGGCGCGGTGCTCGCTTCCAACACTTCCCTTCTGAACATCGATGAGATCGCGAAGTCGACCAAGCGTCCGCAGGACGTGCTCGGCATGCACTTCTTCTCACCAGCGAACGTGATGAAGCTGTGCGAGATCGTGCGCGCGGACAAGACCGCGCCGGACGCACTCGTCACGGCCGTGTCCATCGCGCGCAAGATCTCGAAGGTGCCGGCTGTGGTCGGCGTCTGCCACGGTTTTGTGGGTAACCGCATGCTGGCCCAGCGCAGCAAGCAGGCCGAGAAACTCCTGTTCGAAGGCGCCCTGCCGCAGCAGATCGACGCTGTTGTGACACAATTTGGCATGCCCATGGGGCCTTTCGCGATGAGCGACCTCGCCGGCCTCGACGTCAGCTGGCGCTCGCGTAAGGATCGAGGCGTCAGGTCGGAGATCGCGGACGCGCTGTGCGAAGCCGGCCGCTTCGGCCAGAAGACCGGCAAGGGCTACTACAAATATGAAGCCGGCTCGCGCGCGCCGCTGCCTGATCCTGAAGTCGAGAAGCTGATCGAGGAGACGTTGCTGCGTCTCGGCCGCAAGAAGCGAATCGTCAGGGATGACGAGATCCTCGAGCGCATGATGTACCCCATGATCAACGAGGGCGCGAAGATCCTCGAAGAGGGCATCGCGGCGCGTCCCTCCGACATCGACGTGGTCTGGCTCTACGGCTATGGCTGGCCGATCTACCGCGGCGGCCCGATGTACTGGGCCGACAGCGTCGGCCTCAAGCACATCGCCGATCGCTTGGCCTTCCACGCGAAGGAGACCGACGAGCCGAACCTCGAGCCGGCACAGCTGCTGAAGAAGCTCGCCGACGAAGGCAAGAGTTTGCCTCGCTCGTGGCAGCGTCGAAAGCGTGATCAAGCATTTGTCATCAATGACTTAGCTGGACACACCAAGGCGACCAAGCGAGAATATTGATGCTTTGGCTACATCCCCAAGGCAAAACTCGCGCGCCCCAAATTGCCTTGTTGCACGAGCCCCGAGAGCACACCGATCGCAACTGAGACCGATTTCATCCTTTTCGGTCACCTGCGAACCATAGCCACTACTCAGGGGAGTGTGGAGTACGACGTAAACAGGCTGGAGCTCGCTGAAGGCCGTTCGCCCATAACCACACAATGGTGGAGGTTCCCCTCAGCTATAGATCTCGAACAGTCCGGCGCCGCCCTGACCGCCGCCGATGCACATGGTCACGACGCCCCACTTGGCCTTGCGGCGGGCGCCTTCCTGCAGCAGGTGGCCGGTGAGACGGGCGCCGGTCATGCCGAAGGGATGGCCGATCGCGATCGAGCCGCCGTTGACGTTGTACTTGGCGGGGTCGATACCGAGCTTGTCGCGACAATACAGGCACTGGCTGGCGAAGGCCTCGTTGAGCTCCCACAGATCGATATCGTCGATCTTGAGGCCGGTCCGCTTCAAGAGCTTCGGGATCGCGAACACCGGGCCGATGCCCATCTCGTCCGGCTCGCAGCCGGCGGTGGCCCAGGCGACGAAACGGCCGAGCGGCTTGAGGCCGCGCTTCTCGGCGTCCTTGGCTTCCATCAGCACCACCGCGGCGGCGCCGTCGGAGAGCTGGCTGGCATTGCCGGCGGTGACGAACTTGCCCGGGCCCTTCACCGGCTCGAGCTTTGCCAGACCTTCCATCGTGGTGTCGGGGCGATTGCATTCGTCGCGATCGACGACGTAATCGACGATCGATTCCGCCTTGGTCTGCTTGTCGACGACCTTCATCCTGGTCTTCATCGGGACGATCTCGTCCTTGAACTTGTTCGCCTGTTGCGCCGCGGCCATGCGGCGCTGCGATTCCAGCGAGAACTCGTCCTGGTATTCGCGGCTGAGCTTGTAGCGCTCGGCGACGATGTCGGCGGTGTCGATCATCGCCATGAATATGTCGGGGGCGACCTTCAGGAGCTCTGGATCGACTACTTCCTGGGGCAGAGGACCGCCGGGAATAGAAATGCTCTCGACCCCCCCGGCAACGATGCAATCGGCACCGTCCGAACGGATCGAGTTGGCGGCCATCGCGATGGCCTGCAAGCCGGAGGAGCAGAAGCGGTTCACGGATACCCCGCCGGTCGTCTTTGGCAGGCCCGAGAGCAGGGCGGCCTGGCGGCCGATGTTCCGCGCACCGTGGGCGGAATTGCCGAGATAACAGTCCTCGACATAATCCTTCTCGACACCGGCGCGCTCGACGGCATGCTTGATCGCGTGGGCCGCAAGGCTCACCGGCGCGGTGATATTGAACCCGCCACGACCTGACTTCGCCAACCCGGTGCGCGCGTAGGATACGATTACGGCTTCACGCATTTGTCTTCTTCTTTCTTTCGGACGCTCTCGATCGCGGCAATGTCAACCGCGGGCGCAGGATGCTTTAGCTCGTCATGTCAGAACTTGCCGTCTTCGATGCCACACACACGCCTCTCAAGAGACGCGTAGCCCGGTACGACATTCAACCCAGGCCATCTCGGAGATGACGGGCAATTTGAACGTAGCCGGATTCGTCAGGGAGTCGGCGAGCGGCGTCGGATTGGGACGTAAAGGCTGCACCCCTCGTTTGAGGAGCAGGATGTCGAGAGATGGTTCAGCTTGCGATTTCATAGAAGCAGCTTAGCGCCGGTTCGGGCAGAATTTCTCCAAAAAAACGGTGTCCGTTTGAGAAATAATGCGTTGATCGAAGGAATATAAAGTAGTTTGCGAAGATGCTTCGCAGAATTCACGACGGCGAGCGGTGCACGATCGTCCGCTGCGGGCTGCGGTCCATCCATGCGGTCGTTGCGGGCCAATGCCGCTCGAACGAGAGTCAGACCGCGAATCCACTGCTCTTCTGGCTTCGTTGAAACCCGCAACGAAAGTTGTTTGGCCAGCGCGCGAGATAGTCCGATGCTGCGGCCCATTCACTGGCGGCGAGAACCGGTGGTAAGCGCGCCATCGACGTTTCAGGCAGCGCCGCTAGCCCGGTAGTCTCCACTCACGGAAAAAACCTTCACGGTCGTTCGACCGTGTGAAGAATTCCGGCTATTCAATCCTCTACATTGAAGAACTTCGGCTCAACGAGGTGGCTAAGTATACGAGGATGCAAGAGCGCAATGGAGCTGGACTCTCGTGCCGCTTAGAGGCAGCAGGTCGAGTAGCCCAGATTGCCGCCGATCACTCTGGCGGCCGCTCGAGTTGTTGAAGTTGGGTTGTTGATGCAGCTCTTGCTCTAATGGCGGCGGCTGGTGACAGGCAAGATCTGTTTCTCGTGAGAATGATTGCCAGCTTCTTGCTGCTGAGCTTGGTGTGTCTTCTGTTCTTTAGGCAGAGCTAGGACTGAATAATGCTTCACGTGAATCCAGTGTCCACGCAGGCGCAAGCCTACAGGCAGTCCGGGCGCCCGACCGAACGATCGGTGATCAAGGTGCTGGCTGGACTCTCCAATGTGATCGCCGATGCTCGTGGCCGTATCGGCTCGACCGACGTCAATCCATTTCTACTCACTGCCGAACATGGTGTCGCAGTGGATGCACCCGTGGTATTGCGCAATCGTGCGAGCAAGAGCGCCTAACCCACTGCAATATGCTCATGTATAACCAACCTTCACGGAAGAGCCCCTCCGCGAACCGCGCAGTCAGAGCGATGCGGCTATCGAACTCGAAAACGTTTGCTGTCGCGAGCGCCAAGTACGCGGGCGTGTTCACCCTTGAGAATAGTCGATAGGAGAAAACTCAATGTCGATCATGCCGCTTTCTGGCATCAAGATCCTTGATCTTACGCGCGTGCTGGCCGGGCCTTTGTCGGGCCAGATGCTGGGCGATCTCGGTGCCGAGGTGATCAAGATTGAACGGCCCGGTGCCGGCGACGAGGCGCGCGCCTTCGGGCCGCCTTATCTGACTGATCCTGAGGGAAGGGAGAACGGCAACAATTCCTTCTACCTCTGCGCGAACCGCAACAAAAAATCGGTTACGGTCAACATCGCAATACCCGAAGGGCAGGAGATCATCCGTCAGCTTGCCAAGGACGTCGACGTCTTCATGGAAAACTACAAGGTGGGAGACCTCAAGCGCTACGGCCTCGATTACGAGTCGATCAAGACGATCAATCCAGGCATCGTCTACTGCTCGGTGACCGGCTTCGGCCAGACCGGTCCCTACGCGCCGCGGGCGGGGTATGACGCGATTTTCCAGGCTATGGGTGGCTTGATGAGCGTCACCGGCCATATGGATGGTGAACCAGGCGCGGGGCCTATGAAGGTCGGTCCGTCCATCGTCGACTATATGACCGGCATGAATACCTCGATCGGTATCCTTTCGGCCCTCTATCACCGCAAGGTCAATAACGGAGCAGGGCAGCACATCGACGTCTGCCTGCTCGACACCGTGATCGCCTCACTCAGCCACTATCTTCAGATCTACCTCGTTAGCGGGAAGAGCCCGCCCCGGCGCGGCACCTGGGGAAATGGTAGCCTGCCTCTGGGCGTGTTTCGCTGCGCAGACGGTGAGCTGATGCTGGTGGTCGGCAACGACGGTCAGTTCGCCCGCGCCTGCGCCGCTCTTGAGGCACCCGAACTCGCTACCAACCCGAAATTCGTCAAGAACAACGATCGAGTCGCCAACGGCAAGGAAATCATGGCGATCTTTGCCGATCTTCTACTAAACAACACCGTCGCGCATTGGTTGGACAAGTTTGAGAAGGCCGGCGTGCCCTGCGGGCCGGTCAATGATTTTGACCAGGTGTTCGCCGATCCGCACGTAGCCGAGCGGGGCATGCGGGTGACCGTCAAGCACAAGTTCGCACCTGAGTTGTCCTTGATCCGCAACGCATTGACCTTCTCGGAAACACCGATCACCGAATACCGTGCCCCGCCACTGCTCGGCGAGCATACGCAAGAGGTATTGGCCAACAAGCTTGCCTATGATGAGAAAAAAATCGCACAGCTGAAGCAGATCGGGGCAATTTAGCCTGAAATGATCTCGTGATCGTGAGGAATATTGAAGTCGCTGCGATTCGAGCGGATCAGCTTGCAGTCGAGCTGTCTGTGGTGCGTCCGGAGCTAAACAAGGCACACCGCGCTCGGGAAAGTGACGACTGCGTCTATCGGCTTCGCGCGGTTGGCGGGGTTGTCTTCGGCAGCATTCGCCGCATCACGACGATACAATGCCGACTCGCGCCCATGTCGACAGTAGCGCGAGTTGGGCAAGCTTACTCGCCCAGTGGGAGCAGGCAATGCGATTGGACGCGGCCGCAGCTGCGCTGCGGAATGATTGTTGTTCTGCGCGACGCCTTTACCATGCTAACGAAGCAAAAGTATCTCGATCTTGCAAGAGCTGAAAATCTGCTATCGCCATTGGGTATCCTTTAGCTCCAGTGATCAACAGCGTGATCCGTAATCACGGATTCGCCCGAGCGATCCTTATCGCTGGCGCTCAGCGCTGGTGAATGTCTACGTGCCAGTATGACTATCCTGCAACGCGGGTTAGATAATGGGCGAGTATTCCAGAATTGGATAGGCTGTCGCGTCCGCCTTGAGAGAGAGAGGGGGGGCTCTTGTTAGAACGGACGCAGGCGGCGTTGAGCGGGGGCGACCAGCACGGATGGTCTGATGATCAAAGTCAGCTTCGTAAAGCCGATTGCGCAGCATTTATGCGTGATCCTGCGAACCATTGCATTAATCGATATCGATACCCCGCTATTCTGCTGGATCTGGGAGACGAAGTTGCTTCGATCGGTGATGCTGTGAAGGGCGACTCAGCAAATTAGCTAACAGACTGGTTCGCTACCCAGTAAATTTCTGATGCTTAACCCAGGAGTGCAGCGTGAGTGAAGTGGTCAAGCTTGAGCGTCATGACGAAGTCGGGATCGTCACGGTCAATAGCCCTCCGGTCAATGCGCTGAGTGCCGCGGTCCGCGGCGGGATCCTGGAGTGCGTCAAGGCCGCGATCGCGGATCCCGCGATCAAGGGCATCGTGCTGACCTGCGCCGGCCGCACCTTCATCGCCGGCGCCGACATCACCGAATTCGGCAAGCCGCGGAAGCCGCCCGCTGTCAACGACGTGCTCGCCGATATCGAGAATTCACCTAAGCCCGTCGTCGCCGCGATGCACGGCACCGCGCTCGGAGGCGGCCTCGAGGTCGCGCTCGCCTGTCATTTCCGCGTCGCGGTCAAGGAAGCCAAGCTTGGGCTGCCCGAGGTGAAGCTCGGCCTGCTGCCGGGCGCTGGCGGCACCCAGCGTCTGCCGCGCGCGGTGGGGCCGGAGCTCGCGGTCAAGATGATCGTCGGTGGGGATCCCATCGGCGCGGCTGAAGCGCTCAAGGCCGGCTTGATCGACGAGATCGTCGAAGGCCCGGCCTCCGGCGGCGAAGCCTTCGTCCGCAAGCTGCTGGCGGAGAAGCGCCCGCTGCGGCGCCTGCGCGACGACGATTCCAAGCTCGCGGCCGCCAAGGCCGACCGCTCGATCTTCACCAATGCGGTTGCGGCCATGACCAAGAAGTCGCGCGGCCTGGAGGCGCCGTTCGCGGCGGCCGATGCCGTCGGCTACGCCATTGACCTACCCTTCGACGAAGGCCTGAAGAAGGAGCGCGAGGGCTTCCTCAAGCTCGTCGCCAGCGACCAGTCCAAGGCGCAGCGCTACGCCTTCTTCGCCGAGCGCGAGGCCAACAAGATCGCGGGCGTTCCCGAAGGCACCAAGCCGCGGCCGGTGAACCGCGTCGCCATTCTCGGCGCCGGCACCATGGGCGGCGGCATCGCGATGTCCTTTGCCAATGCCGGCATTCCCGTCACTTTGATCGAGACCGGCGAAGAGCAGCTCAAGCGCGGCATGGGCGTGATGCAGAAGAACTGGGAAGCGACCGCCGCGCGCGGCGGCATCCCGGCCGATGCGCCCGCCAAGCGCATGGCGCTGATCAACGGTGTCGTTGGCATCGAGAATGTCGGCGATGCCGACCTCGTCATCGAGGCCGTGTTCGAGACCATGGCGGTGAAGAAGGAGGTTTTCGGCAAGCTCGATCAATATGCCAAGCTTGGCGCGGTGCTCGCTTCCAACACTTCCCTTCTGAACATCGATGAGATCGCGAAGTCGACCAAGCGTCCGCAGGACGTGCTCGGCATGCACTTCTTCTCACCAGCGAACGTGATGAAGCTGTGCGAGATCGTGCGCGCGGACAAGACCGCGCCGGACGCACTCGTCACGGCCGTGTCCATCGCGCGCAAGATCTCGAAGGTGCCGGCTGTGGTCGGCGTCTGCCACGGTTTTGTGGGTAACCGCATGCTGGCCCAGCGCAGCAAGCAGGCCGAGAAACTCCTGTTCGAAGGCGCCCTGCCGCAGCAGATCGACGCTGTTGTGACACAATTTGGCATGCCCATGGGGCCTTTCGCGATGAGCGACCTCGCCGGCCTCGACGTCAGCTGGCGCTCGCGTAAGGATCGAGGCGTCAGGTCGGAGATCGCGGACGCGCTGTGCGAAGCCGGCCGCTTCGGCCAGAAGACCGGCAAGGGCTACTACAAATATGAAGCCGGCTCGCGCGCGCCGCTGCCTGATCCTGAAGTCGAGAAGCTGATCGAGGAGACGTTGCTGCGTCTCGGCCGCAAGAAGCGAATCGTCAGGGATGACGAGATCCTCGAGCGCATGATGTACCCCATGATCAACGAGGGCGCGAAGATCCTCGAAGAGGGCATCGCGGCCCGCCCGTCCGACGTCGACGTGGTCTGGCTCTACGGTTATGGCTGGCCGATCTACCGCGGCGGGCCAATGTACTGGGCCGATACCGTCGGCCTCAAGCACATCGCCGATCGCCTCGCCGTCTACGCCAAGGAGACCAACGACCCAAATCTCGAGCCGGCACTGCTGCTTGAGAAGCTCGCGGCGGAGGACAAGACGTTCGCCTCGCTGGCTGGCGAGTCGAAAGCAGCGTGATGATGCATTTTCCATCAATGTCTGCCGGGACACGTCAGGGAGGCGAAGCGAGAATATTGAGGCTCTAATAACATCCCCAAGGCAGAAACCGGCCCCGATTGCTGATCGCGCGATCACCGACAGCACAGCGGTCCCATCGAGACCGATTTCATCATTTTCGGTCACCTTCGGGCCCCAGTCGCTAAACTAGTCAGTCGGAATATGGAGTACGACGTAAACGCGGTAGCCATCGGCGCAAGTCATGCCAGTCGCCCTGAGCGCGCCGACGTAGGCTGTCGTTCTACGTTCCCGGTTCGCAGGCGCATGGCGGACTTCGCCACTCATTGATCATTTCGACCGCTGTTGAGGCGCCACGCCGGACCGCTGCGACACCCCGTGCTCTCATCTTTCACGGGCCCAACAATGAAAGGGCAACGGTCCGGGGAAGGGAGTTAGTTAACGAGGTTGGTCTCTATGACCGGCGCTCGGCACAATTTGCCCGGAGGGGAAGCCCCTGCGGATCCCGCAGGCCGCTCTAGTCTACATCGACCGATTGCGCCAGCGAACGCGCTCGGATGCTACCGCTCATTCCGGAACTGCGGAGACGAGGCCCGAGGCCCGAGAATAGATCAGACGAAGGTCAAAAGCCGCTTCGGTGTCCGGACGATGATCGTGTCGATCTCCGCCTCGCTGTAGCCGCGGCGACGCATCATCGGGATCACATTGGCGAAAATGTGTTGATAGCCGTGCCCGCCGAAACGCGTTAGACGCGTGCGGTGGCAGATGTCGTGACTGATAACGATCTGTTCGAGATGCCCGCGCTTGATCAGTGCCCGCATCAGGCGCAGACGTACAGCATCGTTCGGCATGTCGATATCCGCGTGACTGTAGTAGGACTGCTCCATGCCAAATAGGTCGAACTCGATGACGCAGCCCGTATCGGCAAGGCGCAGCAATCGATCCTCGTCGAAGATCGTCCGGTCAATGTGGCTCATCACCATGCGATCCATGGGAGCGCCCTGCTTCAAGAAGAATTCCGCGACCTCTTGTGGCTGGTCTTCATGACGACCAGGGTGCACATTGATCGTAGCACCGGTTTCCCGCTGCGCAAGGATCGCGCCCTGCATCACGCGCCGCTCAAGGTTCGTCCACGGCAATTGACAACCGATCTCGCCGATGATTCCGGCGCGCACGTCAGTTCCCCACGCTCCTTCCAGAACCTGCGAGATCATCTCAGACGCGAAATCCTCAACCCCTCGCGCGTGATTCCGCTGGTCCTGGAAGTCGTGAACATAATGACCGCAACCCATCACAATGTGAGCTCCGCTGGCCCGGGAGATATCCGCCAGTCCGTGCGGATCCGGTTTCAAACCGCCCGAGGTGAGCTCGACAATTGTACGTCCGCCTGCCGCAACCATCTCGCGGATTTCGTTTGCTGCAATATCTTGCTGATTGAGCTTGGTTTTGAGGCCGGATCGCTTTTGCCCGTAGTTGATTTGCCAACAATTGCAGAGATCGATCTCGACGTCTTCGATGCCGGCCGCGACAAATTTCGGCGGCGTGATATCGCAGATGACGTGCTCGTGCATCAAAGTGGGTCCAAGGGCGGCAGGGTCGACGATCCCCAGCACCGTTTGCGCCTGTCCTTTTAGGGCAAGTCTGTCGAGCTTCGACATTGGTAGCCTCACTGCTCCGGCTTGAGTCCAGCGAACTCGATCGCCTTCTTCCATTTAACGTTCTCATCGGCGATCAACGTCGCCATCTCTTCTGGCGAGCCGCCGACCGGATCGGCGCCGAGCCTTCGCATTTTCTGTGCCATGTCCTTGTCGGCCAAATAGGTATTCGCGCTCCTGTTTAGCTTGGCGACGATGTCTGCACCCGTCTTAACAGGAGCTGCGATCGTGAACCAGGAGGAGGCCTCATAACCCGGAACCGCGGCTTCGGCGACAGTCGGCACGTTTGGCAATTCCGGCCAGCGCTTTGCGGTGGTTACGGCAAGTGCGCGGAGCTTACCAGCCTCCACATACGGCAGAGCCGCAGGAAGATTGTCGAGCGACATCTCGACCCGGCCTCCGATCACGTCAGTCAGCGCCGGTGCGCTGCCGCGATAAGGCACGTGTAGCAAATCGATGCCGGCGATCGACTTCAAAAGCTCGGTCGCCACGTGGCCAGTGCCGCCGGTGCCCGGCGACGCGTAAGAAAGCTTGCCCGGGTCCGCCTTCGCGAGCGCGATAAGCTCCTGCAACGTATTCGCCTTCACATCGAGATTGACCGAGATCAGGTTAGGCACGCGCGCAATCACCACGACGGGCGCAAGGTCCTTTGCACCGTCGAACGGCTGGTTCTTGTAGATATACTGGTTGATGACGTGCGGACCGGGCGTGCCGATCACGAGAGTGTAGCCATCCGGATCAGCCTTCGCGACGTAATCGGCGCCAAGATTGCCCCCGGCTCCTGCCTTGTTCTCGACGATGAACTGCTGGCCGTATTCCTCAGATAACCTTTGCGCCATCAGACGGCCGAGGATATCGGTTGTACCGCCCGCTGCGAACGGCACGACCACCTTGACTAGCCGCGTTGGCCATTGTGCTTGACCGGACGCCCGGCCAATGAACGGCAACGACAGCGCTGTAGCGCTAGCGGCGAGTACGGCGCGGCGGCTTGGATTGGACATGCCCCTGAATGTGCGTTCCGAGCGCATTGTACTTCCAGAAATTGCTACGCTCCGTCGAGACGCGGATCAGCTGCGATCGGGACGTAGGCTGGTCGTGTCTGCCGCAAATAGCAGTTTCCGCCGCCTGAGAAATTGGTCGAAGGCGGCGGTAAATCGTTCGCAGGCGGCATCATCAATCTCGAACGAAAGCGCCGCCATGCCCCGCCGGGCAAGATAGATTCCCTGCTCGAGAAGATCGAAGAACATCAGTTCCTTGATGCGCTGATCTTGCGCAGTGGTATCGGCAATCGATCTCACCGGTCCCGCGACACTATGGATGGTGAACAGCGAACCGATCCCGGTGACACACAGGGGGGCATGATATTCCCGGCATAGCGACTCGAGCCGGGTACGCAGCGCTTCGCCGCGCGCATTGACGCGATCCAATGCCTGCTGCGTGGCGACTTTCGTCATCATCGCAACGCCGGCGGACATGGTAAGTACGTTGTTGTTGAAGGTGCCGGCATGGGCAAGCGCATCCACCTTACGCGGATCGAAACGCTGCATCAAATCGGCGCGGCCGCCGAAGGCGCCGAATGACAGACCGCCTGCCACATACTTGCCAAGCGTCATCAGGTCTGGACGAATGTTGTAGCGGGTCTGCAGACCGCCCGGCGCAAGACGCGAGGTCATCACTTCATCGAAAACAAGAAGCGCACCGACTTTCTCGGTCTCCTTGCGTAGGGTCAAGAGGAAATCTCGCTCAGCGGGAATGCAGCCGCCAGAGCCCTGCATCGGTTCAACGATCACAGCGGCAATGCCGTCGGCATGCTGCGCGATCAGCTTTGCCGCGGCGGCAGCGTCGTTGTAGGGCGCAAGCAGCCAATCGAAGGGTACGTTGACTTGATTGACCGCTGCTTTAAAAGTGAACACAGAGCCGTGGTAAGCGCCATCAAAAGCCATCACTTTGTTCTTGCCGGTCGCGATGCGCGCGAGCGTCAACGCTAGCAGCGTTGCCTCAGTGCCGGAATTGGTGAAACGCAGCAACTCCATCGCCGGAAACCGCTTTGCAATGGTCGCGGCAAACTCCGCCTCCACGCGCGTGTGGCCCGATAGGCTCAGTCCGTTGTCAACCGACTGCTTGATTGCCTCCCCGATTATCGCATTGGAATGCCCGGCAAGGCCCGCCGTGTACTCGCCCATAAAATCGAAATAGCGATGGCCGTCGACGTCGGAAACTTCGCAGCCCTTCCCGCAACGAATCGTCAACGGGAACGGCTCATGGAACAATACAGTGCGGGTGTTACCGCCGGGCATGGCCTCGCACGCGGACGCATGCTGCTTCGCGCTGTTGGGATTGCGCGCCACATAAGCGCCGATGGCACCGCGAAGCGCCTCATCGAGGGGCGAATTGGCGCTCAGGGTCTCGACAACATTCATCGCTGTTCCTTTTCCTGCCGTCAGGAGCTTTACAATTCTATTCGGCCCACAAAGCCGAATTCTTCTGATGTAGGTTCTACAGGGCCGAAATTATGCAGCTGATCGCTTCAGTACGATGCTTTCATGCACTCAGGGAAGGACAATGATCTGTTGTTTTATGGCTCGCCAACTCTCTTGTGGAGAGGGAAACCGGTCCTTGCCTCTCCTTGCCAATTTCCTCTCGAAAATGCCGGGGGCGGTTGGAGTGTCAAAGGGCGGGTCTGCTGAAGCACCGAAATTCTCGAAATGAGCCACATCTATGTTGGTACTGCCTATCGAACGGGCTGCGGCTCCGGTGCGGCAGTAGTGCCGGGTATGGCGCTCGAGTGTCAGTAATTCCAGAGACTGAACTAGCGGAACCGATCGAGGTGGATCCTCCATTGGAGCAGCTGCGCTTCGTCAGTCGTTTCTGGAAATAGCACGTGCACACTATGCAAATCGATCCTGCCGGCCGAAGGATGCTCGCTCATTTCGTGGAGAGCGGCGCTGCTGTTCTTCAGCATGCAGTCTTAGAACATCTTCTAACGGATACGCATCTAGCAGTGAGCAGTGCGAAAGACCCTGTCAACAGCCCGATGGCAGAGTGTGAGATGGTGCCAGGGTGTGTTCTGGCAGATCTGATGTTGGGAGTGGGGGGCTGCATCCGCCGAACCGATTTTTACGCACTGCGCGGCGGCTCGCAGAGATGCTGCTGCCTATGTTCGAGAGGCTAGCAGGCCGATCACAACTTCGTCCTCCCAGAGTAGGTAGTCTCCCGACGCCCTCCAATCAGCTATTGTGACCTACCGGACGGCACACGCGGACAGGAGACAGCTATAGCGATGAAAGCCTTGGTCAACCCCTTGCACGTCTCACGGTTCATTCATTCGTACGACGAGGCAGCCATTCAAAAGGGCATCAATCTTTCGGTAGGATTCGACTTTCATGAGTATGTCTCGATAACAGAGGCTACTCCAACGAAAGGAAAGACATACCCAATTTTTCGCCCGGACCGCTCGCCGATCGAGGCAGGCGAGGGATACTGGCTGGTGGGGGTAGATAAGAATAATGAGGTCGTTCTTGTTGAGGCGGCCCGGCTATATGACCTCTCGCAGAGCAACCTTGCCGAACATCTCCAATCCCTGAAGTTCTTTTATGCAGACCCAGCCAAACATGCACATCCTCAGGATCGCTGCATCTGCAAGGCACCAAGCGCATGGCGGATCACCGGAAAGGTAGTTTATCACGGAGACATTTGGGTGCGATCAGATTTCAGGGGGCAAGGCATAACGAAAATTATGGCGGGAATAATGCGAGGAGTGTCCCTCGCCATGTGGGCTCCTGACTTTCGGTGCGGACTTGCCGGGCGCTGGTCGATAGATAAACGCGTCTACGATGTACCGCATGCTGAGCCTAGTGGGTCAGTACTGCGGCTCGTGGCGGAGGATATTGTGGACGACGATTGGCTTTTCTGGACCACCGGTGAGGAGATGAGAATCTTAGTCGATGGTTACGACAGATGGGCATCAAACATATCGCCGCCGCTTCGCGCCCAGGATGTTAGCTAACCTGGTCCAGCCCCAGAGGAGCAGCGTTGAGGGGCTGCGAGCGTGCCGATGCTATCCCCGCCAACGAAGCAACCTTGGATCAGCATGGAGACTGTCCTTGATACAGCAGCATCATCTATCGACCGAAATCCCGACTTCTGGACGGGTGAGGGCGATTGGTCTCCTGGATGACGCGTCCCATCCCGGGGCGAAGCCTGTAACGGGAAGCTGTGTGACGGCACAGGTCGCAGACTATGTATCAAGGATCAGGTACGAGGACCTGCCCCCAGACGTCATAGCGTGGGCGAAATGGCTTGTTGCGGACAATGTCGCCTGCGCCATCGCCGGTGGCCAGACGGGCATAGCGGCCAGCTTCCTCGAGTATCAAGAAAGCCATGGGGGCAGGCCTACGGCGGCGGTGCTCGGCCGATCGACGCGTCTGCCTGCTCCGCAGGCGGCCGCCGTCAACGCCTACGCGGCGACACTGCTGAGCTTCGACGATTCCTTGGTCAGATTGGGCCATCCGGGAACGTCGGTGATCCCTGGTGCGATCGCGGTAGCCGAAGAGCTCGATCGGCCTGGCAGCGAACTGCTGGTGGCGATCGTCGCAGGTTACGAGATGTCCTTGCGATTGGGTACTGCAATCCGGCCCTCGCCGGAGCGCGCCGCCGCTGTTCTGGGCCTGGCCACTTGGCAGATCTATGGTGCGGCCAGCGCGGTCGCGCGCCTTCATCGTCTGTCGCCCGCAGCAACGCGCGATGTCTTCGGCCTCACGGCGCAGCACGCGCCCGTGCCCTTCCTGCGGAAGTTTCACGGCCGCCCGATGCCGTGGTTGAAGAACAATTACAGTTGGGCAACGATGGGGGCGGTCACGGCCGGGGCGCTCGCCGCGCGAGGCTTTGCCGGAAGCCGCGACATCTTCGATGGCGAGACCGGCTTCTGGCGCATGGCGGGATCGGACCAGTATGATAGCGCTGAAATGACTCGAGCGCTGGGCTCCGAGTTCCGACTGATGCAGGTCGGGTGCAAGCCCTACGGCTGCTGTCGCTGGGTGCATCCGGCGCTGGATGTCCTTCGCACACTGGCGGCCGAACAGCCGATTGAACCGGCAAAAATTGCTCGCATCGAGGTCGCAACCTTTGGGGAAATCGTGCGCGACTTCGCCGGGAAGTGGCCGGATACAATCATCGAAGCGCAGTTTCATCTTCCCCTGCTGATCGCGCTCGAGCTGTTGGGGCGGTCCTCTGCCAAGGGTATGGTCGAAAGCGCGCTTGAAGAGCCGCAAGCGCCGGAACTTGCGGCGAAGGTTTCTCTTTCGCTCCTGTCCGGTGCGGACGACGCTTTCTTCGGGCGGTCGCTGCTGCCATTTAGGTTGAAGGTTATGCTGACCGATGGATCCATTCGCGAAGGCTATGCAGAGATTCCGGGGGGAGCGCCGGGGGGGCCGCCTTTCGGGCCTGATGAGATCGCGCGCAAGTTCCATGTGTTGGTGGAACCAGCTCTTGGCAGCCCTCAGTCGGAGCGGCTCCTCGATGCTGTGTTGGATATCGAGACAACAAGCGCGCGTGAGATTGCCGCGCTGGCACAGCCTAGCCGGCGCGAGAGCAACCGCGCTAAACAGGGGCGGTCCGATGAACGGTAGGCTGAGGCTTGCGGCAATCGTCGCGGCGCCGTTGATGGTGTTTGGCGTCGGCTGCCAAGAGCAGCAGCGGCCTTTGGTCGTTGTCACCAGCGGCGGGACCTTTGAGCGAGCTCTGGAGCGACACTTCTATCAGCCTTTCACAATCCGAACCGCAATCCGCATCGCGCCAGTCGGCGCAAGCCTGGGGTCGCAGTGGGCCCGCCTCGCGGCCATGCGGCAGGCCCGAAGCATCGAATGGGATGTGGTGACCGCCTTTCCCGAGGATTTGATTAGTCGCTATCAGGAACTGCTCGAGCCGATCGATTGCGCCCGGATACCCATCGCCAAGGAGACCCAACTGCCCAACACCTGCACTCCACATGGCGTTTTGCGAAGCATCGGAGCGGGGGTGCTGACCTGGAACACGACGCAGTTCAAGGGGAAGGAGCCAACGAATTGGTTCGATTTCTGGGATCTGAAGACCTTTCCAGGTCCGCGAACCCTGCCGAGCACGCCCTCAGCCCATCCGTGGTTGCTGATCGTCGCCCTCCTCGCCGACGGTGTTCCACAGAAACAGTTGTTCCCATTGGACGTCGAGCGTGCCCTCCGCAAGCTGGAGGAGATTAAACCACATGTCTCTGTTTGGTGGAGCACGGGCGAGCAGAGCCAGGCTGCGTTGCGCGATGGTGACGCAGTGATGGGCTTGCTCTGGGTCAGCCGCGTCGTGCCATCTATCGCGCAAGGCGTGCCGCTGCGGCTTTCCTATGAGCAGTCGATTCAGAATATTACGTATTGGGGCATCGTGCGCGATACGCCCAACCGCGATGCCGCCTATCGCTTTCTCAATTTCTTTCTGCACAACCCCAAGGAACATGCGGCATTCACTGAGGACGTCGGAGTTGCAACTCCCAGCGCCGCAGTCCGTGAATATCTTAGCGAGGCGGAGTGGGGCTCGATGCCGACCAACCCGGAGAATTGGAGCAAAACCATCGAATTGGACGCGAAGTGGATCGCCGATAATCAGGAGATGATCTCCCGCCGCGTGATGGATCTGCTCAGCAAATGACAGGGGACGCAGGCCGCGCGGTTGCTATCGTGACCGGAGGCAGCAGGGGGATCGGCGCGGCCGCCTCTCGTTTGCTTGCGCAGCGCGGCTGGGCGGTCGCGGTGAACTATGTCGCTGCCGACGACGCGGCCCATGCCCTCGTTGCAGGGATCGTTGCGTCAGGCGGACGGGCGACCGCTATCAAAGCAGACGTCACCGATGTAGGCGCCGTCGTAGAACTGTTCGCTCGCTGCGACGCCGAGCTGGGGAGGCTGCGCGGACTAGTGAACTGCGCGGGCCTCGTAGGCATGCGCGGACGTTACGTCGACGTTCCCGATGCCGTCGTCCGGCGGGTCTTCGACGTCAACCTCTTCGGCGCGATGGCCTGCATCCGCGAAGCAATCCCGCGCATGTCGTTGCAGAGCGGCGGACAGGGCGGCGCCATCGTCAACGTCTCGTCTGGGCTGTCCACAAGCGGCGCTCCCAATGTCGAGATCCACTATGCGGTCTCGAAGGCCGCGCTGAACTGCCTCACCCTCGGTCTATCCCAGGAGCTCGCGGGCGAAGGCATCCGCGTCAACACGGTGAGTCCCGGCGCGACCCGCACAGAGATGCCCGGTGCCGCCGTGCTCGAAGCTGCCGCAGCCGAGATTCCAATCGGCCGCGTCGCTGAGCCCGAGGAGATCGGAGAGGCGATCGCATGGCTTCTATCCGATCAGGCTAGTTACGTCTCCGGCGCCTATCTGCGCGTCGGCGGAGGCAAGCCGGGCTAAAGAGCCGGTCGGCATTCGGGTACCAATGAAGGAGCGCCCCTTTGGCGATCGGAGTAGGAAGAGCGGATGAACAGGGCACACCTGTTTGGAACGGCCATGGCGTCGCTTCTGTGGCCCGGGCCACAAAGGCGTTGACTCTACAATGTAGTGGAGTTCGCAGGGGAGAGTTCGAACGCAAGATAAGCCAGCGATTTTATCGTCGGTTTCTGCGCAAAAGCGGCGTCGCGCGGTCCTCCCTGGGGCAGCAGCAATAGGCGCATGGTATTACGAAGCCGGAGACCGGCGCCGCCAAACGCGTCATCAGGCGCTGCCATTATGTCAAAGCCTTTAAATTGCCAGTGCCAGCTCTGAAGGAGGCGTGCAGGGTTGGCAGCATGGGAATGCCTCGCGAACATCGTGCTCCTTCGCGGCACACCTTCGTGCCGTTGTTAGTGCAGGCGTTCGATCGGCGGCCATATGGTTCGAAATGCCGCGCCGATTTTGCGCACAGCTGGGATAAAGGTCGTTCAGCAATGGACCCACGCTGACACGACTGAGGCTATCTTAACTTGGCCGTTCTCGACGGCTATGTTCTGGGCATTGCTTCCAATCACATGTTTCGTTCCTGGGACGAGCAGCAGCCTGTCGCCGGCAGCGCCTCCGCGATCGCACAGAGCCTTCCCAAGAACGCTTGGCGCGCCGCCTGTCCCTCCGCAAGATGCGGTTCTCCTTCGTGGCGGCGGACAGTCTGTATGGCCGGGCGAGATTGAAACTCTGCTGCGGAGGCGGGCAAAGGGCGGCAATCGCGCGAGCAATCATGCGACGCCTGATCTTGGGCTTCGTCGCAAAGTCCACATCGCTTGGTACGTGCGCGGCTTTTGAGGTGAGCGGGTTCCTCCATCCACCCTTTGGCAGACACAGCGCGCGAGGGCATGGCCATGCCGCGAACATGGCGGCGAATACTCCGATTCGGCAGTTGGTGATCTTGCCCGCCGAGCCAGTGTACTGGCGTGCGACCCCGCACGAGGCCTTGCCCTGTTTCAAGAAGCCGATCATCAATGACCAGAATCGCGCTCTCATCGCCGAGCGTTTCCAGCGCGTAACTCACGCACAATGTCGCGTAACGCGTCGGCATCCCTCAGCGCCCGACCCAGGATCGCCTGCTGGCGCCGCGGCCCTGTATCGTCGGCCACTTCGGCCCGCATCCAACCCGTCTTGCGCTGTTTGTTGCCAAACAGTCCGTCGAGAAATTGCCCGCCGACGCCGCGACCGTCCTGCGTAAACACCAGACGGATGCGTTGCTTGGTTTCTCGCAACGACGAAGCCCACAGCGTCAGCGTCCCTTCAGCCGACGCGGCACCAACCATCAGATCCAGAATCATGGTCACCCATGGATTCAGAATTTTCAACAATAAGCAAATTTTAATGTCAGATCAGTCAACGCGCCTGAAATCGCATCCTGCCGGTCATGCGGTGCCTCCTCTCGCGATGTACAATTCGCCGTGGAGGTCTGGTCGGGCTTGTTGCACTCTACGTCGAGGTCGTACTGCGTGCGCGCAGCCACTCGACGCCGCCCATCAAAACCAGCGACAGGAGGACCATGACCGTCGATGCGGCTGCAATGACCGGTGTCAGGTTATAGTCGATGTCCTCGAAAAGCTTGCGCGTGAGCGTCTTGCCTTCGATGCCGGAGATGAAGAAGGCGACGGTCGCTTCGTCAAACGAGGCGAGGAAGGCGAAGACCGCGCCAGCAGCAACGCCCGGAGCAATATCGGGCATTACGACATGGGCAAAGCTCTGGGCTCGCGAAGCGCCGCAGTTGAGCGCCGCGAGTTCGAGGGCGGGATCGATGCGCTGGAGCGCCGCCGTCGCGGTCAGCAGGATATAGGGCACCGACAGCATCGTATGGGCAATGGCAAACCCAACGAAATTGCCGGTGAGGCCGAGGGGCGCGAACACGAGATACAGTGCGACCGCGAGCGCGATATGCGGGACGATGAGCGGGGCGAGTGTCAGCGCATGGATCGCCTGTGCGCCCGGCAGCTTGCCACGCACGATGGCCATTGACGCCAGCATCCCGACGATGGTTGCCGCCGCTGTCGTAGCCAGTGCAATGCGCAGGCTGAACCATGTTGCGTTCATCCAGTCCCTGTCGCCAAAATAGACCTGGTACCATTTTAGCGTCAGGCCTTTTGGCGGGAATTGGATGTAGGAAGCTTCGCCGAGTGACATCGGTACGACGAGCAGAGTGGGCAGCAGCAGGAAAGCCAAGACGAGAGCAACGAAAAAATTGAGAAGACACCGTCCGAACGGCAAGGACCGTATCCGTTCCATCCTCCTGCGGGCGGAGCCACTGTACATGGACAAGGTAGAGGCTGTGAACGGCATATCAGGAGCCCTTTCCGAAACGCAGGAATCGCTTGAACGCCCCGACGAGCGCGAGCGTCACCGCCAGCAGCAGGCCGGTAAGAGCTCCGGCGAAGGGCCAGTTCAGCATATCGGTCGTCTGCTGGCCAATCAGTGTGGCGATGGTCAGGTTTTGCGGACCGCCCACCAAGGCCGGAGTGATGTAGAGGCCGAGCGAGAGAATGAATACCATGATCGCGCCCGCATAGAGTCCGGGCAAGCTGAGGGGGAGTGTGACGGAAACAAAGCTCCTCCAAGAACTGGCACCGAGATTGCGCGCAGCGCGATCGAGCTCCGGCGGGATGGACTTAATTGAAGAGAAGGTCGGTAGGATCATGTAGGGTAGGAGCACATGCGTCATCGCTATGATGACAGCGCCCTCAGTGTAGATCAGCCGGAGGGGCTGGTCGATCAGCCCCCAACTCTTGAGCGCACTGTTGACGATCCCGTCGCGCTGCAGTAGCACGATCCAGGCATAAGAACGCACCAGCACGCTCGTCCAGAGCGGCACCAGAACGCAGGCCCCGACCAGCATGGCGGCGAGTCCCTGCAGACGCGCCATCACGATTGCAACCGGATAGCCGAGCATGACGGCAGTGATCGTGACGACCGCCGCAGTCCGGACCGTTCGCAGAAGGATGCGTAAAAAGATCGGCTCCTGCGCGATCCTAAGATAGTGTTCGGCCGTGGCCCTCGGCGCGAAGACGCTGCCCAGAAGCAGTTTGCCGATGGGCAGGAGGAAAGCGAAACCGAGCAGAAAAACAAGCGGCAAAGCGAAACCGAGCGACAGGCCACGCGAAAGCTGCCAGGCGTGCGATTTGTCCGACGAGGTATTGGCTGAGAACTCCATGCTCAGACCTCGCGCGGAAACAGGCGGACGGCTGCCGCATCGATTGTTAAATAAACCAGGCCGTGTCTCGGCTCATTGTAGGCGCGAGAGTCAGACGGTGTCAGAATTTGAAGCTGCGTTCCGTCATCGGTTCGCACAATCAGCTTGCGGTGCGAGCCGAGGAAGACGGACGTCTCGATTTCGCCGCAAATCGAGCCGGCAGAGATCTCGGTAACAGCGATGCTTTCGGGACGCGCGGCGATCCGAATTGGCTGCCCCGTAACAAGCGCTGTTCCGGGCGCGAGCTGCGATCGCGGGATTCCGACGATGCCGCCAGCGACAAGGATATACAGTCGATCTCCGTCGATTGCCTGCACGTAGCCGTTGAGGAAGTTCATCTTGCCTATGAAGTCGGCGACGAAGCCGCTGTTGGGGGCATGGTAGAGCGCTGTTGGGCTACCGACCTGTTGGATTTTACCTTTGTCCATCACGGCAATGCGATCGGACATCGTCAGGGCCTCTTCCTGGTCATGGGTCACGTAGATGATCGTGATCCCGAGCCTCTCATGTAGCTTCTTGACCTCGATCTGCACTTCCTCGCGCAGCTTCTTGTCGAGCGCGCTGAGCGGTTCGTCCATCAGCAACACCGGTGGCTCAACTACCAGCGCGCGCGCCACCGCGACGCGCTGCTGCTGACCGCCGGAGAGCTGGCGTGGCATCCGCGCATCATAGTGTTGCAAGCGTACGAGCGCGAGCGCGCGCTCGACGCGGGGGCCGATCTCCTTTTTGAGCACGCCGCGCATTCTGAGTGGAAAGGCAACATTCTGGGCGACGGTCATGTGCGGAAAAAGGGCGTAGCGCTGGAACACCATACCGATTGCGCGCTGATTAGGCGCGACGTGCGTGATGTCTCGCCCGCCCACGGCGATAGAACCAGACGTTGGCGTTTCGAATCCGGCCATCATCATCAACAATGTGGACTTGCCCGAACCTGATGGGCCTAGAAGCGAGAGGAACTCGCCAGCCCGAACCTCCAAGTTGACCCCATCAACAGCAACGACCGAGCCGAATCGCTTGGTGATGCCGCGAAACGTAATCGTCCCACTGTTGATGGGCACTTGGCTGGAGACCCGGGAGTACACGCTGTTCAACATCTAGGTGACGATCGTGAGTGATGCCGGACAGCACTTGGAACCGTGACAGACTGAGTCCAGCAGGCTAGGTCTGCGTTTTTTGTCGTTTGGTGTATCATTCATAATGGGATTTCACGCTTGCCAGCAACCGCACGGACCGCAACCGCTCGCTGGGATAATGTGTTGAGCGAACGGGTATGGTGCAGCGTTGCCCTGCCAGCGAGGCTTTTCAAGCTGCAAGAAATGGTAGTTTATGGTCTCGTCGCATGATGCGAACTAAGTTGATCATACGGTTTGCAAGCTTCCCGAAGAGGAGGAAGTTTGTGATGCATCTTACGACGTCGGGCGGCGTGCTGATTAGCGGGATTGCCCGATCATCGCTGTTCAGCAGGAGATGAGGTCCAGAATGTCCATTGTAGATAAAAGGGTGGTATTTGTTGGCACCAGGGGACTCGCAACGCGTTGCATTTTGTTTATCATCGAAACCTGCGGAAAAGGTGCAGTCTCGGCAATTCTCGGTGCAAACCGAAACGAGAAAACGTGGTGGAGCGCCGAAACCGCCGAAGAGCTTTGGGAAGTCGCAGACCGATATGGAATACCCTATTTCGAGTCAATCGACGACATTTCCTGCCATGGAAGTTTTCTTGTTAGCGTGATTTGGCCCAAGATCTTCTCCGCTCATACTCTTGCGCGCTTTGATCAAGGAGGAATTAATCTCCATCCGGCTCCATTACCCCAGTATCGCGGCAGTTTTACGCGGACGCATGCCATACTCAATAACGATAAGAGCTTCGGAGTGACCGTTCATTACCTTTCCGAGCTGGCTGATAGGGGCGATATTATCGGTGAGTTACAGTTCCCCGTGTTGCCCTTAGAGACTGCTCTCTCTCTAGAAACCAGAGCCCAACGCTATGCATACGCGCTTTTCTGTGAGGTGTGGCTGCGCCTACTAGATGGATCCGTTACAAGTCAATCTCAGGCCGCGTTAATAGCTGAGGGTAAGCGCGAGCCGCGCTTCTATTCCAAGCGCATGGTGTCCGAGCTCTTGGATTCGGCGGACATTCCTCGCAGCGCCGAACAACTCAACCAGCTTTACCGTGCCCTGTTTCTTCCTCCACGCATCACGCCACCCAAGTGGCTCGTTGAGCGGGTTCAGGCAAATGGAGGGTTGGGCATTCCTTCCGGTAGCAATCCCGAGGCTTAGGGTCTGTACCTAATTAGCAATCTCTGATTCCCTCGCACCGACTTGATTCGATACGGGGGATTTCGATGCGCAAGGGGCTGCTGTGGCTGAACGACAAGCAGTGGGCTCAGATTGGGCCGCATCTGCCAACGAACCAGACTGGCCCGGCGCGTGATGATGATCGACGCATTATCAGCGGTAGTTCACATGCTTCAGTGCGGCGCGCGCTGGCGCGATTGTCCGCCCGACTATGGTCCTTACACCACGATCTACAATCGCTTTAATGGCTGGGCCAAGCGCGGACATTGGCAGGCGATCTTTGAAGCGCTCGCCCGCTGCGGCAAGGACGGCGTGACTTTGTCCATCGACTCCACCTCGATCAAAGCGCATCGCTCGGCGAGCGGCGGGGGGGGGGAGCACGAACAGGCGATCGGCCGCTCGCGCGGTGGGCGGACCACGAAAATCCACTCGCTGAGTGACTCTGATTGCAGACCTTGCGCATTTCATCTCACTCCAGGCCAGGACGTAGACATTGCCGCAGCGCCGGCCCTTTTGGAACTCGCCCCACCCATGTCTGCCCTCATTGGCGACAAAGGATACGACGGCGACGGCTTTCGCGCCGAAATCGTCGATCGTGGTGCCAAGCCTGTCATTCCAAACAAATCCAACAGGGTCACCCTCCACAGCTTCAGCAAACGCGCTTACAAGGGGCGCAACGTCATCGAGCGCTGTTTCTGCCGCCTCAAGGATTTCAGGCGTGGTCGCAACTCGCTTACGATAAACTTGCCAGAAACTTCTTGGCAGCCGTCCACCTCGCCGCCATCGTCGCCCATTGGATCAATTGAGTCTGAACCCTAGCCTAGGTTCGAACGCGACGAGAAGCTCTGGTGGTTCGCGGCTCGCCCTCTTACCACGACGCTTCGCCAACATAGGACCATCTCGCCTCAATTGTGCAAAGCTTGCGCTTTGCGGACAAGCGACAGTGAGATTGTTAGGCAGCGTTCTCTATGCCGCGCCGGCCTTCTGCGCATACTCCCGCGAGGCCTTTGACAGCGGCACCGTGCGCTTGGCTGACTCCGGCGCCTTGGCGTTGGCGGCGGTGCCGTCACGGACGCGGCCGGCGATGCCCTGGGTGATACCGGCGAGACGGAACAGATTGTAGGAGAAGTACCAGTTGAGGTCCGGCACGCTCATCTTGGTGACGTTGCAGTAGATTTGCGCGGCCTCTTCCAGGCTTGGGATGTTGAGCGCCTTGAGGTCGACGCCCTCGAGGCCCGGCATGATCCACTGCATCAACAGATAGGTGAAGTCGGCCATGGGATCGCCGAGCGTCGAC
>NZ_JADPKD010000046.1:0-30238 GCF_023073735.1 Bradyrhizobium sp. 160
CCGGCACAGATCGTGCTATGCTTGGCCATCTTCGTCGATCCCTCCCTTGTTATGCGAACCTAAAGTTCGTTCAACCATTCGGGTCCCGATGAAGTGCCGGTCGCGATCTCGCTATGCCAGACAGCCCTCAAGGCTTCGGTGGGCACCGATCCGATCGAACGGCGACCCAGCTCGGCGGCCACCCGGGCTGGGCCATTCCTCACGGAACGGCTCAACATAACCGATCAGGCTAATACAAGGGTGGGCAAAGGCGCAACGCCGTGCCCACCTTTCTCTTTCGATGAAGCTGGTGGGCACGCTTGCGCTTTGCCCACCCTACGGCGGTCTGCCTACCCCACGATCCCCGCCGCGACCTGGCCGCGCAGACGTTCCAGGCCGAGCAATGTCTCCGCACAGGCGGCCGCGACCTCCGCGCCCTTGATCGCAAAATG
Organism: Bradyrhizobium sp. 160; assembly: GCF_023073735.1. NCBI lineage: Bacteria > Pseudomonadati > Pseudomonadota > Alphaproteobacteria > Hyphomicrobiales > Nitrobacteraceae > Bradyrhizobium > Bradyrhizobium sp. 160. Next base: position 432 of record NZ_JADPKD010000046.1, read on the forward strand.
CTTGCGGAAGAAGTCGTAGTGCACCTCGGTCTCGTGGAATTGCTGCGGCGTCAGCACAGCCGAGAACACCGGCACCTCGGTGCGGAGTTGCACGTCCATTAGCGCCTTGATCACGGTGTCGGCGACGAATTCATGGCGGTAGATGCCGCCATCGACGACGAGTCCGGCCGCGACGATCGCGGTGTAGCGGCGCGTCTTGGCGAGGACCTGCGCATGCAGCGGGATCTCGAACGAGCCAGGCACCTCGAACACGTCGACATGGGTGAGGTGCCGCGCTTCTGCCTCCTTCAGGAAGGCGAGGCGGGCCTCCTCGACCACGTCGCGGTGCCAGCAGGCCTGCACGAAGGCCACCCGCTGCGGCTTTGCGAAGCGCGGGTATTCGGGCGCGGGTCCTTGCGGAACCGGCGGTTCGGCGACTTCAGTTTCGACTTTGGAGGTTTGGACTTGGGGATCTTGCAACATCTGATTCATGGCTTTCCTCGGTTTAAGGACCAGAATCAGGGCACACGGAACGACAAACAGCCGCATCTTGCGATGCGCCTGCCACCGACCGTTCTCTTTCATCCGGACTTTGACCGTCGGCTTCGGAGTTGCACCGAATCTGCTGACCCTTCCCTTCGGCAAAATCCTTTTCAGGAAAGAACCTGAGGAAGGCGCTCGCGGGCTTGGGCCTTTCGGCCCTTACCGCCGGTGGGGACTTTCACCCCGCCCTGAGAACATCGGCCGTTCGGGATGAACGGCCTACCAGGAAATATGCCGCCGGCGAGCCGTTGCGGCAAGCGCGTTCCGCATGGGCAAAGCGCATGGTCCCATGCCGTCGCGGTGGGAGCGGCCTCGCGGGACGGAATTAGCAATTGGCGTCGGCCGCCCGAATCCGATTCCGGTTTGTTCTCCCTCGTCCGGTTTTGTCTCTCCCCGTTAACAATTGTGGCGGAGATGAGCTGTGGACGAACGAGTCCTGGCTTGTGGACGGACTCGGGACGCGGTTGCGCAGATTCCGCAAATCACATCACTTGATCCGCGACAGGCCCGCGCTGATCCGAGGGGATCGCAAGAGCGACCCTAGGGATCGCCGTAGCGACGTTTAGGGAGCGCGCGCCGGGCCAACCGCGTGCGTATCAAAACAACAAGAAGGCAAGAGGTCGAGACGGCATGTCCCTGCTCGAAGGCACTATCGATTCCAAGAGCCATCCGCTCGCGGTGGTCGAGGATATCGCTGCCAGCAACAACTGGCCGTTCGAACGCTCCGGCGAAGACGAACTCACGATTGTCTCGAAGGGACAATGGACCGATTACCAGCTCTCCTTCACCTGGATGGGCGAGATCGAGGCGCTGCATCTGGCCTGCGCCTTCGACATGAAGATCCCGCTGCAGCGCCGGGGCGAGGTGCAGCGGCTCGTCGCCGCGGTCAACGAGCAATTGTGGGTCGGCCATTTCGACCTGTGGACCAACACCGGCATGATCATGCACCGCCAGGCGCTGGTGCTGCCGGGCGGCCTCACCGCCTCCACCGCGCAATGCGAAGCCATGCTCGCGGGCGCCATCCACGCCTGCGAGCGCTACTTCCCGGCGTTCCAGTTCGTGGTGTGGGCCGGCAAGACCACCGCGCAAGCCATGGACGCGGCGATGTTCGACACGGTGGGCGAGGCGTAAGGCGCCCCAGCGCGTGAGGAGGGCATCGCCCATCCTTCGTCGTCCTGGACAAGCGATGACGGCGCGAAGCGCTATCGTGGCCCAGATCCAGGATCCATGCCGCGAGGGCTCTCCGTATCTTGCGATGCTTGTTGCTCTGCCCTCCATCCACTAGAACCACCTGGGGAAATGGGTCCTGGCTTTGGCCAGGACGACGGATTTGGCAGCAGCGATGGCGAACAACACCCTCCAAAACATCACCGGCACCATCCTCCTTGCCGGCGCCGGCAAGATGGGCAGCGCGATGCTGAGCGGATGGCTCGCGGGCGGGCTCGATCCGCGCCGCGTTGCGGTGATCGATCCGCACCTCTCGCCCGAGATCACCGCGCTTGCCGCCAAGGGCGTTGCGCTCAATCCTGACCTGAAAGCGGCGGGCACGGTCGAGACGCTGGTCGTCGCGGTGAAGCCTCAGATGTTCCGCGAGGCCGGCGCCAAGCTGAAACCATTCGTTTCGGACAAGACGTCGGTGGTCTCGATCATGGCAGGCATCACGATCGCCTCGCTTGAAGAGGTCTGCGGCCGCGCCGTGGTGCGCGCGATGCCGAACACGCCGGCCGCAATCGGCCGCGGCATCACCGTCGCCGTCGCCGCACAACATGTCAGCTCGGCTCAGCGCGCGGTGGCCGATGCGCTGCTGCGCGCCACCGGCTCGGTGGAATGGGTCGAGGATGAAGGCCTCATGGACGCGGTCACCGCAGTCTCCGGCTCAGGGCCAGCCTATGTCTTCCTGCTCGCCGAAGAGCTCGCGCGCGCCGGTGTGGAAGCGGGCTTGCCCGAGGCGTTGGCGACAAAGCTTGCGCGCGAGACCGTCGCCGGCTCCGGCGAGCTGCTGCACCAGTCCGAGCTTGCTTCAAGCACGCTGCGCCAGAACGTCACCTCTCCCGGTGGCACCACCGCTGCCGCCCTCGACGTGCTGATGGGCGAGCCCGGCCTGCGCGAGTTGATGATCCGCGCAATAGCGGCCGCGACGAAGCGGTCGAAGGAATTGGCGAAGTAGCTAACGGCCTCGCAGCTACGCTCCTAGTCGCTTGTTGAACATCTCAACATTGACGAGACCGCGCCCGTGGCGGCCCTCGCCGAGTTTGCGGGCGCCCTCGAACGCCTCGACCTCGAAACGAATGACGCGGCGCTCGACCGCGACAACTTTCGCTGTGGTCCGCACCGTCGCACCGACGCGAGCTGCCGCGAGATGGCGGATGTCAACCTCGGTGCCGACAGTGACCCAGCCGGGCTGAAGCGCGGAGCGGATCGCATCGCTTGCGGTCATCTCCATCTCGAGGATCATCATCGGCGTCGCATAAACAAACGGCATGCCGGGCACGAAATGCCCGACCGTGCGCTCCACCGGCACCACCAGCGTGCGCTCTGCGCTCATGCCGATTGTGATGAAGTCGCGTGCGTCCATGTTCTTTCTCGTCATTCCAGGCGCAAAGCGCGAACGCGAAAAGCCAGAGATTACGCCCTGACGGGCTGCCCCGGAATGAACTAACGCGTCACTTCTTCGCAGCCGCCGCGCGCTCAACAAAGGTCTTGCCGCCCTTCATCTTGTGGCGCAGCGGGGCCTCGTTGATCTGGATGACGACGGCATCGGCGTCGACGCCGAGATTCTTCACGAGCGCCTGGGTGATGTCGCGCATCATGCCGGCCTTCTGCTCGTCGGTGCGGCCTTCGGCCATGCTGATTGTGATCTCAGGCATCGTCTGCTCCCTGCTCGTCGTTGATCATCTATTCGTCATTGCCGGGCTCGATCCGGCAATCCCATCATTTGGAAGATGGATGCGCGGGTCAAGCCCGCGCATGACGAATGGAGCGAATGGCTAGCCCCAGCTCACGTCATGGCGCGCCAAGACCTCGCGCACCTTGGCGACGAGATCGGCCTCGCTGCACGAGAATTGCGCCGGTCGACTCTCGCGCCATTCCTGGTTGGAGGCGATCGCAGCGGCGGCCTTGGCACCCTCGATCAGATCCTTGATCTGAACCTCGCCGCGCGCCTTCTCGTCGGAGCCCTGGATGACGACGCAGGGCGCGTTGCGGCGATCGGCATATTTGAGCTGATTGCCCATGTTCTTGGGATTGCCGAGATAGAGCTCGGCGCGGATGCCGGCGGTGCGCAAGGAAGCGACCATCTTCTGATAGTCGGCGACGCGGTCGCGGTCGAATACGGTGACGACGACCGGCCCGAATTCCGGCCGCGTGTCGAGCTTGCCGAGCAGCGTCAGTGCGGACTGCAAGCGAGACACGCCGATGGAGAAACCGGTCGCCGGCACCGGCTCGCCGCGGAAGCGCGAAACGAGTCCGTCATAACGTCCGCCGCCGCCGACAGAGCCGAAGCGCACCGGGCGACCCTTCTCGTCCTTGGTGTCGAGCAGGAGTTCGACCTCGTAGACAGGGCCGGTGTAATATTCGAGGCCGCGCACGACGGAGGGATCGATGCGAATGCGATCCATGCCGTAACCCGAGGCCGTGACCAGCTTGGCAATTTCTTCCAGCTCGCTCACGCCGGCCTGACCGACTTCGCTCTTGGCGAGGTAGGTTTCTGCGGCGGCGATGGCTTCTTTCCAATCATCGCGCTGCTTGGTGATGGCGAGAACAACGTCAGCCTCCGCCGCACTTAGATTGGCGCCTTTCGTGAAGTCGCCCTTGCCTTCTTCGCCACCGTCCCATCGTCCGGGACCGAGCAATTTGCGCACTTCGTCGGCGGAAAACTTGTCGAGCTTGTCGATCGCGCGGAGCACGGTCAGCCTGCGTGCCGCGTTGTCGTCGCCGCCGAGCCCGATGGCTTCCAGAACACCGTCGAGCACTTTTCGGTTGTTCACCTTCACGACATAGGAGCCGCGTGCAATCCCGAGCGCCTCCATCGTGTCCGCGGCCATCATGCAGATCTCGGCATCCGCCGCCGGTGTCGCCGAGCCCACCGTATCCGCGTCAAACTGCATGAACTGGCGGAAGCGGCCGGGACCGGGCTTCTCGTTGCGGAACACGTAACCGGCGCGGTAGCTGCGATAGGGCTTTGGCAGCGTGTCGAAGTTTTCAGCGACGTAGCGGGCGAGCGGCGCGGTCAGATCGTAACGTAGGCTGATCCATTGCTCGTCGTCGTCCTGGAACGAGAACACGCCCTCGTTCGGACGGTCCTGGTCGGGCAGGAATTTGCCGAGCGCATCGGTGAATTCCATCGCCGGCGTCTCCACCGGCTCGAAGCCATAGAGCTCGTAAACAGCGCGGATCTTCTCGACCATCTCGCGCGTCGCGCGTATCGCGGCGGGATTGCGATCCTCGAGCCCGCGCGGCAGGCGCGCCTTCAATTTCTGGGGTTTTTTGGGTTTCTCGGCCATGCGCGGCGTTTACCAGCCGACGCGCAAGGCGGCAACCGTTCTTGCCCTCTCCTCTCGCGGGAGATCTCCCACAAGGGGAGAAGATAAAAGCTTCAAAACACCTTGCGGATCCAGTTGTGCGGATCGTTGGTGCGGCCGTACTGGATGTCGACGAGCTGCTTGCGCAGGCCCATGGCGACCGGGCCGGCCGCGCCGCCACTGATGTCGAAATCGCCGCTCACCGAGCGCACCTTGCCGATCGGCGAGATCACGGCGGCAGTGCCGCAGGCGAAGGCTTCTTTCAGCCTGCCGCTGGCGGCGTCCTTGCGCCACTGGTCGAGCGGGTAGGGCTCCTCGCGCACCGTCTTTCCGGCATCGCGGGCGAGCGTGATGATGGAGTCGCGTGTGATGCCCGGCAGGATGGTGCCGAGCGGCGGCGTCGACAACGAGCCGTCGTCGAACACGAAGAAGACATTCATGCCCCCGAGCTCCTCGATGTAACGGCGCTCGAGCGCATCGAGGAACACGACCTGATCGCAGCCATGCTGGATCGCTTCCGCCTGGGCGCGCAGGCTTGCGGCATAATTGCCGCCGCATTTGACGGCGCCGGTGCCGCCGATCGCAGCGCGCGTGTAGTTCTCGGACACCCAGATCGACACCGGTGCAGGGCCGCCCTTGAAATAGGAGCCGACCGGCGAGGCGATGACCGCGAAGATGTATTCGGATGACGGCTTGACGCCGAGGAAGGTCTCGCTCGCGATCATGAAGGGCCGTAGGTAAAGACTGCCCTCGCCGCCCGGCATCCAGGCGCGGTCGATGCGCACGACCTGCTCGACCGCCTCGATGAAGACATCCTCGGGCAATTGCGCCATCGCCATGCGGTCGGCCGAGTCCTTGAATCGCCGCGCATTGGCATCCGGGCGAAACAGGTTCACGCCGCCGTCGTCGCGCTTGTAGGCCTTGAGGCCCTCGAAAATTTCCTGAGCGTAATGGAGGACCGCGCCGGCCGGATCGAGCTGGAAGTTGGCGCGCGCCTCGATTTTGGCCTCGTACCAGCCGCCCTTGGCCTGATTGTAGCGGACGATCGCCATGTGATCGGTGAAGACTCGCCCGAACCCTGGGTCCACCAGCTTGGCGACGCGGTCCTTCTCAGGAGTCGGATTGGATGCGGGCTGGATGTCGAATGTCATGCTCATGTCCTTGGCTCCCGCTGCCGGTATCGGCGCTGTTCTGGCACCGGCCCGCCCCTGTTCGGGGCCGGCTGGCTTCATTAGGTGTCTGGCTGGACCGGCGCCAGCCTTGTTACGGCCGGTTTCCCGTGGCCAGCATGTCGCCGAGGACATGCTTTTGCGGAAGGCGGAAGTCCAGTATGTTTTGTCGAAATGCCGCTCGACAATCGCACGGTAGATCTGCTCCGGCCGTCGTCGCCTGTCCGGCTGTTTCCGCCGTCCCCGCTTCGACGCCGCCCGTCGCGATACGATCTAAAATTTCGTGCGGGCCAATCGTTTTGTAACATTGAACCTAAGATACGTCAATATGCCTGACATAAATTTCGCGAGTCCGTCTCAAGACGCCGCCGAGCCTCGGCCGGCCGCAGGCGATGGAAACAATTTGCGCTGGGATATCATCGAGCTGCTGTTCTTCGCCTATCGCGATTTCGTCGGCGATCCCGACCAGGAGCTGGAGGCCTTCGGCTTCGGCCGTGCCCATCACCGGGTCATGCACTTCGTCTATCGCTACCCCGGCCTCAAGGTCGCCGACCTCCTCGACGTCCTGCGCATCACAAAGCAATCGCTTGGCCGCGTGCTCAAGCAGCTTCTCGACGAGGGCTATATCGTGCAGAAGACCGGCGACAATGACCGTCGCCAGCGCCTGCTCTATGCGACGCCGAAGGGCGAAGCGCTGGTGCAGAAGCTTGCCGGGCTGCAGACCACGCGGATCAACAAGGCGCTTGCCGAAATGGGTCCGCAGGATGCCGAGACCATCAAGCGCTTCCTGCGCGCGATGATTGATCGCGACGATCCGGACAAGGTGCTCGAGACGATCTTCGCTTCCGTCAACCACGACGCCAAGGAGTGACCGTGCCGCTCGCTGCCACGCTCGCCCGCCCGCCGGTGCAACCCGCCGACGATGCCCCGCATCTGCTGCTGGTCGATGACGACCGCCGCATCCGCGATCTGCTGTCGCGCTTTCTCGCCAGCGAAGGCTACCGCGTCTCGACCGCCGCCAGCGCCAGCGATGCGCGCGCCAAGCTCATGGGCTTGCATTTCGATCTCTTGATCCTCGACGTCATGATGCCCGGCGAGACCGGCTTCGACCTTGCCCGTTTCATCCGCACCTCGTCCTCGGTGCCGATCGTGATGCTGACGGCACGGCACGAGGCAGAAGCGCGCATCGAGGGCCTGCAGATCGGCGCCGACGACTATGTCGCAAAACCGTTCGAGCCGCGCGAGCTCGCGCTGCGCATCAACAACATCCTGAAGCGCGCCGCGCCGCCGCCGCAGGCCGCGACCGTGGAGAAGATCGCTTTCGGACCCTACGTCTACCATCTCGATCGCGGCGAGCTGCGCCAGGGCGATGAGGTCATTCACCTCACTGACCGTGAGCGCGAGATGCTGCGCATCCTCTCGGAGACGCCGGGCGAAACCGTGCCGCGCAGCGCGCTGACCGGCAACGGCAGCGTCAACGAGCGCGCCGTGGACGTTCAGATCAACCGCCTCAGGCGCAAGATCGAGACCGATCCCGCCAATCCGCTGTTCCTCCAGGCGGTGCGCGGCATCGGCTACCGGCTGGTGGCCTTGCCTTAAAGCCATAGAGCAGTGAAGCGCCACCGATGAGCACGATCGATACGGGCCTGACGCTTCTGAAGAGCGCCGCCGACCGCGTCTCCGCCGCCAATGGCTGGATGGGCAACGCATTCAAGGGCTGGATGCCGACCGGCCTCTATGCGCGCGCGCTGCTGATCATGATCGTGCCGATGGTGATCCTGCAATCGGTCGTCGCCTTCGTGTTCATGGAGCGGCACTGGAACACGGTGACTCGCCGCCTGTCCGCGGCGGTGGTGCAGGACATCGCCGCGCTGATCGACGTCTACAAGGGCTATCCGCAGGACAAGGACCGCGACCAGATCCGCCGCATCGCCCAGCAGCGGCTCGGCCTCGTCGTCGATTTCCTGCCCGCCGGGGACATGCCGCCGCCAGGACCGAAGCCGTTCTTCTCGCTACTCGACCAGACCCTGTCGGTGCAGCTCGGCCGCCAGATCGGGCGTTCGTTCTGGATCGACACGGTCGGCCGCTCCAATCTCGTCGAGATCCGCATCCAGCTCGACGATGCCGTGATGCGCGTGTTTGCCCAGCGCAGCGCCGCCTATGCCTCGAACTCGGAAATCTTCCTGTTCTGGATGGTCGGCACGTCCTCGATCCTGCTGATCGTCGCGGTGCTGTTCCTGCGCAACCAGATCAAGCCGATCCTGCGGCTCGCCGATGCCGCCGAGAGCTTCGGCAAAGGCCGCGAGGCGCCGAATTTCCGCCCCAGAGGCGCGCGCGAGGTGCGGCGCGCCTCCGTCGCCTTCCTCGAGATGAAATCGCGCATCGAGCGCACGATGGAGCAGCGCACCGCAATGCTGGCTGGCGTCAGCCATGACCTGCGCACCATCCTGACCCGCTTCAAGCTCGAGCTGGCGCTGATCGGCGATAGTCCGGAGCTCGAGGGCATGCGCAAGGACGTCGACGAGATGTCGATGATGCTGGAGGATTACCTTGCCTTTGCCCGCGGCGATTCCGGCGAGCAATCGCAGCCGACCGATATGGCCCAGGCCCTGGAAGAGCTGCGCAGCGACGCCGAACGGCACGGCCACACCGCGACCGTGGCGTTCCACGGCCTGCCAGTGGTGACGGTGAAGCCGGCCTCGTTCAAGCGCTGCCTTGCCAACCTCGTCACCAACGCCGCGCGCTACGGCAAGGCCATCGCCATCACCGGCCAGCGCGATCACCGCTATCTCACGGTCACGATCGACGACGACGGGCCGGGCATTCCCGCGCATTTGCGCGAAGAGGTGTTCAAGCCGTTCCTGCGGCTGGACAACGCCCGCAACCAGGACGAAGGCGGCACGGGCCTTGGTCTCGCGATCGCCCGCGACATCGCCCGCTCGCACGGCGGCGACATCACGCTCGGCGACAGCCCGATGGGAGGATTGAGGGCGAGCGTGAGAATACCGGTGTAACTGCTCTTGCCTCTCCCGTAAGAACGGGGCGAGGGAGCACACCGGTTTTCCGGCTACGATCTCGCTACTTCGGCAGCAGTGCCTTCAGCTTATCCACGTCGCGCACGTTCATCTTGAAGCCGCCTGGCATCACGATGTCGCCGGGCTTCTGGTCCGGCTTGCAGGCCCCGAGCCATTTCGCTTCGAGCGTCATGGTGCTATCGCGCCCTGCCGTGCCGGCGACGCCGCCTTGCGCATGCGAGGAGGTCTTCACCGTATAGGAGGCCGAGTTGAAATCGCCTGATATCTCGGCATGCGAGGTCGTGCTGACGCCGGCGACGTTGCACTCGGAATCGCTGACATAGCCGGTCGCGGTCTTCTTGATCTCCTGCTTGGCGCAGATCTGCTTGGCCATCGGGGAGACGTTGTTGCTCATCTCCTTGTCGACGGTCTCGTCGGTGCAGTGCTGCATGGTCATCTCGGGCACGGGCGAGCCGGTCGTGACCAGCTTCATTTCCCAAAGGCCGGCCTTGCGCAGCGGCAGATCGTCGGCGCTGGCGCTGCCTGCCGACAACACGAGACAGGCGGCCGAGCCGAGCAAAGCGAGTTTGCGCGTCATCTGGGAGCTCCCGGCTGAGAGATTGCGGCGTTACGACCGCGGTTCAGTACAGCGTTCGGATCGGCTGGTCGGCGGCGCCATAGGGCACCCAGCGGCAGGAGAACGAGATGTAGCCGCCCTCGTAGGCCTGCACCGCGAGAAATTTGGCGACCTTGCCGTAGCGCGCGCAGTGATCGACCGCGACCTGCCGGGCATCGACCTGGGTCGCCATCGAATAGGCGATGATGCCGCCGGTGTCGTTGCCCTTGAACGGCGGCACTGGAAGGATATCGGCGCGCGCCGACTGGCTCGCCATCATACCCGAGACAACCAGGCTGGCGAGAAGACCCGCGGCCGCAATGATTCGCATTCCCGTCACTCCAATTGGCTGGCCGCCAGTTTACGGTGCTGCGATGGAAGTGGAAAGAACGGAAGCCATGCCGAGCGCGACGTTGTGGTCAACTCCTGGCGAAGTGTTGCCGCGCTGCACTTGACCCCGCCGAGCCTTCGCGGCACGGTCCCATCTTCGCAAGACCCAGCAGTCCGGATTGCCCATGCGCGCCCCCTCCCTGAAATCGCTCCGCTTTGCCGCCGTGCTCGGCCTCACGTTCGGGGCGCTGCCGCTCGGTGAGGCCAGGGCCGCCAATCCGCTCGAGACGAATTTCTGGCTGAGTGGGCCACGTTACGACGGCGCCGTCGCCGATTGCGACAAGGCGCTGCCGACGATCGCCACCCAGTTCTGGGAGAAGGAAAGCTCGTTCTGGAATTCCTCGTTGAAGATCACCGGCTTCTCCGCCGTTCGCGAGACCGCCTTCCGGCCCTGGCAGTCCGACAACATTCCGCGCCGCTATTGCACCGGCGACGCCATGCTCAATGACGGCAAGGTGCGCAAGGTGCATTTCTCGATTATCGAGGATGGCGGCTTTGCCGGCTACGGCAATGGTGTCGAATGGTGCGTCGTCGGAGTCGACCGTAACTGGGCCTACAATCCGGCCTGCCGCGCCGCCAAGCCCTGATTTCAAGGGCCCTTCGGGCCGATCCGGCGACCGAACGGCGGTGGCCCGAATTTTGTTCTTGAAATGTTCTTATCGCCTGCTAGGCTTCATTGCACAGTCTAGTTGAGGGGCGTCGCCATGTTTCATTCCAGATTGCATTCGTTCTCCCGCCTGGTGATCTCGCTGACCCTTCCCCTGATCCTTGCCGCAGGCTTGGCTTCGTTCGCCGGTGGCGCAAAGGCCCCGGACAAGCGGCAAAACGCGCCGGGCGAGTTCGATTTCTATGTGCTGTCGCTGTCATGGTCGCCCTCCTTCTGCGAGGAAGCGGCCGAGCGCAGCGGCCGTTCACAGATGCAGTGCAGCGGGCGGCCCTACGCCTTCGTGGTGCATGGCCTGTGGCCGCAATATGAAAACGGCTTCCCCGAATATTGCCAGCGGCCGGCACCGCGGCTGAACCGCGGCATCGTTTCCTCGATGCTCGACTTGATGCCGGCGCCGGGCCTGATCTTCAACGAATGGGACAAGCACGGCACCTGCTCCGGGCTCGAGAGCCGCAGCTATTTCGAAACGATCCGCAAAGCGCGCGCCGCGATCAAGATCCCGGCCGAATATCTCGATCTGTCGCAGGCCAAGACCGTGGCGCCGGCGGAGGTCGAGGACGCTTTTATCAAGGCCAATCCCGGCCTCAGCAATGCCGCCATCTCGGTCACCTGCAACCGGACACGGCTGTCCGAGGTCCGCATCTGCCTCAGCAAGGACCTGCAATTCCGCGCCTGCGACGAGCTCGAGCGCCGCACCTGCCGCCGCGAGCAGGTGACGATGCCGCCGATCAGGGGTGGGTAGAGCGAGCCCTCGGATCGTCATTCCGGGGCGCGCGGCTTGTCCGCCGCAGCCCGAAGAGCGAAGGCGGAAGCGCGAGCCCGGAATGCATCTGTCCGCGTTCTCAAAGAAATGGATTCCGGGTTCGGTGCTGGCGCACCGCCCCGAAATGACGGCCGTTACTTTCGCCTCGCGATGTCGTAACTCTCCGTCATGAACTACCGTCACGCCTTCCATGCCGGCAGCTTCGCCGACGTCATCAAGCACATCGTGCTGGCGCGCATCCTCACTTATTTGCAGGACAAGCCGGCGGCGTTCCGCGTCATCGACACCCATGCCGGCGCCGGCCTCTACGACCTCGACAGCAACGAGGCGCGCCGTGGCGGCGAGTGGCTGACCGGCATCGCGCGGCTGATGCAGGCGCGCCTGTCGAACGAGACCGCGGCGCTGACCAAGCCCTATCTTGACATCGTCCGCGCCTTCAATCCGAAGGGCGAGCTCAAAGCCTATCCCGGCTCGCCACTGATCGCGCGCGGCCTGCTCAGGCCGCAGGACCGCCTCGTCGCCTGCGAGCTCGAGCCGAAGGCGCGGAAAGCGCTGATCGACGTGCTGCGCCGCGACGAGCAGGCTCGCGTGGTCGATCTCGACGGCTGGATGGCACTGCCCGCCTTCGTGCCGCCGAAGGAGCGGCGCGGCCTCGTGCTGATCGACCCGCCGTTCGAGGCCAAGGACGAGTTCGAGCGGCTTGGCGAGGCCTTCTCAGCGGCGTTCGCGAAATGGCCGACCGGTATCTACGTCATCTGGTATCCGGCCAAGAACCGGCGCGCCACCGACACGCTGGCGCAAACGGTGGCCCGGCTCGCAGCCGCAGCAAAGCCGCCCGGAAAATGCCTGCGCCTCGAATTCAGTGTGGCGCCGCAGCTCGATGGCGCGGCCCTCACCTCCACGGGTCTCCTCATCGTCAACCCGCCCTACACGCTGCACGGTGAGCTCAAGACCATCCTGCCCGAGCTCGAAATGCCGCTCGGCCAGGGCGGCGCTGCCAGATTCCGATTGGAGGTGCCGAGGCCGTAACACTCCGGCATTCTTGGGAAAAATATGCAGGAACGGTAGTCAATCTGCGACGAACCGTATTATGCTGTTTCCGTGACTGGCTTTACGTTCCGCTTCCGCGAATGGTTGCGGCGGAGTGAAGGCCCAAGAAAGATCCGGCCGGACCTATGAGGTCCGCCCAAGGATGGCCAGCTCCCGGGCTTCGTAAGGTCCGGTCATGTCGTGACGCGAGTCTGCGCCGCGGCGGAGGAGCAATGAGGGGGAGTTTCCCGATGGCCATGACGGGAACGGTCAAGTTCTTCAACGGCGAGCGCGGCTACGGCTTCATCAAGCCGGACGACGGCGGCCGCGACGTCTTCGTTCACATCACCGCCGTAGAGCGGGCGGGACTGAAGGACCTTGCCGAAGGACAGCGTATTACTTTCGAAGTCGAACCGGACAAGAAGGGGAAGGGACCGAAGGCGGTCAATTTGGTCATCCTCTCCTAGCGAGCCTGGCTTAAAAAAATCCCGGCCGCTAGCGGCCGGGAGGTTGGTCCGGTCTTTTCTTCTTCAGCTATCAGAAGTGATAGTTCACGCCTGCGCGGACAACGCTGGCGCTATAGCCGTTTGACACGCCCGTAATTGCGAACTGACTCGTCGACAGATCGATGTAGAGATATTCGAGCTTGGCGGTCCAGTTCGGCGCAAGGCCGACTTCCGCGCCGGCACCGACGGTCCAGCCAGCGGTGGTGTGCGATTCTGTCCAGCCGAAGGTCTGCGCCCGCAGTTCGCCGAAAGCGAGGCCAGCGGTGCCGTAGAACAGCACATTGCTGAAGGCATAGCCGGCGCGGCCGCGCAGGGTGCCGAACCACGGATTGGAGAACTTCCACGGCGCGAAGGTATCGTCGGCACCGGCGGCCTGAATGTCGCCCTCGACGCCAAACACCCAAGGGCCGTTCTGGAAATTATAGCCGGCCTGCACGCCGCCGACGAAGCCGGAAGGCTTTGAGGGATTGTTGTCGACCGAACCCCATTCATAGCCGACGTTGCCGCCTAGATAAGGACCGGCCCAGCTGTACGCATTGAGCGGCTGATTGACCGTATAGGGCGCACGCTGCCCGTAACTGAGATCGGCGGCCCCTGCCGAAGCTGTCCATCCGGCAGCAACCAACGCGGCTGCGCCCACAACGAGCCCCTTCATCACACACTCCAACGCAAACTACCGCCCCCGCGATGCCTGCGCCGCCGCGCAAAGCCAGACCGCATGGTTACGGAACCACCACTTTTTCGCGTAAGGTTTATCGAGAGCTTTAAGTTAAAGGGCTGTTAAGCCGGGTTACCGCGCTATTAACAGGCTTAACCAAGCGTTACCGGGAACTGCGCCCGCCATCCTGTGCGTGCGCCACGGCCGGAACTTCAAATCGGCACCCCCAGCCCCTAAATTCGCACCATGGTTCACGATTCCCCCGACAATCCGGACGATGCACGTACGCGCAAACCCGTGCGCGTCACCGCACCGAACGCCCAACATCCGGAAACGGACATGGCGCCACCGGACCTCGATCCCGCGACTGCGAGCGGTGACGACGAGGACGATGCGCGGCTGCCGGATATCCTGGAAGAGAGCGGCGCGGTCGGCGAGGGCCCGCTGGCGACCGGTCATGAGGCGATCGAGCGCGCGGTCCGGCTCGCCCCCACCTCGCCCGGGGTCTATCGCATGCTTAATGCGAACGCGGACGTTCTCTATGTCGGCAAGGCCAAGAACGTCAAAAAGCGCCTGTCCAACTACGCGCGCCAGAGTGCCCCCCAGCCGGCGCGCATCCTGCGCATGATCGCCGCCACGGCGACCGTGGAGATCGTCTCAACCACAACCGAGACGGAAGCGCTGCTGCTGGAAGCCAACCTCATCAAGCAGCTGCGGCCGCGCTTCAACGTGCAGCTGCGCGACGACAAGTCGTTTCCCTACATCCTGATCACAGGCGACCATTGGGCGCCGCAGATCCTGAAGCACCGCGGCGCGCAGACCCGGCCGGGGCGCTATTTCGGCCCGTTCGCCTCGGCGGGCGCCGTGAACCGGACCATCACGGCCCTTCAGCGCGCATTCCTGATCCGCTCCTGCACCGATTCCTTCTTCGAGAGCCGCACCCGGCCCTGCCTGCTCTACCAGATCCGCCGCTGTGCCGGGCCCTGCACCCGCGAGATCGACTTTCCCGGCTATACGACCCTGGTGCGCGAAGCGACCGACTTCCTCTCCGGTAAGAGCCATGCGGTGAAGCAGGAGCTCGCCGGCGAGATGGAGAAGGCCTCCGGCGAGCTCGAATTCGAACGCGCCGCACTCTATCGCGATCGCCTCGCCGCGCTGTCGGCGATCCAGTCGCAGCAGGGAATCAATCCGCGCACGGTCGAGGAAGCCGACGTGTTCGCCATCCACCAGGAGGGCGGCTTCTCCTGCGTCGAGGTGTTCTTCTTCCGCACCGGACAGAACTGGGGCAACCGCGCTTATTTCCCGCGCGCGGAAAAGACATTTACCCCCGAAGAGGTGCTCGGCTCCTTCCTCGCCCAGTTCTACGACGACAAGCCGCCGCCGAAGAACATCCTGCTCTCGCACGAGATCGAGGAGAGCGAGCTGCTCGCCAGTGCGCTGTCGACCAAAGCCGGCCACAAGGTCGAGGTCACCGCGCCCAAACGCGGTGAGAAGAAGGAGCTCGTCACCCACGCGCTGACCAATGCGCGCGAGGCGCTCGGCCGCAAGCTCGCGGACACCGCGACGCAGAGCCGCCTGCTCGAGGCCATGGCCGCGACGCTGAGCCTGCCGCACGTGCCCAAGCGCATCGAGGTCTACGACAACAGCCACATCCAAGGCACCAATGCGGTCGGCGCCATGATCGTTGCCGGCCCGGACGGCTTCGTGAAGAACCAGTACCGCAAGTTCAACATCAAGTCGGAAGGGCTGACGCCTGGCGACGACTACGCCATGATGCGCGAGGTGCTGGAGCGACGCTTCAAGCGACTGATCAATCCGCCCGAGGAAGGCGTGGCCAAGGCGAAGGACGACGATTTCCCGCAATGGCCCGACCTCGTCATCATCGACGGCGGCCGCGGCCAGCTCAACGCCGTCCGCGAGATCTTTGCAGCTCTCGGCTTGACCCAGGTGTCGCTGATGTCGGTCGCCAAGGGACCGGACCGGGATGCCGGCCGCGAGACCCTGTTCATGCCCGAGCGCGAGGCGATCAAGCTGGAGCCGCGCGATCCCGTGCTCTATTTCATCCAGCGCCTGCGCGACGAGGCTCACCGCTTCGTCATCGGCTCGCACCGCAAGCTGCGCAAGAAGGACATCCGCGAGGCCGGTTTGCAGGAGATCCCCGGCATCGGGCCGTCACGTAAACGTGCCTTGCTGCATCATTTCGGAACCCTGAAGGAGATCGAGCGGGCCTCGATCGCTGATCTCGGCAAGGTTCCGGGCGTGAGCGCCGAAAGCGCCCGCAGGATTTTCGAGTATTTCCATCCCCAGCCGGGATGAACTAAAGGGGGGCCGCGGTCATATGATCGTTGCGTCCGCGCCTCATTTGGAGAGCGGGACGGTTGACGTTCAGGCACCAGCGGTATTGGTAGGACGGATGAACATCGCGACGACACGAGGGGCAACCAGGCGCTCGATGTCCCTTCCCAACATCCTGACCTACGGCCGGATCGCCGCGATCCCGGTCGTGGTCGGATGCATTTACGCGCAGTCGATCATGGACGGGCCGCTATGGCTGCGCTGGGTGGCGGTGGCCATCTTCATCGGCGCCGGGGTGACCGATTACCTCGACGGCTATTATGCGCGAATCTGGAATCAGCAATCAGCGTTCGGCCGGATGCTCGATCCGATCGCCGACAAGCTGCTGGTTGCCTCGTGCCTGCTGATGCTGGCCGCCGATGGCATCATCCATGGCTGGTCGCTATGGGCCGCCATCGTGATCCTGTGCCGCGAGATCCTGGTCTCGGGCCTGCGCGAATACCTCGCCGCGCTGCGCGTCAGCGTGCCCGTAACGAAGCTCGCTAAATGGAAGACGACGGTCCAGCTCGTCGCCATCGGTTTCCTGCTCGCGGGCCCGGCCGGCGATGAGGTGGTGCCGGTGGTCTCGATGATCGGGCTGGCGCTGCTGTGGGCTTCGGCGATCCTCACCATCTACACCGGCTACGACTATTTCCGCGCCGGCATCCATCACCTCATCAAGGAGGACGAGGGATGAAGGTGAAATATTTCGCCTGGGTGCGCGAGCGCGTCGGCAAGGCCGAGGAGACCATCGAACCGCCCGCAACGGTGCGCACCGTCGAGGAGCTGATCGCCTGGCTGTCCGGCCAGAACGAGGCCTATGCCTACGCCTTCGAGAAGCCGAAGGTGATCCGCGCCGCGATCGATCACGCCCACGTCAAGCCGGACACCGCAATCGCGGGCGCCCGCGAGATCGCGTTCTTCCCGCCGATGACCGGCGGCTAGACCAATGTTCTCGAACAGACCAGCGTACGGTGCCACCTCACCTCTCCCCGCCGGGGAGAGGTCTGGCACCGTCGGATCGGGACGAGCATGAGCTGCCCCGTGAGCATCCGCATCCAGGAGGACGATTTCGACCTCGCGCGCGAGATCGAAATCCTGACCAAGAGCCGCACCGACATCGGCGCGGTCGTGAGCTTCTCGGGGATCTGCCGCGCCGACGAGGACAGCGCGAAGGTCGCTGCGCTTACGCTCGAACATTATCCGGGCATGGCCGAAGAAGAGATCAAGCGTCACGTCGACGAGGCGACCTCGCGCTGGCCGCTGAACGGCGTCACGGTGATTCACCGCGTCGGCCGCTTCATGCCTGGCCAGAACATCGTGCTGGTGCTGACCGCCTCGCAGCACCGCCAGGCCGCGTTCCAGGCGGCCGAGTTCCTGATGGACTATCTCAAGACCAGCGCGCCGTTCTGGAAGAAGGAAGAGAGCGAAGCCGGCACCGGCTGGGTCGCGGCCGAGGCCCGCGACGACGAAGCCGCCGCACGCTGGACCCGGTCCTGATGGCAAGAGCATCCAAAAAGACCGCGCGTGGCCGCGCCGCGCCAAGACCTGGTAAGATCGGCCTTGCTAAGATCGGCCTTGCTAAGGTCGCTCCTGGTGAGCTTCTCACGCTGCTCGATTTGGTCCGCTATGCGGTGAGCCGCTTTGTCGAAGCCGAGCTCGCCTTTGCCCACGGCACCACCGATCCGGTCGCCGAGGCGGCCTTCCTGGTCAGCGAGGCGCTGCATCTCAATCCCGAACAGTTCGAGCTTTTCGCCAACGCGCGCGTCACCCTGGCCGAGGGCAAGACCGTTCTCGATCTCATCCATCAGCGCGTCACCACCCGCAAACCGGCCGCCTATCTCGTCAACAAGATCTACATGCGCGGGCTACCCTTCTATGTCGACGAGCGCGTCATCGTTCCACGCTCCTTCATCGGCGAGCTGCTGGACTCGCATTTTGGCCGCGACGGGACTGCCGGATCGCTGATCGACGATCCCACGGCGGTCGAGCGCGTGCTCGATCTCTGCACCGGATCGGGCTGCCTCGCCATCCTCGCCGCGCATCATTTTCCGAACGCCACCGTCGACGCGGTCGATATCTCCAAGGGCGCGCTCGAGGTCGCCACGCGAAATGTCGGCGAATACGGGCTCGAGAACCGGATCAGCCTGTATCGCGGCGACCTGTTCGCCCCGCTCGGCGATGCACGCTATGACCTGATCATCACCAATCCGCCCTACGTCGATGCGGAAGGCATGGCCGCGCTGCCGCCGGAGTGCCGGGCCGAGCCGAAGCTCGCCTTCGACGGCGGCGCCGACGGTCTCGACGTGGTGCGCCGTATCCTGCGCGAGGCGCCCGATCACCTGACGCCGGATGGCGGGCTGGTCTGCGAGATCGGCCGCGGCCGCGAACTGGTCGACAAGGCCTTTCCGGAACTACCGCTGCTCTGGCTGGACACCGAAGACTCCGAGGGCGAGGTGTTCTGGATCGCAGCCGCCGATCTCGGCTGATCCGCTACGCCGGGCACGCTCTCTCGGAACAAGTCAAATTCCGCCACGTTCATCCCCCGACGAATTGTCTTGCTCTCGGAGGATGTCCACATGCTCGCGCCATCGGGCGAATTGCTGCGCGCCGGCATGGCGCTCAAACTCAACCACCTCAAACGCGCCGCACAATCGTATTTGCGCGACCGCACCAACCAAGCCACCGGACGGGCGACGTCCTACGCGGTCGCAGCCGGCCTGTTCGCGATGGCCGGGCTATTCGTCATTGCGGCCCTCTTTGTCGGCCTGGTCGCGCTGTACCGCTGGGTTGCGATCACCTACGGGCAATTCTGGGGCTTTGGCGCCGTCGGAGCCCTGCTGCTGGTGCTCGCCGTAACCTGCGCCGGGTTGGCTCTGGCTCAAGTGAAGCGTCGGGACAAGCCGGTCGTGCCGCTCGCCAGCCGGATGCGGGTTGCGATCGCCACCCCGCGGATTCCTCGCGGAACGATCAAGCAGGCAGTGAAGGAGGTCGCAACGACGATCCCCCTCGTGCCGCTTGCACCCGGTGAACGCGGTCGCGACAGCAAAGCCTGGCCGAACCGCGCCAACCGTCCCGTGCAACTTGGCCTGATGCTCGCGGCCGTCGGCCTGGTCGGGTTGACGGCTGCACGCCGGCGGCGTCACAGGCACGGATTGGAAGCGTGAATGCTGATGCGGCGCTCCGAGCAAATGGACAGTTGGCTGCTGGTGGCGGCCACGGCAGTGTTCGTGCTCACCGCGGAGCGCTACTTCCAGGACTCCGGCCTGGCCAGGTCGGGGCCTCCGCAAGACCATCGCAAGGCCGAGGCGAATTCACCGGAAACGCATCCGGCGAGCGCGGCCGTGGAGCCCGGCCGCGGCCGTCATGCCAAGAGCCCGTTCACGATCCCCTGGGCGGGCTGGAAGGACATCTTCTGGCGGACCTATCAGCGCATCGATGAGGATCGCCTGCTGGCGACCGCAGGCGGCGTCGTCTTTTTCGGCCTGCTCGCGATCTTTCCCGCTGTCACGGCACTTGTCTCCTCTTACGGCCTGTTCGCCGATCCCGCGACAATCAGCGCCAATCTCCAGACGCTTGCGACCATGCTGCCCGAGGGCTCGTTCCAGATCGTCGAGGACCAGGTCGCGCGCGTGGTGTCGCATGGCAACACCACGCTCGGGGCCACCTTCCTGCTCGGGCTTCTGCTTGCGATCTGGAGCGCCAATGCCGGCGTCAAGGCGATCTTCGACGCTCTCAACGTCGCCTATGAGGAGCGCGAGAAGCGCAGCTTCATCAAGCTCAACATGGTGTCGCTGGCCTTCACTGTCGGCGGCATCGTAGCGCTGTTGCTGATGGTGGGCGCCGTCGTCGCCTTCCCGCTCGCGCTCAATCATCTCGGCATGGCGCCCGGAAGCAAGCTAATCGTGGCGCTGGCACGATGGCCGCTCCTGTTCCTCATCCTGCTCGTGGCGCTCGCCATCCTCTATCGCTTCGCGCCCAGCCGCGACGCGCCGCGCTGGCAATGGCTGAGCCTCGGCGCCGTGACGGCCGCCATCCTCTGGATCGCCGGCTCGGCGCTGCTGTCCTGGTATCTGTCAGAATTCGCCAATTACAACGCGACCTACGGCTCGCTCGGGGCAGCGATCGGCCTCATGATGTGGATGTGGATGTCGGCGATCGTCATCATGTTCGGAGCCGAGCTGAACTCGGAGATCGAGCGGCAGACCCTGCGCGATACGACCACCGGGCGGCCGAAGCCGCTCGGCAGCCGCGAAGCCGTCTCGGCCGACACGGTCGGCGCGGCCGCGCCGTCCTGACGGTGCAATTCGGTCCGCCCTTGATCGTGAGCGCCGGTTGCAAAGCTTGCGCGCCAACCTCGGCCCGCACGCTGCTATCCCCTCGAATCAACAATGATGTTAAGCTCACATGGCTCGGGGGAGCATGAGACGTGAGGCGTCGGACGGCGGCCCGTGTTTTCCCGGTGAGACAGTCAGCTCTCTAGAGGCTTAACGCGCGGCATGATTCGCATTTCGACGATCTTCATCGCCATCTGCATGGTTCTGGTCGCGGCCTCGCTCGGGCTCGTGCTCTATTCGGTCGCCGGCATCAGCGGAACCGAATCCGCGATCGTGGCGCTGACCGCGCTGACCTTCCTGATCCTCTACAACGCGGTGTCGATGCGGCTGCGCGACCGCAGCGACGTCGGCGGCCAGATCGCCGACCTTTCGCGCGGCACTGCCGACCTCGCGCGCCAGGTGGCCGAGTTTGGCCGCCGGTTAGCTGCAATCGAGGGACGCATCGCCTCGTCCAATTCGACCAACGCCGAGCGCATCCAGTCGGTGGTCGGCGAGATCAACGAACTCGGCGGACTGGTCAGGCAGCTCGCCACCACCGTCTCGGCCCATGAAGACCTGCTAGCTGGCGGCGCTCCGGTATCAGCCGCAAGCCCGGTCGAGAAACAGGAGCCCGCGCCGCTCGACCTGAGCGCGACGATCGACGAGCGGCCGGCTGACCCGTCACCGCTGCCCGTAGCCCCGCCACCTCCCGCAGCGCAGCCGCGGCCTTCACAGACGGTCCCGACGCAGGTCGCCAACGGCCGCAACCAGACCCAATTGTTGGCGACGCTGCGCAACGCGATCGACGAAAACCGCATCGATATCTTCCTCCAGCCGATGGTGACGCTGCCGCAGCGCAAGGTGCGGTTCTACGAGGCCGTGACGCGCTTGCGCGATGAGCGTGACCAGCTGATCGCCGCGGAGGAGTTCATCAGCATCGCCGAGGCCTCCGGGCTCATCGGACGCATCGACAACATGGTGATGCTGCGCTGTGTGCAGGTGCTGCGGCGCCTGATGGTGCGCAACAAGGATGTCGGCGTGTTCTGCAACGTCGCGGCCTCCACGCTCGGCAATTCCACCACCTTCGCGCAATGTCTCGACTTCCTTGAAGCCAACCGGGCGCTGGCGCCCTCGCTGGTGCTGGAGTTCAAGCAGTCGACCTTCCGTAACCTCGGTCCGGCCGAGACCGAGAATCTCGCCGCGCTCGCCCAGCGCGGCTTCCGCTTCTCGATCGACCATGTCACGGATTTGCGCATCGAGCCGCGCGAGCTCGCCGACCGCGGCGTGCGCTTCATCAAGGTGCCGGCCACGCTGCTGCTCGATCCGAAGCAGGCCTCGGCCTCGGACATCCACCCGTCCGACCTCTCCGACCTGCTCGGCCGCTTCGGCATCGACCTGATCGCCGAACGGATCGAGGGCGAGCGCGCGGTGGTCGACCTGCTCGATTATGACGTGCGGTTCGGCCAGGGCTTTTTGTTCGCACCGCCCCGGCCATTGCGGCCTGAAGGGGCATCTGCTACCGGCGGGGCCTCGCCGACTCCGGCGCAGGACATCCAGGGATCCAATGGCTCCGGTACACCCAGTTCAGGCGGGACGTCTTCCGCGCCTCCGTCACAGCGTATCATCGGCAACGCCGCGCTCGCGCGCCGCATCTGATCGGCCGCACGCATCATGACCACGCTGCATTTTGTCGAAAGCCTGCGCCAGCTCGTGGGTGACGTCGACGTCATACTCAGCGACATCTGGGGCGTGGTCCATAACGGTCTCGAATCCTTCCCCGAAGCCTGCGAGGCGCTGCATACCTATCGCAGCCGCGGCGGTACGGTGATCCTGATTACCAACGCACCACGCCCGGCCGACTCCGTGCAGCGGCAATTGCGCAAGCTCGGCGTCGCGGACGAGACCTATGACGCGATCGTCTCGTCAGGCGACCTGACGCGGCTCTATGTCGCCGAGCATCCCGGCCGCAAGATGTTCTGGCTCGGCCCCGAGCGCGACAACTCGATCTATCGGGGCCTCGATGCGACGACCGCGCCGCTGGAGCAAGCCGATTACATCGTCTGCACCGGTCTCTATGACGACGAGACCGAGACGGCGGAAGACTATCGCGCAATGATGCTGAAGGCGCGCGAGCGCAAGCTGACGCTGGTGTGTGCCAACCCTGACATCGTGGTCGAACGCGGCGACCGGCTGATCTATTGCGCCGGCGCCATCGCCGAGCTCTATCGTGAGCTCGGAGGCGAGGTGATCTTCTACGGCAAGCCGCACCGGCCGATCTATGAGCGCGCGATGGCGCTCGCCGGTGAACGCCAGGGCCACCCGATCGACCGGCGGAAGGTGCTGGCGATCGGTGATTCCGTCCGCACCGATCTCACCGGCGCGCGCGAGTTCGGCATCGACTGCCTGTTCGTCACCCGCGGCATTCATGCCGAAGAGTTCGAGGGCCTCGACCAGCTCGACCCGGCGTCCGTGATGGAATTGTTCGGCCATCCGCCGAAGGCGCTGATGCGCGAATTGAAGTGGTAGAAATATCGTGCCCGGGTCGCCATAAGCGCGTTTACGCGCGTGTTCGACGCGCTATGGCGAAGCGCTGAGAGCCGGGGCCCGGAAGCCGCAAGTGACGTCGTGGATAGACTGGATCCCGGCTCAGCGTCGCGTCACTCATGTGCCGCGCCTTGTCCGGGACACCAAAGTGCCTTACGCGCTTGCCATGTCCGGGAAGACCGCCTCGATCTTGGTCTTCAGCGTCGCCGCATTGAACGGCTTGACGATGTAGTTGTTCACGCCGGCCTTCTTGGCCGCGATCACGTTCTCGGTCTTGGACTCGGCCGTGATCATGATGAAGGGCGTGGTGGCGAGGTTCGGATCCGCGCGCACTTCGCGCAGGAGGTCGTAGCCCGTCATCGGCTCCATGTTCCAGTCGGAGATCACGAGCCCGTACTTCTTGCCGCGCATCTTGTTCAGCGCTGCCGAACCGTCGCTGGCATCATCGATATTCTCGAAGCCAAGCTGCTTCAGCAGATTCCTGATGATACGGATCATGGTGCTGTAGTCATCCACCACCAGAACCGGCATCGACAAATCAACCGCCATCTCGACTCCCCCAACGCAAACGCAGGAATATTACGATCGGACCTGCCAAGGCGAAGCCCGGCAGTTCCACGCCTCAAGGAGTAGCATCAAGGCGTTAAACAGCCCGTTAACTGCGGATGCCACCAGTGGACTGAAATCGTGTTCAATGTCCCGCTCCGCCCGCTTGACTTGGTCAGGTCGGTCGAGCCACGGTCCGGCCCGGTCCTGCCCCCGGTTTGAGAATTCCCCTGATGGCCTCGCCCTTTACTGTCATCCGCGACACAACGCCGGATTCCGCGATTCCGCGGGGTGCAGTGGTCGCCATGGGCAATTTCGACGGCGTTCATCTCGGCCATCGCGCCGTGATCACGGCCGCCCTGGAAATGGGCCGGGCGCATGGCCGCCCTGCGCTGGCATTGACCTTCGAGCCGCATCCGCGGCGGTTTTTCAGCCCCAACACCCCGCAATTCCGCCTGACGGACGAGCGGGCCAAGCTGCGGCTTTTGGCCGGCACCGGCCTTGCCGGTGCCGTGGTCATGACCTTCGACAAGGCGCGCGCCGGAACCAGCGCGCAAGATTTCATACACCATGACCTGATCGGCCGCCTTGGCGTCAGCGGCATTGCCGTCGGCTACGACTTCCATTTTGGCAAGGGTCGCGTCGGCTCGCCGAGCCTGCTGGTCAACGAGGCGCCCCGGCTTGGCATCGAGGTCGACGTGCAACCCCATATCGATATCGACGAGCGGCCGGTCTCCTCCAGCGCGATCCGGATCGCGCTCGCCGAGGGGCAACTCGATGAAGCCACCACCATGCTGGGTGGTCCCTGGTTCATCACCGGCGAGGTGATCCACGGCGAGAAGCGCGGCCGCGACCTTGGCTATCCCACCGCCAACATCCGCCTGGACGCCAATTGCGGCCTCAAGCACGGCATCTACGCCGTGCGGATCGGCCGCGGCACCGAGCGCCTCGGCGGCGTGGCGAGTTTCGGCCGCCGTCCGACCTTCGACAATGGCGCGCCGCTGCTCGAAATCTTCCTGTTCGACTTCAAGGGCGATCTTTACGGGCAGGTGCTCGACTGCGCTTTCGTCGGCTTCATCCGCGAAGAGCTGAAATTCGACAGCCTGGAGGCCCTGATCCGCCAGATGGACGACGATTCCGCCCGCGCCCGCGCCATGTTGGCCGCCGCCCCGGATGCGTTTCCGAAACTTGGCGTGATCGATTGAGCCCGAACCGGGCCACCCCACCTTTGCGCTTCCCCCGTCCGGCTGCTATGGAGAGCCCATGTTTGCGCGGCGCATCATAGGGATTAGCGGCCCGGCTTCCGCCTGAGCCTTCGGCTCGGCGCAAGACCGGGATGTATCGTCTCACCCCGCGATTCCCTATCGCCATCCGTTTCCCGCGCCCTTCCGAGCCAGTCAGCCTCATGTCCGAAAAGCCGCAAAAGTCCCAAAAGTCTGAAGTCAAAGACTATTCGAAAACCCTGTTCCTGCCGCAGACCGAATTCCCGATGCGCGCCGGTCTGCCGCAGCGGGAGCCGGAGATCCTCAAGCGCTGGTATGAGATCGGCCTCTACGAGAAGCTGCGCGAGAGGGCGAAGGGCCGCGCCAAATTCGTGCTGCATGACGGCCCGCCCTACGCCAACGGCAACATCCATATCGGCACGGCGCTGAACAAGATCCTGAAGGATCTCGTCACCAAGAGCCAGCAGATGCTCGGCTTCGATTCCAACTACGTGCCGGGCTGGGACTGCCACGGCCTGCCGATCGAGTGGAAGGTCGAGGAAGAGCACTATCGCAAGAAGGGCAAGCAGAAGCCCGACTTCCGCGATAGTGCCGCAATGATCGACTTCCGCAAGGAATGTCGCGCCTATGCCACGCATTGGCTCGGCGTGCAGCGCGAGGAATTCAAGCGCTTGGGGGTGATCGGCGACTGGGACCATCCCTACGCCACGATGAGCTATCCCGCTGAAGCCCAGATCGCGCGCGAGCTGATGAAGTTCGCCGCCAACGGCACGCTCTATCGCGGCTCCAAGCCGGTGATGTGGAGCGTGGTCGAGAAGACCGCGCTGGCCGAAGCCGAAGTGGAGTACGAGGACTACACATCGGACACGGTGTGGGTGAAGTTTCCGGTGACCTCGCCAGCGCACGGTGCGCTCGCCTCCGCAAGCGTCGTGATCTGGACCACCACGCCATGGACGCTGCCGGGTAACCGCGCCATCTCATTCTCGCCGAAGATCGGCTATGGCCTGTACAAGGTGACGGACGCGCCCGCCGACAATTGGGCCAAGCCCGGCGATCTCCTCATCCTCGCCGATGCGCTCGCTGCAGAAGTCTTTAAGCAGGCGCGCGTGACGGCCTATGAGAAGGTCCGCGACGTCCCCGGCGACACCATGGACGCGATCGAGTGTAGCCATCCGCTGAAGGGCCTCGACGGCGGCTACGACTTCATCGTGCCGCTCTTGCCCGGCGACCACGTCACGGATGACACCGGCACCGGCTTCGTGCACACGGCACCCGGCCATGGGCGCGAGGACTTCGACGCATGGACGGCGCAGGCGCGCGATCTCGATGCGCGCGGCATCAACACCGCGATCCCCTATACCGTCGATGAGAACGGCGCCTACACCGATCAT
This sequence comes from Bradyrhizobium sp. 160, assembly GCF_023073735.1. NCBI lineage: Bacteria > Pseudomonadati > Pseudomonadota > Alphaproteobacteria > Hyphomicrobiales > Nitrobacteraceae > Bradyrhizobium > Bradyrhizobium sp. 160. The sequence goes on from NZ_JADPKD010000046.1 coordinate 26,640, forward strand.
GCGCCGGGCTTTGCCGGCAAGCGCGTCATCAACGACAAGGGCGAGAAGGGCGACGCCAACGAGGCCGTGATCAAGGCGCTCGTCGAAAGGGGCATGCTGCTCGCGCGCGGTCGGCTGAAGCATCAATACCCGCACTCCTGGCGCTCCAAGAAGCCGGTGATCTTCCGCAACACGCCGCAATGGTTCATCGCGATGGACAAGGATGTTGCCGCTGACGGCAACACCAGGTCCGGCGACACGCTGCGCGCGCGCGCGCTGCACGCGATCTCGGTGACGCAATGGGTGCCGCCGTCGGGCGAGAACCGCATCAACGGCATGATCGAGGCCCGCCCGGACTGGGTGATCTCGCGCCAACGCGCCTGGGGCGTGCCGATCGCCGTGTTCGTGCGCGAGAAGGGCGACGGCTCGGCCGAGATCCTCCAGGACGAAGCCGTCAATGCGCGCATTGGGCAAGCCTTCGAGAACGAAGGCGCGGACGCCTGGTATGCGAAGGGAGCGCGCGAGCGCTTCCTCGGGCCCCGCGCCAACGAGGACTGGCAGAAGGTCGACGACATTCTCGACGTCTGGTTCGATTCAGGCTCGACGCACGCCTTTGTGCTCGAAGACCCTGTACATTTCCCCGGCCTTGCCGGCATCAAGCGCAAGGTCGACGGCGGCACCGACACGGTGATGTATCTCGAAGGCTCGGACCAGCATCGTGGCTGGTTCCACTCATCGTTGCTGGAGAGCTGCGGCACGCGCGGTCGGGCTCCTTACGACATCGTGCTGACCCACGGCTTCACCCAGGCCGAGGACGGCCGCAAGATGTCGAAGTCGCTCGGCAACACCATCGAGCCGCAGGCCGTCATCAAGGAATCCGGCGCCGACATCCTGAGACTCTGGGTTGCATCCTGCGACTACACCGACGACCAGCGCATCGGCCCCGAGATCCTGAAGAACACCGTCGAGACCTATCGCAAGCTGCGTAACACCGTGCGCTGGATGCTGGGTACGCTGCATCACTACAAGCCGACCGACGCAATCGAGCCCGCCGAGATGCCGGAACTCGAGCGCTTGATGCTGCACGAGCTCGCGGTGCGCGCCGCCGCGATCGGCAAGGCCTATCGGGAGTTCGACTACAAGACCGTGGTCGCTATCCTGTCCGCGTTCCTCAACAGCGAGCTGTCAGCGTTCTATTTCGACATCCGCAAGGACACGCTCTATTGCGACCCACCGTCCTCGCTGACGCGCAAGGCGGCGCTGACGACCATCGACCTGTTGTGTGCCTCGATCCTGAAATGGCTGGCGCCGATCCTGAGCTTCACCGCCGAGGAAGCTTGGCGCATGTACCGGCCGAACGCCGAGCCTTCGGTGCACCTGACGCTGTTTCCTGATGGCCTCGAGAAGCTCCGCGACGACAAGCTCGCCGCCAAGTGGGAGACGATCCGCAACGTGCGCCGCGTCGTCACCGGCGCACTCGAGCTCGAACGCGCCGCCAAGAACATCGGCTCCTCGCTCGAGGCCTCGCCGGTGATCTATGTCGCCGACCGGGCCATGCTGGCGACGTTGTTCGATGTCGATCTCGCCGAAGTCTGCATCACCTCGAACTACGAGGTGCGCGAGGGCGAGGCGCCGGCTTCCGCGTTCCGTCTCGATGCCGTGCCGGGCGTCGCAGTCGTCGTCGAGAAGGCGGTCGGCACCAAGTGCGCCCGCTCCTGGAAGATCTCGCCGACGGTGGGCGAAGACCCCGAATACCCCGACGTCACCCCGCGCGACGCCAAGGCGTTGCGTGAATGGAAGGCGCTGGGGGTGGCGGTCTGACCGTCAGCCATGACCCCGCTGCGCGCCGGCATCATCTCCGCCCTGGTCACACTCGTCCTCGACCAGGCCTCTAAGCTTTGGCTGCTGAACGTGTTCGACCTCGCCCGCCGCGGCGCGGTGCGGGTGACGCCGTTCTTCGATTTGGTGCTGGCCTGGAACATCGGCATCAGCTTCGGCTGGCTCCAGAACGACAGCCAGGCGGCGCAGTTCGCGCTGATGGCCGTCAAAGGTATTGCGGTGGTCGCGCTGGCGATCTGGATGGCCCGCTCCCACACCCTCCTTGCCACGATTGCGCTCGGCCTGATCATCGGGGGCGCCATCGGCAACGGCATTGACCGCCTGGCCTATGGCGCGGTGGTGGATTTCGCCCTGTTTCACATCGAGATTGGCGGAAATATCTATAATTGGTACGTGTTTAACCTCGCCGACGTGGCCATCGTTGCTGGGGTGGCGGCGCTATTGTATGATTCCTTCCTGGGGGTACCCGCCGCAAAAGCGCCCTGATCCCGGCCGATACGACCGGCGGGTGGAACCCGCTTTTGCGAGGGTCAAGCCGCGTGCGAGCGGCAATCTGCCACAATATGGAACAGGTATGGTGATGCGCAGCTCGAAGACCAGCGGTTCGATGGTTCGAGACCCCCAACGGGGCATCTGGCGGGCATTGAAATTGTCCGCAGTCGCGCTTGGCATCGGTCTCGTCATGTCGTCCGGCGCCGCCCGCGCCGGTGACGACGACGAGGACGACGACATGACTTTCGAAGAGAAGCTCATCGACAATCTGATGTCCGGCATCGGCGCCAAGAGCATGGAGAAGCCCGGCATCGAGTACCGCGAGCGTTCGCCGCTGGTCGTGCCGCCCAAGCTCGACCTGCCGCCGCCCGCCGCAACCCAGGCCAAGAATGCGCCGAACTGGCCGAAGGACCCCGACGAGAAACGCCGCAAGGAAGCCATTGCCGCGCGGAAGAAGGCCAACAAGGCGCAGGAGAGCTGGCAAGCCGCTCAGCCGCTGTCGCCCGCCGAGATGAAGGCCGGCCAGGTCGCCGCAGCCCCCCGCACCAGCAACGATCCGATTCAGCCGGGCACCAACGGCAACCCGTCGCTAATGCCGGCCGAGCTCGGCTATTCCGGCGGTCTCTGGGGCATGTTCAAGGGCAACAGCTCGGAAGAGAAGGCATTCACCAGCGAGCCGCCGCGCCAATCGCTGGTCGAGCCTCCGCCGGGTTATCAGACGCCGTCGCCGAACTACGCCTATGGCTCCGGACCGGACAAGTCGCGGCGGACCTATTTCGACATCATGTCGGGCAAGGACAAGGAACAATAGCGTTCCCGTCGCGCCGCGACGTCCTGACAGAAGCGAACCCTGCGCCGGCGACTCGTGCACGCCGGACACGGTTCCTGAATTGCCGATCAGTAACTTGCCTACGCGTTGAGTTCTCTGCTTCGTGACGCGAAGCCTCAGCCGCACGGTGTACGATGCCGTGCCTCCGAGCCGGAGATCCGGACCTCGGCCTGTCATAAGGATCATGATGTTCTCTTACCGATCGGCTGCCTGCCTCCTTGCCGCGCTGCTTTCGACGAGTGTCCTGACGGCCGGCGCGTCCCTCGCCCAGACCACGGTAACATCGGCCCCGCCCGCCAGCTTCACGCTCAGCAACGGCATGCAGGTCGTGGTGATCCCGGATCACCGCACGCCCGTGGTCACGGAGATGATCTGGTACAAGGTCGGCTCGGCCGACGAGACTCCGGGCAAATCCGGCCTCGCACACTTCCTCGAGCACCTGATGTTCAAGGGCACCTCG
>NZ_JADPKD010000041.1:0-18860 GCF_023073735.1 Bradyrhizobium sp. 160
CTCGACCCGCATCGCCTGATGACCTTAAAGCTAGACTTAAGGTCACACGCTTCGCGAATTACCACCCCTCACGCAAGACGGCCCCCGTCGGAGGCGTACCAAGAACCCCGGAAAGCCGACGTTAGATGCGCTCGCATACCTTGAGGTATTTTGCACACTTTATTGACCGACTTGCGTCATTCGTCAACTGGCGCGAGATAATCGTTTTGATCCTCACCTTCTCGTGGAGTGAGGGATAGGCGAGGTTCACGATCTCTTTGAAGCGATCGGCTCGTGTTTATGCTTGACCATACGTTTAAGTCGACGTCGGCGAGCCGGCTCGAAGTAATCACGGAGACGGGACGACGCCGTTGGTTCTCCCAGGACGACAAGGCCCGGACTGTCGAGGAAACGCTCGCGCCAGGTTGTCGTCTGACACGTGTGTTCGGAATAACGCTTACGCGATAGACGTCCCCGATTTGGACTCACGCGCCTGGCACGCGAACCCATACGCAATCAGTCAAAGATCTGAAGTGATGCGGCAGGCTGAGAACAGTAAGCGCGTCGGAGACCCCACATAGCGCTGCGTGTTCGAATAGCAGAGAATCTCCTGGTGTTGTGCAAGGAGAATCCTGTGAGCGAACGTATGTTTGATACTAGAAGCTTCGAAGTTCTCACGGCGAGCCCTGTGCGGCTGTCGAGCAGTCCGGCGCGCAGTTACCGGTCATGGTCGGATGAGGAGAAGGCGAGGATCGTGGGAGAGACGCTGGTTGGCGGAGCGAATGTATCGGCGATTGCGCGGTCAAATGGGCTCGATCCGTCGCAACTTTTCGCGTGGCGTCGCAAGGCGAAGGCTTCCGGGGTTGTCGTGCCATTGGCCGCAGCTTCGAGCAAGCCGGTCAAATTTGCGCGCTTTGAAGTGATGCGGAGCGACATGGTAGAAATTGTTATCGGCAATGTGGTGGTGCACGCGGGCCCTGACGTCGGCGCTGACCGGATTGTCGATGTGATGCGGGCGGTTCGCAAGGCATGATCCCGGCCGGCGTGCAGGTCTATGTCGCGAGCACACCGGTTGACTTCCGCAAGGGGGCGACCGGCTTCATGGCTCTGGTGCGGGACGGTGGTGCAGATCCGTTCAGTGGGGCGCTCTACGTATTCCGTTCGAAAAGAGCGGACCGGATCAAGGCGGTTTGGTTTGATGGCACGGGGGTATGTCTGTTCGCCAAAACGCTTGAGGAAGCGCTGTCAAGCGACGTCCGGATTTGACCCCGCAGCGACATGAGGAAGTGACCCCCTTGTTGTTTGCAGGACTGTAGCAAGCCGCTCGCGAAGCGCGCCCGTCATAGCGCTGTAGCGAGCGAGCGGCTTGCTTCACGACTTCTTCTCCGATTTGGCTTCTGATGCAGCGGGCTTCTGCAGCAGTCCGCTGCGGCGCTTCTCCTTCAAACGATAGCTGTCGCCGCGGATCGTGTTGACGTGACTGTGGTGCAGCAGACGATCAAGGATCGCGGTGGCAACCACGGGGTCGCTGAACTCGCCGACACTGCGGTTGCTGGTCAGCAGGATCGCGCCTCTCTCATAGCGACGGCTAACGAGCTGGAAGAACAGATGCGCGGCATTGGGTTCAAAGGGCAGATACCCGAGCTCGTCGATGATCAAGAGCTTTGGCTTGGCAAATTGCGCGAGTCGCTCCTCGAGCCGCCCTTCGCCGTAACCTTTAGCAAGCTGCGCAACGACAGTCGTGGCTGCGACGAACTGAACGGAATGCCCAGCCAGGATCGCTTCGCGACCAAGAGCGACCGCAAGATGCGTCTTGCCAACGCCAGGCGGACCAGCGTCATAATGCCGGGTGTCTGGGATCTGAGCTGGAGATCCTTTACTCGTTCCATCCGCGATGCGGAGCGTCAGTCGTCGTTGTCGCCTGCAAGCGGCTTTGGGGTGAGACGCATTTTGTTATCAGACAACCTGACGCCACGTTAACGCTGCTGCCGGCATGGATGGCGGCTCCCGCCGCCGCTTCCTTCCATATCAAAGCTGATCCGCGGCTTCCGGTGGATCGTCTACTGGAGGCGCGTCTTCTTGTCGACGCGCTCTTAGCCTCCTCTTCCAGGGAATCGTCCCATTCACGAGGAGGCGGTCATGGCGGACGCATCACGTCGTCAGGGGGATCTGTTCGAGAGCCCTCCGACATACAGCAGCATTCCAATCGAAGCCCATCAGCAAATGCTGGAGCTCTTAAAGGAGCTTCTGACCGAAGCGCTCACCGACAGCGCAGTCGAGGCACACGACGGGAACCGGGAGGACAGCGGTGAGCAAGATCACGCCTGAGCACCTTGCTCGCCAGGCCGTCGTCTACATTCGCCAGTCGACGGCCGACCAGGTTATCAACAACCGCGAGAGCCAGCGCCGCCAGTACGGCTTGGCCGATCGTGCGCGGCAGCTGGGCTAGAGCGAGGTGGTCGTAATCGACGACGATCTCGGTCGCTCTGGTGGCGGCACCGCGCGTCCCGGGTTCGAGAAGCTGCTCGCCGCCATTTGGGAAGGGCGAGTTGGCGCTGTGGTCTCGATTGAGGCCTCTCGGCTGGCCCGCAACGGCAGGGATTGGCATACGCTACTGGAGTTCTGCGGGCTCGTTGGAACACTGATCGTCGACGAGGATGGCGTCTACGATCCGCGCCAGCCCAACGATCGCCTTCTGCTTGGCATGAAGGCACGATGAGCGAGATGGAGCTGTCTATCTTTCGGCAACGCTCGCTTGAAGACCCTGATCGGCGCATTCAGGAGGCGCTCGCGCTCGTGTTCACCAAGTTTGCCGAGATGCAGACACTGCGCCAGGTCCACCTCTGGTTACGGCAGGAGCGAATCACTTTGCCCGCGGTCGGCCATGGCCCCGAGGGCCGCCACGTCGAATGGAAGTTACCAGTGTACAATACGATCTACCACATCCTGACCAATCCCGCCTATGCTGGCGCCTATGTCTTCGGGCGCTCGGGCAGTCGGGTGACGATCGAGGCCGGCCGCAAGAGGATCGTGCGCGGCTTCCGGCGCGAGCGCAACGACTGGGAGGTTTTGATCAAGGACCACCATGATGGCTACATTACGTGGGCACAGTTCGAGAGGAATCAGCGCCTGATCACCGACAACGCCAACGGAAAAAGCTTCATGAGTCGTGGCTCGGTCCGCCGCGGCGAAGGCCTTCTCGCGGGGCTTCTTCGTTGCGGCCACTGCGGCCGCAAACTTCACGTTGCCTACAGCGGCACGCACAGTACTGTCGGGCGCTATCATTGCCGCGGTAGGCAGACCAACCATGGTGGAGTTCCGTGCATCTCATCGGTGGTCTGCGCGCGGACCGCGCGATCAGCGCGGAGGTCGTCGCGCGGCTGCAGCCGCTGGGTGTACAGGCGGCGCTGGCGGCCATAGAAGCGCGCGGGCGTGAACACGCCGACAAGCTGCGTCAGCTCGAGTTGACCCTGGAGCAGGCACGCTAAGAGCCAACTCGCGCTCGTCGGCGATACGAGGCTGTCGATCCGGACAATCGCCTTGTTGCCGGCGAGCTGGAGCGGCGCTGGAACGAGCGCCTGGTCAGTGTCCGCGAGCTTGAGGGCGAGCGCGAAACGTTGTTGGCTACGCCAGAGATGACGTTGAGCGACATCGATCGCGATCGGTTACTTGCGCTTGGTGCCGATCTCGAGAGAGCTTGGGAAAGTCCGGGTGCAACAGCTGCGACGCGCAAGGGGATCATCCGAAGCTTGATCCATGAGATCGTTGTGCGCGTCCGCGACGAGGTGCTTGACTTGATTGTCCACTGGCATGGCGGCGATCACACGGCATTGCAGGCGAGGAAGAACCGCACCGGCGAGCACCGCTGGAGCACCGCGGCAGATGTGGTCGATCTCGTTCGTGTCCTCGCGCGTCAAATGCCCGACAGCACCATCGCCGCGGTTCTCAACCGCGCCAGTAAGTCGACGGGGCGCGGCAACAGTTGGACCCGTGTCCGCGTTCGCAGCCTGCGCAACCAACACGCCATCGCGGCCTACCGAGAGGGCGAGCGCGCAGAGCGTGGAGAAGTCACTTTGGACGAAGCTGCAACTGCGTTGAAGGTCAGTCCTTCGACGGTTCGCCGTCTGATCGAAGAACGGAGCTTGCCTGCGCAGCAGCTGTGCAAAGGCGCACCGTGGATGATCAAAGCGGTTGATCTGGAACATCCTGATGTCAAGCGCGCCGCGCATGCGCGGCGGTTTCGGCGGCCATCGTCTGGCGATCCGGGTCAAAAAGAACTTCAACTCTAAGGGTGTAGCGAGATGGGCAGTATGAATCTGACTCGGGTGGCCCAAGCAGCAGCACGTTCTCGCCATTGACAATCCAGCGGGCGCTCGCAAGCTCGCGTATCTGCTTGGGATCCAGCGAGGGCTGGGCCGAGAAGTCGACAGCCCGACAGATCGCGAACGAACGGGAAGCGAGCAAGTTTGAGCGTCATCTCGACGCGCCGCTGATCCTTGAGGGCGATCTCGCACTCGCACAGCAGCACCAGGGTCTCGCGTAGGCTCAGCTCTTGCCGGCCGGCCTCATCCAACAGCCCATCCAGCTGGTCGCGGACAGCCGTCAGCTTCAGGCGCGTCAGCATATCGCTAAGGCGGTCGGGGACAATGGCTCGCATCAGAAGCCCCCTCACACAATGGCTTCGTACTCGCCGAGTGGCCGCAGCAGCGTCGGCGACGGCGGCGCGACATTGAGCGAGGCGCAGCACGCCTTCGTGTTCGACGAAATAAAAAACCGGGATGGGAGCGATCGAAGCCGAGCTCGAAAGCGCCGTTCAGAACAAGCCGAAACGTGCGCCGCGTCCGCGGAAGGGCTTCGCGGCTCATCTGGAGCGAGTTGAAATTGTCATCGAACCTGAGGTCCCGCAGGCTGCGAAGGGCTGGAGAAGGTTCTGATCGGCGAGGAGGTGTCGGAGCGTCTGGACGTGATGCCGGCGAAGTTCCGCCTGATCGTCACGCGCCGCCCGAAATACGCCTAAGGGAATCGCGACGGCGTGATCCAGGCGCCGGCGCCACCCCATATCATCGAGAGCGTCATCCCCACCGAGGCGCTGCTGGCCCAGATCGCCGTCGCCACATATGCCGATGGTCTGCCGCTCTATCGGCAGGAGGACATCTATGCGCGGGACAAGCCAATGATGGCGTGACCCTGGCCGCCTGTTTTGCCCATGTCAGGAGGCGGTTCTACGAACTGCATGTGAACGAAAGCTCGCACCTGGCGACGCAGACGATCACGACTGTGGCGGCGCTCTGGAAGGTCGAAGAGGACATCCGCGGCAGATCCTGCAACACGGGTGAAGGCCCGCCAGGAAAAGTCCGCCGCCATTGTCGCGAGGCTGTTCGAGCTGTGGGAAGCGGAACTGCTGCGCCTGTCGGTGAAATCAAAACTCGCCGAGGCAATCCGTTACGCTATCTCCAGGCGGGCTGCGCTCGAGCGCTTCCTGAGCGATGGGCGTGTCGAAATCGATTCCAACATCGTCGAAGGCGCCATCCGACCGCAAACAATTACTCGGAAGAATGCATTGTTCGCAGGATCCGCTGGCGGTGGTCGGACCAGGGCGACCGTCGCCGCACTTTTGCAGACCGCAAAAATGAACGAGGTCGATCCACACGCCTGGCTCAGGCAGACTCTTGAGCGCATCGCTCAAGGCTGGCCGATCTCGAACATCGACCAGCTCATGCCGTGGAGCTTCAAATCCTGAACGGCCTCAGCTGGCCTGCCCCATCGATCGCCGGCGACGAAGATCATATCATGCTCCTGGCGCTGACCGCATCTATCAGTTCGGTGGCAGCGCCTCCGGAATCTCCTGCGCCTCGCTCGCGTCGGCAAAGACCTCATCGCGGATCACGCGCAATGTCACTTGATGAAGATAGGCTTGCAGGGCCTGGTCAAGCTCGGAGAACTCCGGCCACAGAACCTGATCGAGGAACCGTTTGGGTACGCGAAACATGACCGTGTTGCGCCGCTGCCGATAATAGCGATACGGCTTCATGCCGTAGCGCCGGCACAAGGCGAGAAACAGATGGCGCGACCATTGATCCGGCATCGAGAACTGCATCTCAATTGACGGATCTTGCCGACCAAGTTCCGTCAAACGCTCCCGCACACGCTCTAGCGCCGCTTCCGCCGCGAACCGCTCGCCGGCCGTTCCGGCCCCCGCGAAGAGCGCCTCGATCTTCCGCAACTTCTCGCGCAACTGGGACTCGACAGACATCGGCAGGGCTCGCGGTTGAGTCTAAAAAACCCACCATTCGGCCATATCGGCGTCAATCTCCGGGGCATCGATATCCACTCCAAAAGATCGCTATCCCCAAACGACTTCAGCTCGACGCTTACTGAGAACGAGTGTGGAATGCTAGGTGGAATGGACCAACAAGGCTGGTGCATTCACTACGGAGATCTCTGCGTTGGCTGCCAGGATGGTCGCTGATAGTCGTGGATCTGGTTTGGTATCGGTCACTAGATGTAGCCCCCTTCGCCAGGTGCTAACCAGCGAAAGAGCTCGCTTGTTGAATTTAGTTCGATCGGCAAGAATTAGAGAACGTGAAGCGTGCTGAATCATGGCTGCAAATACTTGGGCAGCTGCTGGCATGGCGTCGCTCAAGCCAGTATGGTCAACGCCGGATGCTCCTATAATCGCAGTGGGCACCCGGTAGCGTTGTATTGCTTCAAGCGTATCTGGGCCGTGAACAAGCCCTTCGCGGCCATCAAAATAGCCGGGGAGCACAATCACCTGAATTAGAGGATTAACCGACAATTCTGCTGCAATGCCATAGCAAGGCGTGACGACCACTAGGTTTCGCGAAATTGCCCGTAGCGCCGTCGCAAAGTGCAGACACGTCGCTCCACCGCCGATCAAGAGGCTTTCGGAATCCCCGATCATGGTCAGTGCCAGCTGAGCAATTGCTCGGCGTTCATGAATCATAACTTTGAGGCGTTCGACCAAGGCCGGCTCGGCTACTGGATTGCGCACGGCTCCGCCGTAAGTACGTTTGAGCGCTCCCGCTTGCTCTAGCTCGAACAAATCGCGACGGATTGTTTCGGTTGAAACCTCCAAAAGGTTGGCGAGTTCGTTCACACGCAGCGCAGGGTCAGCGTCTAACGCCGCACGAATTTTGTTCTGTCTGGCTGCTTTCTTTTGCATGGAAGTCGGGTATGACAAGGACAAGCCCAAGCCACATTGTCTAGAAAGAAAATGATTAACTTGCAACCTCATAGTTGCTTCATCCAACATTGTCCGGGCGGAGCCGGCGAATCATCTCGTCTGATCACCATCAACCTCTCTGATGCGCATCCGGGTTCCAGGTCGGCCGCATGGCCTCGACTTATCACGACTTACCGCAAGCCGCTGTTCCGGTGTGCTGCGTGCGCGCGAGGTCCAACAGCATATCGATGTGTCTCTCGGCCTCGCTTGCTATCCGCACCTCCAGAATTTAGCCAAGTCGGAGACCTGTCGGAGCCTTGATGGTCGATGACTTCAACTTAAGAGATCCGTTAACTTAAGAGATCCGTTTCAACTTAGGAGATCCATCGTGCCGGCAAGCCCCAGCGCAGCGGCTGTCGGGTCAAGCATGGTGCCGCTCGCTTTTTCGTCGTTTCATTCATCATTGGCTGCGATCGACAAGCCGCCCCAATTTCGTCCGCGCAGTGTTCGATGCGCCGCAGGAACCGTGGGCTGCGGAAAGAACCACAGCTTCGTGCAGGATATCGAGCCGACCGCGGGCGGGGCCCCCAACCAACCTGGCGCGGCTCTTCTGCTGCCGCCCGAGGCGACGCAGCTTCCGTGCGGTGCGCGATCTCGTTCTGGACTGCAAGGAAACTGGCGACCTTTCGCGCCTCGCTCGCGAGCGAAGCGGTGCTCACCGTCCAACTCCCCTGGCCGGCGCGAGAGGCACGGCCACATTTGCTTTTAGATTGCCGACACTCGCCCGCTATTGTGATCTACAAGATACACGTTTTTTGTTTCAGCGTTTTGTTTAATGCCCCACCTAATCAACGCCTCATCAGATTGGTCGCGAGTTACAATCCATGCCCTACCGTTCGTCGCGCCGAGCTTCATGAGCGGAAGGTCATTAATCGAATCTGAGGCAGTTAGAGCGACTTCGCGTAACTCAATTCCGGCCCTCTCAAGATTTGCCAACTTGCCCACGTCAAGCCCCGGGCTATGCCAAGGCGCCCCAATCATTTTCGTACCCTTTGGAAAAACGCGCCCGAAAGCCTCCAACAAATAATCTGGCGATCCAGATGCAATAGCCAAGTGACCTGCTGTTTGCTTCAGTTCTCGAAGAGCAAGCTCTTTGATGATTGGATTGATGAACTTCTCGCCGTGAAGCGCTACAAACTCGTTCGCAACACCTCTTGCTCCAAGAGGTGATCCCTCCAATGCCTTGAAGATCGCGCCTTTTATCTGGATGTCATCTTCCATTGTATAATAATCACTTCCCTTTAAAGAAATATCATAGGAATTCATATAGTCTCGATATATCTGCGCCGACAAATAGCTCGATTCGTAAGCATACTTGATGAAGCCAACGCCCGCTCCACCCCGCGCCATGGTCTCATCCAAATCAAAAATCAGCAAACTCGCCATAGTGCAACTTCTTCCATGAACGGCGGCCTAGCTGAAGCGAGTACGGCGCTCGCCACTAATCTCAGGATTCCTCTAAAGCTCACAACGGCGCTTGGAAAATACGGGACAGAATAGCTTTTTGCATATGCAATCTGTTGGCAGCCTGCTGATAGATTATAGAACTGGGGCCATCCACAACTTCTGCAGATGCCGATTCTTCTCTTATCAAAGGCATGCAGTCCATGAATACAGCGTCAGGATTGGCGCACTCAAAGTGCCTTTTGGATATACACCAGTCGCCTCGGATCTCATCTCTTCGCTTTCGATCTTCGTCATGCGACATTTTAGGGCTTTTCCAGCCCCTGACGTAAATGACATCTGCCTTCTCGCAAGACTCCATCAAGTCATGAGAAACCTGAATGCGCCCGGGGCCGTCTTTTCTGTTGGTGAGAAGTTGGTAATCGTCCGACAACTCAAACCCGGGCGGATACGTTAAGACCACGTTCAAGCCGAGGATCGATGCCGCGGCGATCATCGACTGCGTCACTGCTGGCGTCTTTTGTCTGGATGTGTAGCCCCATGTAAATACAACACGCTTCTTGCGATAATCTTCCCCATACAGCTCTCTTAAAGTAAGCATATCCGACATGATCTGACACGGATGCTCGGTATCGTCACATGCATTGATTACAGGTACATTGGCGTAGATTGCCAGCTCCTCCAGGTCAAACTGGCCTTGAACGAAATTTGTCATGTCATAGTTGCGCACGATGAGACCATGAAGGTATTCCCCGAGAACACTTGCGGTGTCCTTGATCGACTCTCCGTTTCGCATCTGCAGTACGTCCATACCCAAATATTCGGCATGCATGCCCAACTGTTTAGCGGCGACTTGGAAGGAAACGCGCGTTCTCGTTGATGGTGAACTAAATAGTAATCCGAGCTCCTTACCTCGAAACGAATTGTGCCTTGTCTTCGCTTTTTTAAGGTCCAAAGCTAATTCGATCAAACCTTCGAGCTCACTTTTACTCTGTCCGATGATTTTCAGAAAGCTTCTGTGCTTCATAGAAGCCGCTCCTTGCTTGAGTAAGAACTAGTTGATGGACGCTTGGACGATCCTCAATGCAGTAATATCTAACGGATATGTTTCGGTCGGGCATAGCAGGAATGACCTTGCGGCACGCCCCTTGGATTCGACGCAGCCGGTCATTGCAGCGCGGGTCGTTTAACGGCTTACTCGCCCTGACAAATTCCACCTCATGTATTTTCGGCAGTCGAAATCTCAGCTCGACAGCTCCCGTTGCTTCACCGCGTAAGAACCCCATTTAATGCCTGAGACTTCCCTAACCACCCGTCGCCCGCGGCTGCGTCAGACAATAGGACTGCAGCACCGATGCGATTTGGGCTGCATTTGCTTGTGTGTCCTGCTCGGCCAACACGAGGAGTCCGGCAAGCACATTGCGTGCCAATACGAGAGAGACTCTCGCTTACTCATCGTTAAGCTCGTTTGGTTGGCAAGCGGCTGAGATTCCGCCTCGCTCTGCACCGGCCGTCGCCATCACCGCAGTCTCGGCGAATCGACGCGCCGATGCATCCGAAGTTTTGTGTCTGCAGCTACCGTTGAGCAAAGACTCCAAGCGTCCATCCGCCATCGACTAAAATGCTTTGGCCGTGGATGTGATCAGCCAGGCTCGAACTGAGAAACATCACAGCATCTGCAATTTGCTGGGAGGTACCCCACTTTCCGTTAGGTGTCTGCGCCGCAAGCGTCTCTTTCATCTCTTTGTCGTAGATATCGGTCATCGCGGTGTGAACGAAGCCGGGAGCCACCGCATTCACGTTGATCCCGTGTGCTGCGTAATCCATGGCGACTTGACGCGTGAAATTGAGGGCGCCCCCCTTCGACGTACAGTAAGCAGCGAATCCCTGACAACCGCGGTAGCCAAAAATAGAACCGATAGATACTAATTTACCACCACGCCCTTGCGCCATCATGTGTCTAATAGACTCTCGGGTCGCGTAGAAAACGCCATCCAGGTTGACCGCCATCGTACGACGCCAAGTCTCATCGTCCGTGTCGAGCACCTTACCGGACAACAAGAGACCTGCGGCCAGAACGGAGATATCGATTCCTTTCCGTGCCGCGACATCGGCAAACACACGCGTCACCGTCTTACCATCGGAAACGTCCAGCTCGATGAACTCGACCTTCGGGTCATCGTACAATTCAGAATCTCCTGCCGAGTGATAGCGCTTGCGGGCCATCACAGTGACCGAAGCTCCCGCGCTCGCGAGTGCACGTACCACTGCGGCACCAATTCCAGAACTACCGCCCGTCACGACCGCGTGCTTTCCCGAGAGATCAATTTTGTTCACGGACATTTCCCTCACTTGTCCCGGACCACCTCGAAGAATCGACGACAGCGCCCGCAGTCGTCAGCGTCGCATCCAGCAGGCGTAGGTAGACGGCTTATTGTCATTGTTGATACTCAACATGGAAAGACCGACTCGACATGTCGAAGAACGGATGCAGCAGTTTGAACGGTAGCCTTCAACATTCTCGGCTTTCTTTCGGCGCTGTAGAGGGAGCAAGATCCGGCCCGAATCTGCTTAGGCGCGAGGCGACACCCACCTCGCGATCTACACCTCTGCAAGCAACTCCTTGCTTGTCCCACAAATTCAGAAGGCTCGTTGAAACGCCTCATGCCCGGGTGGCCAAGCCGCCGATGTCCAATCGAGGACAACTTTACCCGAGCGTCCGCTCTGCATTGTCTCGAAGCCGAGCTGGAACTCGCGGGCCGGCAAGCGGTGCGTAATAACTGTTCGCACATCGAGACCCGTCTGCATCATGCCAAGCATCTTATGCCAAGTTTCAAACATCTCTCGGCCATAGATGCCCTTCACGGTTAGCATTTTAAAGACGATCATGGCCAAATCGGCTACAACGGGAGCAGAGGGGATGCCAAGCATTGCAATCTTCCCGCCTACTACGAGATGCTCAATCATGCCGTTGAAAGCAGCGGACGAACCGCTCATTTCCAGGCCAACGTCAAACCCTTCCTCGATACCCAACTCAGCCTTAACAGAGCCCAGATCTTCTTTCGAGACATCAACTGGGACGACGTCTGTTGCTTTCGCCGCTAGTTCTAAACGGACCGGATTGACATCCGTGATGACGATGTGACGGGCACCGACATGTCTCGCCACAGCAGCGCTCATAATGCCAATCGGTCCTGCTCCGGTGATCAGAACATTCTCGCCCACAAGATCGAAAGAAAGCGCTGCATGGACCGCATTGCCGAGCGGATCGAGAACTGCACCCAATTCGTCGTCGATATCATCGGGCAGCGGCACGACGTTAAACGCGGGAATTCTCAGATATTCTGCAAATGCCCCCTGTATATTGACACCGAGCCCCTGTGTTTCCGAGACATGATGGAAGCGTCCGCTGCGGGCGGCGCGACCGCGCATCGCAATTACATGGCTTTCTCCGGAGACCCGCTGGCCACATGCAATGCCTTGGACGCATGAGCCGACATCAACTATTTCGCCCGCGAACTCGTGACCCACTACCATCGGCACGCGCACTGTATTTTGGGCCCATTCATCCCACTCGTAAATATGAATATCGGTACCGCAGATCCCGGTCTTGTTGACTTTGACCAAGACGTCATTAGATCCGATCGTGGGCAGAGGTTCGTCGCGCAACCATAGTCCAGGCTCAGATTTGGCCTTAACGAGGGCCTTCATCTTACACTCCTCTCGCGCAATTGATGCGGGGCACTTGGCGATCGCAAGTGCTGCATCGACATCAGTGGCCGCAATCGCATACGGTGGCTCGAGCAGAGCAGCAAATTTTGTACCAACGTTGCGGTCGAAGACTTAATGAGAGGATCCGTCGATCCGACACTATCGCGCGCGTCTTCTAGATGACAATGCGCGAACGTTTTACTCCACTTGCAACACTGGCCTACAACTAAACTGCTGGTCGAGGCCGGAGAGGATGCAGGCTATTGGCGCGCTCCCCGCATGATTTATCTTATCTCCAGCATCGGTTGTCCAACCTGGGCTAGCGGTTCGCCCGTCGACCAAAGGACCATGAGCGATCTGAGGAGCGCAACAGATCACGCAAGCTTGTGCAAAGAGTAACTTGCAGCAAGGTTACTATGGCTTTAGCGAAGCGGGCACGCTTTCCTTTTCCGCAACCGCTAGCTCGCTGTTAGAAAATGCTCGACATAAACTGATCAAGCTTCTTTCAGTGCGCGACCAATCGGTGTTGCAAAACAAACACCGCACTCGCGGTGCGACAAGTTGATCCTGTCGCGAACAAGACATTCCGCCCCAAAATTTGCGGCGATTCACGGGAGTTCTTTGGCCCACCTTTTGCTACGTCTGCTTATGGTAGACGCAGTGGGTGTATTCGAGCGCTAGATCTCCGAACGCCACAATCGTCACTGCCAGCAAGGAGGCAATATGCAAGCGGATAAAGCGGACGCTATATCGATAAAATCGGTTGATCTTGAAGATCGCGCTAGAGTCGATGCAATCCTGACAACCGCATTTGCGACGTGCCCTTTGTTGAGGTGGCTATATCCTGAACCGCGGGAGTATCTGCAACATTTTCCGTGCTTCCTTGAACACTACTGCGGCAATCCATACTCGAGCAGGAGCGGCGCGTACCTTAACAACGGGGACAGAGGCGCTATCTTGTGGCAGACAGAAGGAGAAAAGCGCGACACCGCCAGCATGATGACGTTTCTTCTCAGAAGCGTCCCAACGCAAAGGCGCTCGGAAACTGAACGAGTTTTCGAATCATTCGGCAAGTACCACCCACATCAGCCGCATTGGTATCTCACCATGGTAGCTATCGATCCCATGCATCAGCGATTAGGGCTAGGAGAACATCTTCTTCGGCACGCAACCGCAATCTCGGACAACGCGCAGAGACTGGTGTACTTAGAGGCGACCAGCCCGCACGCGAGGCGACTGTATCAGCGCCTAGGTTGGGAGGTCTTAGCGGAGGTCCAGGTTGGCAGTTCCCCACCGTTCTTTCCCATGTTGCGCCAGCCAAGGCGCCGGAAACCGATCACTTGAATGTTCTCAGGGGCTCCTGATGCTTGATCACCAGCATCAAAGACGCCTTGATGATCTATTTGACGCTATGAAGGCGGCAAACGAATCCTTCCTTGGCTATCCGTTCGCCAAAGGATTCAGCTACGAGTCGTTATGGCGTTTCATGAGATTTTCAGGCAACAATTTCGGCGATCCTTTTGGTCCGGAAACCTATCGGGTCAGTTCTCGTCTTTTGGAATGCGAGGTCATCGAGTTCTTTGCCGGAGTATTCCGAGCATCCCCCTCCCAAATTTGGGGTTATATTACAAACGGGGGGACTGAAGGAAATACTTACGGATTGTATCTGGGCCGCGAGTTGTATCCGAATGCTGTAGCCTACTTCTCGCGAGACACTCACTACAGTGTGAGCAAAGCAGTCCGGCTTCTCCGTCTTGAACACGTTCTGGTGCAGGCGACGCCTAGTGGAGAAATAGCCTATGAAGATCTGGCACAACGGGCGATTCGCTCCCGAGATCGCCCCGCGATTGTGGTGGCAAACATTGGGACCACCATGAAGGAAGGCAAGGACGACATCAAAAAGATTCGCCGCGCTTTACATAACGTCGGAGTTGAAGAGGTTTACATTCATTCCGACGCGGCGCTGTGCGGGCCATATGCGCCGTTTCAAAGTCCGAGGACGCCCTTCGATTTCCTCGACGGGGCTGACTCGATAATGCTCAGTGGTCATAAATTTTTTGGCGCGCCCATCCCTTGCGGGGTCGTCCTAGCGCGTAAGCAGCACGTCCAGCGGGTATTACGAACGGCCAACTGCAACGGGAGTTTTGATACCACTTTGAGCGGATCGCGCAGTGCCTACACACCGATCCTGCTTTGGTATGCGATCCGAAGTTTGGGTAAGGAGGGCATCAAGCGCATGTTTGAGCAATGTGAGGGGTTGGCGGCTTACACCGTCGATGAGTTGAAGGCCCGCGATGTGAAGGCTTGGCGCAATCCCAGCGCGCTCACCGTTGTTCTTCCACCTGTCAAAGAGTCCCTCAGGACCAAATGGCAAATCGTGACGCAGGACGTAAGCCATCTAGTTGTCACGCCAGGCACCACCAAGGAACAGATCGATGCCCTAGTCGAAGCAATGACGAACCGATGAATCTCGCTTCAACTTCACAAGGATGAGACGTCCGCTTGCCTGAGAGTTGCGGAGCAAGCCGCAGGTTCGCGCCAACACTGCAAGACCAGGCCGCCACATGGACGTCGATTTGACCCTCGAGAGCATCTATGGCAACGATGCTCGCAAACTCAAAGAATATGCTTGAATGTCTGAATATTGATACGCTCACATGTCACAATGCCGGTCGCGATGAGTAGCATCTGTCCGGTGCGACTTGGCTGCCAGCCGCTCAAATGTGGCGGAGCTAGTCGTTCCTTCTTGGGTCGTCGAACAACTTGCGCGCTCGCGCATAATTTGAAATGCCATATTTGTTCGGCATCTGCCTTTTCTGAACGGCCCCCAGCCCCAATTCATGTCGGCGACCGCGCTCGCCACCCACACCCCGTCAACCAATTCCTGCCTTACCGTTACGTAGTATTGCGCGATTAGTTCCAAGGTCGTTTTCTCGTCCACGAATACCACGCCGAGGGAATACGCCGATTTCGTACGCGCGCTCGTTATTCGACGCGAATTCAAAAGTATCCCTCCATTGAGGGCCGCCTTGTTTGACGAACGCGATCGCTGCAGGTCCTAGGGGTAATCCTAGGAGAAGCGCTATTATGATTTCGAGAGCGGAGGTGATCACATCGGTCGAGCGGCGGCGCCGGTCGTCGCAGGATGAGAAGGAACGACTTGTTGCAGCATCGCTCGAGCCCGGAACCAATGTTTCCGAGGTGGCTCGTATGGCCGGCCTTCATGTGAGCCAGCTGTTCAGGTGGCGCAAAGAGCTTTGCAAGCACGGTGAAGCGAGTATAGCGCCGTTCGTGTCGGTCGAGATTGGGCCGTCTGTGCCGCCGCAGGAGGTGGCCGAGGCGCTATTGACGGCGACGGCGGTGCGTCGACGGAAGAACCAGGGCATCATCGAAATCGATCTTGGTAGCGGGCGCCGCATCCGGGTGTAAGCGGCAAGCTGAGGCGGTCAGGCGGCGTGGTTCCATGGCATAAGCGCGTCGATTTCGCTGCTCGGCCAGCCGTTGGCGATACGCTGAAGTGTTAGGGCGAACCAGGCGAACGGATCGACGTTGTTCATTTTCGCCGTCTGCAGCAGCGTTGCGATGGTTGCCCAGGTTCGTCCGCCGCCGTCGCTGCCAGCGAAGAGGCTATTCTTTCTCGTGATTGTTTGTGGCCGGATGGCGCGTTCGACGATGTTGGAGTCGAGCTCGATGCGACCATCAGTCAGGAAGCGTTCGAAGATGGCACGGCGCGAGACGGCATAGCGGATCGCCTCGGCCAATTTTGATTTGCCGGAGATCCGCCGCAAGGTCTGCTGCCAGAGATCGAAGAGATCTGCGACGATCGCCGCGGAGGCTTGCTGGCGCGCGGCAACGCGAGCGTCGGGGCTTTGACCGCGCACGGTTTTCTCAACCTGCCAGAGCTTCGCCATCCGCTCGACCGTCGCCGTTGCCACTTCCGAGCTCCCCGCAACATGCAGCTCGTAGAATTTGCGTCTGCAGTGTGACCAGCAGCCAGCCAATGTGATGCCATCATTGCCGCGATCGGATCGCGCCAGCTTGTTATAGGCGGCATAGCCATCCACCTGCAGGATGCCGCGACAACCATTGAGGTGTCGGACCGCGCATTCACCGGCGCGGCTGTCTTCGAAGCGATAAGCCACCATCGGTGGTCCGCTGCGGCCAAACGTTCGGTCATCCCGGGCATAGGCCCATAAGTAGGCTGTCTTCGTCGATCCGGAGCCCGGAGCGAGCGTCGGCAAGGTGGTTTCGTCGGCAAAGACCCGCTAGTCCAACAACTCGGAGAAATCGGCACGGATCTCTTCCCGCACTAGCATGAGTAGCCCGCCGTCCCTCCAGCAACTGAACAATTCCTGGAACGAGACGTCGAAATTCAAAGTCGTGAACTGAAGTGTACGTCGTTTTGGCGCGCCACACTCCGGCGAGGAGCAGATCAAATTCATAAGCGAGCTGTGGGGCATTTCCACGCCCTTAGGCATGCCTGACGACCCCGAGGTGTAGATCACATAGGGCCAGATGGCGCGAGGTCAGCCCGAGCGCGCACGGGTCCGGATCCGACACCGGTAGATTTGCCCATTCCGGCGTCCCGGCCGCGAGATCAACCACCGTCAGATCGGCCAGCGCCTCAGCGCCGAGCGCGGCGCCTCCGGCCGCATCGGCCAGCAGCAACTGCGGAGCGGCATTCTCCAGCAACTGGTGCAGCCGCGCCGACGGATAAGCCGGATCCAGCGGCAGATAAACGTCTAGGCCCGATCATCAACTTCCTGAGCAAGAATTCCGCGAACTTCGATGACTTGAGCAAGCTGGAAGATTTGGTGAAATCGATTGGGGCACCCAAATGGCCCTGGACGATTGACGCAACGCTGGCCGCCCGAGGCAAGGTGATCTTTGAACAAGCCGCGCCCCAAGGCGGTGGTTGCAACGGATGTCACGGAATAGCAGACGGCGATGAACGCTTTCCATTTATCAAGACCTGGAAGACTCCAATACAAAACGTCGGGACTGATACACGGCAATACGATGTTCTTGATTGGACGGCGAAGACCGGTGTGCTGCAGGGTCCGTACATTCCGCTGGCAACAGTGCCGCTCAAGGACAACGACCTTGTCATCAACATTCTTGCGACGTCGGTCATCGGTTCGATCGCAGAGAACGTTTTGACTGGTGGCGTTACGTCAAGCAACGCGCGGATCGACCTGCTTCGCGAGCGTTATCCGGACTTCTCGGCTGCGCCAGGTACGGATTGAGCAGCATTTCGTCGAGCCTTCGCAAAGGCGCGGTCGGTTGCCATGAATCGCTCTATCATCGGCGCGATCAGTTTGGCGGGCTCGATCGGCGTGGTCGCCCTTCCGCTACGCGTCAGAATCTCCGCGTAGCTTTTGAGATCCCTGAAGACCGTCGCCGGCAGCTCGACGGTGAGCTTGACTGGTTTGTTGTCTTCGAGTGGTCCAAGCTTAAGCTTCGTCATCGCGCACCTTTTTGTCCGTAGGGAGCCAGCACCAGGTCGCGAGCAACGATGACCCGGACCGGGAAACCTGGCCGGATCGTCAGCGTCGGCTGGATGTTGAGCTGGCGCTGCACGATCTGCTGCCCGGTCTGGCTGATGCTGTTGGAGGCACCGCTGCGGATCGCTTGTACGAGGTTGTTCTCGTTCTGGCTGGTGCCCGCCTCGGCTCCGACGCTGAGCATGGTCGAGAGGACGGCGGCCTTGAACAGCATGCCCCAGTGGTTGTCGACCTCGTCCTCGAGCCCGGCATAACCGCCGGTGTCGGCACCGGGCTGGCGCTCCAGCACGATCGAATTGCCGTCCGGCATGATGATGCGCGTCCAGACCAGGAGGATTCGGCTCTGGCCGAACGCAACGGAGCTGTCGTACTGACCGATCAGTTTTGCGCCTTGGGGGATCAGAAGATATTTGCCGGACGGACTATCATACACCGCCTCGGTGACTTGAGCGGTGATCTGGCCGGGCAGATCGGACCTGATGCCCGTGATGAGCGCCGCCGGGATCACGGTGCCCGCCTGCACAACATAGGGAGAGACTTTGGCCTCGAGCCGGTCGGGGCTCACCGTACGCTTGTCCGTCGAAGCGTTGAGAAAGGCCGTCTTGCGTTCCTGCATGTTCTGGGCTGATCCCGCATCGACGGGTGGTGTCGTGGCCGGGGCTGTCGCAGTCGTGGCCGACCTATTTGGGATGACTTGGCCGGCGTTCTGCGGTTGCTGAACAGTCTGGGCGAAGAGGCGGCTGACCCGCGCCGCCTCGATTTCCTGGCCCATGCGCTGCGTCTCCGGATCAGTCGTCGTGGCCATGGTATTCGGCGCGGCGCCTGCGTTGAGGATCGGCTTGCCGAGATCGCCGGGCAGCGGCGGTCCGAGCGGCGGCGCTTGACGCAGCAGACCGGTGTAATCCTTTGGCAAGGCTGCAAGGCCTTCAGGTGAAGGGCGGTTCTGGGTGCTGAGCAACTCTTGCCCGGCCTGCGGCTTGTTGCGAGTCTCAAGCGCGTAGCCGAGCGCGCCCGCGACC
>NZ_JADPKD010000081.1:0-12675 GCF_023073735.1 Bradyrhizobium sp. 160
CGTTCCCCGTCGAAGGCCAATCGCAACAAGCGATCGCCGACGGGGATGGATAGAAAAGGTAGGAAATGGGTTAGTTCAACAAGTATTCAGCCGTCGTAGGACCCCAGCGTAGGGCAGAGAAAAAATACTTGCTGTATCGAATACGATGGCATAACCCGAATGCAACGCCACGTTGCTATTTGACCAATTTTTCAGAGTAGATGGGCAAACCTAGTCCTGCACTTCTCGCTGATTCTGTAGGCCAGCTTTCGGTCGCTCAGAGAGAGATCGACGGCCAAATCAGACGGCGAACTGCGTAGTTTCAGCCTAGACATTCTCTGCCCATTACGGCTTTTGGTTAAGGTCTCTAACAGTGATGCATACTTGTCCGCCGCCGAACGAAGCGATCGACGAATGGCTCGAATCTTATGACACTGTGCGGGGCCGTTATGGCCACCTTCTCCTCGAGCAGAAAGCCGACACTGACGACGACCTGATCGCTCGGCTGAGACCGTACTTCGAGTCGGCTCACATGGATGCGCGGGAATACTTCCACGCTCAAATCGGCATCGACCTTCACCCGGACGCTGGCGCTCTCGGCGGGGAGGCATGCTATCCGCACTGCCTCCCTCCAAAAGCGCTTCGCGGCCTTTTCGGCGAGGTGATGGCCGGGATGCTCACTGAGGCCTTCCGTGATTCATTTGTCGGCGGCCACCATTGGCGGGTGCCGATCTTTCTGTTTCGGTATCATGCCGACGTTGAGGCTTACTTGTTTTCACTCGCTCGAGACGGACGGCGGCGACGCGAAGTGTTCGGCCGATTCGGCAGCGACTTTATCGGAGTCGCTCTAGATGATGATGGTCGGATATCGAGATTTATTGCTGGAGAGGCCAAGTGGCGCCGCCAGCTCATCGATAGTGTCTTCAGTGAGCTGATGCTAGGTGAGTTAATCAAAGACCCTGACACCGGAAAGCGCGCTCGATCGGGTAAGGGCATCTGGTTCGAAATAAATCGAGACACTCCGGTGCCGCATGGCTTGCGCCAATTGGAGAGGCTTTTGGAACAGCGAGATCCGGATGGGTGTGCGGCGGCGATTTTGTCACTTGACCAAGCTCTGATTCTCGATCACCCACGGCCACTGCCACGCACCAACCTCATCCTGATCGCCGGTAACGGCGCGCGCCGAAGGGAGGCTGGCCAAGTACTTGTAGGCTGGGAGGAGCTGCCGAACGAATACACTGCTCCTCATGACCTGCAGGTCGTTGAGCTCATCTTGAGTGATGGCGAACTGCTGATCGATGGGCTGTATTCCACACTTTGGACTTAAGTTGAGCTATGCCGAAATTTGATGCGGATCGGCTCGAGCTAGCCAACGACCTTCGACGCCAACTGGCCGTGGAGAACGAACTCTCGCGCACCCAGGCTAGGGCCTATGTTCGCTGTCTCCAGTCGACTTGGCAGGTCCCTACTATTCAGTGGACGCATCAGGAGTCGGCGAGTCAGTTGCGCGACGCGAGACGTTTACTCCATGCAGCATACATATTTCGGCAGGTCGAAGGGCGAGCCTCGTCGGGAGCCATCGCCTGTTATCGCCGCACGGGCGAAATCCTTGAGTGGCTGACGCGAGCAGCGGATAACGTTCGCGCCATTGTTCCGATCGAAATACTTGCTGCTGCAGCCTATCAGCTTGGCGGGCTCCCAGCGATGGCTTCAGGCCTTCTGGGACAGGTTAATACCGAGAACGATGGCCTCGCTCTGTATGCTGCCTTCTTGCGCGCGGACTTCGATAACGTTCTGGAACGAACGGCAACATTTTGGGCGTCGCATCGCGATCTGACGAGTCCAGACGCTTCCGAAAGACTGGCTAGGCCAGATCTTGATGCGTTTGATGATGACGATCGGGTCCCTTGGTATTTCACCGTCGAGCTTGTGCGCTGCCTCGGGCTCTTGGCTGATAGTCTACGACGCGGAGATGAGGAGCGCAGCGGCCGCGCGATGGAGAAGCTTAGCGCCCTCGATGGAATGGCCGTGCGTGTTTTCAGTGACGACGCGTCGCTCCTCGTGGGGCTACTGAAACAGGTAGCAGATGGCTTCAGAAACGCGAGCATTTACCGCCCGCTCACCGCGCTATCGAACCTGAACCCCGACAGACGTTCGAAGCTCCTGGCATACGCTCGGGGACAATTCAGCCGGGGACGCGGCATACTCTGGTCCTCGCAATTGCAGGGGTTGGAGCGCCTGTTGAGAGACAGCTCCTTTGCCCTCTGCACGCCAACGGGTTCCGGCAAAACGTTGGTCGCGAACATGGCCTTGGTCAAAGAGTTGCTTGTGCGTGGGCACGAGGGCGTCGCGCCGCTGGCAATGTACCTCGTGCCCTCACGTGCCCTGGCCGGTGAAGTGGAGGCTAAGCTTCGCGTCGAGCTCGGCGATGAGATGATCGTCACCGGTCTCTATGGCGGCGCGGACTGGGGTGTCACGGATTATTGGTTAAGCGGTGAACAACCAACCGTGCTCATCGTTACGGTGGAAAAGGCGGATGCGCTGATGCGCTACCTTGGCCCCCTTTTGCTCGAACGCTTGCGGCTTGTGATCATCGACGAGGCACACCAGGTGGTTCCGGATGGTGGGGAGAACACGAGGATCAGTTTTTCGGAGCATAGGAATCGCTCGCTGCGACTGGAGAGCCTCATATCGCGCGTTCTCGCAAAGCGACCAGACGTCGTCCGAATCGCGCTCACTGCGGTAGCGGGAGGCGCGTCCCTACCTGTAGCACGTTGGATCGAGGGAAGACCCGACGCTGAGGCAGTAGGCGTGCGCTATCGAAGCACTCGACAGGTTATCGGCATTTTGGAAACGAGACCGAATCGCCCATGCCGCATTCTGCTCGATATCATGAATGGCCGACCGTTGTATCTGCGTGGGGAGGAGCAACCCGTTTATCTCCGGCTTCAAATCGCGCAGATGCCGCAATTGCCGCCAAGCATGCGGAATATCCTCAATCGCTTCAATAGTCTAACCGTACTTTGGACGGCTCTCCACCTAGTCGAGGAAGATCAACGCATTCTTATCTCCGTAGCTCAGGAACCGGAGCAGACGATGCGCTGGTTCAAGGAAGCTCTGGAACTTCCGACATGGACGGCAGCGCCGCGCTTCGTAGCGCCTGAAGGGGACCTCCGCACGCGGTACGACGAAGCGCGGGCGGCTTGTATCGACTACTGCGGCGTCGATTCCTTTGAGCTTGCGCTTCTTGATCGGGGGATCGCGACGAGCCATGGCCAGATGCCGCAACGACTTCGACGCCTGATGACCGAAATGATCGAGCGGAGGATTTGCCCGATAACGGTCGCAACCGCGACTCTGACAGAGGGAGTGAATCTTCCGTTCGACTTAATTTTTCTGACTTCACTTAAGCGGCGCTCTTGGGACGCAGAGAAAGAGCAACAGATAATCACGCCGCTTTCGACCGCAGAGTTCCGAAATCTCGCCGGTCGAGCCGGACGGCCCGGCGCGGCGCGAGGGATCGAAGGTATGACGCTTGTGGCGCTCCCAACCGAGATCTCCACGACTGCAAACAGCTTCGTGGAAGTCCAGCGCAAGCAACGTCGTGATCTTGTGGCGGACTATGAACAACTTCGAACAGCACTGCTGATCGAGGAACAAGATGCTGATGCAGTTGAAAGCCCTTTGGCCATGCTGCTCAGCGCAATTCGCGATCGTGCAATCACTGTTCTTGGGTTAACGCCTGGTCAATTCCTTGATTGGCTCGATCAGGCCCTTCCGCCGGACATCAGTCCTGATGCCGGCGCCGGAGCGAGCGGGCTGCGTGCTCGCCTCGCAGACAGTCTTGATGAACTTGACGGGGTGTTGCTCGCGGCGCTCGAGGAGGTCGCGCGTGCCGACGAAGTGGAGATGACCAGCGCCAAGGCCGAGGCGCAGCTCGTTGAAATATGGCGGCGAACGTTTACCGCTGTTGCCGCAGTCCAGGAAGAATGGATGGAGCAGGCGTTGATACGGCGCGGCCGCGCCGTGGTGGAGACCGTCTACCCGGACGTGGACGAACGTCGACGTCTTTATCAGTATGGCTTCTCTCCTGTCGTTGGCCGACGTTTCGAGAATGTTGCTCCGCAAATCCGGGATTTGATGGCAACGGCTCTAAGCTATGGCGTTGATGATCCCAACACCCGGCTGCGCCTATTCGAACAAATCGGGGAGCTTCTCGCTAATGATCGCGGGTTCGGCTTTCGTGTACGCGCCACCGTCGGCGACCAGGCACTTCTCGCAAACTGGCAAGCCGTGTTGGCATGGTGGCTGCAAGCGCCCGATGTTGGTGGACCTGATGCGGATCAGCTTCGGAGTTGGCAGCGCTTTGTAGCCGACAACCTCGAATTCAAATTGGGCGTCGCTATGGGAGCGGTCGTCGCGCAAGCCTGGTCCGCGGGCGCAGCCGATCCGCGCGCTGTCCCTTCGCTGGCGGATTGGCGTGCAACCACGGGGCTCCCGTGGTTCGGTTTTTGGGCTCGCGAACTGCTGCGGTGGGGTACTCACGATCCGTTCGTTGCCTATGCGCTCGCACAGGCGCTAGCTCACACGCGAGAGCGCGCCGCCGAACGTCGTGGAGAGTTCGAATCTTGGTTGCGCGCAAACCACGTAGATATCGAACCCGACGACTACATCGATCCGCAGCTCTTTCTCGAATGGCAGAATAGCCTACCTAGGCGTGAGCGCGCCGCTACAACATTTGCTCCCGTCCCCGTCGAATTGACCGGAACTAACGGCGCCAGGCACCGATACAGTGTGATACCCGTTCCGCACGGTGCACACGTCAGTTGGCTTGACCCAGCGGGCTTTGAACTCGCGAGATCCAAGGACGTCGCGGGCGCTTATGACAATAGTGCCGTTCGAAGCGACTACGAGCTTCGCGCTACGCGAGGCGGAGCTTCCGTCAACACAATTTTTCGAGCAGGCTTTCGATAAAGCACTGAGACGAATGGGCTGGCAGCTCGGTTGACCTCTGTTTCGACGCCCTATTTGCTCTCGAACTCTCACTCTGGTTGGACACAAGGTTGAAACACCTTCGACCTCCTTTGGGATCTCCTGCCGGAGTCGGAAAATCCAACGTCTGCTGTCGGGATAGATGGGCCGAGAGCGCTGGATTGTGAAGGCGATGATGTTAATCCATTGCAGGCACGATGTTTGAGATTCCTAGAGACCCGGCCATCAATAATGCAGTAGCGGCGGATTGCGATGATCTGAGCGACAGTAAATCCGCCCGCAACCCGCCTTACGAGAGAAGCCCTGCACGCGGAGATAATGGCCTTCAAATCGACAAAGCCATTTGGGCCCGCCAATAGATTAGCGCACTAAGAAAGTCGATCGTGCTTTCAGTCGAAGAACGCGGGTCTGTTAGCGTCAGCTGCGAATGCGAACGCCGCTTCAACGTCACTCTCGATTGTTCTACCTCGCGACAGCGGAGGCAGCTGATCTTTTGGAAAAAAGATGGCCTCGCTCGTCTCCAATCTCGGCCGCACCTCGCCACCTGAGAGCCGGTCACAAAGGAAGAACATTTTGTAAAAGTCTCGGACGTCAAGCGAATATGAGCCGTTGGCCTTGTGCCGGACCCCATAGAGACGACGAACAGACACTTTCAATCCAGCCTCTTCGTATAGTTCCTTTTCGATGTTTTGGGCGGCAGAGAGGCCAACGTCAGCAAAGCCACCAGGCAACGCCCAAAGACCGTCGCTCTTCTCGCGGACCAGAAGAATTTTGTTCTCTTCTACAATTGCTCCGCGCACATCAACTTTCGGGGTTGCGTAGCCCCGCGCGAAATCAGAGATGAGCCCCTCTATCCTTTCGATGGGAACATTTCCCAATGTCGCGAGCATTCCATTGGCTATAGAAGCGATCTCCTCGTATCGTTCTCGATCGAACTGATCTCGTGCGAAATGCAGCCCGGTTGACGCGATAGCTTGCAACCTCTTGCCATACGCCAGCCACTGAGGCTCCATGGTGCCACTCCTTCACAATTCCAATGATCTCATAGCAAACGGCGGCCCGAGACGAAAGCACATGCCGTCTCTTGCAGTACGGTCGCCGGCAGAAGTGCCTTGTTGCAGCAGTTGATCTGCGTTGGAATGGCCGGTCGGAATTCAGCGTAGTATTCCTGCTTTTTCTACACAAAATTGCAGTATTTCGACCTGGGGTTTCGCGTTCTGAAAGTGAGAAGCAAGTCAAGAGGACTTATTATTGCCGCCGCCGTTTTTGCTAAAGTCGATGCCGCAAATTGCGTATCTGGAGTGCCATTCTAATGACTGACGGCAACTTTTCCTTCAGGGCCGCTTGCCCCGGAGACGCGGAAGCGGTCTTCAACATAACGAAAGCGTCGATCTCCGGCCTTGCAGGATCATCCTATTCTCGAGATCAAATAGAGAATTGGATGGGTGAGCGTACACCGGCCTTCTATGAAGGACTCATCGCCAGCGGACGAATGACCGTGTGTTTGCGCGACGATGCGGTGGTCGGATTTGTCGACGCCGAGCCCGGTGAAATAACTCGGCTATTTGTACTCCCTGACGCCGCCGGTCTCGGACTCGGGCGCCGTCTCCTCGAGATTGGAGTCGAGCAAGCGCGATTGGGCCATAGCGGGCCAGTGAGGCTCGAGGCGACGATCAATGCTGAAGCTTTCTACCGAAAGCACGGGTTCCGAAGCCTGCGGAGGGGCTATTTCTCTCACGGTCTGGGCGGCGAGCCGATCGAGATCGTGCACATGGAACTGTGAATCACGACGGCTATCCTTCCGCCTGCTCGTCCTTCTGAATATCCTCCGGGATCTCTTGTCGCAGCTTCGGTCCTTGATTCAGCCGTCGCCCAAGTGCCGCGACGAAATTGTCCCACCGCGCGCCCGCTTGCGCCCGCGCCGCCTTCGCAGCTGGTTCTGGAAGCGGCGGTGTCGTGGCGAGCCAGAACCGGACGAACAACGCCAAGGTCTCGACCGAGATTCCCACGTCGCGCTCGAGCCGCGCAATGCGGCGATCGACTTGATCGAGCCGCTTGGCAATGGCGGCCTCCCGCCGCTCGTCGGCATCCGGCGACAGGAAGGACGCGATCGCGGCTTCGGCGATGAGCGACATCGACTGCTCGCGCCGGGCGGCATAGGCCAATAGCGTCCTCATGACGTCCGGATCGAGATAAACCGACATCTGAGCTTTCTTCTTCTGTGCGGTCATGGCTGCCTCACAATCCGAGATCGTCACCGGGATCGAGCGATGCCTGGCGCGCGACGCCCTGCATCATTTCGCTCATGCGCCTGATCCGCGGGGCATCTTCGTCGAGCTCATCCACAAAGTCAGACGCGAACTCATTGTCGAGGAGTTCCTTCTTCTCTACGTTATCCCGAGCCAGTTCCGGTTGCCGTCGGCGGTCGGCGGTCTTCGGATCCTCGACGTCTGTCTCGTCGTCGCTTGACACCGGCGGTGTGGTCGGTTGCGGCGGGAGTGGTCGTGAACTCCAATCGTCCGGCCGGCTCTCGTTGGGTTTGGTCAGCACCGGCGGCGCCAGGATGCGCTCTTGGAACCTTTTATCCTCGTAATAGCGCGCCTTCCTGGCGCGAATCGGATGAAGACCTGACATCATCACGATCTCATCTGACGGCGGGAGCTGCATCATCTCGCCGGGGGTGAGCAGCGGGCGGGCGGTCTCCGACCGAGACACCATGAGGTGACCAAGCCAAGGCGCCAGCCGGCTGCCGGCATAGTTCTTCATCGCCTTCATCTCGGTCGCCATACCCAGCGCGTCGGACACCCGCTTGGCCGTCCTTTCGTCGTTGGTCGCGAAGCTGACGCGGACGTGACAGTTGTCAAGGATCGAGTTGTTTGGCCCGTAGGCCTTCTCGATCTGGTTCAGAGACTGGGCGATCAGGAAACTCTTAATGCCGTAGCCGGCCATGAACGCGAGCGCCGATTCAAAGAAGTCGAGCCGACCGAGCGCAGGGAATTCGTCGAGCATCAGGAGGAGCCGCCGCCGGCCGGCCTTGGTCTTCAGATCCTCGGTCAGGCGGCGGCCGATCTGGTTGAGAATCAGCCGGATCAGCGGCTTGGTGCGGTTGATATCGGATGGCGGCACGACGAGGTAAAGCGTGGTCGCCCGGTCTACGCTGACGATGTCGGTGATCCGCCAGTCGCAGCGGCGCGTGACCTCCGCTACCACGGGATCGCGGTAGAGACCGAGGAAGGACATCGCCGTGCTCAGGACTCCGGAGCGCTCGTTGCCGGATTTGTTCAACAGCTCGCGCGCAGCGGACGCGACAACGGGGTGCACGCCGGCCTCGCCGAGATGCGCCGTCCGCATCATAGCAGCAAGCGTCGACTCGATCGGCCGCCTGGGATCGGACAGGAAGGCGGCGACGCCGGCGAGCGTCTTGTCCTCCTCGGCATAGAGGACATGGAGAATCGCGCCGACCAGGAGCGCGTGACTGGTCTTCTCCCAGTGGTTCCGCTTCTCGAGGCTGCCTTCGGGGTCGACCAGGATGTCGGCGATGTTCTGGACGTCGCGCACCTCCCACTCGCCGTGCCGGACTTCGAGCAGCGGGTTGTAGGCTGACGATTTCGCATTGGTCGGGTCGAACAGAAGAACGCGACCATGCCGCGCGCGGAAGCCCGCGGTGAGCTGCCAGTTCTCGCCCTTAATGTCGTGGACGATCGCAGATCCCGGCCAGGTCAGGAGCGACGGGATGACAAGGCCAACGCCCTTGCCGCTCCGGGTCGGCGCAAAGCAGAGGACATGCTCCGGTCCATCATGGCGGAGATAGGCGCGCTCGAACCGGCCGAGCACCACGCCGTCGGGCCCGAGCAGGCCGGCGTGCTCGATCTCCTTCGTCTCAGCCCACCGTGCGGAGCCATAGGTCTCGGCATTCTTGGCTTCGCGGGCGCGCCAGACCGACATGCCGATCGCGACGACCGCGGCGATGATGCCGCCGGATGCGGCGATATAGGCGCCCTCTATGAAGACGTGCGGCGCATAGGCGTCGTAGGCATACCACCACCAGAAGAAGGCAGGCGGAAGGTAGAACGAAAAATGCAACAACTCGAACCAGGGTTGCCCGAGTTGAGGTTGGAAGCCGAGCCGCCAAGCCGTCCATTCCGTCGCGGCCCAGAAAGTCAGCAGGACGATCGCCAAAACAGTGACGACTTGGCCCCAGAGGATCTTGGTCGCGGACATGGCAGCCGCCCTTTCTTGAAGTCGGTGATCGTGAGGATGATTCACAGGCCGAGCCCTCGGCTGCGCCCAAAACCCCAATCGACACCGCCGTCATCGCGGGCGACGCCGGAGACGTGGCGACCGAGCTGCTTTTCGAGTGAGGGCGTCCAGGGCACGAGCTGGAAGCCGAGACCGTCGTCGATCATGGCGAAGCGGCCAGAGGCGAGCGCGAAGCGCTGCCGATAAGTCCCGGTGACATATTCGCCGGCGGCCGCCGGATTGAATGGCTGACCCGTCTCGGCCGCGAGCTGTTCACCTAGAGCCTCTAACTCTCGGCGGCGCAGCGTACCGATGAGGTCCTTCGCGAACACCACTCCACGCACCTGGCGCTCGGCGAGACCTTGCTCGATGAGCTGCTCGGCCCGCCGTTCCATAGCTTGCCGAACCTCGGGGCCGAATCCGGCCTGGCCAAGTGCCGCCGGATCGCGCGCGACCGCCTGCCGGTCGAGCCATGTCGCGCCACTTGCGGTCACCTGCGCTTCGATCGAGAGATCAGAGCGGACGGCGAGCGCCAGGCGACGCCGACCTTGCGCGTCGTCGAATTTGCGAAGCTCGACGATCGAGCTAGTAGCGCTGTCGCCGGCCGCCTCAAGATCGGGGAGCCTGATATGGTGGGTGCGGCCGTCGACGCCGTCGACGACGGCATAGGCGGTCCCCTTGAGTTCGTCATCGAGACCGCGATCGACGAGGCGTCCGATGACGGGAACGTCGAGGCTTTCGCCTGCCAGTACGTAGCTCGCAGTCCCGCGCTCGATGCCGCGTTCGGTCAGGCTGCGGTGGATGCGCTTGATGATGTCGCCGCGATCGCCGAGCTCGCGCAATATCGTCTCGGCACTCTCGTCCATGACCCATTGGCCTGACCCGAGTTGATGGGCAAGGCCCAGGCTCTCCAAGCGCCGCAGCCGGCCGAGCTTCAACGCATGGAACTGATCGGGCTGCTGCGACGGATCGGGCGCAAGTTCGATCACCCCGTGGCGACCTCCGTCGCGAACGAGCTGACGATCGAGCTGTGTCCAGCGTTCAGCGTCGACCTGGTGCTCGAGCGAGCGGCGGATGTCGAGATCGGAGCGCAGTCCAAGTTCCTGAGTGACCAGGTCCTGCGCGCGAGCCCGCATCCCCTCCTTGATGTAGGCGCGGGAAATGACGAGGTCCTGGCCGTCCTCGGCGATGCCGCGCACGAGGATGTGGACGTGCGGATGCTGGGTATTCCAGTGATCGACGGCAACCCAGTCGAGCTTCGTGCCGAGGTCCCTCTCCATCTGGCTGACCAGCTCGCGGCTAAAGCCTTTGAGATCGGCCACATCGGCTGCGTCTTCCGGCGACACGATGAACCGGAAATGGTGCCGGTCATTCTCGCAGCGCTCCGCGAAGGCATTGGGATCCGCATCATCGGTTTCCGGGCCGAACAGATGGGCCTTTTCCCCGTCCCGGGTGACGCCCTCGCGCCGGAGATAGCCGAGATGCGCGGCGAGTGGCGCGGAGCGCGCCGTATGACGGACGACTCGAGTCTTGATCGTCACCAGACGCGAGCGGCCGGTGAGCAGACGGTTTGCCCGTTCACTGGCGACCCGGCCGCGGCCGAAGCGCGAGTGACGATGGCTCGTGAGACGGCCAGCTTGCGACACGCCGCCACCAGCGCGCTGCGCGGCGGCAAGCGCCTGCGCGATGAACGGCTTGGCCCGCTGGCTCCGCGAGGAGCGGATGCGGCCTGGCCGTGGCTGAAATTCCTTCTCCTCAGCCATCGCCAGCCTCGGCAATGTGCGAAATTGAGAATCCGTGCAACGAGTTGATGGTGTGGCGCACATTGCGCGCTGAAGGCACACATTGCCGGATCAGCAAAAAAGCAAAGCAAGAACAACCGACCGACCGAGCCGCACATTGCGGCCTTTTATCTCGCCGTCGTTCCGGTCGCTGGTTCCCAGGGCTCAACTTCCAAGCCAACAGACTTTCGGCACTCGCGGCGATTTGCGACAAAACACGTCGGCTGGCGGCCGATTCATTGCGAAAGAGCCGCCGTGACCTGGCAGTTGACTTGCGAAGTCCCCACTGTTTGCGGGCGTTTGCGATAGCGATCGTTACCCGAAGGGCCGAGACACCCGTAGGGTGGCTCGGTGAGGAGCGAAGCGACGAGTAGAGCGCGGGCCGAAGGCATCGCCCATATGCCATCAGCACGTTATTATCGCACTCCTCCGCTTCGCGGCCGATGGCGGTGGTGAGCTGCCATCGCCCGACCAATAGCCGGACCTCCGCAGCAAGGACGCAGCCGGGCGAGCGTCGATCCTTGTGTTCACGCTGATGACAACGTGCAATCATCGCGATCCTCCCGTTGTCGAGAGTGCGACGAATAGGCCATTCGACTGCGGCGCGATGGCTGAGAGATCGTGCACGGGAACCGCAGCCGGCTTGTCGGTGGTCGGTCGATCGGATGCTGCTCGTGTCGTGGACGACGGTCCGTCAGCGCGGGTGAAAAACAGCGGAGCCCGCGTCCAGGATGAACGAGAAGAGGCCGCGACGAGGAGAGGTCCTGGCGTGCTCTCCACATCGACAAAAGGGACGATGGCAGCGACGTAGGCGACGGTCTCGGTGGGCAGCGGACGATGTCGGTCGCGGTAGTCTTCATAGCGGCCTGGACCAGCATTATAGGCCGCGAGGAATCCCGGCGAGCCGTAGCGGTCGTGCAACTCGCGAAGGAAAGCGGCGCCCGCAAAGATGTTGTCATGCGGATCGAAGGGATCGCGTCCGAGGCCGTAGCGCACGCGCAGCTCCGTCCAGGTCTTGGGCATGAGTTGCATCAAGCCGAGCGCGCCTTTGGGTGACACCGCGCGCCGATCGCCACCGCTTTCGATCCGCATGACGGCACGGATCCAGTCCACCGGAATGCCGAAGCGCTGCGCGGCTTCCGCGACATGAGCGGCATAGTGCTCGCTCACCTGTTGACGTTGGATTGGTGCTGCCTGCGCCGCCGCCGTCGGCCCACCAAACACCAGCAGGCCGGCAAGCAGGATAACGGCAAAGCCTGCTCGGTCTCCGCCGAAACGTGAGCAAGCCGCGTTGCTCGTGGCCGTCGAAGACGTGCTCCGTGCGCCGACCTGCGGTCGCCGCTGACGGCCGCGCGCGACCGCCGACTGATGCTTGAGGGGGATCAGGCGAGGAGACGACACGAACAAAGAGATGGAGCTTTGATGCGCCTTGCAGCCAGCACGCGTGACGGGATCCTGCATGCGATCAGTCCCGCTCGGCGCGCTGGGGCTGACGATTCCAATTCAGCGTCCAGATCGATTTGTCGTCGCTCGACTGGAAGAGATTGGCGCGGATCGGCCGCGGAAGCGTGGGATCGTCGATGACGAGCGAAACATAGTCGCCCGCCCTTTCGCCGGTACGCTTCCAGCCCGCGCCGATTTCCGGGCCTTCGCCATCGCCGAGCCGAATTCGGTAGTCGGGCGC
>NZ_JADPKD010000086.1:0-11784 GCF_023073735.1 Bradyrhizobium sp. 160
ATCCTGTTCCGCCCACCGAGACGGAGCACTCGTAGGACCCTGCCGACAATGGACGGCGCGAACTCAACCGACCCCGTCATTGAGTTGCTCGACACGCTCAAGGCAGTCCGCCGCGACGTGGACCGACTCGGGCAGGACATGCAGGGGACGCTCAAGGCCGCACAGGCGGCCGAGATGGCGGCTGCAAAACCTCGTACCCTCACCCTCGACGTGTCGGCCCTCGGGCCGGCCTTCGGAACGCTGTCCGACCGCGTCGCGTCGTTGGACACGACGGTCTCCGCGCTCGGGGCCGACCGACTGCGCAGCGAGGTCGTGGCCGCGCTGCACGACGCGCGCGGTGAGATCGACGCAGCGACGCACGGGGTTCGACAGGCAACGGCTCGGCTGACACTTCGCCTCACCGCAGTTCTGAGCCTCGTCGTGCTGGGCGCCACCGGCGCACAGTTTGCCGGCGTCGCCGCGTCTACCTTCTGGGGTCAGGCGGAACGCGCCCGCCTCGCCGCCGAAGTCGAGCGCCTGCGCGTCGCATTGCCGACGCTCCAGGCGCGGGCCGAGGACTGGCAACGCCGCGCAGGCCGCGTGGTGCTGACGAACTGCCAGTCCGATGACAGGCGCACGCGCCTGTGCGTCCGCATCGACCTGAGCGCGCCGCGGTTCGGCCCGCGTGGCGAGTACGCCGTGCTCGACGGCTACTGAGTGCGCAGCGGGCCGTTCGGAATGACGATCGGGTGCATGAGCCTACCGCATGGATGGCACTCGCCGTGACGGACCCGGTCCGGAATCGGAAGGTGGCCTTGCCCTCGCCCGACCCTGCCTCCCGGCAGCTCTTTGCGACGTTTCCGCTGGCCGCTGACCGCTCCAAGATTGCGCTTTCTGAGATCCTCTGTCCGTGGGCTCGAGTTTTTTGAAGGCACCCCCCCCGGTTCGGCCGCCCTTCGCGATCCAAGCCCGCCAAGCGGCATCCACGATGGTGATGCGGTTGGGATCATTGCGCCGGCCGAGAAGGCGGCGCTCCTCGACGTGGAGAAGCCCGGAACGGGCAGCCGTCCGGATCGCGTTGCGTGCCGTCGAGGCCGACACCCCGGCTCGCGCCGCGATGGCCGACACGCACAGTTCACATGCGCCGCGCGCCCGCACCTCGTCGGCGATGATCCGTAACGCGGCGAGTTCGCCAGTCGTGTGCCGGGCCGCGAGCGCCGGGGGCATTGGACCAGAGGCAGCCAAGGTCCGCCGTCGCTCTAGTGACCGAGCGCGATCCGGCGAGCGCTGATGGCGTTTCGGGGGGAAGATGGACGGTCGGCCCGGCGGGGCGTCGCTCCGCGGCCGGGAGCTAGCAGGCCTTCGCGGCGGCACGGGCGCGGCCGGGATGACCGTCCGCCCCTCGATCAGCGCCGACAGCGCCTCGGCCTCGGCCTCACTCACCTGGCCCGCCCCGAAGGCGCGCCACAGCAGCGCCGCCACCTCGGGCAGCGCGCCCCGGGGCGCAACCTCGACGGCGCGCCTAAGTTCTTCAGCGAACATGTCCCAGCCCTTGCGGGCCACGGCACAGCAGCGAGCATCGCCTTAGCGGGCGACACCCTTCCACAGAACGAGCAAGACCGTTGACGGGATTGGCGTCCCGTCTTGACCCCTAAGGGTGCTCGTGAGACTGTCGGGAGGTGTTTGATCCCCCGCCGGTCTCTATGAGATCGGTCCACGGCCTCTCAGGTTGGCGCCTGAGGGGCCGTTGCTTTTTCTACGTTGCCGTCGTGGCGGTTATCTCCTCGAACCGGCACGAGTCCGGCATTCGCCCACCATCCCCGTACCGACACAGGCAGTCAACACGGCTACGGTAAGCCCTCCCTCGACGGGGGTCTCGAAAGGGCGGTCAGATACCCTTTCGAAAGAGTTATGGACACACCCTCTCGTCCGTCTCATTCCGAGTGACCGAGGGGCTGTCATGAGCGAGGTGTCGAAGGGGGTTTCGTCCCGCATCATGACGTATGCGGAGATCGAGGAAGCATTCTCTCTGAAACCGGCTTCAGCTCGGCAGCTCGTGCGCCGACAGGGCTGGCGTAGGCTCCCCGGTAACGACGGTAGGACCCGGATAGAGATCCCTATCGAAGAGTTTGAGCGGGCTCTCAAGAGAGGTGTCGAAACCCCTCTCGATGAAAGCGAAATCGATGCTGAGCCTCCTGTCGAAGGCCCTCTCGAAAGGACCTTCGTTGCCTTCCTAACCGCCCATATCGAACGGCTCGAGCGGGCTCTCACAGAGGCGCAGCAAGCTCTGTCGCAGGCGGTAGCTGACAGGAGCGCCGAGACTGAGAAATCCGATCACTTAGTCGGGGAGGTCGCCGCTCTCGCTCGGCAACTCGCCCAGGTCGTTGAGGAGGCCGGGGGTCGCGAGCGCGAGCTGCAAGCGCGATTAGCATTGGCCGATGCCGCAGCGGCTCAATCACGGGTAGAGTTGAGTGCTTTGGAGAAGAGAGCCGAAGCGGAGACCGCCCAGGCCCGCGCCGAGCTGGAAGCCTGGAAAGCACGCCCATGGTGGCGTCGGCTCGCCGGCTGAACCGCAGTTGTGCACCAGTCCGGATCTGGGAGGCTGTAAGTTCGTAGATCGTCGTGGGTACGGGTGTCCGTCATGAACGAGAGATC
This sequence comes from Bradyrhizobium sp. 160, assembly GCF_023073735.1. Classification (NCBI taxonomy): domain Bacteria; kingdom Pseudomonadati; phylum Pseudomonadota; class Alphaproteobacteria; order Hyphomicrobiales; family Nitrobacteraceae; genus Bradyrhizobium; species Bradyrhizobium sp. 160. Next base: position 2,635 of record NZ_JADPKD010000086.1, read on the forward strand.
GCGTCGCCCACCACAGGAGCCAGGGCGGCCGGGATCCTACTGCAAGCGGCGTGCGGTCTCTGGTACCGGCAGATCGCGGCGGGCGGCCTCGGGGGCTTCCTGGCGGTCCGTGACCCAGATTATCGCAGCGCGCTCGGCCGCGGTCACAACCCGCCCTGGGCCTGCTGCACGGGCTTCCGAGATCAGGGCCTCCAGGGCCGATCTCAGCTCATCTGTGAAGGCGTCGTCGTTCACCCGGTTTGGACCTTTGGTATTTCGTCTACGCCAACTCGGGGTCATCGCAGAGGATGTTCGAAAACGTACGCTAAGCGCCCATACCTATGCAGATTGACAGCGCGGAGACGAACGTTCTCTCTCCGCCTCGTGTCCCGAGATCTCGCCTGCTTGCTTACCAGCATGAGCCGCTGCTGCACGCTAAGTTTTTAGGAAGCCAAGATCATAAATCATCGGTGCTAGCTTCGATGTCAGCGTCTCGTAGGTTGAGTCAAAGACAGCAAATTCGGTTTCGATTTTGTCTTTCTGTTCCTCGCGTCGACCAAGAGCGGATCGGATCTGATACCATCCAACATCGGGGCGATTGAGTTTGAGGCTTTGACGAACGCTATATACATCGGTGATGGAGAAATACGTTTGCCAAAGGATTTTACCTGCTCGTAAGACTGCGGAAGCCTCAACCGAAAACTTCTTTTTATGTAGGTATTGAACCATAAAATCTGATTCAAATCGGTCAGGTGCATTAACTTCAGCCTCGGTGAACGGAATAAAGTGATTGACCAGACTCCATTGGCGACCATTCCACTCCAATCCGTTCGCGCCAGCCGTCAGATTTTGTGTGCTGAACAACATCCAGACTAAGCAGTCCATCTTAAATTCTTCAGTAAGAGGCTCATCAGGCTGTAAGAACTGATCCCGATCATTGAGCCACGACGGCTTAACTAGACGCCGTACCGCAAACACAACTGCCGATTTCCAGAGATTTTCCTTGGTGACGAAAAAACCGCCTGCGCTACAGTACCCTGATGATAGCAAGGCGGTAAGATTTGCGTGTTGAACATCACCACCGGGCGCAATCATTCCGCCGATCGCTCCGTCTGCCCATTTAGTGCCACGCACATCTTTAATACTAGTCGTTGGCACGAGCGCGCCTTTCAAGGGCAGGGCGTCATCCTTATTAGACCTTGCCCGCTTAATCCAATTGCTCAGAAATCGCTCACTTGGTAGATTATAGAATTGCTTTTCGCCAATTGCTTCGCCTTTTTTATTAAGAACCTCCGCAACTATGTTTGTAATTGGTGTCTTCTTTTTTGCGGAATTATCGGTTTCCCAAATAAGGAAGCCAATAGGGAAATTCCCATTTAGACCATCGAATGCTTTGCTAGGCACCAAGAAACCGCCGAGATAAGATGCATTCCAAAACGACCTGAATGGCTCAAAATTTGGAGCATTTACATATTTCAAGGTACTGAACATAGCCAAGGTAGCGTTTGGTATCTCTTTGGCGATCCGCACTAGAAATTGCACGAATAGTTCGCGCGAAGCGTATCCAAAATCACTGATCGTTTTAGCAATCTGCGTCTTTGAAACGCTTTTTTTGCTCTCTGAATTTTTCCCACGAGAACTTGTGATGTTATCTATGTTTGCAGCTTCTGCATATGGCGGATTGATAAGTATCAGGATCTTTCGACCTTCGGCGATTGCCTGCCGCAGAGCGGGCGGCACTTTGTTGGTGAGGCTATAGTCAATTCTGCCATCAGCCGTAATGTCATCATTGAGATAATCATATTGAAACCGAGTGGCGGAAACGCAGGTTCTAGTAGCTTTCATAACATCGACGTCAGCTTGATCTAATGTACTCATAAAAACGTTTCGCGGGTTGGAATGCTTGGTTTCCAAGTTCCCAACGCCGCAGCACATGTCCCAAACTATGTAGTTCTTCTGCCAGTTCTTCCCAAGAACGTCGGCTAACTTATCGTAGGCTTTATCAACCACGTGGAGTGGAGTATAGAAAGCGCCCTTGAAGCTACGCTCGTCTAGCGGGATTAGGGAGTCGCGACGCTCTAATAAGTAATTGCGATACTCCTCATCTGGTGGGCGGTGATAAATTGACCAGAACTGACGGTAACCCTCACGATTACCTAGTTTATAAAGTTTACCGTCGAGGGAAAATACGGGCGCTTCTCCTTGATGGAGAAGTTCGGCCGGCAAGTTTTCATGAGTCGCCTTGGTTCCGTCATGCATGATGTCGGCGAAAAAGAGAAGGGCATATTTATCTACCGGAGCACCGCCGATTTCCCGACCGATCATCTCGACCCATTTATCGAAAACTTGCTTCAAATTATCTGGCGTGATCGAAATGCGGATAATATCGCCCTTTGTCAGAGCGGCTTTTACAGTACTGATGAATTCATCTTCGTGCGTCGCTATCCTGAACGAGACCATCCTTGTTCCAATGAACGCGGATACTTGGTCGAGCGCCTCCTTCGGGAATTTAGTAGCCGACTTGCCCCATTTTATCGTCTTCTTTTTCAAAAATGGAATAACATCAGCGGTCTTCATCAGAGCCGCCTTCTCAGTATCCATTACTGCCAGGAACGGTGGTAACTCGTCCCCTTTATTCAACCCATCCTGCACATAATGCAGAAGCTGGGTGAACATCTTATAACTTGAGTCCTTGCCGTGATGTTTAGCCTCGAACCACATTTCCTTCGTACGAATATCAATTAGCCCTTTGGTATATTTCTTCAAGCCTAACGCCTGAATGTAAACATCTTTGACGTCTTCCTCGCTGCGGACATCTTGTAGTTTTTTGTACAGAGACATTATGTTCCCGCTGGACCATGCCCGATGCACGGTAGACATCGCCGTTCGCATATGCCGTGGCAAGCGCTGTGGCAGCGTCGTGAATATCCTCACCCATGGGGTTCTCGTAGTCGAGGGCGGCGGAGACAACGCCTACTGGACACGCGTCCTCGTCACGTAGAAGGGGACCCAAAACTCAGTTCGAAACCACGAGGCGTAGGCCCTGGCGCGGGAGATACGCGCGCTCAACGTCGGCTTCGTTCGCAGCCAGAAGGCGCGCCAAGTCAGACAAGCTGTATCCAAGCTCGTTGCAGTGATACTTGATGATATCTCTAAGGCGCCAAGGTTCTTCTACCTGTATTTCGTATGGCTCACCCTCGTTGAAAGATTTATTATACTGAACATTCATGTTTTTGTACTGAGAATCAGTAATTAATTTTAGGTCGTAAGTTCTTTTAATCAAGCTTTTTATAGAGACCTTCCAGTACGCTTTCACTCTACCGAGAGCAGTAATCTTAGGAGATATCAAATATGATTTGATATCCGAGGCAGGCATGAGGAAAGCCGCAGCGAAGCGGTGCGCCTCCTCTTCCATCTTCTGATCGTCGTCAGGCACGGTGTGCATAACGATGTGTCCAAGCTCGTGCGCGAGCGAGAAACGGAAGCGGTCCCCGGCAACATCCTTGTTCATGAAGAAGAGCGGTGGCATGCCCTCCGAACGGAAGCTGATGCCGTCCAGAAGCTTGGTGTGGAAGCTCGTCATGATGACGATGCCGCCCGCCTGCTCAATCGTATCAACCACGCAGGCGACCGGCCCACGCGGCAGCATCCAGTACGCGCGCAGCCGCTCGGCGACCTTCTCTGGCGTGAGGCCGCTCTCGTCCAGGTCGATCTGAGGGATCGGCTTGGCGACTTCCAGGTCGTAGGAGCGCAAGAGCCTCGCCACGTGCTGACGCCGGATGTTGATGACCGCACCGATCCGCGCGAGTGGCTTCGCGCCGAGCTTCGTGCGCTTGCGGTAGTGAAAGGCGGGGAACCCGATCGCGCGCTCGCGCTGATGGAAGAAGGCTGTAGGGAAGCGGAGTGCCTTCGCGAGGTTGCCCAGCACCTCGTCGGAGGGTTGGCCGATCAGGCCGTGTTCGAGCTTCGAGATGAGCGCCTGCGTGACAGACGCCTCTCTCGCCAGATCAGCCTGGGTCATCTCGCGCGCCTCACGCGCGAGTCTCAGCATGTCAGCGTTGAAGACCGCGTCGGTCACTTAGCGTCCTCGTCTCGCACGCGCCGCCTCAAAGTCGGTCCGACCAGTGTCAGGGATCCGCTCCGGCGTGATGTCCACCCACGCAGCCTGGGCTTCCGTAGCGGTGACCTGCGCCGTCCAGATCACGTCCTTGCCGATCTGCCTGACAATCATCACCCGCTCGATCGCGGCCCCGGCGGCATCCATTTGGTAGCCCGCATACAGACGCACGGCCGCCTCGGGCAGATCGAGGAGGGGCATCTCGTCGTCATAATCCTGCTGTTGCAGGGTCTGGTAGTTAGCGTGTTGGCCTAACCCGTTCACCTTCTTGACCCGGATCAGCGCCTGATCCCGGTAGTTGAGCAGGTGAAGCCCCCGGCGATCCAGGAAGTTCACCCCAGGCGTGCCGTCGAAGCGGTCCATCAGCGCTCGTTCGGCGTGGTCGTAGATGCAGCACGCGGCAGCGCGATCACTGTGCTGCGCACGAACCGCATCCGAGTACCCGTCACCGTTGTAGGTGGCGACCGCCTCGTACAAGGCGTCGTGGATGCCGAGCAGCAGGGGCTCGATGATCGCCATCTGGCGCGACTGGTCTTCTTCCACGTCCATAAGGCCCTCTCCATCCGGCAGCACGTCGCGCCCTTGGAAGGATATGGCGGAAAATATAACCGTTTCAATAACCGAGCCGCAACTCCTTGTCGGGCCTTACGCTTTGGACTCCTGGGCGTCCCAGACGAGAGCCCTGGAAGCGCTACAATCCGATCTCGACAGCGAGATTGTCGGCGAACAGGGCCCCCTCACGGACGTACCGGCGCAGGGTGCTGAGCGAGGCGTGACGGGTCTGGTGAGCGATCCGGATCTCGCCAACCCCGGCATGGGCGGCCGAGGTCGCGAACCCCGCCCGCATGGAGTGGCCCGCATAGGCCGCCGCGTCGAGCCCGGCGGCGCCAGCGCGGCGCTGGACGATCAGCGCGACGGCGTTGCCGGACAGCCGCCCGCCGAGGCGGCCGTGACGGTCGACGGCGCGGAACGCCGCCCCCTCGGCGATCCCGGTCGCGGCAAGCCACGCCGTGTAGGCGGCGGCCGGACACGTCGCCTGTCCCGTGCGCCCGACCGCGAGCACCGCGCCGCGACCCTCGGCGTCGGTCTTGCTGCGCCGGATCGTGACCCGCAGGCCCTCGGGCAGGACGGCGATGTCGGCCACGTCGAGGGCGGCCAGCTCGGAGCGCCGCAACGCGGCGGCGGTGCCGACCAGGAGCAGGGCGCGGTCGCGCCGGTCGGCGAGGCCGACGCCGAGCCCGGCGAGCACCTGCTTCAGGCGCGGCACGGTCAGGGCCTCGGCGCGGCGCTGGGCGGAGCCGCGCTCGCGCCGGAGGCCCGCCAGCACGTCGGCCACGGCCGGGTGGCGCACGTCGAGGCCGAGCCCGGCCCGGCGGTGCCGGGCGGCGAGGCTGCTCACCCGCCGGGCGAGGGTCGCGAGCGACAGCCGGTCGGCGCAGTCGGCGAGGTAGAGCCCGACCACGGCCGGGGCGGCGGGCAGCGGTTCGAGGCCGCGGGCGGCGCACCACCCCGCGAATTCCCGCCAGTCGGCCTCGTAGGCGCGGAGCGTGTTAGCGGCGCGCGCCTGCCGAGCGAGTCCGGCGGCGCGGGCGGCGACCGCTTCCAAGTCGAGCGCGGGGCCGATTGCGGTCTCTGCGACAGGGGTAGGAAGGGTGGTCACGGGGAACCCACGTCGTTGGAGGTTTCGGTCGCCAGCAGGTTCTGGATGAGCGTTCGGTGCGTGTGGTTGATTGAGAGGGTCCAGTCGATCTCGCACAGGAGGCGCTCGGCGCAGGTCCGCGCCTTCGTGCCGGGGTCGAGGCCGTGGAGGAGGTGAACTTGCCGTTCGCGCCGCCGCTCAGTCTCGGCGATCTCCCGATCTGCGTCCGCGAGCGCGTCATCGAGGAGCGATGAGGCCGGGACGGGCGCGACGGTCATCCCTGACCCCTCAGGTCCTGGAGCTGGAGTCGGGCCTCAAGGACAAGGCGTAGTTTCGCGTCGGCGAGATCGAGCAGATCCTGGGCGCTCGCCGGGAGGTCGGGGCGTTCCAGGGCCTCCTTCAGCACCCGCTGTTCCTGACGCAGGCCGTCCAGGGTGCGCATGTCCTCCGACATCAGCCGGTCCTGCTCGGCGGTGTCGGCCCCATCCCGGATTAGGGCGAGGAGCCCAGCAGTCCGCGCGGCCGAGCGCATCTCGATCGCGGCGATCTCCCGGCGCACGTCCCGGAGCATCTGCTCCAACAGCGCCACCATGACCGACTCCGTCTTGACCTCCGATAAGCGTCATTATCACAGCCCAGAAGACGCCACCCCGCGGCTGCCCACACCCTAGGCAGCTCCTTCACGAAACTGTGAATTGCCGCCAATTCGGGCTTTGGCGAGCCGCCAAATTCCATTAGGTTACTTTTAAGAATGTATTCACATGTGGCCAGTGAAGTCCATCGACTTCACTGGGGTGGCGAATGCCCCTCCACATGTGACGGGTCTCTCCCGTCTTTATGATGTCGTTCTTGCTCCTTGTAGCAGTATTTCTCAGCTTTTTCAAGATACTGTCTGCCGGTCCGGCCCACTTATCCAATGGTCTCCGCTCTGTACTTTCGGCAAAGAGCGATATTCATAGACGGCCTCGCAACTGGAAATGCCGGGGCCTCACATGTCCAACTCCAATCAGAACGAAGACCGCAAAGATCAGAATGCCTCCGCTGCGCCGGAAGCTTCAAACCCGCTGCGCCCTCATGATTGTCGATATCTCGTACAGGTCAGGAGAGCCGGTCACCTTTCATGGGAGTGCCGCAAGGAGAATGCCCTTCTTCTGAGTACCGCGACGTACGTTGCGGGCGTCCCCGTTCCGGAAGACGTGCGGATCGAACTCTGGGAATGCGAGATCGAGGATTTCGAGATCGATACCTGGGACCGCGTGCGGCTCCTCAAGCGTGACAACAAGGAAATCACGCCCGAGGACGAACGCGCGTTTGAGCGGATCCGGGTGCGCGTTGACCGGTGTCTGACCTGTCGGTGCAAGGTCCCACCGAACGTCGATGACGGGCCGAATTTCGACCGTACCATCGGCGATCTCATCATCGACGCGCGCGCCAAGAAAGACGCGGAGGCCAAGCCCGCTCCCGTCGTTCCTCAGCCGGCTCCGGCTCCGGTGCCGCCGAACCTCACCCCGAAGGCCGAACAGAAGCGCAAGCCCAAGTCCCGCAAGCCGGTTCGGAACGATGGGTGGGGCAGGGACTAGCGCGCCGGCCCGTGGATCGGCCGCTCAGCGGCCGATCCCACGTCCACGATCTCGCCGCATCACGGCGCGGACCCTCAGTAACTCCTGTTCGATACGATGGCGCTCAATCTCCTCTCGACGCAGGTCGCGCTCACGTGCCGAGGCCTGCTCACCATCTCCCAAAGCCAAGCGCCGCTCAGCTTGTTCGTGCCTCAACGCGCGCTGTCGTTCCTGTGCCTTGATGCGCTCATCGGGAGTCAGGCGCTCCCCTTCGCCGCGTGCCAAGCGACCCACCGACACCGCGAGGTTGGTATCCCGCAGCGAGGCCATGGCACCTTCGCTCAAGCTTTGACGCAGGCGGTCGCCGAGTTGCAACCGAAACTGCGCGGCCTTTCGGAGCAGCGTGCGCAGGGTCGCGGTCAGCGTTTGTCGGCGGGCACGCTCAATCCGGAGCGCGTCTACGGCCTCGCCTTGGTCGGTCTGAATGCCAGCGCGGGTTCGGAGGTGGTGTCCCCGCCCGAGCTTCGGCTCCGGCTTCCGATCAAGCACGAAAACCGCTGCGTCGGCTTCGTCCGCCTTCTCCGTGTCACCGCTGGCGCGCGCATCGGCAGCCTCAGCCTTGGCGTCCTCGCATTGTGCCGCGAGCGAGAGGTGGCTGACCCGCGTCGGCGCTCCGGCACGCTCGAGCGCTTCGTTCAGATGCGAAGCCCACGCTTCACGGAGATGCAACAGGGTGTCTCGAGCGTCGAGAGCTTTTTCCTTGCCTTCGAACCCATCGGGACCGACGCGACGAGTCGAGATCAGCACGTGAGCGTGCGGATTGCCGCCGTCCGGATCGTCTTTTCCCGTCCGTCCGTCGTGGTGCGCGATGTCCGCGACAAGACCGAGCGCGACAATCTCCCGCTCGACGAACGCGCGGACCAGCCGGACGCGATCCTCGACGCTCAGCTCGCGCGGCAACGAGAGTACGGCCTCTTTCGCGAGCCTACTGTCGACCCGGCGTTCGCTCGCCTCCACCATCTGCCAGAGCTTCTGGCGATCCGTGCGAGCCCATGCCGGTGCGCTTGGGGGAGCGAGGAGTTCGCGCGACGAGACGCCCTTGCGCCGCCTGTAGTCGAAGACTTGGCCGCGGCGGGCGCAGACCATCCGGGTGCCGGAGCGATAGGCGGCTGCGGCGACGGCCGAACGCCCGCCGGAGCGGCCGATCACCTTCAGCTCGAAGCGGTACAGCGCCATCCCGTCACCGCGCCCTGTGCGCACATACGTGGTCCAGCGGCCCGACGCTGGCTCGGTTTCAGGGTGAGGAACCCTGACGTCCGGCGCCTAAGCGCCGGACTGGGGGGAAGCCGTCCGGCGGGGCGCAGCCCCTGAGGACCGCGGGTGTCGGACGCAGTCCGAGACGTAACCGCGCCCTTCGGGACTCAACCCTAGCTTTGCCCGCCCCTCGAATGCAACTCTCAAAAAGCGAGCTTCGAACATGGACACGACCGAGACCAAGCCGAAGCGCATCAAGCGCACCCCGGAACAGAGGCTGACGGCGCTTGCCGCTGAGACCGCACGTGTGGAGGCAGAAATCCAAGCCAGGGATGAACGGGAGGCGAAGGTCGTCGGCGCTGTTGTGATCCGATGGGCCTACGACAGCCCTGCCAATGCCAAGCAGCTGGTCTCGATCATCGACAACGACGGTCTTCCGGATGTGGACCTCCGAAGGGTCACCGACCTTCTCGGCCGCCTGCACATCTTCTCCATGAGACAGGATCCTGTTCCGCCCACCGAGACGGAGCACTCGTAGGACCCTGCCGACAATGGACGGCGCGAACTCAACCGACCCCGTCATTGAGTTGCTCGACACTCAC
>NZ_JADPKD010000003.1:0-11708 GCF_023073735.1 Bradyrhizobium sp. 160
CGACTTTGGAATCGAAAACCTCATCGAGCTGATCAGGTTCTATAAAGACAACCCTGGACTGCTCAGGCGGTAACCCTGCGGCCTACGCCGAATGGATACCATACGAGAACTCGTCCCCGAGATTGTCGTGAAAATGGCCGCTCTTCACCGCCTCGATGATGTAGGTACGCAGTGGGTGTTCGCTCTCAGCAATGACCTGCTGTTTGGCCTCGGTCATCGGCGGGCGACGGAACGGATTGAACCCCGAGAGGTCTCGGCTCTTCAGAAACGTGAAGATGTCGTTCATCGCCTCGTCAGTGCCGATGTAGCGATAGAGGCGGTCGTAGTAGTCGTCCTCGCGGGGCTGTGCCTTGCTGTTGAACACGAAGTAGCGGCGGTCACCCTCCTCGATGTTCAGGGGCGCGCTGTGATTTGAGAACATGATGAAACGGGCGTAGTTGTCGATTTCGATCTGTGGCCCGTACTTGATGTTCGCGCTCACCGTAGGCTCAGTAATCAGAGGCTTCAGCTTGTTGGCCAAGTCCCAGTTGCCCGCCTCGTAGACCTCGTCCACTTGGACCACGAGTTTACCCACGAGCCATCCGTCGAACGAGCCTTTGAGGTCCTTCGTCTGGGCCACCCGGCTGTTCTGCTCACCGACCAGACGCCGCACCACCGTGCCTAAGGTGGACTTGCCGATGCCCTTGGCCTCGCTGGTCAACAACAGGGCGTGCCCGATGCGCTCATGCGGCTTCTGCACGAGGTGAGCCAGAAAATTGAGGACGTGATTGATCGCCGCCTCATCGTTATCGAAGAGATAGGACAAGTGCTCCAGAAACACCTTGGGCTCCTCGGCGTCCTCTTGGGCGACCCATGGGGCAGGTCTCCACAGGTTCAACACGCGGCAGCCGTCGTCGTCGTGCGCTATTTCGGGCTCGCCGGGCATGAACTCCACCCGCTCAGCAATCACGAACGCGCCGTCGTATGCCTCCTCGTGATACTCAGGCTCGAAGTACTGCGACAACACCTTCTCCAAGGTGGGAAACCAGACCTTCACGCGGCCACCGCTGTCCCGGTAACGGAAGCCGTGTTCGGCCTTGTTGATCCGGTGGAACACATGGTCGGTGAGCGGAGCCAGCTTCAGCGGATTGCGCCGAAGAACAACCCCGCCGTGCTGCGCCGTGTAGGCGTATTTCCGACAGACGGCCTCCATGGCTCGCTCGCAACGCTCGTGAAACTCGTCTGACCCTTGCAGGGGCAAGTCGCGCTTGAGAGCGCTTAGGCTCTGTTGCTCGTTCTTGTCGGCTTCGGGGCTCGTGGGTTGCAGGGGTTGGGCTTGTAGCTCTGATTTCACGTCCAAGGAACTCTCCGTGCTGCCGTATGTCGGCGCATCGCTTCTGTTGATGGCAGGTTGGCCTCTTTAGCCCAGGTGGGGCCAAGGTGAACCTGCGTGCTGCGCTTGGGGATGACTGTGACCCAGATAGTCAGCTCACCGTGTGAACGCAAACCTCAACCTTCGGGAACTCTACGTTCTCCCTGATGCGTTCGCGCCGGAGCATAGACATAAACTGAAGCAGCGCCCGATGAGCCGGGTCTCACCGGAAGCGTGAGGCGTAGCGGTCTCGGGGGTCAATCGCTCGGAGGCCGGGATTTCGTCATCGGAGGCCCGTTTCCGGCCCGCTTTGTTACATTGTCATCTCGTCATAAACTTATTCCAATCGGACATGAACAATATGTCGCGGTCCGGCGCTCAATCACGCCAGAAGTTGCGGAACCGCGAGGGGGACAGCTCGGTGTATCGCACGGTGTGCTGAATGTTCTTGTGGCCGAGGTAAGCCTGAAGGGCTCGGGTATCGTGCCCCTTGGAGGCCAGCCCGAACCCGCAGGCGTGCCGCAGCATGTGGGGGTGGGCTTTGAACCCGAGGTCCGCCTGCGCGCCTGCACGCTCGACCATCCGCGCGAAGCCCGCCGTAGTGAAGGGCGCCCCGCGCTCCGACGTGAACACGAAGGGCGACTTGGGCTCTTGCTCACGCTGGAGCCGCCGCAGGCGCCGCAGTTCGTCCCCAAGGATCGGGTGCGTGCTCGGGCTGCCCTGCTTGACCCTGCGGACGTGCAGGGTGGCCGTTGCGAAGTCGATCTGATCCCAGCGAAGGTCCGCCAGTTCAGCCGCCCGCAGGCCATGGCGGTATGCCACGAGGATCATGGTGCCGTCGCGGTGACCCCATCGGTTGCCCTTGGTGGCCTCAAGCAGCCGCTCGACCTCGGCCTCGGTCAGGTACTCGCGGGTACGCAGGTCGGCATTGGGAAGGCGCTTCGGTGTGACTGTTCGATTTACGGTGGACGGCTTGACAAGCTTGAGATGCGATTTGGCCATGATTTCCTGCACGCGCGATCAGTGACTGTCCGAAGAATGACCGAATTACGAACAGTACACAAGGACATTCCGCGACTTCCCTCGAAGTCCTTTTCGCGGGTCCCCTTTCTTGAGGTGGGCCCCATTTTGCAAAGCCGAGGGGGGCGGCTTCAAAAAACACGGACTAAAGGTCGCGGCCGCCGCCCGGCTCCGGTAAGCTGATCTGACTTCCCAGTCGCGCGCCGGTCGCTCTTGTCTCGATTGGGCTTAGACGCTGTGACAACAGCGTGTCGGAAGAAGAAGCTCGATGCCATTGAGACAATCTTTGTGTCTCAGGCGCGTGTCTCAGTCGGGTAGACCCTAAGGGATCACCAGTCGATGAGCTGGCTGGCAAGCCTAAGCAGCCCTAGAGGTCAGCACAGGCAGCCATTGATGCTCCTCGTATCCTGCGGGTCCAGGCAGGCGCCGAGCAAGACAGGTCAGCTGCCGTCCTCTTAGACACTCATGCCGGAAGAACGCTCTCACAACAGAGGAGTGCGCCAATCTCCCTGAAGTCGTGTCGTAGGGGCGCGCCGAGGGTCTGCACGAGGGTAGCATGTACCGTTGAAGCCCGCTTTTTCACGGTCGCTGACCGCTCAATAGCAGCCTGTTCAATGCAGTTTGCTCTTAGCAAGTTCGATCAGCTCAGTGTGCCCAGCCAGCGCAGCTTCGTAATCGCGGTAGAGGCGTTTCATAAGGGGCCTCCCCTCGCAGCTGCAGGTAGTTGCGAACAAGAACGGGGCCTGACCCATCCCGGCGGAACCACCACTTCCATCCCAGCCCAGGAATTTCGTTGCAAGCTCCGTAGGCCCAACTGCCTCAGAGCGAAGGCAAACCTTGTCGGGGTTCGCGTCCATCCAGGCGACCGTGATCCTCTGCGCTTCCAAGTTATTGCCGACATAAACGGGAGAAGCGCCCTCTAAGATGTAGAAACCAAACGGAAATATGACCATGCAACCCTCACTGGCATTCCGTCCCGTGCTGCGCGGCTTCAAACTAAATACGGCAGCCCACACTTCCGCTAACGCTCTACTCTTCGAGCCGCAATCTCAGACGGCAGCGCAGAAGGCAATTTTGTAGGTCCTGCAGTAATTCGATTGTTCTTAATGTGCCGACTTCACCGAACTCGCGCTTGATCGAGGTATCCAGCGTATTCCTTGTCTGAGCCAGTTGTTCAAGCTGCTTTCGAGCCTTTGGCGTAAGTGAGAGATAGATCATCCGCTTGTCGGTGTGGGAGTTTCGCTTCTGTAGCAATCCTCTTCCGACCAAGGTTTTCGATTGGGCAGTGACATACGTACTTTCGATCCCAAGCAACTCCGCGACCGATTTTACGGACATCCCGGCCTTGTCATCCGCGTCTGAGATGATGAGGAGCATGTTCAATTGCGGAACGCTCAGCTGGAGCTTGCCAGCCCAAGTGGCCTGAACCTCGCCAAGCGAAGCGCTTATAGACCTAACCAATCTGCTTATCTGTTCAGAAGCAGCGGGTCGTAGTGCCTCGCTCGTCAGTCCCCGCGCCATTGGTCCCTCTGGAGTGTCACCATCAACGAAAGAACCCCCGGCAGTTTCCCGCCGAGGGCCTTTGGAGGTCAGGTCGTTAGACCAAACTTACCAGTTGCGCTGGGCGCGGAGCAGCAGCGTGAAGCTGTCCTGATCCTTCAGCTCGTAGGTCGCCGCCGGCTTGGCCACAGTCGCCAGAAGGGGAACGCCAACAGCGCCCGAGTACTTCTGGTCCAGATGGGTCCAGTTGAAGTCCGCCGAGAAGGTCAGGTTCTTCACCGGGGTCCAGCGGGTGATGAGGCCGAGCTGGGCGATGTTGAAGTCCGGGTTACAGGTCGTGCCGGCAGCGGTCGCCACGAGCGCGAAGAAGTTTGCGCAAACGGCTGCAGCCGCACCGCCCGGGAATTTCACCTGAGCGTAAGCACCGTAAATGGCCGAGTTCCAGTACGGATCCCAGTTGTGCGTGTAAGCACCGCGCACACCCCAGGTCTTGATGCTCTCCTGCTGCCCACCGGTCACGAACACGGTGTCAGGAGCGCTGGCGAAGCCAATGCTCTGGTAGGCGCCGGCCAAGCCAGTGCTACCAAACGAGGACCAAGTTCCCGGGTTGGCGGTCGGCTGGAAGTTGTAGCGGGTCGCGCCGTCCGTGTAGACACCCTGAACGTTGATCACGTCACCCGCGCCGGTCGGGATGTTCTTGATCGACAAGGCCAGCTGAGCAGCCCAGCCCCACTTGTCGTCCGGATGGCCCGTCACCTCGGACGCACCGTAGTAGCCAACATGGTTGTCGTGCGCGGCAACCGAAGCCTGGAACAGGCCCCAAGCCTGGTCAACACGCACCATCGCAACCAGATCGGGCGACCGCGTGCCGCCGATGTCGTTGAGACCATAGGCGCCGCCGAGGATACCCGTACCAGTTGCCGCCGTAAGGACCGTGCCCGGGACGCCAAGGTTGATGTTGCCCGCCTGATAGTAGGCCGACTGGTCCTGCGCCGAGAACGATGCCGTGATGCCCTGACCGAAGTCAGCGGTGTAGGTGAACTGGTTGACACCAGTGACCGTGTTGCCGCCGCCGACGAGAGCGTCAAAGTTGTTGCCGGGATAGCCAGTCCAGGGCGCGTCGAACTGCGACACGGCCTTACCCATGGTGAAGCCGGCGAACTGGATGAAGGCGTAGTACACGCCGAGCGCACCACCCGAGACCGAGCCGTTGCCAACCGTTCCTGCAGGGGCGGCGTCGTAGGCCGTAGCACCGCCTGTCAGGCCAGTACCAGCGCCGGTGTAGCCACCCGACGTCCACGAGAACACGGCATCGAAGAAGGTACGGACGACGCCGTACTCGGTCGCGGTGCGCGTGTCGATGTTAAGGTCTTCACGAGCACGCATCGTGTAGTAGTTGCTCAGCCGGTTGTGCGCGCCACCGGAGCCGGTGAACTGACCGCTGTAATCGGCATTTGTGTTCAGCGCGACTTCAGCGCGCAGGTAACCACCCAGCTTGATGCAGGTGTCAGTGCCGGGGATGTAGTAGAAACCCGCACCGTAGAGCGAGCAGATCTTCACGTATTCGACCGCCTTGGCCTTTACGGGAAGATCAGCCGCTTGTGCTCCCCCAACGGCGAGCAGAGCTGCCGCGGAACCGAGCAAAAGGCCCTTGAACTTCATTTTAACCCTCCAAGTTGAAGCCCCGTACAAATCCTCGTACAAAGCCATTTGAGCTACCCGCGAAAAGACGTTGAAAATCAACGCATCCTCGTAACGATGGTCTACTTAAGCGAACCACCTAGAACGGGACGACCTCGGGATGCCCCCCTCCGTCGCGGGTTGGATAAGAGCCCAAGAGGCCTGATCAATCAACGAAAGACGTCACCGTTTTGCCCTCAAGTGGATCGTTTTCGCGCCGATGTTGCACAAATATCACGCGGCCGTGAGGCGATGGTATCGGAGCAACGCTTTGATTTTGAGTGTGAATTCTGGCTTTGGCAGAGCACGTTTACGCGGCAGCTCCAAGGGGCTGTCATGACGCCACGACGGGTCGATTGAGGCGGTGCATCGGCATCTGTGCACAGGACTTCGCTTCAAACGACGTGGGGTATTACGGAGATTCTCGTCCGTTGCTCATGCATTGAGTCGCCCCGATTCTCGCTCGAACAGGCCATCCGCTCGGGAACGGCGCCCCCTTTGGGGGAACCGCTGCGTCCCTCAGCTCGGTCGCACGATGAAGGTGCTGAGCGGATGGAGATGCGGCTCGCTCAGTTGCCTCAAGGCAGGTCGAAGAGGGCTACGCCGATGTTTCGGCACAGTTTGCGCCAGGATGCGCTGGCGAGATCGCTGATATTGCTTAGACCGCTGGATCGCCACGCACCGTCTGCCAACACCAAAGGATCAGCAAGCTCCCACGATCCCCATTTGCCAGATGTAGTGCCTCGCAGCGACAAGCCGGGCGTGTGCGACCCGGATCTGAGCGCTCGTTTTGCGCTAGCTTGACATTGATGAGCGACCGTTCCGGATCTATCAATGAGACATCCCTCGCGTCGAAATGTCGATCGGCCAAGACTTGGGACATCAAGGGTTTACGCTGGATCTGGTAGCGGGGGAGGGACTCGAACCCCCGACCCCAGGATTATGATCTCTCGCCTCTTGTAGTCTAGCGCGCTCGCACGGCAGTTTCGGCACATAAAGTTCTAAAAAATGAGGCAAAACCGCTCCTACCCACCTTTCCGCCGACAAGATCTTTGGACTTCGACGGTACCGATGTGGTACGTACCACCAAAATCTTCGGTTTTGGAGAAGCAACATGCCGACCCGTCGGGTAGAGATGAGCGCCGATATCGTCGAGGACGCAATCCGACTCGCGATTGAGGGAACCAAGGAGATCATCGACTATTGCGACATCAAGCAGCCATACTGGGTACTTCGGGTCCGCGGGCATGCAGCTTCCTGGCTCGTGAAGACGCGCGCCCGAACCGTCAAGATCGGGTCCGCGATCCCGGCCGCCAAAGCCGCCAGAATCCCGGAGTCGCGGAGACGCCGCTCTGCGGCTGACAACCAGTTCCTTGGTCTGCGGGAGGCCCAAAGGGAAGCCCGAACCAAATGGGCAATGCTGAACGGCCGACCACAGAGCGACGGCACCACGGAAGAGCCTTCCGGCTGGACCTGGGGAAAGCTCGTCCAGGCGTACAAAACGCATCTCGGCGAGATGCGCGAGGATGCATCCGGTAAGCCCATCTATCCTTCGCCCGACACTCAGAACGATGCGCGCCTCGTCTTGGCGCGGCCAGAGGTGGCGGAACACGAGAAGAAGCGGCTCGTCGACCTCAACGAGGACTGGTTCGAGGACGTCCAGGCGAAGCTTCACGCAAGGGAAACGGGCGGATACACCGCCTACCGCAAGTTCCGCGCCTACGGCCAGGCTGCGCTGACCTGGGCCGCCACGTACAAGCGGAAGGAAAGTGGACTCACAGGGCGCCATTGGTGGCTGGCCGCCGAGAAACGTCAGCGCACCGACAAGGAGGTGAAGGAGAAGGTCAAGAGACAGGCCGCGCTCCGAAAGAAGAAGGAGAACTTCAAGGTGGAGCACCTGGGTAAGCTCCTGGCCGAGCACGAACGTTTCTGCGCTTCGCGGGTCGGGAACGCGCGCGTCTCGCCGTCCGTTCGCTGGGGCCTATGGTGGGACGCCCTGACTGGGCATCGCCGCGGCTCCGGGACTTGGATCGCTCTCGAGGACGTCGAATTCAAAGATCCACAAGGCGAGCCCGGATGGGGATTGGCCACTTGGCAGCCCGAAGTCATGAAGACCCACGACGCCTTCGCGTTGCCGGTCCCTCCCTTGGGCCTGCACATCATCAACTGCTGCATGCGCGACTGGAAGAAGGCTGACGCCGAGCGCAAATGTAAAGTCGAGCGCAACAGCAAATGGGTGTTCGCCTCGCGTGTCGTGAGCGTTGGCGACGTCGCCGTTTCCGGATCGGCTCTCGCGAACCATCTGCGCAACATGAGAGGCCTGCGCGAAGGCAATCATCGCGACGTGCTACGCGGGATTCCGCCGTTCTCGATGCACATCATCCGCTCGACGCTCGGCGATTTCATTCTCGATCACACCAACCTGCCCCCCGGCACTGCCTCGTTGGTGATCGGGCACGAGATCGCCGGTGACCGGAGAGACGAACTCGACCGCGTCGGCCGGACCGGAAAGCGATGGTACTTCCAGGCGCAGCGCATACCGGAGAAGACCGCTGCGATGAAAGATTGGAGTGATGCGCTTCTGAAAGCCTATTTCGCAGCCGGCGGCCGCTATCCGGATTGACGTCACGCTCAAGCTCCGATCGGTGCGGCGCGCTCTTCGAGCCCTTGAAGTCGTCGTCTGTGACCCTCGTTCTCGCAGTGGGTGGGCTGCAAGTGCTGACCATAACGTCTAGCCGCAGTGACGTTCGTTTTGGGGGCAGAGCTCTTATATCGACTTGGGCTTCTTCCGGACTCCTTCACCTTCTGCATGGTCGGCAAACGTGAACTCCAATTCGAACCCGTGCTCGAATACCCATCTAATCTTCTCGAGCACGGCGCGACGCCTGGCGTCCGGTTTCTCGGGAAGCGCGGACTCGACAGCGACCACGGTCTTTCTTGTTATCCCTGCGAGCGAAGCCAGACGTGCCTGATTGATGCCGGCAATCTCGCGACTGCGCCTGATCATAGTCGGCGAAAGAAGCGGGCGTAGTTCGCCTCGAGCCAAGTGCAGCCATCCGTCTGGGGTCCTCTCTCATCCATGAGGTACCGACGACGGGCTGTCCAGAGTTCAAGGATTCGTTTCCAAGGATTCTTCTTCGAGCTTTTCGCCTAGGCGGCAATGAAGAATCCGAAACTGCTCGATGGAAAGGCGTTGGGTACGCCCTGCATCCGCGCAAAACCGCGCGATGCTCTTGAGGCGCGTTTTCGCCAACGCTGACCCTCGTAGACGAACCGCTGGACGCCGGACATAAATGTAACCGAAAACACATTTTTGCCGTACTTCGGGCCCACGGTTTGATACGCGCGTAGATGCGCTTCGGAGCAAACCCATGGAATCTAAAATCTCAGTGAGCCATACGGCGACTAGCCCGTTGGCTGTCCTACGAGCGCGGCCCCTCGCGGGCGGCGGTCCACGTCACCCATACATCGGCGGCAGCAGTCCCAGCGACCGCCCGATCGACCATTCGAAGATGGAGATGACTTCCATTGTCGTCGCCATGGAAGCCATCAGGCGACAAACTTATTCCATCAGGGTCGTGCACAGCGAGAGCTTGGTGCGAATGAATGACTCTCGTGTCCTCCGTTCAATGCCGGTGGCGGGGATTTTCTGATGGTCGGCTCAAAGTCCCGTAGCCCCACTTTTTCTCTTTTCGATAATCAATTTCATGCGGCCTGCGAATTCCGCCGCAATCCGCCGCCCGGTGGACACCCTCGTGCTGCCCTCGAAGAACGACAGCACCACATAGCCGCCCTCAGCGGTGCCGGCCTTTCAGCGGTCCGGACCGGCGGGGATTGCGCTCGCTCGTGGGCTCCAGCGTGCTCGATAACGGCCATCCTCGTTCCTTCTCATGCCCCTCGCATAACGCCGACGGGTCCACCGCTACCGCGTCCCGGATGAGGCTGTCGCTCGCGCGCTGCTTCGTCGGCGCTTGGGCATAACGGCACTCGAAATCTCTCGATGACCTGCCGCATCGGCGGCAAACGTGCGGCATTCCGCGCGAGCGATGGAGCATTGCTTATGAGTAAGACCGTTTCAAACGATGAACAGGAAAGCTGGCCGGCCGTCTTGACGTATTGGCGGTCGCTGCCGGCCGAAACTTTCGATCAGTGCTTGCAGGATGAGGTCGCCTCATGTGTTCGGGGCGTCATGACAACTATGGGCGACTTGAGGTCCGCCATTGAGGGCGACGCAGCCACGGCCTGCAGTCTGGCTCTTAGAATGACGATCCCCGCTCGCATCGGTCCACACGTCGACCTGGTCATGACCACGCTCTTGAACTGCGCTTTTGTGAATCCAGGTGCCGCTCTTGTTCTCTCCAACCGGCTGGAGCAAATGCCGTTGCCGTGGCGCAGACGAGCCCGCCTTTCGACATCCTGGAAGGTATACAACATCTATCTAGCCCGGCGCAGCTACGGGCGTCGTTCCATTCCCGTTGCCCTCCTCCGGCGCGACCACGAACGATGAAGCTTAAGCTTCAGATCTCATCCGACCTGCACATCGGCTATCCCGGCGCCCGCGGCTTCCCCCCGCTGGTCTCGGGCACCGACATCGTGTTGATCGCCGGTGACACGTGTGAGGGATTGCAGCGCGCCATCAGAGAAATGCGGGCTGCCTATCCGAACGTTGAAATCGTGACGTGCGCCGGAAATCATGAATTTTACGGTGGCTCCTATTTCGATCAACTGGCTGAAGGACGCGAATGCGCCCGCGAGCTCGGCGTTCATCTTCTGGAGGATGGCGTAGCCACCTTCGGCCGCTTGCGCATCCTGGGCTGCACGCTGTGGACGGATTACGATCTGCTCGGAAGGAACCTGCGCGATGGGGCAATGCTGATCGCATCCGAGATGATGCGTGATCACAAGCGCATCAAGTGGCAACGCAATCCATGGAAGCGCTTCAGACCGATTGAAGCGCGTCTGCTGCACCAGCGCTCCCGAGTATTCCTCGAAGCCGAACTCGCGCGGGATTATGCTGGCACCACGATCACAATGACCCATGCAGCGCCCACTCTAGATCACATTGCCCCGCCCAACCGGTCTGAGATGATCTCAGCGGCGTTCGCATCGCGCCTCGATGAGCTGATAGATCGCTTCCAGCCCCATTACTGGATCTCAGGTCACGTCCACTACCCGGTCGACTTCTTCCGCGGTCGCACGCGGCTGATCTCGAATCCTTGCGGATATGCCGACGAGGTCGCGGGCTACAACCCGTCCTTCACAATAGAGGTCGATGCATGACGGACGAGATCCGGGACCCCACGAACGTCTCGCCGTATCCTACGCGACATTCGACTCATCGGCCGCGCGCCCACACGATCGTAAAGCCTAGCGCGGACCCACTCCACTGGTGGCGGACACTAGCCGCGGATGACTTCGATGATCTCGACCTTCGCGTCGTGGTGTTGCTGCTGAACCGCTATGCGCTGGTCAGGCATCACCTGAGGGACGCACTCTCCGGCTCCTCGTCGGAAATCGTCAGCCTCCTTGCTCGACGTCCTTCATCGGCTGGGGATCGCGATCTACTCATGACATGCCTTCTCAGAAGCGCTCTCGTCGGCTCGGCGGAGGCGCGGCATTTCCTCATGCAGACGCTCCGACGTGTCGGGCATCACGCCCTCGCCGCTTCTTGGCGGCATGGACGACAGGATCTTCGCCATCTCGTCTTGCGAAGAAAGAAGCGAGCCGTCCGGCGGCACACCCCGAAGCGGCGACGCCGAAAAGGACGTCAAGCAACTCCGCTACCACGCTACGACTGACCGAAAAGCTCCACCTATCTAACGACGATTCCAACCGACCGCAGGACATCCGATGAACCTCAAGGCTACCACGCTCGCCACACAAGGCCCGATCCTTCACTGCCCCAATTGCAATCATCCTATTCGGCTGACGCAGTCACTGGCCGCGCCGCTCATAGAAGAAACCCGGGAGAGATTCCAGAAGCAGCTCGCTGAGAAGGACACCGAAGTCGCTCGAAAGCTCGATCTGCTTCGGCGAGAACGCGACGACCTGGTCAAGGTGTCATTCGGCCTGCAATATTGACCCCCTAAGCAGGGGGATCGGCGTCCAAAATTGACCCCCTACAGATTGGTCTGTTGCGCTGCCTGCTTTGGAACGA
>NZ_JADPKD010000054.1:0-456542 GCF_023073735.1 Bradyrhizobium sp. 160
GACCTGCGCGGCGAATCCTACGGCCTGCTCATCGACCAGATCGGCGAGGTGCTGCGCCTGCCCGAGGACGGCAAGGAAGACAACCCCGTCAACCTCGACTCCCGCATGGCCAAGCTCGCCGGCGGCGTCCACCGCCTCGACGGCCAGCTCATGGTCGTCCTCGACGTCGATCGCGTCCTCGAGCTCGCGCCCGAGATGATGGCAGCCTGATACGGCGGCATCGCCGTCATCGGGCCTGCAACTGAAAGCGCCCCGGCAAAGGGGAAGGAAGCAGAGGTTCACATGCGAACTTGTCTCGTCGTTGATGATTCCAGCGTCATCCGCAAGGTTGCGCGCCGGATCCTGGAGGGCCTCGACTTCCAGATCCTCGAAGCCGAAGACGGTGAGAAGGCGCTGGAAGCCTGCAAGCGCGGCTTGCCCGATGCGGTGCTGCTCGACTGGAACATGCCCGTCATGGACGGCTACGAGTTCCTCGGCCATCTCAGGCGCATGCCCGGCGGCGACCAGCCCAAGGTGGTGTTCTGCACCACCGAGAACGACGTCGCGCACATCGCGCGCGCGCTGCACGCCGGCGCCAACGAGTACATCATGAAGCCCTTCGACAAGGACATCGTGACGGCGAAATTCCAGGAAGTCGGCCTTATCTGAGCGACCGTCCGGAGGCTGAACGGATCCTTCGGCGCTTGTTTTCAACTGAACCGTTTCAGTCTGAGTTGGTGAGTAATGAGTGTTGCGTTCGCAGGTAATTCGACCACGGGCTCGTCGCGCGAGGCCGGGCCGTTGCGGGTCATGATCGTCGACGATTCCGTCGTCATTCGCGGTCTGATCTCGCGCTGGGTCGGTGCCGAGCACGACATGGAGGTTGCGGCCTCGCTGCGCACCGGGCTCGAGGCGGTCAACCAGATCGAACGCATCAACCCCGATGTCGCCGTGCTCGACATCGAAATGCCCGAGCTCGACGGCCTCTCGGCGCTGCCGCAACTGCTGGCGAAGAAGCGCGATCTGGTCATCATCATGGCCTCGACGCTGACCCGCCGTAACGCGGAGATCAGCTTCAAGGCGTTGTCGCTCGGCGCGGCCGACTACATTCCGAAGCCGGAATCGACGCGCGAGGCGTCGGCCGCGGACATCTTCCACCACGATTTGGTCCAGAAGATCCGCCACCTTGGCGCGCGCCTGCGCAGGAGGTCCACGGTTGCGAGCCCGCCGCTGGCGCCCGCGAGCCCCGCGCCGGTTGTACGTGCACCGGCCGTCGCGCGGCCCGCCGCGCCGGCTTCGGCCGCGCCGTCGGCGGGAGCGCCGGCCACGCGCCCGTTCTCGACCCAGGCGCCAAAGGTGCTGCTGATCGGCTCCTCAACCGGCGGTCCGCAGGCGCTGATGGCGCTCGTCACCGAGCTCGGCCCGGTGATCGATCGCGTCCCGGTGCTGATCACCCAGCACATGCCGCCGACCTTCACCACCATTCTTGCCGAGCATCTGGCGCGTTCGAGCCGCAAGCCGGCGGCCGAGGCGATCGACGGCGAGCCGGTGAAGCGGGGACGGATTTACCTGGCGCCCGGCGGCAAGCACATGCGCGTCGTGCGCAGCGGCACCGACGCTGTGATCGCGCTCGACGACGGCCCCGCCGTCAATTTCTGCAAGCCTGCGGTTGATCCGCTCTTCACCTCCGCCATCGACATCTGGCACGGCGGCATCCTGTCCGTGATCCTGACGGGCATGGGCGCCGACGGCATGCGCGGCGGCAAGGACATCGTCGCTGCCGGCGGCAGTGTCATCGCGCAGGACGAGGCTTCCAGCGTCGTCTGGGGCATGCCGGGCGCGGCCGCCAATGCCGGCATCTGCGCGGCGATCCTGCCGCTGAACCAGATCGGCGCCAAGGTCAATCGTCTGTTTGCGGGGGACCGCTCGTGACGCCGGTAGACTACGAATATTTGCGCAAGTTCCTGAAGGAGCGCTCCGGTCTCGACCTGTCGGCCGACAAGCAATATCTGGTCGAGAGCCGGCTGCTGCCGCTGGCCCGCAAGTCGAGCCTCTCGGGCATTGCCGATCTCGTATTGAAGATCAGAAATGGTGACGGCCGGCTCGCGACCGACGTGGTCGAAGCCATGACCACCAACGAGACCTTCTTCTTCCGCGACAAGATTCCGTTCGACCATTTGCGCGAGACGATCATTCCAGGTCTGGTCGAGAGGCGCGCGGCGCGCAGGTCACTCCGGATCTGGTCGGCGGCATCGTCGACGGGGCAGGAGCCCTATTCGATCGCGATGTGCCTGAAGGACATGGGTGCTGCGCTCGCCGGCTGGCGTATCGAGATCGTCGCCACCGATCTGTCGCAGGAGGTGCTGGAGAAATCCAAGGCCGGCATCTACAGCCAGTTCGAGGTGCAGCGCGGCCTGCCGATTCAGCTCCTCGTGAAACACTTCACGCAAGTCGGGGACGTCTGGCAGCTCAATCCTGACATTCGATCGATGGTGCAGTTCCGCCAGCTCAATCTGTTGCAGGACTTCTCCCATCTCGGCACGTTCGACGTGATCTTCTGCCGTAACGTGCTGATCTATTTCGACCAGGACACCAAGGCGGTGATCTTCGAGCGGATGGCGAAGGGCATGGCGGCCGATGGCACGCTGCTGCTTGGCGCCGCCGAATCCGTCATCGGCATCTCCGATGCGTTCCGCCCCATCGCCGATCGCGGCGGTCTCTACCAGCTCAACCCCTTGCGCTCCGGCCGCCCCATGGGCGGATTGATGCCGCCGTCGTTGAAGGTGGCTGCGGCGCGGTGATCTCATCTGTCATTCCGGGGCGGCGCGATAGCGCCGAGCCCGGAACGACACGCCTCACAAAATCGCATGTGGTAGAAACCGCGAGCGGTTGCCCGTGATCGGGCTCTCGTCTTCTCGGATCGAGAGCCACACGGCTCGTGAGCCAAGCCAGATCGCCGGGGCAAACTCGCCGGCAGAGATCCGCGCCGACAGGTTCGGCACCGGGACCTTCACGAGGAAGAACACGATGACCTGCACGACCAGTGCGATCGTCGCCCAGATCACGCAATCCAGCACATTGGCCGAATGGGCGATGGCGCTGACCAGCGGTGCCACGAAGCCGAGCAGGATGATCGTTCCCCCATCGTGCAGCGACCATTCGTCGGCGGGGAAAGGATAGCGGTTCAATGGCGGGAGGACGATGAGGCGGCGTTGGCGACCCCAAAAACAAAACCCCGCCATTTGCGGCGGGGTCCAGGCTGGAAGGAGCGAGCCCGAGGGCGCGCGACGTAAACCCAGGATCAGGCCGGGATGCGCTCGTCGGCCTCGTGCGGCTCGCGCAGCACGTAGCCGCGGCCCCACACCGTCTCGATGAAGTTGCGTCCCTCGGAGGCGTTGGCGAGCTTCTTGCGGAGCTTGCAGATGAAGACGTCGATGATCTTCAGCTCCGGCTCGTCCATGCCGCCATAGAGGTGGTTGAGGAACATTTCCTTGGTGAGGGTCGTGCCCTTGCGCAAGCTGAGGAGCTCCAGCATCTGATATTCCTTGCCGGTCAGATGCACGCGCTGGCCGCCGACTTCCACCGTCTTGGTGTCGAGGTTGACGACGAGGTCGCCGGTCTGGATGACCGACTGGGCATGGCCCTTGGAGCGGCGCACGATCGCGTGGATGCGGGCCACCAGCTCGTCCTTGTGGAAGGGCTTGGTCATGTAGTCGTCGGCGCCGACGCCGAGACCCTTGACCTTGTCCTCGATGCCGGCGAGGCCGGAGAGGATCAGAATCGGTGTCTTGATCTTGGAGACCCGGAGCTGCTTGAGCACGTCGTAGCCGGACATGTCGGGCAGATTGAGGTCGAGGAGAATAATGTCGTAATCGTATAGTTTACCGAGATCGACGCCTTCTTCCCCCAAATCGGTCGTGTAAACGTTGAAGCTCTCCGACTTCAACATCAGCTCGATCGACTGCGCGACGGCGCTGTCATCTTCAATCAGCAAAACGCGCATGCCAGTTCCCCATAGTCGCCGCTCCTGGGCGTCAGGTCGGCCGCATTCGCGGCACTCAACAAAACGCCTTTGAACAACTGATTCGGATCCTGACAACAGATGGTTAACAAACTCTGATTCTGGAACGCAAGTCCCCCCGGTGCAATTTTTGTCGAATCGCCCTAAGGTCTTGCGTGCGAAGCAGCTTTCGTCACCCGGTTCTGTTCAAGCTCCACTTTAAGAGGCGGGCCTAACCGACTCCCGCGACTCAGCCTTCTTCTGAAGGGAAGTCACGCTCAGTCTCAAAGACAGTGACGCAATGATTAATGATGCGGGTAAACACGAAGTTAAGCGCCGTTCAGAAATATGGCGAAACTTAAGGTTTTCACCTTGAGGCCCCCGGATGACGAAGGCGCGCACTTAATGAAGGCCCACCTATGAAGGCTTTGGCCGAACAGATCGGCGACATCGACGGCGTCAACATCTATGGCCGTGTAGTCGGCGTGCGCGGCCTCATGGTCGAGGTGGCCGGTCCCATTCACGCAATGTCGGTGGGTGCGCGGCTGGTGATCGAGACCGGTGCCAACCGTTCGATCCCCTGCGAGGTGATCGGCTTCTCCGGCAACAATGCCGTGGTGATGCCGTTCGCCGGCCTCGATGGCGTGCGCCGCGGGTGCAAGGCGGTCATCGCCAATGCCGCCAATCAAGTGCGGCCGTCGGCGGCCTGGCTCGGCCGTGTCGTCAATGCGCTGGGCGAGCCGATCGACGGCAAGGGGCCCCTGCCGCAAGGTTCCTCGCCGATGCCGTTCCGCAATACGCCGCCGCCCGCGCATTCACGCAAGCGCGTCGGTGCCCCGCTCGATCTCGGCGTGCGCGCGATGAACACCTTTCTCACCTGCTGCCGGGGCCAACGCATGGGTATCTTCGCGGGCTCCGGCGTCGGCAAGTCGGTGCTGCTGTCGATGCTGGCGCGCAACGTCGATGCCGATGTCAGCGTCATCGGCCTGATCGGCGAACGCGGCCGCGAGGTGCAGGAATTCTTGCAGGATGATCTCGGCGAGGAGGGCCTTGCGCGCTCCGTGGTGGTGGTGGCGACCTCGGACGAGCCCGCGCTTATGCGCCGCCAGGCGGCATATCTGACGCTCGCGGTCGCTGAGTATTTTCGCGACGAGGACAAGGACGTGCTCTGCCTGATGGACTCGGTGACGCGCTTTGCCATGGCCCAGCGCGAGATTGGTCTATCCGCTGGCGAGCCGCCGACTGCCAAGGGCTACACGCCGACCGTGTTCACCGAATTGCCCAAACTCCTGGAGCGCGCCGGACCCGGCCTGGGGGAGGGCGCCATCACCGCGATCTTCACGGTGCTGGTCGACGGCGACGATCATAATGAACCGATTGCGGACGCCGTCCGCGGCATCCTCGATGGCCATATCGTGATGCAGCGCTCGATCGCTGAGCGCGGTCGCTACCCCGCCATCAACATCCTCAAATCCGTCTCCCGCACCATGCCGAAATCGGCCGATCCGCAATTCTGGCCGACCATCCAGCGGGCACGGCAGGTGATGGCGACCTATGCCGACATGGAGGAATTGATCCGGCTCGGCGCCTACCGGGCCGGCTCCAGCCCTGAGGTCGACGAAGCGATCCGCCTGCACGAGCCGCTCGAGGCCTTCCTGCGCCAGCGCAAGGACGAAAATGCATCACTCGCGGGCGGCTATCGCCAGTTGGCGCAAATCCTGGGTGATTTGGAAACGGAACGCTAACTTTGTCAGGTCATCATCCGATCCCACAGAGTAGCAGAGCCGGTCTTGGCCGCAATCGGGCCTGTGGGGAGACCGGTGCCGTCCCACGTGCAGCGAGGGGACTTCTGGGGAGTACGAGTCGATGAAGTCACGTGATACCCTCATTCGCCTGAAGAAATTTCAGGTCGACGAGAAGCGCCGCCGGGTCACCCAGATCGAGACCATGATCGCCGACTTCCAGCGGATGTCGGTTGATCTCGAGCGCGAGATCCAGACCGAGCAGGAGCGCGCCGGGATCAACGATCCCTCGCACTTCGCCTACCCGACCTATGCCAAGGCCGCGATCCAGCGTCGCGAGAACCTGACCCGCTCGGCCGACGAGCTCAAGGGCCAGCTCGACGAAGCCAAGGCCGCATTGGCCGAAGCCTTCGAGGAGTTGAAGAAGGTCGAGCTCCTCGACGAGCGTGACCAGGCCCGCGAGCGCGCCGAAGAGAACGCCCGCGAGCAGGCCGATCTCGACAGCATCGGCCTGATGCGCGCCCGCATCGGCGCCGTCGCCTAACGGCGCCAGCAGCCCGACCGCCGAGAAATCTGCCAAACCCGGACCGCAAGGTCCGGGTTTTCATATTTGCTGTCCACAGTGGAGGCGCCGCGCCTCTTGGTGGTCAGGTTTGTCGCGCGCTATGGTAGCGACGTGCCTGGGCTTGCGCGGAAAGCGACGGGCGGTGGGGGGCTGAATGCTGACGCCAGCAGAGCTGGTCGGGCTGATTGAGGCGGTGGCAAAGGGCGATCAGGCCGCGTTCGAGCGGCTCTACGTCGCCACGCGCGCGAAACTTTATGGCGTCGTGCTCCGTATCTTGCGCCGGCAGGATCTCGCAGAGGAGGTCATTCAGGAGACCTACGTCAAGATCTGGAACAGCGCCGGCCAGTTCAATGCGGCCATGTCCTCGCCGATCACGTGGATGGCGTCGATCGCCCGCAACCGTGCGATCGACGTTGTTCGCAAGAAGTCGGAAGTCTCCATCGAGGAAGAGCCTCAGGCGATGGAGGTGGCGGCCGACAGTCCTGATCCGCTGGCGCGGAGGGAGATGACCGAGGAGTTGAAACGGCTCCTGGAATGTATCGGCCGGCTCGAGCCGGACCGCCAGCGGCTCGTGCTTCTGGCCTATTACAACGGCTGGAGCCGCGAGCAATTGGCGGAGAAATTCGTTGCGCCCGTCAACACGGTGAAGACGTGGCTGCGGCGCAGCATGCTGGATATCCGGGAGTGCCTCGGACTTTAGTGGATGATGAGAGTGTGTATGCTGGCGCAGCCTTCTTGCTTCACCTCTCCCGGAGGGAGAGGTCGGATTGCATCGCAAGATGCAATCCGGGTGAGGGCTTACGCTCTTTCACGGCACCTGAACCCCTCACCCGATTTGCATGCGAGGATGCTTCGCATCGTCCTGTGCAAATCGACCTCTCCCTCCGGGAGAGGTGAAGGGACGTGATGGCCTATAGTGAGGACCATATCGCGCTCGCCGCGGAATATGCGCTCGGTACGCTCGACGCCGACGAGCGCGCGCAGGTCGAGACCATGATGGCGGTGGACAAGGCGTTCGCCGATGTCGTGCAGGCCTGGGCGTTCCGGCTCGGCGCGCTCAACCAGATGGTCGGCTTGGTCGAGCCGCGTCCGATCGTGTGGGAGAACATCAGGTCCGAGATCGCGCGCACGACCCTTGCGCAGGAGCCGCATGTCGAGGCTGCACCGCCACCCATACCGGAATTGCCTTCGCTGGACATTGCCTCGTCGGAATCGTCGACGGCCGGCGTGCAGTCCCCGGAGCCGCAGCATCCCGAAGCGGAGCAGCCGCAGACATCGCGTGCCGAGCCCGACGCTATTCCGGAGATCGCGCCGCAGTTCATGCCGCAGGTCCATGCTCCGGATCTCAACGTCGGCCGCGCGCCGCAGGCGCCGGTCGTCGAGGACGGCAATGTGATCCGTCTCGAGGGGCGCGTGAAGCGCTGGCGCAACATCGCATCCGCCGTCGGCGCGCTTGCGGCCGCGCTGCTCGTGACGCTGTCGCTCCAGATATTCCTCCCTGATGCGTTGCCGGCTACCTTGCGTCCCGCGCCGCGCATCCAGACCGTGGAAGTGAAGACGCCGGCCGCGCCGCTCGCCGCCTCCGCGCAATATGTCGCGCTGCTGCAGGGCCAGGGCGGCGGCCCCGCCTTCATTCTCACCGTCGACGGCGCGACGCGGAATTTCACGGTCC
This sequence comes from Bradyrhizobium sp. 160, assembly GCF_023073735.1. Classification (NCBI taxonomy): domain Bacteria; kingdom Pseudomonadati; phylum Pseudomonadota; class Alphaproteobacteria; order Hyphomicrobiales; family Nitrobacteraceae; genus Bradyrhizobium; species Bradyrhizobium sp. 160. The sequence continues at coordinate 7,959 of NZ_JADPKD010000054.1, forward strand.
GCAAGGTCGGCGCGACCCCGGAGCCCGGCAAGAGCTTCGAGCTCTGGCTGATCTCCGACAAGCTGCCCCGGCCGCGTTCGCTCGGCGTGATCGGCGCTAGCGATTTCACCGCGCGTCCGCTGCTCGCGTCCTACGATTCCGACGTCGTCAACGGCGCGACTTACGCCGTCACGGTCGAGCAGGCCGGCGGTTCGCCCAACGGCCAGCCGACCTCGGCACCGGTGTTTTCCGGCAAGCTGATCGAGACCGTGCCGCCGGCGCAGCCGGCGAAGTAGCCCAACATTTCATATCGTCCTGGCCAAAAGCGTCGTGGCCCGGATGGAGCGCAATCCGGACCATCGTTCGGCATTCCGCTCTGCTTCGAGCTACCAGCAGAACCTGTCGCCACGGTCCATCCCGTCGTCGTAATCCGACAAGTCCCGCCGAATCCCGCGTCCGATTTGAACCTAGCTGCACTTGGCGGCGTCAAATGCCCGGAATTTGCAGCGGCGCCGCCGAGCGCGATGCCGGAGAGGGCGAGAAAATCAGATGGATGCAGTGAAGGCTCCCGGCATCTTCATTCACCAATATGCGGGGCTGCCGCACGGTCCGGAGTTCGAGCACTGGCGCGAGCGGGTCTTCGGGTGCTGCGGCCTCGATATTGGGCCGAGCCGGGGCGACAGCATCGACTGCCGGCTCCAGGTCAGCGTCGTCGACAACATCGCGCTCGCCATTCCCGAAGGCGCTTCCGCACAATATTCACGTAGGCAGAGCCACCTCGCCGACGGCAGCGACGATCTCGTCCTGATTGTCGGACACGCGGGCCGCGTCCGCGTCGGGCAGAACGGTCACACCGTCGAACTCGCGCCGGCGCAGATGGTGCTCGTCGACATGAGCATCACCGGCACCGTCGGCCACACCGACGAGGAGCGCTTCACCACCATCCGCATGCCGCGCCGCGCGCTGCTCGACATCAATCCGCGCGCAGAGGAGAAGCTGTCGCAGGTGCTCTCCGACGGCGCGGTCGCCGAGACCATCTTCCGCTACCATGCGCTCGCCGCCAATCAGGCGCCGCATCTCGATGCGGTCGGGCAGCGTCTGACCGCGCAGCACATGATCGACCTCGTCGGCCTTCTGCTCGGGACCGACGCCGAGCATGCCAGCCTTGCGCGCGGACGCGGGCATGCGGCGGCCCGTCTCGATCTCATGCGCGCCGACGTGATGGCGGCGCTGGGCCGCAACGATCTCTGCCTGTCCGAGATCGCGACGCGCTCGGGCCTCAGCCCGCGCCAGGCGCAGCGCCTGTTCGAGCAGGCCGGCACGACCTTCACCGAATTCGTGCTGGAGCAGCGCCTGCTCCAGGCGCGCAAGCTGCTCGGCGATCCCCGCGCCAGGACGCGCAAGATCAGCGACATCGCACATTCCTCGGGCTTTTCCGATCTGTCCTATTTCAATCGCGCCTTCCGCAAGCGCTTCGGCGCGACGCCGTCGGAACTGCGCAAGGCGTGATCCGGGCTGTGCAATCTTGTCCGGCGCGTCAATGCTGCCGCAGTTGGTCCAGGCGGCGGAATGAGCTATATCTGGCTGCGGCGGATCGCTCGATCCGCATGTCGGTCGCTCGTATCGACCGTTGGGAAAGCGCAGTAGGCGGACATGGCGCGTATCGTCGTGCTCGGCGCCGGGTTTGCAGGTCTGTGGGCGGCCATCGGCGCTGCGCGCAAGCGCGACGAGATCGGCGCGAACAGCGACATCGAGATCCGCCTCGTCGACCGCAATCCCTATCACAACATCCGCGTCCGCAATTACGAGGCCGACCTCGGCGAGGTCGCGCTACCGCTGCCGCAACTGCTCGATCCGATCGGCGTCAGCCACAGCATCGGCGAAGTTGAAGCCATCGATCCGAACCGACGTGAAATCTCGCTGGTCACGAGCGGCGGTGAGGAGAGGTTGAACTATGACCGCCTCGTGCTGGCGCTCGGCAGCGAGGTGATGCGTCCCGACATTCCAGGCCTTGCCGAGCACGCTTTCGACGTCGATACCTATGCCGCGGCGCTCCGCCTCGAGGATCATCTCGTCTCGCTTGGACGCAGCGTGCCGGCGCCGGGGCGTTCGACGGTGGTAGTGGTTGGCGCCGGCTTCACCGGCATCGAGGTCGCGGCCGAGATGCCCGCGAAGCTAACGCGTGCGGGCATCAGCGGCAGCCGCCGCATCGTCCTCGTCGATCCCAATCCAGCGGTCGGCGCCACCATCGGCGCGCAGGCGCGTCCCGTGATCGAGACGGCCTTGGCCTCGCTCGATGTCGAGATGCGGCTTGGTATGCGCGTCGTCTCGGTCGAGGCTGCCGGCATGCGCCTGAGTTCGGGCGAGTTCATTTCGGCGCAGACGGTGATTTGGTGTGCCGGGCTCCGTGCAAGCCCCTTGGCGGCGAGCTTTCCGGACGCGCGCGATCGCCTCGGGCGCATCCTGGTTGATCCTTTCATGCGGGTTGCGGATGTCGGCGGTGTGTTCGCGGCCGGCGACGTTGCCTCGAGCGTGATCGACGGGCTGCATCCGACCGTGATGTCCTGTCAGTTCGCGCGGCCCATGGGCCGCTTCGCCGGTCACAACGTGGTGGCTGATCTCGCCGGTCTGCCGATGCTGCCGCTGCGGATCGACTGGTACGTGACCGTGCTCGATCTCGGCACCTGGGGCGCGCTCTACACGGAAGGCTGGAATCGTGAGGTGCGCGCCACCGGCGCGGCCGCGAAAGTGACCAAGGAGACGATCAACCGCAGGCGCATCTATCCGCCGCTCACAGGCAGCAGGGACGAGCTCTTCGCTGCCGCGGCGCCGACGGTGCAGACGCCGCCGCCGACGTACCGGGCGCGGTAGCCCCAAGCGCACTGTCGCGGTATCGCTGGCTACATCCGCGCCGAATTCATTTTCCGCAACATACACCAGACATGAGAAAGCGCCCGTGGGGGGCGGGCGCTTTCTGTAGTCGACTTGGGGTTGGGGTCGTCTACATATCCACGTGGCGACTTTGGGGGGCTGGTAAAGAGCCGCGTGAATTCACAAAACTCGTCAGGTCTCCTTAGCGAACGAGGGACGCGTTCGAACTGGTAATCACGACCGGCTGGCCGGCCTTGATGACGCGGGCGCTCTGGGTCAGGCCTTCATCCGAACCCGTCCGTGCCGTGATGCCGAGGCCCGCCACCACGATCCCTGCGACGAGGGCCACGACCACAATCTTCAGATGGGTCGCGCGGTCTGCGCTGTAGATCGAGTGGTTCATGGAAGCCTCCTGCCGCCATCTACCCGAAGTAGTCGCCAGCCCATTCAGGCAGGTTCATGCTTCCGGTGCCCAACAACCTAGTATTGGGAGGATTCGTTCCCAAGAGGCCATCACAACAGCGTGACAGGACGTGAAAGGTCGCGATCAAAAGCGATCTTTGGTCGTTCGATTATATAATTATTTCAACAATGTAATTGCCTGTGAGGCGCCTTTTCGGCTTTTGGCCCGCAAGCCGCCAAAAACTCAAAAACCATTTGCATGTGGCCAAAAAACACGCGGCTTCTTGAGCCAAATCAGATGCTTCCGACTGTTTTCAACCTCGCTCTAGGGTGGATTTCGGCCTGCGACAGCACGGTGGTCTGTGCCCGGAACCGTTCCACCAGGGAGCGGACGAAGGGACGAATTGCGGCAGAGGTGACCAGCACCGGCGCCTCGCCTTCGCGGGCGGCGCGCTCGAACGCCTCGCGCACGGCGGTCATGAACTCCGACAGTTTCGAGGGCTGCATCGCAAGACTGCGCTCTTCGCCCTGGCCGATGATCGACTCGGCAAATGCCTGTTCCCAGCGTGCCGACAGCGCGATCAGCGGCAAATAGCCGTTGTAGGAGGTGTTCTGCGCGCAGATCTGCCGCGCCAGCCGGGCGCGGACATGCTCGACCATGGTCGCGGGATTGCGTGAGAAGGCGAGCGAGTCGGCGATGCCTTCGAGGATGGTCGAGAGGTCGCGGATCGAGATGCGTTCGGCCAGCAGGAGTTGCAGCACGCGCTGGATGCCGGAGACCGTGACCTGTCCCGGCACGATGTCCTTGACCAGCTCGCTCTGCTCCTTCGGCAGCTCCTTGAGCAGCTTCTGCACCTCGCCATAAGAGAGCAGGTCCGACATGTTGGCCTTGAGCAGCTCGGTGAGGTGGGTCGAGAGCACGGTTGCGGCGTCGACCACGGTGTAGCCCTTCAGCGAGGCCTCTTCCTTGAAGCTGGCGTCGACCCAGGTCGCGGGCAGGCCGAAGGTCGGCTCGGTGGTGTGGATGCCGGGCACCTGCACCTGGCTGCCGCCGGGGTCCATGACCATGAACTGGTTCGGCCAGATCTTGCCGCTGCCGGCGTCGACCTCCTTGATCTTGATGATGTAAGTGTTGGCCTCGAGCTGGACGTTGTCGAGGATGCGCACCGCCGGCATCACGAAACCCATTTCGACCGCGAGCGAGCGGCGCAGCGCCTTGATCTGCTCGGTGAGGCGGTCGGTGCCATCGGGGCCGTTAACCAGCGGCAGCAGGGCATAGCCGAGCTCGATCTTGAGGTCGTCGATCTTGAGCGCAGCCGAGATCGGCTCTTCGGCCGCAGCCGCGCCCGGCGCACCCGGCGTGCCCGGAGCAGGCGCGGCCTTGGCGGCTTCCTCGGCCTTGATGCTGATTCTCTTGTTGGTGCGCGCCTGCCAGGCGAGCGCGCCGGCGCCGGCGCCGAGCGCGAGGAAGGGAAGGGTCGGAATGCCCGGCAGCGCCGCCAGCACCAGCATCACCGCCGAGGACATGGCCAGCGCCTGCGGGTAGCCGGAGAACTGCTTCATCAACGCCTTGTCGGCGGCGCCGGAGACGCCGGCCTTGGAGACGAGCAGGCCGGCCGCGGTCGAGACGATCAGCGCCGGCACCTGGGTGACGAGGCCGTCACCAACGGTCAGGAGCGTGTAGCTGCGGCCGGCGTCGGCGAAGGACATGCCCTGCTGCGCCACGCCGATGATCATGCCGCCGACCACGTTGATGAAGACGATCAGCAGGCCGGCGATGGCATCGCCGCGCACGAACTTGGAGGCACCGTCCATGGCACCGAAGAAGCCGCTCTCATCCTCCAGTTCCTTGCGTCGCTCCTTGGCGACCTTCTCGTCGATCAGGCCGGCGGAGAGATCGGCGTCGATTGCCATCTGCTTGCCGGGCATGGCGTCGAGGTGGAAGCGCGCGGCGACTTCGGCGATGCGGCCCGAACCCTTGGTGATGACGACGAAGTTGACGATGATCAGGATGGCGAAGACGATGATGCCGATGACGAAATTGCCGCCCATCACGAAGCTGCCGAAGGCCTCGATGACGTGACCGGCAGCAGCCGTGCCCTCGTGCCCGTGCGACAGGATCAGCCGGGTCGAGGCCATGTTGAGCGACAGGCGCAGCATGGTCGAGATCAGCAGGATGGTCGGGAAGGCGGAGAATTCCAGCGGCGCCTGGATGAACAGCGACGTCATCAGGATCAGGATCGAGAGCGTGATCGAGATCGCCAGGAACAGGTCCAGCACGATCGCGGGCAGGGGAAGGATCAGCACCACCAGGATGGTGAGGATGCCGAGCGCCAGCGCGATGTCGCCGCGCTTGAGGACGTTGACGATCTCGGAGACGGAGGGGATCCCGGGCCTTGCCCCGCCTACGCCTTGTCCAGCGGTGACATCAACCATGGTAGCTGCCTCCCCGCGCGACTGCCGTCCGCGCGCCCCAAACGTCTGCGCAGCGGCCGAGGGGCCGCCGTTCCGAAAGTGAGGCACCGCACTGGCGTCCACGGGGGCTCCCGTTCTACGCGGCTGACGACACTCGACTTCACCCGGCAATTTTTGCCCGGTGTATGGTTAGCAAAGGGTTAACGGAGGGGGAGGAAGAGGGGCGCTTGGGTGATTGAGCCCGTCATTCCGGGGCGCGCGAAGCGCGAACCCGGAATCCATCGTGCGGCGGAGTCGGTCGATGAATGGATTCCGGGTTCGCGCTGCGGGCGCCCCGGAATGACACCGGAGACTACTTCGCCTTCTCCATCTTGGTCACCGAGTAGCCCGAGGCGGCCTCCTCGGCCTCGAAGGTCACCCTGTCGCCGACCTTCACCTGCTTCAGCATCGCGGGATCCTTGACGCGGTAGACCATGGTCATGGGTTCCTCCATGCCGAGGCTTTTCGCGGGGCCGTGCTTGAGGGTGATCTTGCCGGCGCCCTCGTCGATCTTCTTGACCTCGCCGCTGATCGAGGCAGCGCCGGCCAGGGCTCCAGTGGCACCGCCTAACGTCAGCGCCAGCGCTGCAGTGATACGGATGATGCGGTTCATGGCAGTCTCCCTTTTCGCTACTTCACGGTGACGTGGCCGACCATGCCGTAGTCGCGGTGGTCGGGAATCAGACAGGAAAATTCGAACGTGCCGGCCTTGCTGAACTTCCAGAGGATCTCGGCCGTCTTGTTCGGGGCGAGACGCACCCCGTTCGGATCGTCGTGCTCCATGTGCGGATGCTTCTTCATCTCCACCGCATGGGCGAGATTCTCCTTAGGTGTCGCGAGCAGGAATTCGTGGTCTTCCTTGCCGACATTGCGCAGGACGAAGCGAATCTGCTCGCCGCGTTTGACTTCGATCCTGGCGGGTGTGTAGTCCATCTCGTTCATCAGAATCTCGATGCTGCGCGCGGGCTTGTTGGGATTGCCGGGCTCGCCAGCCGAAAAGGTCCCGTGCCCGTGCTTGTCGTGGGCAAGAGCCGGCGCGGCCGAGAGCGCGGTCAGCGCCAGGGCGAGCCTGATCGTTTTCTTCATCGTCGTCTCCAGTTGGTGGTTCATCGAACGCTCACATCTTGTGCTTCATTGGCGGACTGCCTGATTTTTTGTCGTGCCGGCTCTGCGGCCGGCGGCGTGACCTCATAGGCGACGGTACCTTTCGGGAATTGGTAGGGGCCGGGATCGCGATAGTCGTCGCGTGCGAGCTCCTCGCGAATCTTCATCACCGTGAACATTCCGCCCATCTCGATCGGCCCGAATTGGCCGGTACCGGTCATCATCGGCAGCGTGTTGTCGGGCGCGGGCATCTCCATGTTGCCCATCGCCATGCCGATCGAGCCCATCGCCATGCTGTCGGGCGCGAGCTTGCCGACGGCCTTGGCGAGATCCTTGCGCGATACGCCGATCAGGTTGCGCACGTCGTGGCCCATCGCATTCATGGTGTGGTGCGACTTGTGGCAATGGAACGCCCAATCGCCGGGATTGTCCGCGAGCACGTCGAACACACGCACCGCGCCGACCGGGACGTCCGTCGTCGTCTCCGGATATTGCGCGCTCTCCGGAATCCAGCCGCCGTCGGTGCAGGTCACGGCAAAGCTGTGGCCGTGCAGATGGATCGGATGGTTGGTCATGCTGAGATTGCCGATGCGCACGCGCACCTTGTCGCCGAGCCTGACCGGCAGCGGATCAATGCCGGGAAACACCCGTGCGTTCCAGGTCCACATGTTGAAGTCGGTCATCTCGTTGACCTGCGGCAGATAGGTGCCGGGATCGACGCGATAGGTGCTCATCACGAAGACGAAGTCGCGGTCCACGGGCCGGAAGCTCGAATCGCGCGGATGCACGACGACCATGCCCATCATGCCCATCGCCATCTGCACCATTTCGTCGGAATGCGGGTGATACATGAAGGTTCCGCTCTTCTTCATCTCGAACTCGTAGACGAAGGTTTTTCCCGGCTGAATATGCGGCTGGTTCAGCCCGCCGACACCATCCATGCCGCTGGGAATGATCATGCCGTGCCAATGCACGGTGGTGTATTCGGGCAGCTTGTTGGTGACGAAGATGCGGAGCTTGTCGCCCTCGACGGCCTCGATGGTCGGGCCCGGCGACTGGCCGTTATAGCCCCACAAATTCACCTTCATGCCTTCGGCGAATTCGCGCACCACGGGCTCGGCGACGAGATGAAATTCCTTCCAGTCGCCGTTCATGCGGAACGGCAGCGACCAGCCGTTCAGCGTGACCACGGGACGATAGTCCGGGCCGCTGATCGGATGCAGCGGCGGCTGCATCACCACCTTGTCCATATGCGCAGCCTCCGGAATCGAAGCGGCCTGGACGCGGCCCTGAATCGCGGAGGCGCTGACGAGCGCGGCAGTGCCCAAAAATCCTCGGCGGGAAAACATGCTGGCCTCCATCTCAGTGGCCGCCATCGGGAGGCGCTGCCGCGGCGATGGTGGTTGGATTGTCGCTGCCGGGTGCAGGGGAGCCGCCGCCATTGACGGCGGTCTGCAAGTCCGACTGCGCGAGGAAGAACCGTTGCTTGGCGTCGATGGCGGCGCGCAACGACGCGAGGCGCTGTCGTGCCTCGGTGAGCAGCGCAAATATGTCGACCTGCATACTGGAGAAGCGCAGCTGCATCTCCTCGGTGATGATTTTTCGCAAAGGAACGATCTCGCGCTGGTAGTGGCTGGCGATGTCGTAGCTGGAACGATAGGTGCGATAAGCGTCGCGTGCTTCCGAACGCACATTGACGGCGCGCTCGGTGAGGCGGTTGAAGGCGAAATTGTAGATCTCCGCCGCCTGCCGCACGCGCACCTCGCCGCCGTCGAAGAGCGGAATCTGGAACTGCACGTCGAAGCCGCGCTCGCGAAACGGGGGGCCTTCCGGATCCCGGGTGCGGCGGGAAATGCCGGCGAGATCGAGCAGGGTGACGAAGCGCGTCGCCTCGGTGAGGTTCAGCGACTTCGCCAGCGCTGTCAGCTCCAGCCGCGCGATCTGCAAGTCGATGCGATGTGCGACCGCGTCGGCTTCGATCGTGGGCAATGCGTGCGGGCGTCGCGGCAGCGGCGGCAATTGGTTGGGCAGGCGGAAGTCGAGGCCGCCGTCCCACAGCCCCATCAGGCGCGCGAGCCTTTCGCGGGCGCTTGCTGTCGTTTGCCGCGCGGTGGCGAGGTCGGCGGTGGTCTCGGCGTAAAACACCTGCTCGCGTGCTTGGTCGAGCTTGTTGAGTGAGCCGGTCTCACCGAGCTTGACCGCGAGCTGTGCGGTCGATTCCGCCGTCGCTTTCGCGTCGGTCAGCAGCACCACCATCTCGCTGCCGGCAACGGCGCGCCAATAAGCGCGGCGGACGTCAGCGGCGAGCCGCAGCGTTGCCAGTGCGGCGCGCAACTGGGCCTGGCGAAAGCGGTCGCGCGCGATGTCGGAGCGGAACGGCAGGGTGGCGAGCGCAAGGATGTCGCCGACCACCTGGCGCTCGATCTCGCTGGCGCCTTTGCCTGAGATCCGCGAGATCGAAAACACGGGATGGGGCGGCAGGCTCTGCTCGACCAGATCGGTCTCGGCGAGCGCCAGCTCGTTATAGGCCGCTTGCAATCCCTTGTTGTTGAGCAGCGCAATCTGCACGGCAGCATCTGCGGTCAATGTCCGCGACAGCAATTGGCGCACGCGCCCGTCAACCGCGCCGGCGCCCTCGGTCGTTCGCACGAAGGCGACGTCCTTGTTGATGCTCTGATTCGTCAGCTCCGAGACTGTCGTCATGCCGCTGTCGGGCGAGAACGCAGCACAGCCGGCAAGACCGGATGCGCAAAGACCGAGCGCGGCGAGAACAAGCAGGGGGCGCGCGAGATGATGTATCATGGCGCGCTCCTACTGCTCTTGTTTTGGCTGCGGTGTGACCGCGTCGTTGCGGCCGCGCCATGGGGCCGGCGCCGCAGGCCGCAGGCTCGTGTAGGGCGCGATCGTCGACCGATAGCCGAGAGGCGCGACCTTGGCCCCGGGATCGGCAGGGTCCGCACTGGCGACGGGTATCGTTGCCGGCATGCAGCCGGACAACGCCAATGCGGCCAAGACCGGCGCCAAGGCCAGCAGCGGCCAATCGAATCGGAAGTGTCGTCCACGCGCAGCGAGTGCTGCGGCGGACTTCGCCCCGGAAAGCGTAAGCATGATTTATCCCTGATCTGTCGTAAGACCACACGCTCGCGCGGGGATGCGCGCGACCTGATGCCGTCGCGTCAGATCAGGCGATGGGAGGACGGTAGTGCAGGGGCGGCGCTGCGCTGTGCAGGATCGCCACGATCTCGGGCGCACAGGCGGAGACAGGCAGAAGCGGCTTGGCCACGCTGGGCAGATCGGCCGGCAGCGCGCTCACGCACATCATCGCGCAGCAGGGTCCGACTGTTCCCTTGCCGCCATGATCATGCGAGGCTGGCGCGTCCTGGTCGGCGGTCCGGTGATGCGTATGTGATCCGGCGTGGTGATCCGAGGTGCCGTCATGCGCGTGGCTGGCCGCCATCTGGTGATGCGCCGGCACGAGCTCAGCCAGCACGGCCTCATCGAGGCAGGGCGCCGGGCCATTGCTCCAGGCGAGGCCTGCTGCCGGCGCGACCACGCAGAACAGATAGGCCAAGGCAACGAAGCGCCCCAGCTTGATCCGCATCGATCGTGTCAATCGCAGCAACATCTTGCGTCGTTAAGTTCCCCGCGCGGCAGTGTTGCACACGCTGATTGCAAATTAATGGCAAAACGCGCCTTCGCCAAGCTCCTTCTTACCGCAGTGCACCGCGCATGCCCAATATCGCGCCACGATGCTTGACCATAAAGCATCCAGCGAACATGGTCCCGACCGTGCTTGCGCCAAATCACCCAGGACAGAGACCGGCCTCCTTCACGCCTGATTCCCGTCAGGCCTGGATGCGGCTCGCGACTGCGCTTGTGATCGGCTCGATCGGCGCCGTCGGCATGTGGGCGGTCGTGGTCGTGATTCCCGTGGTGCAGGCGGAATTCGGTGCCACACGCGGCGCGGTGTCGCTGGCCTTCACGCTGATGATGTTCGGTTTCGGGCTGGGCGGCGTGATCGCCGGCAAGATCACCGACCGGTTCGGCATCGTGCCCGCGATGGCAATCAGCATCGCCTTCCTCGGCGTCGCCAATGTGCTCGCGGGCTTATCAACTCAGCTCTGGCAGTTCGTGGCGGCGTATTTCCTGATCGGCCTTGGCACCTCCGCGACCTTCGCGCCGCTGATGGCGGAAGCCTCGCATTGGTTCGAGCGCTATCGTGGGCTGGCCGTGACCATCGTCGCCAGTGGCAATTATGTCGCCGGCACGATGTGGCCGCCGATCGTGAGCTGGGGCACACAGACTGCCGGCTGGCGCTACACCCATATCGGCATCGGTATCGTCTGCGCGAGCACGATGGCACTTCTGGTCCTCGTCCTCCGCGCGCAGATGAGCGACGATCATATCCGCGATCACGCCAATGCACCGCCGCCCCAGATCGATCTGAAGCTGTCGACCAACACACTGACGGTGCTGCTCTCGATTGCCAGCATCTCCTGCTGCGTCGCCATGGCGATGCCGCAGGTGCATATCGTCGCTTATTGCGGCGATCTTGGCTATGGCGTCGCGCGCGGCGCCGAGATGTTGTCGCTGATGATGGGCTGCGGCATCGTCAGCCGGATCGGCTCGGGCTATCTCGCCGACAAGATCGGCGGTATCCGCACGCTGCTGGTGGGATCGCTGGCGCAAGGCTTTGCGCTGGTATTCTATTTGTTTTTCGACAGCCTCACCTCGCTCTATCTCATCTCCGCGATGTTCGGCCTGTTCCAGGGTGGCATCGTGCCGAGCTATGCCATCATCGTGCGCGAGGCGATGCCGGCGAGCGAAGCCGCGACGCGCGTCGGCATCGTGATCTTTGCGTCCGTGTTCGGCATGTCCTTCGGCGGCTGGGTGTCGGGGGTCATCTTCGATGCCAGCGGCTCGTATGCCGCGGCGTTTGCGAACGGCGTGGCGTGGAACGCGCTGAACATCGGCATCGTCGTAGCGCTGCTGATTCGCGCGCGGATGAATGCGGTCAAGGCCGGCCCGGGCTTTGCGACTTAGGCCTCCTGTCCGGCTTTCAGCAGCGAGCCTCCGGTGATCTTGTAGCCGCCGTCGGCTATCGCTTGCGCTTCGCGCCCCGCTTCGCAGGTTTGGCGGCGGCGCGCGTCCTGGCTTTGGTGCCGGGCTGCACCCGCAGCCCGTCCACGAACACGTCGAGCATGCGCAGCACCGAGGACTGCCAGCCGGGCTGGTCGTGCATGTAGCACATGCCGATCAGGGCCCTGAGCAGGTCCTCCGGGCTGACATCGCCGCGCATCTGACCGGCTGCGACCGCGCGGTCGAGCAATGAGCCGATCGCCTTGGTCAGCCGCTCCATCGAGAAGGCGGCGAGCTCCGACGAGCTCTGATAGGTCAGCGCTAGCGCGGCCGACATGCCTTTCTTTGTGGCAACGAATTCGACGGCGGAGCGCAGCCACCGTCGCAGCGCGTCGACCGGATCGTTGGCGCTTCGCAGATGCTCGGCGAGCTCGCTGAGCTGCTCGACCTCGCGGCGGTAGACCGCCTCGAACAAATCCTCGCGTGTCGGGAAATGCCGGTAGAGCGTGCCGATGCCGACGCCGGCACGCTTTGCCACAGCTTCGAGGCTTGCCTCCGGGCCGCCCGCGCTGAACACGGCTTTCGCGGCTTCGAGCACGCGCTCGCGATTGCGCACGGCATCGGCGCGGGGCTTTCGGGTCTGGTCGGTCTGGTCGTCCATGCCGGCAGTGTAGATCACGAATTGGTTAGATTGAACCCTGGCTAGGATGCATCGCCTTGTTTGCGCACGGGCTTTGACGAATTCCAATATTTTCGCGGCGGCCCTTGTTAAGCGGAGGGTGCCTCCGTATCTTCCCTCGAGTGTTGGCCCCGGCTCCCGCCTGGCCGCTGCGTATCGGCCGCGGCCAAGGCGGTGGCACGCTGCGCGATGACTCATGACCATATCTGATCGGAGCCTTGTATGAACCACTCCATCAGCCTCACCGTGAACGGTGCGCGGCGCGACTTCGTCCTCGACGACCCCCGCGTCACGCTGCTCGATCTTCTGCGTGAGCGCCTCCATCTGACCGGAACCAAGAAGGGATGCGACCGCGGCCAGTGCGGCGCCTGCACCATTCTCGCCGACGGCAAGCGCATCAATTCCTGCCTCGCGCTCGCCATCAGTCATGATGGCGCCGACATTCTCACCATTGAAGGCGTTGCGCGCGGCGACCAGCTTCATCCCGTGCAGGCCGCCTTCATCGCCCACGACGGCTTCCAGTGCGGCTTCTGCACACCCGGCCAGATCATGAGCGCCATCGGCATGATGAGTGAGGCGCAGCACGGCAACGAACCCGAGCGCATCCGCGAATGCATGAGCGGCAATCTGTGCCGCTGCGGCGCCTATGCCGGCATCGTCGATGCCGTGCTTGACGCGCAAGGACGCATGGACGAATCCAATCAGAGGCGCTCCGCATGAAACCGTTCGATTATGTCAGGCCCGGCACGGTTGCCGAGGCCATTGCCGCCGCGGCCCAGCCGGGCGCCGTCTATCTCGCCGCCGGCACCAATCTGCTCGATCTGATGAAGGGCGGCGTCAGCCGTCCGGATCGTCTCGTCGACGTCACGCATCTTGATGGACTCGATCGGATCGAACGTCTCGCCGACGGGTCGTTGCGCGTCGGCGCGCTCGTCAGCAACGCCGATCTCGCGCATGATTCCGAATTCGCGAGATCGTATCCCGCGGTCGCCGAAGCGCTCCTCTCCGGTGCATCCGCGCAACTGCGCAACGCAGCCACGGTCGGCGGCAATCTCTTGCAACGGACGCGCTGCGCGTATTTCTATGACACGGCGAGCCGTTGCAACAAGCGCGAGGCCGGCAGCGGCTGCGACGCCCGCGGCGGCGAGAACCGCAGTCATGCCGTGCTCGGCTGGACCGAGAGCTGCATCGCCACGCATCCGTCCGATTTCTGCGTCCCGCTGGTCGCACTCGACGCCGTTGTCGAGATCGAGGGTAGGACCGGCCGGCGCGAGATCGCGCTCGACGAACTGCACCGCCTGCCCGGCAACACCCCGGAGCGCGATACGGCGCTCGAACCCGGCGACCTCATCATTGCGGTGCGCCTGCCGCCTGCGGCGCGCAGCTTTGCCGCGCATGCGCGCTATCTCAAGGTTCGTGAGCGTACGTCTTATGCCTTTGCCGTGGTATCGGCCGCCGCCGCATTGCGGATCGAGAACGGCAAGATCGCCGAGGCACGGCTTGCACTTGGCAGCGTCGCGGCAAAGCCCTGGCGTGCCCGCGCCGCGGAGGACGTTCTCAGGAATGTCGCGCCCACGGTCGACGCCTTCCGGGACGCCGCCTGGCGCGCGCTCACTGATTCGAAGCCGTCCGGTGACAATGCTTACAAGATCGAGCTCGCGCGCCGAATTCTCGTGCGCGCGTTGACCCTGGCCGCGGCGGGCACGCCCGCGCGCCTGCCGGCACTGCCGGCCTCTCCCTTTGCCTCGACTTCCGGAGCCGTCCATGCCTGAGCTCAATCTCACGAGTGCGCCCGCCCATCTGCGCCACGGATCGAATATCGGCCAACCGCTGACGCGCCGTGACGGCGTCCTCAAGGTCACGGGGCGAGCGACCTATGCCGCCGACAATCATCCGCCCGGCATGCTGTTTGCGGTGATGGCCGTGGCCAGTATCGCGCGGGGTCACGTGACCTCGCTCGACGTCGCCGCCGCCAAGCGCCATCCCGGCGTCGTGGACGTCATGACCCCCGACCACAAGCCAGCGCTCGCGATCGACCCGGACATCAAGACCAACCCGTTCGTGTTCCGGATGGAGGTGTTGCAGAGCAATGAGGTCCGCTACGCGAACCAGCCGATCGCCGTCGTGATCGCGCAGACGCTGGAGGCCGCGACGGAAGGCGCGGCGCTGCTGGCACCGCGATACGAGACGCTGCCCCCGCTTGTCGGCCTCGACGCCGGCGAAAGCTTCGTGCCGCCGGTGGTCGGCGTCGGCAATCCCGCGGAGCATCACCAGGGCGATGTCGAGGCGGGCCTTGCCTCTGCCGAGAAGCAGATCGACGCGGTTTACGAGACGAGGCCGCAATATCACAACGCGATGGAGCCGCACGCGATCGTGGCGCATTGGGACGGCGATACACTCTCCATTGACACGCCGAGCCAGGCCATGGTGATGGCCCGCGCGCGCGTCGCCGAGCTGTTCGGCCTCGCGCCCGAGAAGATTCACATCCGCAGCCCCTTTCTCGGTGGCGGCTTCGGGTCGAAGGGATTCTTGACCGGTCCGCAGATCCTCGGCTTGATGGCTGCCAAGCTGGTCGGCAGGCCGGTCAAGCTCGTGCTGCGCCGTGAGCAGATGTATGGCCCGGTGGGCCACCGCGCGCCGACGCGTCAGCGGCTGCGCATCGGCGCGAACGGCGAGGGGCGCCTGACCGCGCTCGATCATCACGCCAGAACCGTATCGAGCACGTTCGATGATTTTTACGAGCCCGCGGCCGATGCCTCACACACGCTCTATGCAGCGCCTGCAATCCGCACCTCACATGACGCCGTCCGCGTCAACACCGGCACGCCGTTGTTCATGCGCGCGCCTGGCGAGGCGACGGGATCGATCGCGCTCGAAAGTGCGATCGACGAGATGGTATGGGCCTGCGGCATGGATCCGCTCGCCTTCCGCCTGAAGAACTATGCCGAGGTCGAGCCGATCACCGGAAAACCGTTCTCGTCCAAGGCGCTGCGCGCCTGCTACGAGCAGGGCGCGGCGCGGTTTGGCTGGGCGAAGCGTCCGCTGCAGCCGCGGCAGATGCGCGACGGTGCCGGCCTGCTGGTCGGCTGGGGCATGGGCACCGCGACCTTTCCGGCGCTGATGTTCCAGGCCGAAGCGCGCGCGGTGATCCGTCGTGACGGCTCCGGCGCCATGGAGATCGGCGCGCATGACATGGGGCAGGGCGCCTGGACCGCGCTGGCCCAGATCGCGGCCGACGAACTCGGGCTCGACATCGACCGCGTGGAATTCAAGGCCGGTACCTCGGACCTGCCCGACGGGGGCATCGCTGGTGGCTCGGCGCACACGGCGACCGCGGGTGCGGCGATCCACAGCGCCGGGGCGGCCGTGATTGCAAAGCTCGCCGATCTCGCCACGAATGACGAGCGCTCGCCACTGTTCGGCGCCGGCAATGCCGGCGTAGTTGCGCGCGACGGAAAGCTGTTTCGACGCGACGACGAAAGCCGCGGCGAGAGCTATGCCGAGATCCTGGCCCGCGCTGGCATCTCCGAGGTCGAGGCGCGCGGCACCGGCGCGCCGAACCCTGCAGCGATGGAGGAATACGCCATGCACGCCCACGGCGCAGTGTTCGCTGAGGTGAAGGTCGATCCCGAGCTCGGTCAGGTCCGGGTCACTCGCATGGTTGGCGCCTTCGCGGCGGGACGCATCGTCAATCCGCGGATGGTGCAGAGCCAGCTGTTCGGCGGCATGATCTGGGGTCTGTCCTTCGCGCTGCACGAGGAGGCCATCACCGACCGCCGCTCCGGTCGCATCATGAACGCCAATCTCGGCGAGTACCACATTCCCGTGAACGCCGACGTGCCGCCGCTCGACGTGATCACGGTCGAGGAGCATGACCCCCACGTCAATGCGCTGGGCATCAAGGGTGTCGGCGAGATCGGCATCACCGGCAGTGCCGGCGCGGTCGCCAACGCGGTCTGGCATGCGACCGGCGTGCGCGTCCGCCGCTTCCCGATCCGGATCGAGGAGTTGCTGACGCAGCGTTGAGGCTTCTTCTTGACCTCTCCCGCTTGCCCTACCAGATTCACACATCTCGAAAATGGAATCATCCTCAATGACTTAGCAAAAGCCAGGTTTTGGACGCTCACGCGCTGCAGAATCGAGACAAGTGACTCGGATGACTCACTTTTTGGGCTTAATCGGCGAATGGCTCCGACAGAGATGCGTGAATACGGTAGCCCGCTTGCCTGCGGGAGAGGGGGCGAACCGCCCGTATCAGAACGTCGGCGGCGTGCAGGCCGAGATCACTTCGCACGGCTTGCCGCCGACGCAGCGGAAGCGATGCGGGCGGCGGCTCTCGAAATAATAGGCATCGCCCGGGTTGAGGATGCGCCGCTCGTCCTCCACGGTGACTTCGAGCTTTCCGGAGATCACGATGCCGCCTTCCTCGCCGTCATGGACGAGGTGGACGCGCCCGGTGTCGCTGCCGGGCTCGTAGCGCTCCTTCAGGATCTGGAGGCTGCGGCCGAACAGATTGTCGCCGACTTGCCGGTAGGAGATCGGCTTCTTGCCGACCTCGGTCAGTTCCTCCGCGCGGTAGAAGATCTTGCGCCTCGACTCCGGCTCCAGCGCGAAGAACTCGGCGAGTCCCATCGGGATGCCGTCAAGGATGCGCTTGAGCGCGCCGACCGACGGGTTCATCTGGTTGGATTCGATCAGCGAAATCGTCGAATTGGTGACGCCGGCGCGTTTTGCCAGCTCACGCTGCGACAGCTTGTTGCGCGCCCGGATGAATCGCAGCCGTCCACCGATGTCGACGCTCATGCCTTGGTCCTTGCCTTGATCCGTGTTGCAAGTGTTGCGGATCGCGCAAATATGGACCGGCAGCTCCAGTTAAATCAATGGCTTGCAGCTGATCAGAAAAGGACTTGTTGCGCTTTGTAAGCCGTGGCTCTGCTGGCAAGTCAGCAAAGGAGCGCGGCCGTGACCCTTCATCAGATTCCGAACACTATCAAGACCGACTCGTTCTGGATGCCGTTCACGGCCAACCGTCAGTTCAAGAAGGCGCCCCGCCTGTTCTCCTCGGCCGAGGGCATGCACTACACCACCGTCGATGGCCGCAAGGTGATCGATGGCTCCGCCGGCCTGTGGTGCGTCAATGCTGGCCATGGCCGCAAGCAGATTGCGGCTGCGGTCGAGCGCCAGCTCATGACGCTGGACTTTGCGCCGTCGTTCCAGATGGGCCATCCGCTGGCGTTCGACTTCGCCGAGCGTCTCGCCGAGATCGCGCCGAAGGGCCTCGATCGGGTCTTCTTCACCAACTCCGGCTCCGAGTCGGTCGACACCGCGCTGAAGATCGCGCTGGCCTATCATCGCGCCAACGGTCAGGCGAGCCGCACCCGCCTGATCGGCCGCGAGCGCGGCTATCACGGCGTCGGCTTCGGCGGCACCTCGGTCGGCGGCATGGTCGCCAATCGCCGCGCCTTCGCCACCCTGCTGCCGGGCGTCGACCATATCCGTCACACCCACGATCTCACTCGCAATGCCTTCGCCAAGGATCAGCCTGAGCACGGCGCCGAGCTTGCTGACGATCTCGAGCGTCTTGTCGGCCTGCACGGTGCCGAGACGATCGCCGCCGTCATCGTCGAGCCGGTGCCGGGTTCGACCGCGGTGCTGCCGCCGCCGAAGGGCTATCTCCAGCGCCTGCGCGCAATCTGCGACAAGCACGGCATTCTCCTGATCTTCGACGAGGTCATCACTGGCTTCGGCCGGCTCGGCACGCCATTTGCCGCCAACTTCTTCGGCGTCACGCCGGACCTGATGACGACGGCCAAAGGCATCACCAACGGCACCATTCCCTGCGGCGCGGTGTTCGCGAGCCGCAAGGTACATGACGGCCTGATGGTCGGCCCCGAGAACCAGATGGAGCTGTTCCACGGCTACACCTATTCCGCGCATCCGACCGCCTGCGCCGCCGGCATCGCGACGCTCGACATCTACAAGGACGAAGGCCTGCTCACGCGCGGCGCGTCGATCGCCGAATATTGGCGCGATGCGCTGCATTCGCTCAGAGGCCTGCCGAACGTCGTCGACATCCGCAATTGCGGCCTGATGGGCGCGGTCGAGCTCGCGCCGCGCGACGGCGTCGTCGGCGCGCGCGGCTACGACGTGATGGTCGACTGCTTCAACACGGGGCTTTACCTGCGCATGAGCGGCGACAGCTTCGCGATGTCGCCGCCGCTCATCGTCGAGAAGAGCCACATCGACCAGATGGTCTCGATCCTCGGCGATGCCATCAAGAAGGTGGCCTAATAATTGCTCCTGCGGTTCACGGAGTTTCTTCTTGCAGCGGCGCGCGTGATGCCGCGGGAGTTTGACGAAGCGTGAAAGTCTTGATCCTCGGCAGCGGTGTCATCGGTGTCACCTCTGCCTACTATCTTGCGCGTGCCGGTCATGAGGTGACGGTCGTCGACCGCCAGCCGGAGCCGGCGCTGGAGACCTCTTTCGCCAATGCCGGCGAGGTGTCGCCCGGCTATTCTTCGCCCTGGGCCGGCCCAGGCGTGCCGGTGAAGGCGGTCAAGTGGCTGTTGATGAAGCACGGCCCGCTGGTGATCCGGCCGAAGCTCGATCCTGTCATGTGGGTCTGGCTGCTCAAGCTGCTGCGCAACTGCACCAGCGCGCGCTATGCGGTCAACAAGAGCCGGATGATTCCGATCGCGGAATACAGCCGCGATGCCTTGCGCGATCTGCGCCGCGACATCGGTATTCAGTATGACGAACGCTCGCGGGGAACGCTGCAACTGTTCCGCTATCAGGCGCAGCTCGATGGCACGGCTGAGGACATCACCGTGCTCAAGCAGTACGGCGTGCCGTTCGAGCTGCTGAGCCGCGAGGGCTGCATCGCGGTCGAGCCGGCGCTCGGCGGCGTGAAGGAGAAGTTCGTCGGCGGGCTTCGCTTGCCCCAGGACGAGACCGGCGACTGCCACATGTTCACGCAGGCGCTGGCCAAGCATGCCGAGGCGCTCGGCGTGCGCTTCATGTTCAACACGAGCATCGATCGCATCGTCACCGACGGGGCGCAGGTCAGCGGTGTCGCGACCAGTGCCGGCCTGTTGCAGGCAGACGCTTACGTCCTCGCGCTCGGAAGCTGGTCGTCGCGGCTCGTGGCCCGGCTCGGCATTTCGCTCCCGGTCTATCCGGTGAAGGGCTATTCGATCACGGTGCCGATCAAGGACGCCTCCGGCGCGCCGGAATCCACCGTGATGGACGAGAGCTACAAGGTCGCGATCACCCGCCTCGGCAATCGCATCCGCGTCGGCGGCACCGCGGAAATCTCCGGCTATTCGAGCAAGCTCTACGATGCACGCCGCGCTACGCTCGATCATTCGCTCACCGACCTGTTTCCACGCGGCGGCGATCTTGCCAAGGCGATCTTCTGGAGCGGCCTGCGCCCGATGACGCCGGACGGCCCGCCCGTGATTGGTCCGACGCAATACGCCAACCTCCATCTCAACACCGGCCACGGCACGCTCGGCTGGACCATGGCCTGCGGCTCGGGGCGCGTGCTCGCCGACATGCTGTCGGGCAGGAATCCAGACATCGACGTCAGCGCGCTGACGGTGGACCGGTACGCGCATCGGTTTGGCTAAAGCTCCATCCGCTCGTCATTGCGAGCGCAGCGAAGCAAATCCAGTATCTTTCCGCGGCGACACTCTGGATTGCTTCGTCGCAAGGGCTCCTCGCAATGACGATGTGGAGGCGGCGCGGCGCATTTCTCTCAACGCCGAGTGCGGCGAGAGAAGCGAAACACGGGGCTACCCTGCCCCCGTCACGCAATTCACCCACAGCACCACCGCCTTGGCATCCTGCGCAGGATTGGAAAACCGGTGCGGCCGCCGGCTCGCGAAGCGAAAGCTGTCGCCGGTCTTCAGCGACCACGTCTCGCTGTCTACCGTCAGCATCATCTCACCTTCGAGCACCAGCCCGGCCTCCTCGCCATCATGGGTGTAGAGTTCGTCGCCCGTCGAACCGCCGGGCTCCAGATGCACCAGGAACAAATTGAGCTTGTTGTCGGCACTCGCCGGACTCAGCAACTGCTTTGAGACGCCGCTGCGCCAGAGCTTCAGCTCGGGCCGCTGAAGCCCCCGCGTCACCACCTGGTCCGATGCGCCGTCGGCGCTGGGGCTCGCGCCGAACAATGCGGCGATGCCGACGCCGAACACGTCTGCGAGCGTCGCCAGCACGCGCAGCGAGGGTGACGACATGCCGCGCTCGATCTGGCTGAGGAAGCCGATCGAAAGTGAGGTGCGCGCCGCCACCGTCTCCAGCGAAAACTCCCTGACGCGCCGGAGATCCCTGATGCGGCGGCCAACCGCGACGTCCATCGCCGGCTCGGCGGGCTTGGTGATGGCCTTGAGGCTAGTCTTGGCCTTCACCTTCTTGGCCGACTTGGCGGCGGCCGGCTTGCGCATTCTTTTGCCACCGCTCACGTCAGACCGCTTCCTTCATGTGCATGAAAACCGCTTGCGCGCGCCGCGAAAGTGTGACCAAATTTTCATATCGGTGAAAATAGGCCGAAACGGCGTGGCCCGCAACGTCTGATCACAACATGCGCGAGCGCCGCCATCGGCCAGGCCCAAAGGGGGATGTGATGAAGCGTTTTGGTCTGGCCGCGGTCGCGGCATTGGCGATTGCAGCCGTGGCTCCGGCCTCGGGCCAGCAGGTGCTGAAAGTCGGTTCGACGCCGACAGGCATTCCCTTCACCTTCCTCGACACCAAGACCAATACCATTCAGGGCATCATGGTCGATCTGGTCACCGAGATCGGCAAGGATGCCGGTTTCAACGTACAGATCGAGCCGATGCAGTTCTCGGCGCTGATTCCGTCGCTGACCTCGAGCAAGATCGACATCATCGCCGCTGCGATGTTCATCACGCCCCCGCGCAAGGAGGTCGTCGACTTCTCCGACCCGATCTACACTTACGGCGAGGGCCTCGTCGTGCCGAAGAGCGACACCAAGGCCTATGCGTCTCAGGAAGATCTGAAGGGCGAGACCGTGGGCGCCCAGGTCGGCACCGCCTTCGTTGACGCGCTGAAGAAGTCCGGCCTGTTCGCCGAGGTCAAAGCCTACGACACCATTCCCGACATCCTGCGCGACGTGAACACGGGCCGCCTCAAGGCCGGCTATGCCGACTATCCGATCCTCGCCTACAATCTGAAACAGGGCGGCTTCCCCGAAGTGCGCCTGGTCGACGGCTACAAGGCCGTCACGGTCGGCTCGGTCGGCATTGGCGTGCGCAAGGGCGAGACCGCGCTGCTCGGCAAGATCAACGCATCGCTCGCGAAGCTCAAGGCCAACGGCACCATTGCCAAGATCCTGGATAAATGGGGTCTGAAGGCGCAAGGTTGATCGATGAAGGCTGGCCGATGA
This sequence comes from Bradyrhizobium sp. 160, assembly GCF_023073735.1. NCBI lineage: Bacteria > Pseudomonadati > Pseudomonadota > Alphaproteobacteria > Hyphomicrobiales > Nitrobacteraceae > Bradyrhizobium > Bradyrhizobium sp. 160. Next base: position 29,936 of record NZ_JADPKD010000054.1, read on the forward strand.
AAGGCTTCTGGCGCGACACCGTCGAGTTCTTCCCGATCCTGTTGAACGGCGTCGCACTGACGATCATCGTCACGGTCGGCTCGCTGCTGCTCTCGACGGTGCTCGGCCTCGTCTGGGCGATGATGCGGGTCTCGGGCATCAAGGTGCTGTCGATGCTCAGCGCCAGCCTGATCAATGTGATCCGCGGCATCCCGATCATCGTGCTGTTGTTCTATCTCTACTTCGTGATGCCGGATCTCGGCGTCACGTTGTCGGCCTTGCAGGCCGCAATCCTGGGGCTCGGCATTGCCTACTCGGCCTATCAGGCCGAGAATTTCCGCGCCGGTATCGAGGCGATTGACAAAGGACAGATCGAAGCGGCGCAGTCGATCGGCATGGGCTGGTGGCTGACGATGCGCCGCGTTGTGCTGCCGCAGGCGGTCCGCATCGTGCTACCTCCTTATGGCAACGTCATGATCATGATGCTGAAGGATTCCTCGCAGGCCTCCACCATCACCGTCGCCGAGCTTGCCCTGCAAGGCAAGCTGATCGCCTCGTCGACGTTCAAGAACACCAGCGTGTTCACCCTTGTTGCGCTGATGTATCTCACCATGAGCATTCCCTTGATCCTGCTGGTCCGTCACTTCGAGAAGCGGGCCGGCAAGCGATGATCGAACTGAACGACGTCCACAAGAGCTTTGGCAAAGTCGAGGTGCTCAAGGGCATCACGGCCTCCGTTCAGAAGGGCGAGGTGGTCTGCATCATCGGGCCATCAGGCTCCGGCAAGTCGACCATCCTGCGCTGTATCAACGGCCTCGAAAGCTACGACCGCGGCGAGATCAGTGTCGAGGGATTGAAGGTCGACCGCGACGCGCCGTCAATCGTGAACATCCGTACCCAGGTCTCGATGGTGTTTCAGCGCTTTAACCTGTTTCCACACCGCACGGTGCTGGAGAACGTGATCGAGGGGCCGCTGTATGTGAAGAAGGAGGCGCGTGCGCAGGCGCTGGAGCGCGGCCGCGCGCTGCTCGCCCAGGTCGGGCTCGCCGAGAAGGCCGATGCGCATCCGCCGCAACTCTCAGGCGGCCAGCAGCAGCGCGTCGCGATCGCGCGGGCGCTGGCGATGCAGCCCAAGGCGATCCTGTTCGACGAGCCGACCTCGGCTCTCGACCCTGAACTGGTCGGCGACGTCCTCGGCGTGATGCGCAAGCTCGCCGACGACGGCATGACCATGGTCGTCGTCACCCACGAGATGGGCTTTGCCGGCGACGTCGCCGATCGCGTGCTGTTCATCGACGGCGGCGTCATCGTCGAGCAGGGGCCGGCCAAGGCATTGCTCAATCAACCCCGGCATCCGCGCACGCAGGATTTTTTGCGCCGCGTGCTGCATCCGCTCTGATCGGTCTTCGCCATGAACGTGCGCCTGCCTCTGCCGCCCTCTGTCTATGCCGACACCGCGATCGCGCCGGTCGCCATGCCGCCGCTCGATGTCGACAAGACCGTCTCCGTCGCGATCGTCGGCGGCGGCTATACCGGCCTGTCCACGGCGTTGCATCTGGCCGAGCAGGGTGTCGAGGCATTGGTGCTGGAGGCGCAGGAGCCCGGCTGGGGCGCATCCGGCAACAATGGCGGCCACACCAATCCCGGATTGAAGCACGACCCCGATCAGATCGAGGCCGATTTCGGCGCAGATCTCGGCCGCCGTATGATCGACTTCTCCTACGGCACCACGAATTTCACCCACGAATTGATCCGCCGTTACCAGATTCCCTGCGAGGCGCGGCAGAACGGCACGCTGCGCGCCGCCTATTACGAGGCCAGCGCCGCCGCGATCGAGAACACCGCGCAGCAATGCATCCGCCGCGGCATGCCGGTGTCATTCCTGAACCGCGAGCAGTTGCGCGAGATGACCGGCACCGATCGCTATATCGGGGCGATGCTGGACACGCGTGGCGGCGATCTGCATCCTCTCAGCTATGCTCGCGGCCTCGCGCGCGCGGCGATCTCGGCCGGCGCGAGGGTTTTTGGTGAGACGCCGGCGCTGTCGCTGCGCCGCGACGGCACGCGCTGGCGCATCGCGACGCCGCGCGCGATCGTGCATGCCGAAAAAGTCCTGCTCGCCACCAACGGCTTCACCGACGATCTCTGGCCGGCACTTCGCCGCACCATCGTGCCGGTGTTTTCCTCGATCGCCGCCACCACGCCGCTCCCTGACGCTGTCGCGCGCTCGATCATGCCGACACGTCCCGTGCTCTACGAGAGCGGCCATATCACAGTCTATTACCGCATCGATCAGCAGAACCGCCTGTTGATGGGCGGCCGCGGCCCGATGCGTTGGATAAGTTCGCCGAACGACGTCGCCTACCTCATGCGCTACGCCGAGCGGCTATGGCCGCAGCTCAAGGGCGTCGCCTGGACGCATGGCTGGAACAGCCGGCTCGCGATCACCGGCGATCATTATCCGCATGTGCATGAGCCCGCGGAGAACATCCTGATCTCGCTCGGCTGCAACGGCCGCGGCGTTGCGCTCTCCACCGCGATGGGCGCGCAGCTCGCGCGCAGGCTGATCGGCGGGCCAAAGGTGGAGATCGACATGCCCATCACGGGCATTAAGCCGATCCCGATGCACGCGCTCTGGCCGCTCGGCGTGACGAGCGCCGTCATCGCGGGCCGCGTGCGAGATCGGTTAGGCATCTAGATCGTTAGAGATGTAGAGAAGGCGCCGCCGACGCAGCGCCTTGCTCGATCCGATGTTCAGCAGCGGCCCTGTTTCCACAGGCCGGGCGGGCAGCCCATGCCGCGCCAGCCGACCTTGCGCCCGTGGTACCATCCCGGCGGCGTGCCATGGTGATAATGGCCCATCGCGTGGCCATGGCCATGACCGTGCCCGTGTCCATGACCATGACCATGACCATGACCATGACCGCCCTTGGGCAGGGCAGGGCCGGCAAATGTGAGGCCGGCTGCAACGATCAGCGACGCGGCGAGCGCAAGTTTCTTCATCATGTCCTCCACTGGGGCGAGCGCATTTGTCCGTTCAATGAACGAACGGTGGGCAGGTAAGTTCCCTGCCAATGTGGAGGAGTCGTGACGCTCGCGCAGACGCGCAATCGCGCACCAGTTCGATCCGCGTTGGCACAGTGCATCCGTGCGCTCAGCCTTCCACCACCGCTTCGGCCCACGGTTGGAAAATCTCGACCGCGCCTGAATTGGTCTCGCCCTCGCGCATCACCACGCTCGGGCAGGCGAACTTCATCGGTAGCGCCTGCATCTGCGTTTCCTGATAGTCGAATCGCGCCGCCAGCGTCTTGCGCGCGTCCGCCGGCAGGCGCGCATCGCCGATGACGACCGCGCCTTCGCTGGCGTCGATGCGCGGCTGGTGGATGGCGGCATCGAGGTCCATGCCAAAATCCATCGCAAAGGAGACGAGTTGCATCACCGCCGGCAGGATGCGGCGGCCGCCCGAGGCGCCGACCGCGAGGCGCTTGCCATCCGGGGTCTCGGCGATGACGGGCGTGTAGTTGGTGAGACAACGCTTGCCAGGTGCGAGCGAGTTGGTGGTGCCAGGTGTCGGATCGAACCACATGATGCCGTTGTTCATGGGGATGCCGGTGTGCGGCGTGACGTATTTCGAGCCGAAGGTGGAAAGCAGCGTCTGCGTCACCGCGGCCATGTTGCCGTGGCGATCGACCACGGAGAAGTGGGTGGTGCAGGCCGGCGCCAGGTATTCCGCGCCGAGCGAGCGCTTGCCATCGGCATCGCCCATGTCGCCCAGCCGCTGGCGATAGGCCGATTGCAGCGCCAGCGCATATTCGGCGTAGGCGGCCGCGTCCGGTGTGCCGCCCGGCTTCAGGTTCTGCTGCAACAGGCGTAGCGCATGCGCCATCGTCGGTCCGGCCGTGAGCTCCGGCGTCGCAAACACCTTGCCGGCGCGATAGGGAATCGCCAGCGGCTCGCGCAGGTGGCTGCGGAACGCGGCGAGATCCTCCGTCGACAGCGAGCCGCCGTCGGCCTTGATGTCGGATGCAATGCTTCTCGCGAGGTCGCCCTCGTAAAAATCGCGCGGGCCAGCGGCTGCGAGATGGGCCAGCGTTGCCTTCAGCTTGTCCTGCGGCAGCCGCGTCTCGGCCTTGATGCCCCAGGGCGCATTCGGCGGCAGGCCGTCCCTCAGGAAGATGTCCGCGCTGGCGGGATAGCGCCGGAGCTCAGCGGCGGAGCTCGCGATCATGAGCGTCGTCCACCAGTCGACCAGGAGGCCTTCGCCGGCGATCGTCGCGGCGGGCGCGACCAGATCCTTCCACGGCATCCTGGCGTGGCGGCGATGCGCTTCCTCCATGCCGGCGACGACGCCGGGCACCGCGTCGAGCCAGGCCCGTGAATGTTGCGATCGTCCTTAACCCGCGGCCAGGGGAACAGGTCGGAGGCGGCGCCTTCGCCCGTAATCGGATAGTCGGCGACGCGCAGGCTCTGCGGTGCGCACATGCCGTAGTCGATCACTTCGTAGCGATTGTCCTTGGCGCGGTAGAGCACCATCGCGCCGCCGCCGCCCATGCCGCTCATCCAGGGCTCCAGCACGTTCAGCGCGAAGGTCGTAGCGACGACGGCGTCAACACAGTCACCGCCTGCCGCTAGCACGTCTGCGCCGATCTCGGCCGCCCGCCGCGATTGCGCGGCGACGATGCCGCCCTTGGCTCTGACTGCGGGTTTGCGGATGTGCTGGGCGCGGCTGAACTGGTGAGGCATGATGTCGTCTTTGTCTTCGGTTGTCTTGGCTGGCTAGGCGCGCGGACAATGGCACACTGCCGACAACGAGAACATCCAAAGCGAGGAGCGACATGGCTGGTGTGAGGCAGACGCGGGATGGTGCGGGGTGGCAACCGCCTGCCAAGCCCTCATGCCCGGGCTTGACCCGAACATCCAGGTCTCCCGCAAGCGGCCCAAGAACGGCGATGGCCGGGACGAGCCCGGCCATGACGAACACGCAGCGAATAGGACGACGCGGAGCTGCCGCTCAGAGCGAGCGGTTCAACCGGCTGGCCCGATACTTGGCGCGCCATTTCGGGCCGGGCCCGCGCATGTAGTGAAGCTCGGGGCGGTACGGGTCACCGGCGACCCGGATCAAGGTCTGCCACTTGGTGGCCACGAAGTTCAGGGGCTGGCGAAGGAGGCTCAGTGAAGGGAGCAACATTGGCATCACCTCAATGCGGCTTGCCGAGCATGGCGGTGAAGGGAAGATCGAAAATCTCCTCGCCGTCGTCATCGCTGACATGGATCACCCAGTCGCGCCAGTCCTCGTTGCTCGGCGTCAGGATCATCGATCGCATGATCTGGGCGGCGCGGTCGCGGGCCTCGGTGAGATTGGAGACGGCGGCGCCGTAGCGATCGATCAGGGTGCCCTCGGTATTGGAGCAGTGAAAGTAGACCTGGACCATCTACGCCTCCTGTAGGGAGCGATTGGGATGGCAAATTGATACCACCCGAGGCATTCGCGAAACATTCGGGTCGAACCCGGTAAGGGAATTTACGGAGATTGGTCGCCGGCGAGGTCGTTACAGGTTTAATCACAGGCGGGTGATGATCAACTGGACCGCGCTTGGGCGGCTTGGAACAACCTCCGACGAAAGCCGGGGGGCGACATGGGTCCTTCGCGAAGGCAGCGTCGGGAATGCCATCCGCTTCGATCGGAACGGCACCATGTTCATTGCGGATTACAAGAGCACGACGTCGTCGCGGCCTGGAGGCTTGCATCTGGCCGCCGCGGGGATCAAGACTCTGCGGCACATTAAGACCATGCGACCCACGGAGTTTTCGAATGAAAGCCGTCCATACTGAGCTGCACCGCAGCCATGATCCGCAATTCTTCCTGGTTCGCGGGGTCGTCAAGCGCACCACCGAGCAGCCCGAGCGCGCCGATCGCCTGCTCAAGGGATTGAGGGACGGCAAGCATCAGCTGGTCGAGCCGACGAAATTCGGGCAGGGACCCCGCGCGCGCATCCACAGTCCGGAATATCTGTCCTTCCTGAGCGAAGCCTGGGAGGCCTGGACGGCGCTCGGCGATTCCGGCCCGGAGATGATCGGCAATATCCATCCGGTGCGCCACGCGGCGACTTATCCCACCCATATCGTCGGCAAGCTCGGCTGGCACACCGCCGACACGGCGGCGCCAATCGGGCCGGGCACGTGGGCGGCCGCCTGTGCCGCGACCGACGTCGCGGTCACCGCGGCGCAGATGGTGATGGACGGCGAGGATGCGACCTATGCGCTCTGCCGTCCACCGGGCCATCACGCCTATCGCGACATGGCGGGCGGTTTCTGCTTTCTCAACAACAGTGCGATCGCGGCGGCGCATCTACGGCAGAAGCACGAGCGTGTCGTCATCCTCGACGTCGACGTCCATCATGGCAACGGCACGCAAGGCATCTTCTACGGGCGGCCTGACGTCTACACGATCTCGATCCATGCCGATCCGGTTGCATATTATCCGTTCGTGTGGGGCTATGCCCATGAGCACGGCGAGGGTCCGGGTCTCGGCACCAACCTCAACATTCCCCTCGCCATCGGCACCGGCGATGATGGCTACATGCAGGCGCTGGACGTTGCGCGCAAGGCGATCGAGTCGTTTGCGCCGGGCGCGCTCGTCGTTGCCCTCGGTCTCGATGCCTCCGAACACGACCCGCTGAAGGGATTGGCCGTCACCACACCAGGCTTCCGCCGCATCGGCCAGGCCATCGCGAAGATGGGCCTGCCCACCGTGTTCGTGCAGGAGGGTGGCTATCTCTCGGATATTTTGGGCGCGAACCTCACCTCAGTGCTGGCAGGATTCGAAGAGGCGCGGTGAGCTTCAAACATCCCGCTCGCCGCGAACGCCTAGCCGACGTGCTGCATCTCGGCTTCGTCCGCGACCATGTCGAGCATGATCGTGGTCAATCCCTTCGCCGTACAATCCTTCGATCTTGCGCCGACCTCCTCATAGCTGCCGACGAGACGGCGCCGCCAGCTTCAATATCGCTGCAGTTCGTCCGCGGTCAGATCGGGATAACATCCGACAACGCCATTCCCTTCTGATCTGATTGAGCTATTCTTCGAAAGAGTTAGGGAACGCGTCCAGTCTGAGGTGAAGTCGGGCCCCAAATCTATGGTTGAGGGGGGTTCTTCGACGGAATGATGGTCGGGCAGAAATCACCATGCTGGAGAACGAGCCGGGCACGGGAACGGAGAGCGGGCTGAAGCGCTGGCTCGAGGGCATCGGTCTCGGCCACTACACCGATCTCTTTGCGCAGCACCGTCTCGATCTCGACGTCATGCCGGACCTGACCGAATCCGATCTGGTCGAGCTCGGATTGCCGCTCGGTGATCGCAAGCGGCTTCAGCGAGCCATGTCGGCGCTGTTCCAGGCCGAAACGGCAGAGCCTTCGGCGGCAGTGGCGCCGCCGCTAACGCGGCCGGAGGTCGGCGCGGAACGACGCCAGCTCACCACCATGTTCTGCGACATGGTGGATTCCACCTCGCTATCGGTTCAGTTCGATCCGGAAGACGTGCGCGACATGATTGCGAGCTTCCGCGAAACTTGCGTCCGCGTGGTCAAGCATTACGAGGGCTTTGCCGCTCGTTTCGTCGGCGACGGTATCCTGATCTATTTTGGCTATCCGACCGCTCATGAGGACGATGCCGAGCGCGCAGTTCGCGCCGGGCTCGAGATCGTGCGGGTGCTGTCGAGCGCGCACGCGATCGAGCCGCGCGGTGCGCTCAGCCACTCGCCCGCCGTCCGCATCGGGATTGCGACCGGCCTCGTCGTGGTCGGCGATCTCGTCGGACAGGGCACCGAAGAGCGCGATTCCGCGGTCGGAGAAACCGTCAATCTCGCCGCGCGGCTGCAAGGCCTGGCGCCGCCCAACGGAGTCGTGATCTCCGCATCGACCCAAGCGCTGCTGAAGGGGAAGTTCGACTACCGCAGTCTCGGCGTCCATGACTTGAAGGGCATCTCCGAGAAAGCGCAGGCCTGGCACGTGGTGCGCGCCTCGCGGATGGAGACCCGCTTCGCCGCCGCCATGGGCACGCGGCTGACGCCGCTCGTCAACCGCGAGGAGGAGATCGCGCTGCTGATGGGACGCTGGCAGCAGGCCAAAGACGGCGACGGCCAGGTCGTCGTCAAGTTCGGCGAGCCCGGCATCGGCAAGTCGCGCATCATCCAGGAAATCTTCGCGCGGATATCCGCCGATCGCCATGGCCAGGTCTCGCTCCAGTGCTCGCCTTACTACACCTCCACGGCGTTCCATCCGTTCGTCGAGCAGCTCAAATTCTCCCTCGGCCTCGATCGGGAGGATGCGTCCGCGCTGTCGCTGGCGAGCCTGGAGACCGCGATCGCCACCGCGCATGGCGACATCGAGCAGGTCGCGCCGCTGTTTGCCGCGCTGCTGTCGATACCGACCGGCGACCGCTATCCGCGGCTCGACCTTTCGCCGCAGCAGCAGAAGGATGCGACCGTCACGGCGCTGGTCAATCACTTCCTGGGCCTTGCGCGCGAGATGCCGTTGGTGATCGCGTTCGAGGATTTGCATTGGATCGACCCGACCTCACGCGAGGTGATCGACCTGCTGGTCGAGCGGGTGCAGAACCGGCCGATCCTGGTCATCATCACCGCGCGATCCGAATTCCAGCCGAGCTGGAACGCGCATTCGCACATCACGACCCTGGTGCTGAACCGCCGGAGCCGGCCGCTGCGCACGACGCTGGTCGAGCGCGTCGCCGGCAGGGAGCTGCCCAAGGAGGTCGTCGAGGAGATCATCGTCAAGACCGACGGCGTGCCGCTGTTCCTGGAAGAGCTGACCAAGACGGTCCTAGAATCCAACCTCCTGACCGAGCGGCACGGGCGCTACGTGCTGTCGGGTCCGTGGCGGCAGCTCGCGATCCCGGCGACCCTGACGGACTCGCTGATGGCGCGACTGGACCGCATGGGACCGTTCAAGCGGGTCGCCCAGATCGGCGCCACGATCGGGCGCGAGTTTTCCTACGAGACGCTGCACGCAGTCGCCAACACGCCAGCCGAGCAGATCGAAGCCGCGCTCAATCACCTGGAGCAGGCGGGCCTGATCATGCGCCGCGGCCATCCGCCGGACGCGCTCTACTCCTTCAAGCACGTGATGATCCAGAACGCCGCGCATGCGAGCCTCTTGCACAGCGAGCGCCGCAAGCTGCACTCCCGGATCGCCCAGGTGCTCGCCGAGATGTATCCGGAGAAGACCGAGCGCGAACCGGAGCTGCTCGCTTATCACCTGACCGAATCCGGCCAGAGCGAGGGTGCCGCCAGCTTTTGGCTCAAGGCCGGCAAGCAGGCGGCCAAGAGCGGCGCCAATCTGGAAGCGATCGGTCATCTGCGCCGCGGCTTGAGCGTCGTGCAGGCCAATGCGCGCGTGCAGGGCGCCGACCAGATCGAGCTCGAGCTCCGGATCGCACTCGGCACCGCCCTGATCGCCGCCAAAGGCTATGCCGTGCAGGAGGTCGAGCAGAACTACATCCGCGCGCTCGAACTTGGCCAGCAACTCGACGACGACGAAAAGGCCTTCGCCGCCACGCGCGGGCTCTGGGTGTGCCATTTCATCCGCGCCGATCTCACGCGCGCGCACGATCTCAGCGTCGAGCTGTTGAGATTCGCCAAGCGCGAGCGGCTGAACCAGCGGGCGGAGCCGGCGCAGCAGACCGGTTATCTGATCGAGGCGCACCGCGCGATCGCGATGACCATGCTCTATCGCGGCCGCTTTGCCGCCGCGCAGCATCATCTGCATCGCTGCATCAACCTCTACAGTCCCGACCTGCATTCCGGTCTGATGGAGCGCCACGGCATCGATCCCGGCGTGGTCTCGCTGTCCTATCTCGGGTATCTTCTGTGGTTCCTCGGCCGTCCGGACGCGGCGCGCCAGCACAGCGAGCAGGCGATCGCGAACGCCGAGAAGATCCGACATCCCTTCACGCTCGCCTTCGCACTCGTGTTCGGCGCCTATCTCCGCCAGCATTTGCGCGACGTCGAGGGCACGCGTGATCACGCCAATCGCGCGATGATCATCGCCACCGAGCACAATTTCCTGCACTGGAAGCAGCAGGCGGCGATCCTGCGCGGCTGGGCACTGGCTCAGCTCGGCGAAGCCGACGAAGGCCTCAGCCAGATGCGCGTCGGCCTCGACGAGTATGAGGCGATGGATTCCTGGCTCGCCGGCTGCTGGTTTCGCTGCCTGCTCGCGGAGTCCTATGCCAAGCTCGGGATGCGCGACGCTGCCTTGCGGGCACTGGACGGCGCGCTCGCGACCGCAAGACGGACCGGCGATCACTCCTACCTCGCCGAAGTCTATCGCCTGCAAGGCGAGATCACGCTGTCGGACGGTGCCCCGGCATCGGTGCGGGAGGCCGAGGATATGTTCGGCCTGTCGCTGGAGACCGCGCGCAAGCAGGGCGCATTGTCCTGGGAGCTTCGCACCGCCGTCAGCCTGGCACGGCTGTGGCACGAGGCCGGCAGGCGCGAGCACGCAAGTCTCCTGCTTGTGCCCATCGTCGGCAGGTTCAGCGAGGGCTTCTACACGCCGGACCTGAAGCAGGCGATGCAACTGATCAACGACCTCGGTGCGGAGGCGCCCGTTCGTGAACAGGTCGTCCCCTGACATGAGCGATCTTGCCGCAGAGGGTGCGCGCTTCTGCACTGGCACCGCTGCGTTTTCGGGGCATTGAACGGGGTTCCAGGCGGATGGCGAATGCTTCGTTTCATTTTACCTTGATTCCGTTTGTGAGTTTGCAGCGTCTCCCAGCGCGGCTATGACTGCGGCCCGATGGCCCATTTGAGCGCGCCCATGCATTCCGTTGCCCTGCTGACCGCCAGCTACGCCAAGGATATCGAGCGCTTTTCGCTGCTCAGCGAGAGCATCGACACCTGGCTCTCGGGATACACGCGGCATTATGTTCTCGTTAACGATGAGGACGTGCCGCTGTTCGAGCGGTTTGCCTCCGACAAGCGCGTGATCGTTCCGGCCTCGCGTTACCTGCCGAAATGGCTCTTCGCGCTCCCGCCGGCTCTCCAGTTCATCAGCAGCCGGCGCGTCTGGCTCTCGCTGCTCTCGTCACCGGTGCACGGCTGGCACATCCAGCAGATCCTCAAGATCGCCGGCGTTCTCAACGCGCCGGAGCAGCGCGTCTGCATCCTGGATTCGGACAATCTCTTCTTCCGCGAATTCGACGTTGGCCAGTACGCCGGCGGCGAGAAGACGCCGCTCTTCGTTACTCCAAAGGCGATCGGCGCCGACCACCCGTTGCATGGCCTGTGGCTCCGCACCGTCGATCAGCTTCTGGGTATCGAGGAGCGCTCGTTTCCGGCAGACGATTATGTCGGCAACGCGCTGGTCTGGGACAAGGACACTGCGCGGGCGATGACCGGCGCCATCAAGGCGGCGACAGGACTGAACTGGGTCCTGGCGCTATGCCGCAAGAAGAAGTTTTCCGAATACCTGCTCTATGGTCATTTCGTCGCGAGCTCACCCGCGCATCTGGCTGCGCATCGGGTCACGGAAAACAGTATTGCGGTGTCGCACTGGGACGACACGCGTCTCGACCGTCCGGCCATCGAAGCGATGATGCGCGCGGCCTCGCCAGAACAGGTCGCGCTCTGCATCCAATCCTATTCGTCGACTTCGATCGTCGACATCCGCGAGGTATTCCGGTTGAATTCGCGCGACCAGCGCGCGCCGAGCCTGTCGCCTGACCTTATGGGCGAGGCTGCAGCATTCGAGGTGCCGAAAACGCGCTAGAACATGATCCGACCCCGAAGGGCGGCGTTCGCGCAAAATGTGCAGCGGTTTTTCCTCGCGACAAACGCGGAACGCGTTTGCGCGGAGATCATGCTCAAACGATAGCGCGCTCAAGCATCCTTCGTGAACTTGCTGATGACGTCCATGAACGGCTTCGGCTTGAACTCGCCGTCGAGCGGCAGAGGACGGTTCGGCTGCTTGTCCTTGCGCGCGAAGGTGCCGTTGATCCAACTGTAGCGATCCGAGATGCCCCAGGTCAGGATCGAGCGCACCGGTCCGCTGCTTGAGATGGCCGTCAGCAGATCGTCGACGCGCTTGGCGACGATGGCGTCGCGCTCCGCCGGGCTCCCCGCGAGCTTCTGATCGTCGACATCGAGTTCGGTGACGAGCACCTCGAGCCCCCAGGAACGCAGCTCGGTGACGAACTCGGCGAGCCCGTGTGTGTCGATTTCGAGCTCGGCATGCAGATGCGATTGCAGTCCGACGGCGTGAAGCGGAACGCCCTGGTCGAGCAGGTCCATGATCAGGTTGCGGTAGGCCGTGCGCTTGGCGATGAAGGAGTCCTTGGCCGATTCGATGTCATATTCGTTGATCGCGAGCTTGACGAAGGGATCGGCCGCGGCGGCGGTGCGGAAGGCCAGCGGAATCCAGCCGTGACCAAGATGCTGCGTCCAGAACGTGTCGCGCCGGTCGGTGATCTTCTTCGGATTGTCCGGGATCGGCTCGTTGACGACGTCCCACGACGTCAGCTTGTTCTTGTAGTAGGATACGACGGTGCCGATGTGATCGACGAAGGCGCGCTCGACGCCCTTGCCGTCCTTGATCTGCTTGGTCCAGTCGGGAATGTCGTGATACCAGGCAAGCGCGTGGCCGCGCATCGTCAAATCGTTCGCCTGCGCAAAATCCAAGATCGCGTCGGCACGCTCGAAAGCAAATGTGTGCGCATCCGGCCGCAGCATCGGCCATTTCAGCTCGAGCACCGGCACCACCTGAGTGCAATAGGTGCTGATGGCGTCCCCAAGCCGAGGATCGGCTTGCAGGTCCCAGAGCGTGGCCGCAGCGCCAAAGCCCGGACGGCGCTGGGCACGCTTCGACGCCGGCACTGCAGACGCGGATGCCCCCGCCGCGAGCGTTGCGGCGCTGCCGAGCAAGAATTCGCGTCGGTCGAGCCTAGTCACGCGTGAGGCTGCATCGCCGCTTTGGCGATCTCGTAATAGTGAAGCGCGCCCTTCTCGAGCGTCAGATTGTCCAACACATAGTCCCGCGGTGCGAAGTCCCCCGCGCCGACGTGTGACCAGAAGCGGGCCCAGCCGGATCCGAAGCCATCCGCATCCGTGAAGGTCATGCCGCAGCGCGCGTCGAAATAGGGGACCGAGGACACGCCGCCCTCGTACCTCACCTTGTGCGGAAAATATTTCGGATCCTGCCACGGCCCGCCGCGATCCCAGGCAAAGACCGGCACGCCGCTCGACAGCGCCTGCTGGCAGGCGATGCCCTGGCTCTCGTGCTCGCACAGGAAGACCATGCTGCGGCAGCGCGCCAGCGCCGCCTTGTAGTCGTCCTCCCTGTAATGGCCGTAGCGGATCACTTCGACAGTGCGGCCGCTTGCTTCGAGATGCCTGCGGATCGGCTCGATCAGCTCCGCCTCGTAGCGCCCGTAATCCCAGCGGATCTTGTCGTAGAGCAGCACGTCGACGCTCTTCTGCTCGGTTGGCGCTGGTGTCCACAAATCGGTCTCGATGCCGACGGGCCAGGCGCCGACATGGGGCCAGTGCGGACGGAACATGTCGGCGTACCAGGCACATGGCACCAGCACGCGCTTCACGTTGAGATCCTTCAGACTCGCCGGCGCATCGAGCGGGTGGTCGTACATGGCGACGCCGAGCAGCAGCGGGTTTTTCCACTTGAACCAGTCGAGCACGAACGGCCGGCCGATGATGCAGGCCAGTTCCTCGGGGTGCTTCTGGATGTAGCGATAGTCGTTGACTCGGTAGCGGATGCCGAGCCGATCGAGGCCCGCACACAGATTGAGGAGCACGCGCCGCTGGCCGCTGATATAGGACTTGCCAACCAGCAAGCGCCGCAGCAGCGGCCGGAGATGGCGGTCACCGGGAAACCAGCGGTCGTCCCGTTCTTCGAAGAAGAGGTTGAGGACCATCCTGTCGCCGCCAGCGTTGCCGGAGGTTGCCGGCACAAGCGGCGCGTCGGTGCCGCGATGCGGCCGAGAGGCCGGCTTCGCCCGTGCTTGTTCCGCAACGTCCATGTCAGTCACATCAGCACATCGGAGGAGTCGGGGCGACGTTGCGATATCATTGTTTCTTTTCCGTGATCCCGCCGGCCCGTTCAAGGACAGGGCAAATTTAACGCTAACGCGCGATAAGCGCGCGATTGCTCCATTCGCGGTCCGATTTGCAGACTTATGCGGCTATCTTGCCGGCGCCAGCGCGCCGTCCGATCGCTCCACCAAAGTCCAAGTGTTTTAACGCTTCGTTAATCCTCACGGCCGTTACCGGTCCCGAGTCCGCATGCTGAATCGCCATTTCTCCATTTATCTCGTCGCCTACATCTTGCCTGCGGCGGTGGGGTTCTTCGCGGTTACGGCCTACACACGGTTGCTGACGCCGGCGGAGTACGGCGTCTATGTGGTTGGCATCAGTCTTGCGGGAATCCTGGGCGCGATCTTTTTCGCCTGGATCAAGCTGTCGGTATCCCGCTATCAGGCGATCTCGGCGGAAGTGGATTTTCGCGGCACGGCGATGGTCGCCTTTGCGCTGACGGCCGCGGTTCTCTGCGCGACGACCCCGCTGGTCTTCCTGTTCCGAAGCGACGTCAGCATCGAGCTGCTGATCGCCAGCATGTTCGTCGCGATCATGGCCAATGCGGTCGATGTCGGCCAGGAGTTCGAGCGCGCCAAGCTGCGGCCCTACCGCTTCGCGGCGATCTCGATCGTGCGCAGCGTGTCGAGCGTGGGCTTTGGGCTCGCCGGGATCTGGCTCGGCTGGGGTGGATTGGGGCTGCTCGCGGCATTCGGCCTCGGCTCGCTCGCCGGCATCATCCTGAATTTGGTCGGTGACCGCACCAAGATCGGACGTTTCCAGCGCAGCCAGTTCATGCAGCTGGCGCGCTACGGTCTTCCGTTGACGCTGGCCGGGCTTTCCGTTGCGGTCTACTCGGCCTGCGACCGTCTCATCGTCGCTTATCTGCTCGGCAACGATGCCGCCGGCATTTTTGGCGTTGCTGCGGACCTGCCGCGCCAGTTCATGGTCATGATCGCCTCCAGCGTTGCCGCGGCGACGGTGCCGCTGGTGTTCCGGTCGTTGTCGGAGAAAAACAATGACACGACGCGGGAGCGGCTAACCGAAAGCCTCGAGCTGCTGCTCGTCGTCGTTGCGCCCGTGGCGGTCTGGCTTGCGCTGGCGGCGGACCAGGTCGCCGGCACGCTGGTCGGCGTCGACTTCCGCGCAGGCGTGTCCGCGCTGCTGCCGACTCTGGTGCTCGCCCGCTTGTTCGGGATCGCCAATCAGTTCTATGTCCAGATCAGCTTCCAACTCGCCGAACGCCCCTTCATGCTGGCGGCACAGTCCTTCCTCACGCTGGTTGTCAGCGTGATCCTGATGTTCGCGCTGGTCGCCGGCTATGGCCTCTACGGTGCGGCGCTGGCGACTTTCGCGACCGAAGCGATCGGCTTCCTCGTGGCTGTCCTCTTGATGCATCGGGCCCACCCGGTCCCGTTCGACCTCAATCGCCTCGCCGCTGTTGCCGCTTCCGCTGCGGTGATGGCGGCCGCGATCCTGATCGCGCGATCGCAAGCGGGCGGCACCGGTCTCGGGTCGCTCATCGTCGTGAGCCTCGCCGGTGGCTTCGCTTACGCCGCCGCGGCGTGGCTGCTGAACGTCGCGAACGTGCGAACGTTGTCGCTGCGCCTCCTGCGAACGTTCAACCGGAAGGCGCTGGGCGTTTAGCGATCATGGCGAGCCTGACCCGCTCCCGGCATTGTCCCGTGCAGCTGAACCAGGTTAGCCGGACATTCTGCCGCAGCGATCGAGGCCGGCTTCGGGCCAGCTTCGGCCGGGGGCCGCCTTCCGCCGATGTGAACCGTCGTATAGGAGAGATTTGTCGCGGGAACGTGCCGAATCTCGCCACAGACGGAACGTAAGGCGGATGCGATTTCTTAATCCAGAGATAGCAATTTGACATTTGACCGACACCAGCGGACTGGCAGTTCGACCGAGGATGGCATGAAAAACCGATCGACGACGGCGCAATCCACCAGAGCGGTGCTGCGTCAGGGGCCTACCGGGATCATTGCGCTTGCGACGCTGGCCATGTTCGCGGCGGTGGCGCCGGCGACGGCTGCCAAGCAGGCCCGTCAGCCGGTCGAGGCGGTGGCGCCGCGCGTAGCCGGCGAGCCGATCATGGCGATCGTGTCGATCAAGAGCCAGCAGGTCACCTTCTACGATTCCGACGGCTGGATCCTGCGCGCGCCGGTGTCGACAGGCACCACGGGACGCGAGACGCCGGCGGGCGTCTTTGCCATCATCGAGAAGGACAAGGACCACCGCTCGACCATGTATGATGATGCCTGGATGCCGCATATGCAGCGCATCACCTGGAACGGCATCGCGCTGCACGGCGGTCCGCTGCCCGGGTATGCCGCCTCACATGGCTGCGTGCGGATGCCGTTCGGCTTTGCCGAGAATCTGTTCGACAAGACGTATATCGGGATGCGCGTGATCATCTCGCCGGACGATACGGTCCCGACCGCGTTCTCCCACCCTTCGCTTTTCATGCCGAAGCGGGAGGCCATTGCGGCGGCGCCGAGCCGTGCCGACAAGCTCTCCGCCGAGGCGGAGGAGGCCACCAGGGCCGCCGACGAGGCCAAGAAGGCGGCATCGGCAGCCGCAAAAGAAGCCGCTTCGCTGCCGGCGGCGCTGCGCAAGCTGGAACAGCAGAAGGCTCGCGCCGACGCCGAGCTCGCTTTCGCCGACAAGATGCTCGCGAACGCGAAGACCGATCAGGCCCGGACCAAGGCCGAGGAGCTGAAGCAGAAGGCCGCCGCCAAGGCTGCGGATGCAGCGACGCAGCTCGATGCCGCAAAGGCCGCGGCGCAGCCGAAGCGCGAGGCGGTCGCCGCCACCAAGGAGGCCGCCAGGGTCGCCGCGGCCAGGAAAGCCGACGCCGTGAAGGCGGCGACCGATGCAAAGCTCGCGCTCGAGCCGGTCTCGGTCTACATCAGCCGTGCGACGCAGAAGCTGTACGTGCGGCGAAACACCCACAAGCCGGCGCCCGATGGCGGCGGCGAGGTGTTCGACACCAGCATCGAGGTCCCCGTCACGATCCGCAACCCAGACCAGCCGCTCGGCACGCATATTTTCACGGCGATGGCGAGGACCGATACGGGCCTGCGCTGGAGCGTGGTCACGATCGAAAACGGCGACGAGGCGAGGGCCGCGCTCGACCGGATCACCATCCCGCAGGACGTGCTCGACCGTATCGCGCCGACCGCGTTGCCGCGCTCCTCGATCATCATCTCGGACGAGCCGTTGAGCAGCGAGACCAATTACCGCACCGAGTTCGTTGCGGTGCTGAGCAATCAGCCGCAGGGCGGCTTCATCACGCGCAAGCCGACCGCGCCTGCCATGATCGCGAGCGATGACGGCTGGGACAATGGCGGCAACGGCTTCGGCTTCTTCTTCCAGCGCGATCCGTACGTGCAACCGGTCAATCCGCGCCGGAGAGGCCAGTATCAGTATTACCAATCGACGCAGCCGGTGCAGCGAGGCTTTTGGTAGGGACGCCGAGATCGCCTGCGGCGCAGGCTTACGGCCGCGCCGTGATCACCAAAGCCTGAATCTTGGCTTCGACCGGTCCGGAGCCATGGCGCATCCGGATCGCCTCAGTGACCGCGTCAGTCGCCGCCTGAAGGTCGCCGCCGCTTCTTGCCTCGATCTCGCCGCGCAGCGGCGTGCCCTGGCAGTAGGCGATCGCCACGTCTTCCGCTGTTGGCGCGCGGCTGATTGCGGATCGCGTTTCGATCGAGACGCTGCCAAAACCTGCCCGTTCGAGATCGGCCCTGATGATCGCATGGTCGAAATAGCCGTGCGGTGTCCGGGCCATGAAACGCGGCGGATCATCGGGAAACAGCTTGGCCAAGGCGATCGTTGCATCGTGGGCGAACACGTTGTCCTCGATGCGGTCCCAGACGTTGAAGAGGAACGTGCCGCTCGGCTTCAAAACGCGCTTTGCTTCGGAATAGCCCTTGACGCGATCCGGAAAGAACATGGCGCCGAACTGGCAGCAGACCACGTCGAATTCCGCGTCGCCGAACGCAAGAGCCAACGCATCCGCCTGGCGCCAGACAATGCGGGCATCGTCCGCCTGACGCTGCGCTGCAACCGCGAGCATCGGCTCGCTGAGATCGGTCGCAACATAGCGGACGCTGCGCGGCAGCGCCGCCGCCACGGCGCGCGTCACCGCGCCGGTGCCGGCCGCGATCTCGAGCAGTACGAAAGGCGAGAGCGCAGCGACCCGTCTTGCGATGTCGTCGGCATAGGCGGCGAAGATCATCGGGACGAGATATTCGTCGTAGAGTTTTGGGACGGAGCCGGCGAAAATCTTGTCGGTGTCGGACATGCTTGCCTCGCTGAAGGTTCAGACGCGAGATCAAGCTACCATGGACCGCTAGCTCAGCGCGCAAGCAAAGATGTGAACCAGGCCGGTTTCCGCATCGGGCGCGCTCCAGGCGATGTCGGCCAAGCCGGCCATTCGTTCTACGATTTCGCGCCGTCGCACCGCGCAGACGCCCGCCGTCGATAGCGGGTTGAGCGGGATGTAAGGCGCGCAGCGTCCTATCGCGCGTGCGATCGCGCGCGACAGATTAGATGATCGAGCGAGATGTACCCGGGTCCGTAAGCCATGAGGGCGAGTGCCATGGCCGTCCAAGTGAGGTGAATCGGCCAGCCGTCGGGCACGGTGAGCTCGACGATGACGGTCATGAGCAATAATCCGAGCGCAGCGAACCGTGTGCCGAGACCCAGCACCAGCAGGATTGGAAACATGATCTCGCCACATCCCGACAGGAAGGCCATTACCGCCGGCGCAGGAAAGTGATAGGGCCCGCCGGGCAGGTGCAGCATGAACTCGTCGCTGAACAGCGTCACCGCGGTGTCGTTGAGTCTGAGGAAGCCGTCCCACTTGAGAATGCCCGAGCGCCAGAAGGGAACGGCGAGCGCCGCGCGCAGCACGAGCTGAACGAGCGAGGGCGCGGCAATCGTCCGTACCAGAGAGTTGGCGTTGTCGAGCAGCAGCCCAAGTGATGGCAGGGCGCTTCCCGCAGTCATGCGTTGATCGGTGATCATCATGCGTCTCCGAGAGCAAGCGAAGTGAATGCGCCAGCCTCGATCAGGCCGGTGATGTTGGAAGCGAGATCGAAATCGGGGCATGCATCCAGCGCCGACGCGGCGGCCCCGCCGAGTGGCTCGCCCGAAGCAAGGCGTTCGGCAAACACTGCGCCGCCGGGCGGAAGGCGACGCACCATAACGTCGAATTCGGGCCGGGTGATCAACGCGTCTTCCAGCGTCGACGCGTCAATGCGCCCGATCGGTGCGTCATCGCGGTTGGCGGCAAAGATCGTCACTGCCGAGAAGGACGAGCGCACGATGCGCAGCGCCGGATGCGCGATGAAGACTAGATCGGCCAACCGTTCCGAGGCGAAGGCCGCCAGCGCAGCGGCCGACAACGGCGCGGCGTCCTGCGCATGGTAGGCATCGAGCCACGCCCGCTCGATGCGTGCAACATCCGCAAGCCAGGGCATTGTCTGCGCATACTCATATCGTGTGATGAAGTCGGCAAACTCGCGGCCATATTCGAACAGCAGCGGGGAAGTCGGGGGGCTGCTGCAGATGTGGAAGCGCGCCATGGCACGGAAGAAATCAGGACCGGTGATGCGCTGCACCGCCGGATAGATCGCGGCGAGGGCATCGATCAGGCTCACCGTGACATTGTTGCGGTAGACAGCGTAGCGCTTGCCGGCGGCCTTGCCGTTCGGACCCGCCACGATCGCGGGCGCCGCCCGCGTGGGGTCCAGCAGTCCCGGCGTAAAGGCGGCGGCAAAGGACAGGCCCTGCTCAGGCGGCATGACGGTCTCCCGCAGTTGCAGTCTTATTGCAGCGATCGAGGATTGCCTGTGCGGCGGCGGCTTCCGCCTGCAACACCGGCCAGTCCGGAATCTTGCTATCCCATTCGATCAGCGTCGGCACGCCACCGCGGCGCCGGATGACGATCTCGAATAGCTTCCATACGGCATCCGCGACCGGGCCGTCATGGCTGTCGATCAGCAGCAGGTCGCCTTCGTCATCGGCCTGCTCTGCGTGGCCGGCGAGGTGGATCTCCCCGACGTGCGCCAGCGGAAATTCCGCGAGGTACTCAAGCGCGGAGAATCCGTGATTGGCCGCGGATACGAAGACGTTGTTGATGTCGAGCAGCAGCCCGCAGCCGGTGCGTTCGGCAATGGCGCGGATGAAATCGGTCTCGCTCATCGACGATTCGCGAAAGGCGACATAGGTGGACGGATTTTCCAATAGCAACGGACGGCAGATCGCGTCCTGCACCTGGTCGATGTGGTCGCAGACGCAAGCCAGCGTCGCTTCGGTGTAGGGCAGCGGCAGAAGATCGTTGAAGAAGCTGGTCTCATGCGTTGACCAGGCAAGGTGTTCGGACACCAGCGCTGGTTGGTAGCGAGCTACCAAATCTCGGAAGCGGGCCAGATGCGCCTTATCGAGCGGCTGGGGTCCGCCGATCGACATGCAGACGCCGTGCAGCGACAGCGGATGGTCGCGGCGGATCGCCTCCAGCGCGCGATGCGGCGGGCCGCCCGCGCCCATATAGTTTTCGGCATGCACCTCGAAGAAGCCGCATTGCCGGCCCGTGCTCAGGATGGCCTGGAGGTGCTCGGGCTTGAAGCTCGTCCCGGCAACACCGCCGATGGGAGCGGAGTAGCGGAGTGGCACCGCAGACGCCTCGGGCACGATTGCCGTCGTCATGGATTCCTCCGCTCTTCACCGTTGTCGTGGGCGCGACGCGGTGCGTTAGACCGGCTTGAGCGAACCTTTCTTGCCGTTCGGCAGCTCGATGCTGGTGCAGGTGCCGCCCTGCACGAACTTCCAGGCGTTGCCCTGGAAATCGACGGTGGATGTGCCCTGGCAGCTCGTGCCCGGCCCCGCCGCGCAATCGTTCTGGCCCTTGAGCGCGACGCCGAAGCATTTTTCCTTTCTGGCGGCGACGGCCGCATCGGCCTCCGCCTTGGTCAGCGGACCGGCGGCGGCGAGGGTGGCGAGGGCGGTTGACACCGCGCCGGCGAGAACGATCGACGTGACGACGTGCTTGGCAGACATCGGAGTTTCTCCTGTTCGAAATGGCATCGCCTGGCAGGCGAAAGCGCATAATCTCCTTCGCTCCGCGCGCAGCCCGCGTTACTGCGCAGCTGCTCACGAATCCGTGAGACCGCTTGGATCTGGCGCACGAAGGCGCGCTTGGGTCAGAATTAGCGGGCAATCGGCTGTTCAAATCCAATGCGGTTGGCAAAATCCGCCCAGCACGGGCATGATGCGGATATGAAAGCCATGCTGCTCAAGCCCGAACACTACACCCGCTCGCCGTGGAAAAACGGCGGCGGCGTTTTCACCGACATCGCGGATGCCCATCGCGCTGACGCACCAGTGAAGGATTGGGACAGTCTGCTCTGGCGCTTTGCCAGTACGCCTATCGTTACGCCCGGTCCGTTCTCCTACATGCCCGGCATCGACCGCCTCCAGATGGTTGTCGGCGGGCGCGGGCTGGTGCTGAAGTCGCCTGCGCAGGAATTCGATGAACGAGAACCTTTCACGACTGTGCGGTTCGCCGGGGAGCTCGAGATCGTGACCGAGCTCGAGGCCGGTCCGGTCGAGGTCGTGAACCTGATGGCGCGGCGTGGTGCGGTCGAGATCGAGCTCGAAGCGCTCAGGCAGGCCGGCGATCGACCGTTGTTTGCCGGCACGCATCTGGTTTACGCGGTTCGGGGCGATTGCCGCATCCGTCTTGGCGGGGAGCGTTTCGCGATTTCCGATGGCGGCACGCTGAAGGTCGAACTCACCGAGCCATCGAGCCTCGCGCTCGCATCGGGTTTGGCGGTGTTGGGGTCGATCCGGATCGTCGGCTAGATGGCGCCTCCCCAAACGGCGGCTGCGCACAAACCGGGCAACTGGCCAGGTTGACGCCGTCGCGCCGGAGCAAGATATCTGCCCGATGCAGACCGCCGCTCAAAGGGGCAGAATATGGACGCGCCAGACATTCACGCCCCCGCCACGCAAACCGACAATGTCGTCGACTGGTTGACCAACGGCACGCGCGACGAGCGCTTCGTCGATAACATCTTCGCGCAGATGTGCGTCCGCCTCCAGCAGGCCGGCATCCCGCTCAAGCGGTCGACGCTTCACATCCTGATCCATCACCCGCAATGGCTGGGAGCTCGGATGATGTGGTCCGACGGGATGCGCGAGGCGGAGATTGCACTTGTCGACTACGACGTTCGCGAGCGCTCCGAATACATCGGCAGCGCCAACGAGATCCTTGAAGGCGCCGCCGAGGTGCGCGAGCGGCTGGAGCAGGATCGTTCGCTCGGCCGCAAGCACGCGCTCTACGACGAGATGCGGGCGCGAGGCCTGACCGATTATGTGGCCTGGCCGCTCTACCACACGCTCGGCAAGCGCCACCTCGTCACCTTCGCCACCGACCGTCCCGGCGGGTTCGACGATGCGCATATCGCCGGCCTGAAGAAGCTGCTGCCGGTGCTGGCGCTG
Organism: Bradyrhizobium sp. 160; assembly: GCF_023073735.1. NCBI lineage: Bacteria > Pseudomonadati > Pseudomonadota > Alphaproteobacteria > Hyphomicrobiales > Nitrobacteraceae > Bradyrhizobium > Bradyrhizobium sp. 160. The sequence continues at coordinate 52,536 of NZ_JADPKD010000054.1, forward strand.
GTCAGCGAGATCCGCGTCAAGAACCGCCTGGCGCGCACGCTGCTCGAGACCTATGTCGGCCACCATGCCGGCGAACTGATCCTGGCCGGCGCCACCAGGCGCGGTACCGGCACGACGGTGCGCGCCGCGATCATGATCTGCGATCTCAGAGATTTCACAAAAATCTCGGACAATTGGCCGCGCGATGACGTCATCGATCTCCTCAACGACTATTTCGACGCGATGTCCGAACCCATCGCACGGTATGGCGGCGAGATCCTAAAATTCATCGGCGACGGGCTGCTCGCCATCTTCCCGCTCAGCCAGCCCGACGCTTGCGCCAACCTGCTCCATGCCGTGGCCGAAGCCCGCAAGGCCATGGCCGCGTTGAACGAGCGGAACAGTGCGACCAGCCGCGCGCCGCTCAATTACGGCATCGGCGTCCATGTCGGCGACGTGATGTACGGCAATATCGGTTCAACCAGCCGACTCGATTTCACCGTGATCGGCCCCGCCGTCAACATGGCCTCGCGCTTGGAGGCGCTCACGAAGCAACTCGGACGAACGGTGCTGCTGTCGCGCGCCTTCGCCGAACTGGTGGAGAAGGAGTTCACGCTGGAGCATGTCGGCCAACACGAGGTGCGCGGCTTCAGCGACCCGATCGAACTGTTTGCGTATTAGGGGTGAGCGGCGAACCGCGCCGGCTGAATTGGACCCAGCGGCGGCTATTTGCGGTTCGCTCCGGTAGAGCCGGAGTTCGGCATGGCCTGCTGACCGCCCTGGGTTTGCCTGGGGTCGTTGTCCCCTGGCCGGGTCGTTGATGACTTGGCCGGCGCGCTCGCGCCGCCGCTGTTGTTATCCGATGACGTATTAAGGCCCGAGGCGCCGGCCCCGGTCGTGCCGCCTGTACCGGTAGAATCGATGCTCGACCCCGTCCTGGACGCACCCGCGCCGCCTTGCGCAAGCGCGATGGATTGAGACGCGAGCGCCGCAATGAGCCCTGCGATGACGAGTGCTTTCATGTCCGCTCCTTCGAAGCCAGGCAGCCCCGGCCCGGCGGTCCGGGGGCGGGGGTCGAGCCGAGGCCGCCATTTGCCGGAATTTGTGGAACCCCGGCGGCAGGCCAATGCGCGGGAACGCGGGGCGTTCCTATTCCCGGTTGGCTGCGAAGCAATGCCGCTAGGCCGACCAGCGATCCTGCTCTTCCTGGTGAGCGTGCTCGTTCAGGCGGTCGGCGATTTGATCCGCAATCTGCTCCGACTCGGCCGAGGCGACGGGGTCGCCCTTGTGTGTCTTCAATTTGTCCTTGTCGGCTTCGATCGGGAAGTCGTCAGGGGTCAGTCCGGCTTCCTTGCTCATGGCGCGCCTCGTTGTGTCCAGAGTCCGGAAAACACGCGTGAAGGCTGATCGTTGCTATGAAGACAAGGGCCCCATTGACAGAGCAAAATCAGGCGCCGCCAACTGCCCGGATGACGGTCCCGCTCCCGCCGCAGGTGGCGCAGGGAGCGCCGTCAATGCGCCCCTTGCCGTGACAATCCGGACAAACATCTTCGCCGGTCCCGGTTGTTCCCCGCGGGGCTTCGTCACCGGGATTGAGCGTTGGCTGCGTCCCCGTCTTTGCGCTTTGCACGTCGAAAGCCTTCGCCTTGGTCATCTGCGCCTCCTCGAAAGGACTGCAACGCGCCTCGCCGTAGGAAGTGCCAATTGGTTGAGACCGTGCGAGCCGAGACCTCGGAATATCTCTCCCACCGGGAACAGCGCGATCGCATATGACAGCTGCGAGGGCACGGAACGTGCTCGGCCAGCATGGTTCGCCACGACCCGCTGAGCCGGCTCATCGCCATGTGGGTCCAAAGATTTGGCCGCAACCGAGGCCTCATCCTGAGCGCCTGCCGCCGGGACGACGTCGATGTCGGAGCCCGCCGAACCTGTGACGGCGAGCCCCGCCAGGGCGGCAGCGTCAGTCTATTCGGACATTGATTGTCTCTACGGCCGATCGCTCACGCGGCGTGCCGGCCGGTGATTGCTATTTTTCGACAGCCCCCGACCAGTCCTTGAAGCCGCCGACGTTGTAGACCTTCTCGTACCCCATATCCTTCAACAGCTTCCCGGCCAGGGCCGATCTGCCGCCAGACGCGCAGTAGAGAATGACGGTCTTGCTCTTGTCGAACGCCTTGTCGTGATACGGCGACTCCGGATCGGCGCGAAACTCCAGCATCCCGCGCGAGACATTCACGGCGCCCGCGATCTTGCCGCTGGCGGCAACTTCCGGGGCATCGCGAACGTCCACCACAAGCGTGTCGCCGTTCTTGATCATCTCGGCCGCTTGGTCCGAGGTGATCTTGGGGACTGCCGCGTTCGCGGCTTCTAGCATTTGCTTGACGCTTGTTGACATCTTTTCTCTCTCCCTTGCTGCCCTCGCATGAGGATAGCACATGGATTTGTGCTTCGCCTGCTCCTGACGGTGGGCGTCGGCCCCATGGATTCCACCGCGCCGAACGATGGCAAAGCCCTATTGCCGATGCAGGATTGTACGAATAGGCTCCGTCCCGAAAGCGCTCAACGGTCCTCGATCGGCCGCACATCCATGCCCAAATTCCTTCGCATCGGAGTCCTTCAGTCGAACGTATCCGGATACACCTCGAAGGCCTGGTGCATTCGGCGGGTCGGCTCGGCGGTCTTCCTGAAATGGGGCGCCGTGGAGGTCAATGGCGCCGGCGATGGGCGCAAGGTCTCCTGGTCGCGATCGCCGCAGGAGAAGACGATCCGTTGCGGCACGGCGCAGCGCGCGCAGGACTATGCCAAAGCAGCGATCGCCCGGCGCCGCAGCCATCGCTATGAGCCGCTGACCGGACCGATCGCGCTGCGGCGTCGGTCCGCCAACGCTGGCGCCGAGCTCAAGCAGGCGCTCGCCACAATTCTGATCGTCGATATCGTCGGCTCCACCGCGAAGGCTGCGAAGCTCGGCGATGCGCGTTGGACCAAGGTGATGGGCCATTATTACGCGGCCGTCCGCAAGGAGTTGAAGAGCTCGCGCGGCAAGGAAGTCGTGACCACCGGCGACGGCGTGCTGGCGACGTTCAAGAAGCCCGCCGCCGGCGTCAATTGCGCGACCGCGATTCAGAAAGCCGTGCGCACGCTGGGCCTCGAGATCAGGGTCGGCTTGCACGCCGGCGAATACACCATCAGCGGCGGCGAGATGGTCGGCCTCGCCTTCCACATCGGCACCCGCGTCGCCGCCAAGGCGCGCGCCGGGGAGGTTTTGGTGTCGAGCGCGGTGAAGGAGCTGATGAAGACGCAATCTGCGATCAGCTTGAAGGATCACGGCGTGCACCGGCTGAAGGGTGTACCGGAAAGGTGGAGGCTGTGGCGGGTGGAGGGGTGAAGGGACGTCTCGGCGGGGAGGCAGTTCGGCACTGTCACTGTAATTGCCGCTCGAGCGATAGAAATCAGGTCAGACGGATACGGAAGAGCACTGACTTGGTGGGCACCGAAATGCGAAACGGGCGACCAAGCGTGCGCTTTTGGTGGAGTGGCTCGGCGAGCACCGACAAGCTCATAATTTGGGTGATAGGCGCGGCGGGACCCGCCCCGGCAACCAGACCGTTATGAGCGGCCGGACGTGGGAGCGCGCAAAGGCCGAGCGCCGCGAGCGGGCGCCCGGCTAACGACCGTCGGACATGAGGAATGATCGCTCAGACTGGAATCGTCGCGGTTGCATTCTTGGCTGCCATGGCTGCAGGTCTCGCCACCGCCGCGATGGCATCCGCATTGAGCCGTACCAATTCGCCTGCGAGACGCGGCCCGTGGTCGGATTGCCGCTTCGCGACCTGGCAATCGCTGAGGCGATTCCGCCCGCCGGCCCATCCGAACCCGCGCAGTCCTCGGCGAAACGCCTCCAGGGTGCGCCAGCCAACGGTGCCCCAGGCATCCTGAGGGGCGCGCACACTCATTGGCAGTGCAATGATCGGCAGCGACCTGGGTTTGATCTTGATCAAGTTCAGCAGCGTCGCCGCCACGATCATCGTTAGGACGCCGCCGACGCTGAGCGTGATCTGCATCGCAAGCCCCTCCGATATGTCGAGCAAAGCCAGGAGACTGACGAGCGTAAGCAGAACGCCGAGGCAGAAGATTGGCAACGAGTTCTTGCCACAAAGGATGGCGCCGCGCATCACCGCAGTCCTCAATGCTTGTCGATTGGGTGGCACGAGCCATACCGCTACAACCGCAAGCGCCAAGAAATGCAATAGACGCAGCGGATCGAGATTCGATTTGTCGACCGGATAAGCCAACTTCGTCAGCCCCTGCGGTATCAACGCTTCCAGCGGCTTGATTCTCCAGCTCAATGCGATGACGAGGCTGAAGACCAGATAGAGAATGGCAGGCGCAAGCGCCATGCGTGACGTTAGCCAGGGGCGCACTCTTTCGCTTTCGATTATCACCCAGGCGCCAAGCACCACCAGCAGCTGCCAGGCCAGTGGATTGAAAGCCCAGTGGCCGTTCGGCCACGCCGGCAAGGACCAGCCGAACATATGCACCAGCGCATAAAGCGCCAGCGAGGCGCCAAGCGTCACGTTCGGCAGTCGGAGCAGCAACCACAACAACGGCGCGAACAAGAGGTGGAGAAGCACGAAGATCGGCAACACGTCGGTATTGACCGGGCGGTATTGCAGAATCGCCGCGTGCGCGAGCGTCGCGCCCGGCTGGTCCAGCAGAATGCGCGTATTGCTCTCGTCAGCAAGGCGTTCCACGCCAGCGATGTGGACTAGGATGGCGCAGGCGAGCGTGAGCAGCAGAAATGCGATATAAATGTCCCAGCTTCGCCGCAGCGTGCGGCGGATCACGCTGGTCCATCCCTCGCAGCTCCATACCTTGCCGTAGGCCAGTGCGCAGGTGACGCCCGAGACGAACATGAACACTTCCGCGGCATCGCTAAAGCCGTAGTTCCGCAGGGTCAGCCAGCTTCCAATGTTGTGGGGGACATGATCAAGAAAGATGCACCAGAGTGCGATGCCGCGGCAGGCGTCAATGCGCAGGTCGCGGCCGTTGGCTTTCAGTTCCGGCAGCGCGGCCGCCGATGGCTTCGGGGTGGCGGTTCGGTCATGCATCGGCTTGCCTCGTCCAGCGTGCGCGCACGCTTCAAGAGGAACGATCGACAGGAATCGAATCTGACAAAAAAGCGGCCTGCGGCGGGTTCGTGAAAGCGCAGCAGTCCCGCGTTGCTTCACACCGACCGGGCCACGACAGCAATTGAGACAATGGCCGCGCTGAGTAAAAAGCTGGTGGAGAAGCTGACTGTCGACATCATCGTTCAAGTGGCGCAGTGTGTAAACCGGTCGGAGGTCGGTACAGAGAGGTGCCTAGGTCCTATGACCAAGGTACCGGGCCGCGGCATCATTTGACGCCGGTCGGAATCGTGATGAGCAATTCATCGCTCGCGTGGACGAAGGCACCAGCGAACTTCGCGCTTCGCGGAGTCCGCTCTCCTTCGTTAGGATGTGTGCCGATTGCAACCATAGCACACAGCAGCCCTACGGCGCCTACTTTGAGTGCTGACGGCGAACCGCTGGACCAGAGATAGCAGATGGACGGTTTCGTAGCTGGGTGTATGATTTTTCATTGATCTCCGGGCGTCAGAAGACGGAGAGCATTTTTATGAAGGTACTTATTGTTGACGATCACACATTGATTCGCGAGGCGTTGCACGCTGTCCTGAAGGAATTGAAGCGAGAAGCCGTGATATTGGAAGCATCGAGCAGTCGAGAGGCCATGCACATCGTCGAAGAGCATCCCGATATCAGCCTCATTTTGCTCGACATCAATTTGCCTGACCGCGACGGCTTCTCTGTTCTCTGCGAACTGCGCCAGCGCTATGCGACGATTGCCATCGTCATTCTCTCGTCCTCCGATGATCAGGATACGGTCAGGCGCGCTTTCAAACTTGGCGCGCTGGGTTTCATCCCGAAGACCACGGAACGTGAAGTGATGCTCAACGCAATTGAGTTGGTGTTCTCCGGCGGAGTCTACATCCCCTCGAAGATTCTGGAGGAAACAGCGGGTCCGCGGTTCGCAGATAAACCCTTGGCTCGCGACTCGCTCAAGGGGCTCGGGTTGACCGACCGTCAGATCGACGTACTGGCGCTCCTGATGAAAGGAAAAAGCAACAAGGTCATTGCCAGGACGCTCAATATGGCGGTGCCGACGGTGAAGAATCACATCACGTTCGTTCTCAAGGCACTCGGCGTGGCGACGCGCACCGAGGCCGTCATAAAAGTCGGAAAAATGGGCTGGGAATGGCCGCCGAAATCCGAATCATGAAACTGCCCCGGTGCCTCTTTCACCATCATGATTCCTAAGGAGCTCATGCATGACAGCGCGGAGCCGCATAGGGTCGACGGGCTTGTGCAACAAAATGTATCCTCTGTCCCTAGCGTCCCGCAGAGGTTCAGCTGCGGTATCGCCGCTGATGAGAATGGCGGGAATTGACGAGCCAAACGCTGCATTGATTTGTTCAATAGCCCGGATTCCGGTCTTCCCGCTTGCGAGATGATAGTCCGAGATTATGAGATCGGGGCGTTGTTCGCGCTCGGCAAGCCGGACCAGTGCAGCTTCGTCGGATCCGGCGGCAAGAACCGAATATCCCCATTTGCTAAGCAATCCGCCCGTTCCCTCCTGCACGATCGGAGTATCGGCAATCACAAGAATTGCCTTGCCGTCGGCCGCCAAGGCGCCGGGGTAGGGTAAGTCGGCGGGCGCCGCGGACCTGACGCATTGATCGACTCTCGGAACCAGGATCGCAAATCGCGAACCTCGGCCCACCGTCGAAGCCAGCTCGATTTGATGGTTGAGAAGCAGGCGAAGCTTGTCGACAATCGCGAGGCCGAGGCCGAGTCCGCCGGACCGGTTCTGTTCTGAGCTAGGAACTTGAAAGAACTCGCCGAAGATATTCTGCTGTTGATCCTCGGGAATGCCGGGACCGGTGTCGCATACTTCGATACGCAACATCTCACCGCGCCGACGACATCCGACCAGGATCCCGCCCTGCAACGTATAGCGCACCGCATTTGATACAAGATTCAGCATAATGCGTTCGAGCAGCATCGCGTCGCTTCGCACCCAGGCGTCACTTGGCCTGACGCGTAGCCGCAGACCTTTCTTTTGCGTCGCCTGGTCAAACGCCGTCTCGATTTTTTGCAACAGGCGCCCGATCGGGAACTCGGTGATTTTGGGGGTAAGCATCCCGGCATCGAGCCTGGAAATGTCCAGGAGCGAACTGAACATTTCATCCATTTCCTTGCGGGTTGCGTCGACCCGTTCGATCGTTCTTGTCCTTTCCTCCGGCTTGAGCGGCGTGCGCAGCTGGGCGACGAACAAGCCCAACGCATGTAAAGGCTGCCGCAAATCATGGCTTGCCATGGCCAGAAAGCGCGATTTCGCTGCGTTGGCGAGCTCCAGTTCCTGCGTGCGCTCTGCGACCTTCTGCTCGAGTTCGACATGCGCGCGGCGCAGGTTTCCTTCCGCTTTCTTGCGGACTTCGACATCCGCGCTCAGCAGCAAGCTTGGAACGGTAATACTGATCAAGAACATCAACACCAGCAGGAATGACGCATTGCGATCTGGCGTCGCGAAGGGGCCGCCGCCCGTATGCGTTGCCCAAATCGTAATACCCGCAAGCACGAGGGCAACCGTTGCGGTATCGCGTGGACCGCGACGCAGGGCCGCCCATAACATGGGCAGGATCGCTAGAAAACCGAGTGGATCTCGGCCGGGCGTCTGCTCGATCAGGGGGCTGAAAGCAATGAGGCCAACAGCCGCCGCTGTCGCGAGGACCCCGGCCGTTTCCAAAAAATCGTGCCGGTTGAAGGCATGATGTTGGTTTGATGCCCACAAAACGATAACGGGGGTAATGACCAGTGCGCCGGTCACGTCTCCCAGCCACCAGGTGATCCACGCGTCCGCGAAATTCTTCGGCGCGATGTACCCGAAGAGTGCCAGGCTGCTCAGTCCAATGCTGGCGCTGATCGGTGTCGCGATCACGACGCAGATCAGGGTAAACTTTGCAACAGAATCAGGCGTTGAAAACGTCTCACACCCGCCTGACCACCGCTTGATGAGATACGCGCCGGCAACCGCCTCGAGCGAGTTGCCTGTTGCAATCGCAAATGCGGTGGCAACGGAGCCGGCCGTCGTCGCATTGGCGATCATCGCCGCCGCAAAAATTGCGGGCCAAATTCGATATCCCCACAACAGCACCGCCGCCAGCGCGACACCTGTCGGCGGCCAAATTGGCGTTGCGCTGGGATGGATAGAGGCGAGGGCAAGGCCGCCCTTCGCCGAGACGAGATAGATCGCTCCGATCACGACCAGACCGCCGACATAGCTGAGGCCGCGGTATGCATCCATGTCGAAAGCTACTGATCGTTGATCGGACATGGTCGGCGTCCGGACTAGGCAATTGGATCGTTCACATGACTGACTGTTGATCTCTTGGCCGAAAATCAAAGATCGCCCGCTCGATACGGCAGATGCGCTCAGATCGAAATGATCACCGCACTCTGCTGGCGACCCAAGAGACGGCGCGTGCGATGGAGGAGCATCCGGCCGACTTGCGGTCAATCCGTGCGGATCGCCTCACTACTAATGGGAGACGAACAGCCGCCGTTGCGCCCGGAGAAGTTCGCGCCGTCTTTTGTTCGCCCGAGCTTTCGGGGGACGCATCGTACGACGAAGACAGGCTCTCCGAAAGGCCTGGATTTGGACCCGGACAAAGTCGCTGTGTGCGACCAGGGCCTATCTCTCGTTGGAGTCTCGGGGCCAAACCACTTGCACGATAGGTGCTGTGGCGGACGGGAAGCGCACGGAATAGAAGCATCACCATGACCGATGAGATGCTGAGTCCGTTTGCGTCGGCGATGGCGTTTGCGATGAGCGGCGCAATTCTCCGTGATCGAACGATCGCCAACTCGAACTCGTCTTTGAGGCGATCGTGTCCGCACCGTTGTAGTTCCTGGCGACCGGGGACTACACCATACGGCGGCGCTTACAGCGGTACGGAAGGGACAACGTTGTCGGCCGTTCGACGCAACAGACTTTCAACGTTGTTGCCCCGGTTCGTGCGATAGAGCCGCAGGTCTACACTCAAGAAGGAGAGCCCGCGCCGGATCCGGATCTGGAGCGGTAGTGGTCGCCGTTGTTCAAGCGGGGTGGGCGACTTCTATCGGCACCACGGGACCTGCTCGCAGACCTTCCGCAAGTATTACAATCGCTATCTGCAGAGCGGAGATGAAGCGGACCTGCTGCCGCGGCGGCTGCATCGGTGAAGCGAAATGGCGATCGCTCCAATGGAGCCAGCGGCGACGGCGTTGCGGGCGAGACCGATAGCATTGCTTGCCGCCGACGCTCCCGCAGCGAGCGATCGTCGAGGAGGCAGAGAGCGACCAAGAGCGAAGATCCAAATGTCGCGAGGAGGGCAAACTCTGGCGAAAGCTTTTGGACGGTGAGCGACAGTGTTGCGGAGAGTGCGGCGAGGCTGCACGCGCCTTGGAGGACAGTGCAGATGGTGATGCTAAGAACCGAGAGACCATGCCGTCGATGAATCGTGAAGGCAAGGATACTAAGTGCCATCGGAAAGGCTATGACAGTCCGGACCAGCTCGGACCGAGCCAACCTGATCGAGCAGCAATAGAGGCAACGAGCAGTCCTGCAAGCGCTGCTCGGAGCAGAACCGATTTGAGGCTCTCTTCACTTCGACCGCCAGAGGTTTCGATTTGGAATTCCCTAGCGATCCTGCGCCCGATGGCGTCCGCGTGGTTGGATAGCAGTTCGTCGATTGCAATTCGACAAACGGGGAGAATAGCTAATCGTTGTCATGGTGTTTAGGTCGCGGTAGTCGCTTTCGTGCCGCTGGAGCAGTCCGGCGGGTACGAGCACAAATGTTCTTTCCAACATCAGGCCGTGACGCGCGACCTGTCTCCGGACAGGCGTCCGCGCCGGCTCGCGGTCCCGCTTTCGGCGTCAGAGAATGCTAGTCCTGGTTCAGGAGACCGCGACAAAAAGAGACTGGCCGTCGCGCTTGACGTGCAGGAGCACCGGCCTGTTCTCCCGCCGCGCGTTCGTCCACGCCTCGGCCATATCGGAGGGTTGATGGACCTCGCGGTTGTTGACCGTGGTGACCACGTCCCCCGGCTGGATCCCGCTCTCGGCAGCCGGGCTACCAGGCTCCACCTCTTCGACCATCAAGCCAGCCCCCAGCCGCTGCCGTGCCGCTTCTGGGATCGGCGCCAGATTCAATCCGAGTCGTTTGCCTGTCTTATCCGATTGCTGCAAATCGCTCGTTCCGCTCCGTCGCTCGCCTTGAGGCTGACCGACTGCGACCGTGAGTTCCTGCGTGTTGCCGTTTCGGACAACGGTAGCGCCATCCGTGACCCCGGGGGGCTGGTCGGGAGCGAGATGCTGTTCGCGCCTTTGGATCGAGGAGGCCGATCCAGCGTTTTTGGACAGCGATGATCCGTTCGACCCCGAACTGCTGGTGGCAAGTGGGTGCGCGATTGGTTCGATGTGACCCAACCTGCGCCAGCGATACCAGTCGAGCCTTTAGAATTCAGGCGTAAAGGCGTGCGCGAAGCTAGGCCGCTTGCTTATGTCGTGTTGTATGTTGCGCTATACGCAGCATTCGGCGCGGCATCACCGTTCTGGCCAAAGTTCTTCGAAACAAAGACCGTGAGTGCCCAGCAGATTGGCGAACTGCTGGCTGCCGCGATGCTGGTGCGCCTCGTCTCCGGTCCAGTCGTTGCAGCCTTGGCCGACCTTCTCGGATCGTTGCGCCTTGTGCTCGCAGGCTGTGCGATCGTGGCCGGCGCAGCCTCCGCTGCCTTGCTCCGGGCGGATACTTTCGTGCTGTTGCTCCTTGCCGCGCTGGTTCAGGCGGCGGCTCTTGCTCCTACTACCGCAATTGCTGATGCGTTGTCGGTTAACGCCGCGCCGCAGCAGAGAGCGGGGAGGGCTTTTGAATACGGCTGGATACGAGGCGCTGGCTCGGCGTCGTTTGTGCTGGGCACATTGGCAGTTGGCCAGCTCATAACTTCTACGGATCTTGCGCCAGTCCTCTGGGTGAATGCGATCCTCCTGATCGCGGCCGCCGGCGCGACGGTATGGGTTCCCCCTCCGGCCACTCAAGCCGCATCGATGGGCGGGATCCGCTCTGCTGCGGACAAAGTGTTCGCGGTTCTCAAGATTGCGGGGTTTCGATCGGTGATCGCGGTTTCAGCCTTGGTCTACGGCAGCCACGCAATGCACGACGCCTTCGCGGTCATACGGTGGAGCGATTCTGGCTTGCCCGCGTCGACAATCAGCTTCCTATGGTCCGAAGCGGTCCTGGCAGAGGTATTCGTTTTTTTGTTCATTGGTCCGGTAATGCTTGACCGGCTTGGCGCGCGTGGCGCCGCTATCGTGGCGGCAGCTGCGGGCGTCGTGCGTTGGTCCGTTGCGGGCCTGACGACATCAGTTTTGCTGCTCTCACTGATACAGCCGTTGCACGGACTAACTTTTGCGCTGCTTCATCTCGCTTGTATGCGCCTCGTGCGGGCGGTAATCCCCATAAGCATCGCCGCGACAGCTCAGGCTCTGTATGCGTTCGGCTCCGGACTGGTGACCGCGCTGCTAACGCTCGTGTCGGGCGCCATATATGCGAGATACGCCGGAGCAGCCTTTCTTCCAATGGCAGGTCTTTGTGTCGTTGCCTTCCCATTCGCCTGGTTCGGGTTTGCGCGCCGGACGGTCCGGTCTGGAACCTTCGGCTGAGAACAGACCGAGCGCCCGATCGGCACTCCGAAGTCAGACCCTGCCGTGGAGAACGCTCGCGTTGCCGCTAAGCACGTGTCGTCCTCGTTCCAGGAGGAAAGAATCGTTGGGTTGTCTGGGTAACCAATGAGGCGTCGCGACCGAACGCCCGATGCCACCGACACGCCATTCGTCACAGGCACACGGGTCGCAGCCGGGTTCCGCCGCTGTGCCCGCCTCCAGTCATTGCTGCCGCCAGCAGCACACGCCATTACTTCGAAAATTCCGCAGACAAAGCGGTCGCCTCTCTTGAACTCGAAAACAGTACTTCTAATTGGTTGCTTGCCACCGATGTGGTGCCGGACGCGTTCTACGGTTCGGCAGATACCGCCGGAACATCCCGGCGTCGCTTTTATCCATGTTGCACGATCACTGCAGAGCAATCCAAGCTTACGGTGGAGGGCCGCAAGGCCGACAAAGGTGATCACAACTTCCTGTTCCAGGGCATCTCCATGCGGCCGTTCCGCCGCGTGTTCAACCTGGCCGACTACGTCCAGGTGAAGAATGCGAGCTTCGAGAACGGCATGCTGAAGATCGATCTGGTCCGGGAGGTGCCGGAATCGATGAAGCCGATCGCCGGCACGCTGGTGGCGCTGATAGCTGCTGTTCGGATCTGGTACGCGCATGGTGGCCATCCGCAGGCGACAGCGTGAGGCCCGGTCGAACTGGTGGAGGGGGGCCGGCGTACTTCTGGCCTCCCGCCATCCAACTGACCCATTAGCTGCGGCCAGCCTTACTTTTCATTCAGCGCAAGGAATGCATTCCAGGCGGCGGTTGCCAAAATCTGCGACGGACGGCGGCGGCAAGCCTTCTCGAGTTCAGCCGCCATCAAGCCAGTATCAACAATCGACTGCTTCTGGCCGCTTGCCGCGGCCACGTAATTTAGACCGCTCCAGAACCCTTCAACCCATTTCATCACGTCGTCCTTACTGACGCGTCCGGTGTGCATGACATCGCACCCTTCGGTCCCCAGGCCCGCGATGTTGACGCGGACGCGAGCACTTTCTGAGTGGCAGGGCAGGGCAAACAGAACAATCAGCGCGAGCATCGCGGCCGAGACGCGCCGCCAACAAAACCTAACCGAACAACCAAAGCCTGTCATCGATGATCTCTGGCAGGACAGCGCTCTACCGCGTCGCGCCCGGGTTGCAATCTTTCCAATGAACTCAGGTGGAGCTGAATCGATCCAAACGCGTCTCCGCCGCTACACGTCTTTGGAGGATCGTCGTCCGGCAGCAGTTGCGCCTGGTCGGCTCAGAGCCGCCGCTCCGAGCATGTAGGTTGCGGAAAACGCCACGAATGCACCGATCGTCGTGTCGATCGCTCTGCGCCCGTGGCGAACTCGCCAACGGTAACAGCACAAGATCTGGAGCTTCGATGGGTTGCTCCGCGCGACGTCGCTTCACAGGCCGAACGGATAGGTGTCGGGGACGCCGGCACGCCGATGTTCAGGTCCCAGCGACCGGACGGCATGAGTCTCATCGAACCACAAGAACGCATCAAACTGCTGAGGCAGGGAGGCTTCCGCGTAATGGCTTTGCAGTTCGGTGTCCGGACGATAGATAACCCCGATAAACCGTTCGAGGCGCGGGTCGAGCAAGCGACGGCGAAGGCTCTCATCGCGGCGGAACTCGAGCAGTCCGCGCGCCCCACCGGCCTCGTGAAACTGGCGCTCGTAGCTATCACCTCGAGAGGCTCGCACCTGCATCACTTCCATCTCGCCGTCCCAGTGCGATGCGGCAGCCACGGTACCGGTGTGGGTGCCAAGTCCGATCAGGCACGCTGCGGTCGCAAACTTCATTCGGCTAAGCTGACCGATGTTGAGCTCCTCGCGGACCGCGCCCATCTCAGTGAAGCGGGCATCGCCGATATGAGAGTTGTGCGCCCAGACCACGGCCTTTGATTGAGGACCCTGTGCGTCGAGGATATGCTCCAGGGTTTCAAACATGTGCGTATCGCGCAGGTTCCATGATTCCGCGCCTCCGTAATACATGATCCGGTAGTAGCGCTCGGCGGAGGCGACAAGACGCGCGTTCTGCGCGGCATCCAGGAAGCTGTCGGGGTCGGTCGCAGCGTAGTCGAGTTGCTTTCCGAGGATGTCCTGGCACTGTCGGACCACCTCCGCCTCGCATTTTTGATAGCCTTCGGTCAGGACGGCACGACCATAGGTCGATGGTTCGCGCTGCCAAGGGGTCAGGCATCCATAACGCTCGCGAGCAACCGCTGCTGCTGCAGGATCTACCCTGTCGAGATAGGCGAGGACGGCCGCGATGGAGCTGCGCATGTTGTAGATGTCGAGACCGAAGAATGCGGCCCGGTCGCCTGCAGGCTTGCTTTCGTTGTGTTCGCGCATCCATTCGACGAAAGCGGCCACATCGGTGTTGCGCCACATCCAGGTCGGGAAGCGCTCGAACGGACTTTCGCTCGAGCTGCGGGACGCCCGCAGACGAACGTATCGGTCGATCGCGGCGGCGTCAGGCCAATCTGCTTCGACTGCAACGGCCGTAAAGCCGTGCTTCTCGATCAGGCGGCGCGTGATCGCGGCTCGCGCCTGGTAGAATTCAGACGTGCCGTGGCTGGCTTCGCCCAGCAACACGATTCGAGAGGACGCAAAGCGGTCGAACGACGCGCCGAAAGCGGGATCGTCGAAAGCCGGCAAGGGTTCGACGGCGGCACGGATCATCTCCGGGAGCGAGCGGAATTGGGTATGTCCGGGGACGTGATTGCTGGCAGAGCGCGTGCCGTCCTCGGCCCATCCGTGTTCCCCAATCAGAGGCACGAAACGGACTGCTCCGAAAGTTTCTTCCTCGAATTCGACGTCGCTCCGGCGAGTGAGCCGCAGCAATGATTGTTCATGTTCGAAGTCGCCGATGGGGATGACGAGGCGCCCGCCGATCGCCAATTGCCGCTTGAGCGGCTCCGGTACCGTCGGTCCGCCGGCAGCGACCAGGATAGCGTCGAATGGCGCCTCCTCGGGCAGACCTCGTGTGCCGTCGGCCGTATGAACGCAGCAGTTGGTATATCCCAGGGCCGAAAGACGGTCGGCGGCGACTCTGGCCAGATCGGCATGCCGCTCGATGGTGTGAACAGTTCTGGCGAGGCGTGAGGCCACGGCCGCGGCATACCCTGAGCCGGTTCCAACTTCGAGCACCCTGTCGGTGGACTTCAGTTCGGCCGCCTCAGTCATTAGCGCGACAATGTAGGGCTGCGAGATAGTCTGGGCGTGCGCGATCGGCAGCGCGCCATCCTCATAGGCGAATTCCTCAAGTCCGGGTTCCACGAACCGCTCTCGCGGGACCTGCATCATCGCGTCCAGAACCCGCAGGTCGCGGATTCCACGACCCGCAAGCTGCACCCTGATCATGCGGTCGCGAAATTGTGTGAAATCCGCCATCGCAGCACCGTCTGTCGGACCAATGGTGATCTTGATAAATCCAATTAGGACCGAATGGCGCGGTTCCTCCAGAGAGCCGATCAAACCAAACCCGCCGACGAATTCGCCGTGCCTAGCCCGCCTCGGAGGGGCACTTCGGACAGGTGTCGCCAATCGAATCCAGAACATCGCGGACCTGATCGGAGAGACGCCGCGTATCTTGGCGGGCGATGTCGAAGGCTCGTGAGCGTGCGGGTCGGCGCGGTCCTGCATCCAGCCATGCTCCTCGCACTCTCGGATGGCGCCGGCCTCCTGCAGCACGGAGATCGCCCAGCCGCGCAGCATCCTGACGGCGGGCCGCCTTGACAGGAACGCATCCTTGCCGACCGTGCCCGTTCCGGCTGCTAACAAGGATTCCAAATTGCGCGCATCCGGCTTTTCCACCTGGTCCGACCGCCTGTGCACAACGGCTTCTAGGCGGCCGAGGCCGGATTTTCCTTCTCCCCAGTCGCGAGGCAGTAGACGTGCATGCGTCTTCAGCACGGGAACGAAGGCTGCGAGCACGCGTTCAGCGAGCAAACTCTGGACTTGCCATGGTACTGAAATAGCGTCCCAAGCTGGCGGGCCGTCACTGCTCGATCCTCGTCACCGATCAAAACGGTGAAGAGGTCGGAGGGGGGCGACTGGATGTTCCTCATTGAAGCCCGACCTCGCATGAAGATTGGGGTGATCTCGGACACACATGGGCTTTTAAGGCCCGAGGTGGAGCGCTGCTTGGCAGGCGTGTCTCACATCATCCATGCCGGCGATATCGGCACTCCGGATGTTGTGGAGCGCCTTCGCCAGATCGCGCCCGTCACTGCGATCAGAGGAAATGTCGATCGGGGCGACTGGGCCAAATGCTTTTCTGAAACCGAAACACTGCAGCTCGGCGGCCGACGCTTCTATGTCCTGCACGACCTCAAGGAGCTGAAGGTAAAGCCGGCCGAGCTTGGAATCGACGTTGTAGTTTCTGGTCATTCCCATAAGGTTCGGATCGAAACCGCCGATGGCGTGCTCTATTTGAATCCGGGAAGCGCCGGCAAGCGACGCTTCAAGCTTCCCATCACGCTGGCAACGCTCAATCTCGATCGCAGTCGTTCCCTCCGGCCGGTAATCCACGACCTCGACAGACTCTGACAGGACGCAGGCGCCTCCGAGCGCGTTGATGCAACCCAATACGTGTTTAGTTTCTGCCCATCGACCAGGTCGATCGGAGGCCGCTTCGGGTCGATTTGATCTTTCTCGGGATTGCCCTGCAGGGATCGTTCGTCTGCCGGTGCGTCCGGCCGAGGAGGGCACCAGCCGTGGCGCCTTCACATTCTGCAGCGCGAGATCGTGCCTAAGGCCTTCGAAGACCGCTTCGCGCGGCAGGCCTCAGCGCGCCATACTCTACCTCGGCGTCCACGGTCGGGCGACCCACGTGGCCTTCGGCTACTTGATCCGGATATCGACGGTTATGTTCGCCGGATTAGCGGATCCAGCCGTTCCCGTAACTCGCCCGCGACCAAGTCGCGCACTCCGGGTGAAGCGCAGCTCGCCAAGCGTGATCTTGACTGGCCGTCCGGCAGGCTCACCTTTGTGGCTTGCGGTGCATCTCAAATGAGTTACGATGCAACCTCTTTTAGAAATTTGTATTTGGACCTACCCATTGGCAACAAGCATTGAATCGATCGTTTCGGCTTATGTGCGTCTGAAGAACCGGCAGGCCTTGGAGAATATGAGAGACCTTCGGCACCAATTGCTCGAACAGCTGCAAGCCACATCAGGCGTTGACTCTGCTGACTCTCGAGATGCTCTACTTGAGGACCTCCGAGTCATCGAGGATGGACTGGAGCAGCTTCAGCTGGATCCGTAGAGCGGGCCCCTCAGAAAGCAAACCAACGCCGTAAATGTAGATAACTTTCAATCTCAACCGACGTCTCGTTGCCGTCTCCGTTCGCTGGCTCCAAGCTGTGGCGCTACGTGAGTCGGGGCATTCATGGAACGGGAGCGGTTGCGGCGCATGTCTGTGGAGGAGCTGTGGCAACTCCATACAGTGGTCAATGACATTCTCGCGTTGAAGCTCTTAGCGAAAAAGGCAGAGCTGGAACGACGGCTTGGGCTGCTTAACCGAGGCGAAAATACCCCATTAACTGGGTATGACCCGGAGGAGTGAGGTCGCCCAGAAGTGTTGCCGCCTACGTGCATGCCCACGCTGACCCATACAGCTCTTGCGTTCGACCACGCTCGAAGACAAACGCCTGTGGCGGGCGCAAGCCAATAGCCGGGGCGCTACTATTGGCGTCACGAATCTCACGCTTCAGCCCGAGCTGTCCGGCGGATGCACGCCCAAAAATTGAGCGGGACGCGGGCAACCCGCGCAATTGCTCCCAAGCGTTGCGCAGCAATTCCTGCAGCTATTGCTCGCAAAATTGCTGCACCGGCGCCTTTTCCTAGGACCTCCGATGTGTCGCATTCACGGCGATCGCAGCCGCTGCGGTTCGGTTCTCGACACCCAGCTTGGAATAGATTTGCTCGAGGTGCTTGTCGACGGTGCGCGGGCTGAGACCCAGAATCTGCGCGATATCGCGGTTAGTCTTACCCTTGGACAGCCACGATAGCACCTCGCCCTCGCGCATCGTCAGCCCGAACTCACTGGAAAATGCGGCCGGCGCGTCAGCGCGGGAATGCTTCTCCAGCCGCAGCAGGAATTCGTTCGGCCCGAGTTTGCCCATAAATTGCAGTCGCAGGTGCTCGTTGCCGGGAAGTGTCGCCACGGCCGCGGCCTTCAAACCGGCGTTGTTTTTTTGCGACTGCTCCAGCCATTGCGGCAGAGGATCGGGCAGCACGACATCGTTGTCGTCGCCAGTCGCAAGCGTGTCCGACAGCAGCTTTTGAGCTTGCGGCGTCGCCCACATCAATTTGCCGATATTGTTCACCGCCAGCAGATAGCGGCCGGAGACGTCGAGGGCGGTGCGGGCGCTCTGGGTCAGGCGCGCATTGGCAAGGTGGACGCGAATTCGCGCAAGCATCTCCTTGACCGCGATCGGCTTTGTCACGTAATCGACGCCGCCAGCCTCCAGGCCGCGGACGATGTGTTCGGTTTCCGCAAGGCCCGTCATGAAGATGATCGGCACGTTGGCAAGGCCGGCGTCGCGCTTCAGGCGTTTGCAGGTCTCGAAACCGTCCATTCCTGGCATGACGGCGTCGAGCAGCACGATGTCCGGCGTGATCTGGTCGACGATCCGGATTGCCGAAGCACCGTCGAGCGCGACCATGACGGTCATGTCGGCACCGTCGAGCGCGTCGGTGAGCAGCCGCAGCGTCTCCGGGGAATCGTCGACGACGAGGGCGACATCGCGCTTTTTGGATTCAATGATCATAGCCGTGCAGGGTCTTTAACGTCGCCATGTATTGATCGAGATCGAAGCGGTCGATCAGCGAGCGCATCTGCGTGACGAAATCGGCGTGCTCGGGATGATCGTTGCCGATTTCATCAAGCTTGACCTGGATGGCGCGGATGTAGCCCAATTGCCCAAGACCGATCAGTTCCTCGACATGCCTGACCGACGGGCGCGAGCCGGTGTCCGGCCGCCAGTTCGGAACGGTGACCTGATCGACCTCGTATTCCCAATCGATCTTGAGCAGCTGGCGAATGGTCTCCAATAGCTTGGGAATGTCGATCGGCTTCATCAGATAGCCATCGTGGAACGGTTGCGCCAGCGGCGCGCCGTGGGCTTCCAGCGCGCTCGCCGACACCATCAGGATGCGAGCCTGGTGATGGCCGGTCTTGCGCAACGTCTCCGCCACCGTCCATCCGTCCATGCCGGCCATCGAGATATCGAGGAGAAACAGATCGGGCCGGCAATGCTGCGCCAGCGCCAGGCAGGCTGGGCCGTCGGGCGCGCTGAGCAGGATGAAGCCGAGCGGCGTCAGCACTTCGCGCAGGAGATCGCGATGGACGGGCTCGTCGTCGGTGATAAGGATAGTCTTGCGCGCGCCGTGATAGCCGGAGACCGGCGCCTCCACTGGCGCGGTGCGCTGCGGATTGGTGACTTCCGACAGCAGCATCTTGACCTTGAACGTACTGCCGGTGCCCACCGTGCTCGTGACCTTGATGTCGCCGCCCATGACGCCGGCGAGCAGCCGGCTGATGGTCAGGCCGAGCCCCGTCCCGGTTTGCGGCTGTGAGACACCGAGTGCGCCGCGTTCGAAAGGCGCGAAGATCCTTTCGAGATCGCCGGCCTGGATGCCGGGACCGGTGTCGATCACCTCGAATTCGGCGACAGGGCTGCGGTAGTGAACCACGAACTGCACACTGCCGGCCTGCGTGAACTTGATCGCGTTGGACAGCAGATTGATCAGCACCTGCCGCAGCCGCTTCTCGTCGGCATAGACCACGATCGGCACATGCGCTGGCCGCCTGAACACGAAGTCGATGCCCTTGGCGGCCGCCTGCAGGCGGAACATGCCGACGAGCTGGTCCAGAAACTCGCTGAGCCGCACCTCGTCGCGCGAGAGATACAGCCGTCCCGCTTCGATCTTGGAGATATCCAGAATGCCGTCAATCAGGCCGGAGAGGTGGTCGGCGCTGCGGCGGACGACGCGGACCTGGTCGCGCGGCTTGGTGTTCAGCGTCGCATCCTGCTCCAGGAGCTGCGCATAGCCGCTGATCGCGTTCAGCGGCGAGCGCAGTTCGTGGCTGAGGCCGACGACATAGCGGCTCTTGGCGAGGTTGGCGGATTCCGCGACCTCCTTGGCGCGCTGGAGCTCAGCGTCGGTGCGCTTGTGCGCGTCGATCTCCTGGATCAGCAGCGTCGTCTGCCGCCGCGTCTCGGCCTCGGCCGCGCGACGACTTTGCTGCGCCAGCACGAACAGCCAGGCCACCACACCGATGATGATGCTGAGCGAGAAGAACACCTTCCAGAGCACGTTGGACACGAGCATGTTCTCGCCCTGCACGCTTGCCGAGGTCTGGAGATAGATCAGCCCCAACACCAGTGCGACGAGACCAGCGGAGACCACGAACACACCGATATAGTGGCCGAACTGCGAGTTGATCCGCTGATAGATCGGCTGCGGAAGGATCTTGCTCAGCGCCTCGGAGAACTGCACCTGCGCGCGCCCGTGCGGCTTGCAGAGATCATGGCAGCGAGCATCCAGGGAGCAGCACAGCGAGCAGATCGGGCCGGCATAAGCGGGACAGGAGGTCGTGTCCTCCGGCTCGAAGCTGTGCTCGCAGATGCAGCACTGGATCGCCTCGACATTGGCCCAACTCTTCTCCGGGTTGCGTGCGATGTAGAATTTTCCGCCGGTGAGCCAGGCGATAACGGGCGCGGTCACGAATGCAACCGTCAGCGCGACGAAGGCCGCCAGCGCCTTCATGGTCGAACCGAACAGGCCGTAGAATGCCGCGATCGAGACGATGATCGCCAGCGTCATCGCGCCGACGCCGACCGGATTGATGTCGTAGAGATGCGCGCGCTTGAACTCCATTTGCGGTGGACGCAGGCCGAGTGGCTTGTTGACCACGAGGTCGGATACCAACGCGCCTACCCAGGCAATCGCGACGTTGGAGTAGAGCGCGAGTGTCTGCTCCAGTGCCTTGTAGACACCGATTTCCATTAGCAGCAGCGCGACCATCACGTTGAACACCAGCCACACGACGCGCCCGGGATGGCTGTGCGTCAGACGCGAGAAGAAGTTCGACCAGGCGATCGAACCGGCATAGGCGTTGGTGACGTTAATCTTGAGCTGCGACAGGATCACGAAGATTCCGGTCAGCGCCAGCGCAAGGTCCGGCTCTGATAACACGTATCGAAATGCGACGAGATACATATGCGCGGGCTCAGCGGCCTCTTCGGGCGGCACACCGTGGCTCAGCGTAAAGAAGGCGAGGAACGAGCCGGCGAGAAGTTTCAGTGCGCCGAGCACGATCCAGCCCGGCCCTGCGCTCATCAGTGCAATCCACCACGACCTCCTGGAGGTCCGTCGATCGCGCGGCAGAAAGCGCAGGAAGTCGACCTGTTCGCCGATCTGCGCCACCAGCGAGAACACCACCGACGATGCCACGCCGAACAGCAACAGATCGAAATGTCCGTTGAGGTCGCCGTGCTCGCCCGAGAACTTGCGCCACTCCGTGAACGAATGGGGGTTGGCCCATGCGATCGCGGCAAAGGGCAGGATGTGCAGGATGACCCAGAGCGGCTGGGTCCAGAGCTGGAAGCGGCTGATCAGCGTGATGCCGTAGGTCACGAGCGGGATAATCGCTATCGCGCTGATGAGGTAGCCGATCGGGCGCGGAATCCCCAAGCACATCTCCAGCGCGGTTGCCAGGATCACCGCCTCGACGGCGAAGAAGATGAAGGTGAAGGAGGCGTAGATCAGTGAGGTAACGGTCGAGCCGATATAGCCGAAGCCGGCACCGCGGGTCAGAAGGTCAATGTCGATGCCGCATTTGGCTGCATAATAGGCAATCGGCACGCCGCAGGAGAAGATGATGGTGGAGACGACGAGGATCGCCGCGGCGGCGTTGGTGACACCGTAATTGAGGGTGATGGTGCCGCCGATTGCTTCGAGCACCAGAAAGGAGATTGCGCCGATCGCGGTGTTGGCGACGCGGGCGGCGGACCAGCGGCGCGCACTCTTGGCGGTGAAGCGCAGCGCGTAGTCTTCCAGCGTCTGGTTGGCGACCCATTGGTTGTACTGGCGCCTGACGCGGTCTATTCGCTGCCGCCCTGCCACTCGAACCCCACTTCTGAACCCGCCGGATCCCCTCGCAAATCCCGTACCAAAAGCCTACGTCGGTATTTTGCGGTGCAGTATACGCGATCTTGCGTATGCTTGCGATGCACAAATTCGAGCCATCCTCACCGGACAAATCGCGCGTTCTCGAACAAAAGTGGGGTGCTCATGTCAGACGAAGCAAACAAGGGCCTGTTGTCGCCGCTCCGGCGCAAACTATTAATGGGAATGGCGGCCGTGCCGGCCATCGCGATGCTGCCACGGGCGTCGTTTGCGCAGGCTCCCTCCACTTCGGCGGTCAACACCACGGGGCTCGCGGTCACCGATACCGAGGTAACGGTCGGCATCCTGCACTCGGCGACCGGCACGATGGCGATCTCCGAGACCGGCTCGATCGAAGCCGAAAAGCTCGCCATCGAGCAGATCAACGCCATGGGCGGCGTGCTCGGGCGCAAGATCAAGTTCATCCAGGAAGACGGCGCCAGCGACTGGCCGACCTTCGCCGAAAAGGCCAAGAAGCTGCTGGTCAACGACAAGGTCGCGGCCATCATGGGCTGCTGGACCTCCGCCTCGCGCAAGGCCGTGCTGCCGGTCATGGAGCAGTATAACGGCATGCTCTACTACCCGACCTTCTACGAAGGCCTCGAGCAATCCAAGAACGTCATCTACACCGGCCAGGAGGCGACCCAGCAGATTTTGGCCGGCCTGAACTGGATCGCGAAGGAGAAGGGCGCGAAGTCGTTCTTCTTCATCGGCTCCGACTACATCTGGCCGCGCACCTCGAACAAGATCGCGCGCAAGCACGTCGAGAACGTGCTGAAGGGCAAGGTCGTTGGCGAGGAATATTATCCGCTCGGCAACACCCAGTTCAACTCGGTCATCAACAAGATCAAACTGACCAAGCCCGATGTGATCTTCACCGACGTCGTCGGCGGCTCCAATGTCGCCTTCTACAAGCAGCTCAAGGCGGCCGGTATCGACCTCTCCAAGCAGGCGTTGCTGACGATCTCGGTGACCGAAGACGAAATAGACGGCATCGGCGGCGAGAACATTGCGGGCGCCTATGCTTGCATGAAGTACTTCCAGTCGCTCGACAATCCGAACAACAAGGCTTTCGTGCCCGCGTTTCAGAAGGTATGGGGCGAGAAGACCGTGATCGGAGACGTCACCCAGGCTGCCTATCTCGGCCCGTGGCTGTGGAAGTTGACGGTGGAGAAGGCGGGCTCCTTCGACGTCGACAAGATCGCCGCGGCTTCGCCGGGCGTCGAGTTCAAGGGTGCCCCCGAAGGCTACGTACGCATCCACGAGAACCATCATCTCTGGTCGAAGACCCGGGTGGGACGCGCCAAGCTCGATGGTCAGTTCGAGCTGATCTACGAAACCGCCGATCTCGTCGAGCCGGATCCGTTCCCCAAGGGTTACCAGTAAACCGCAGCGCCAGTCGCGATTTTCCCAACCAAGCCGCTCCCTGGCGTGGATTGCAAGTCCACGCTCAAGACCCCCGCGTCGCGAACCTGCTCGCGACGCGGGACCCTTTCCCCGACGGAGGACATCGATGTTCGGCGACTACTCGCTTGGTGAGCTAGGCTCCATCTTCGTCATGCAGGGTTTTGCAGGACTGATCCTGTTCTCGGTCTACGTCCTGATGGCGCTCGGGCTTGCGATCATCTTCGGCCAGATGGGCGTCATCAACATGGCCCATGGCGAGTTCATGATCCTCGGGGCCTACGTCACCTGGATGACCTCGAATCTCTTCCAGGCCTATTTGCCAAGCCTATTCAGCGGCTACTTCTTCCTCGCGATGATCCTGGCCTTTGTCGCATCCGGCGCGCTGGGCATGCTGGTGGAATTGGTGCTGATACGGCATCTGTACAAGCGGCCGCTCGACACGCTGCTCGCCACTTGGGGCCTCAGCCTGATGCTGCAGCAGGCCTATCGCTCCGTGTTCGGCGCGCGTGAGGTCGGCGTCGAGTTGCCGCAATGGATGCTGGGCTCGTTGCACGTCACCGACAGCATCGAAGTGCCGATCAACGGCGTCTTCGTGATGTGCCTCACCGTGCTGATCACGCTTGGCGCCGCCTATGTCATGTACAAATCGCGCTGGGGCCGCCAGGTCCGCGCCGTCGTGCAGAACCGCATCATGGCCGGCGCGGTCGGAATCAACACCGAGAAGGTCGACCGCTACACCTTTGGGCTCGGCTGCGGCATTGCCGGAATTGCCGGCAGCGCTTTCACCATGATCGGCTCGACCGGGCCGACCTCCGGGCAGCTCTACATCGTCGATACGTTCTTGGTGGTCGTGTTCGGCGGCGCCGCCAGCCTGCTCGGCACCATCGCCTCCGCGTTCTCCATCTCGCAGACGCAATCGACGCTCGAATTTTTCATGTCGGGTTCGATGGCCAAGGTGCTTACGCTGCTCGCCGTCGTCGGCATCCTGATGCTGCGGCCGCAGGGTCTGTTCGCCCTCAAAGTCCGCAAATAACGGAAGCAGGCAAGTCATGATCATCAGCTCACGCTTCTTCAATCGATCCGAGCTCATCGGCTTCATCGCGCTGGCGGCCGTTCTGTTCGTGATCCTGCCGCTGACTTTGGACGTCTTTCGCCTCAACCTGGTCGCGAAATATCTGACCTACGCCTTTGTCGCGATCGGCCTGGTGCTGTGCTGGGGTTATGGCGGCATCCTGAGCCTGGGCCAGGGTGTTTTTTTCGGCCTCGGCGGCTACTGCATGGCAATGTTCCTCAAGCTCGAGGCGTCCAGCGTCGAGAACACGAAAATCCAGTCGACGCCCGGCATTCCGGATTTCATGGACTGGAATCAGATCACCTCGTTGCCGTTGTTCTGGCAGCCATTTCACAGTCTTACGCTCACCATGCTCGCCATCATTCTGGTCCCCGGTCTCTTTGCCCTGATCATCGGCACGGCGATGTTCAAGCGCCGCGTCGGCGGGACCTATTTCGCGATCATCACCCAGGCCGTCGCGGCCATCCTGACCATCCTGATCGTCGGGCAGCAGGGCTACACCGGCGGCATCAACGGCATGACCGACCTGCGAACCCTCAAGGGATGGGACATCCGGCCGGACCATTCCAAGGTCATCCTCTACTTCGTCGAGGTGGTGTTGCTGTTCGTCTGCATCGGCATCGCGCAGTTCATCCGCCTGACCAAGCTCGGCCGCATTCTGGTGGCGATGCGTGAGCAAGAAGACCGCGTCCGCTTCTCCGGCTACAGCGTTGCCAATTTCAAGATCTTCGCCTTCTGCATGGCCGCGATCTTCGCCGCGATCGGCGGTGCCATGTTCGCGCTCAATGTCGGTTTCATGTCGCCGTCCTTTGTCGGCATCGTGCCGTCGATCGAGATGGTGATCTACACCGCGGTCGGCGGGCGGATGTCGATCTTCGGTGCGGTGTGGGGCGCAATTCTGGTGAATTTCGCCAAGACCAGCCTGTCGGAATCCTTCCCGCAACTCTGGCTGTTCGGTCTCGGCGCGCTGTTCATCGCGGTCGTGCTCGCTTTCCCGAACGGCCTGTCCGGACTCTGGGCTGATTACGTGCAGCCGCGCATCGATCGGCTGTTTGCCTCGCGTAAGTCGAAGGCGGGCTGGAACGACAATTCGGTCGCCGACGGCGCGCCGGCAGAGTGAGGAGACCATCATGCTCGTTGGACGTCAGCCCAAGGATTTTCTGCTCGCAGTCTCAGGACTGACCGTCTCGTTCGACGGGTTCAAGGCAGTCAAAGACCTCTCCTTCTACGTCGAGGAAAACGAGATCCGTGTCATCATTGGTCCCAACGGCGCCGGCAAGACCACGGTGCTCGATCTGATCTGCGGCAAGACCAAGGCCACCGAAGGCTCGATCCAGTTTCGTGGCACAGAGCTGACCAAGCTGAAGGAGAACGAGATCGTCAAGGCAGGCGTCGGGCGCAAATTCCAGACGCCGTCGGTGTTCGAGGATCTCACCGTCTTCGAGAACCTCGAGATCTCGTTTCCGCGCGGCCGCACTGTGTTCGGCTCGCTGACCTTCCAGCGCGACCAGCCGGTGAAGGAGCGGGTCGAGCAAGTGGCGGAGATGATCTTCCTCAACGAGAAGCTCAACACTTATGCCTCCGAGCTCAGCCATGGCCAGAAGCAGTGGCTCGAGATCGGCATGCTGCTGATCCAGGAGCCGGATCTTTTGATGCTCGACGAGCCCGTGGCCGGCATGAGCGTCTCCGAGCGTGCCAAGACCGCCGAGCTGCTCAACCGCATCATCAAGAACCGCTCGGTGCTGGTGATCGAGCACGACATGAAGTTCGTCGAGGACATCGCGCACAAGGTCACCGTGCTGCACCAGGGCCAGATCCTCTCCGAGGGCACCATGGAGCGGGTAAAGAACGATCCCAAAGTCATCGAAGTGTACCTCGGCCACTAAGGAGCGCGTTGATGCTGGCAATTTCCGATCTTCACGTCGCCTACGGCCAGAGCGAGGTGTTGCATGGGCTCAACGTCAAGGTCGCGCCCAACGAGATCGTGGCGATCATGGGTCGCAACGGCATGGGCAAGACCACGCTGATGAAGTCGCTGATGGGCATCCTGCCGGCCAGAAGTGGCTCGGTGACGATGGACGGCGCCGAGCTCGGCAGCCTGCCGAGCTACGAGCGGGTCGCCAAGGGCCTCGCCTATGTGCCTCAAGGTCGCATGATTTTCTCGGCAATGACGGTGAAGGAGAACATCGAGACCGGACTCGCCGTCTCCGGCGGAACCGAGGTGCCGGGCGACATCTACGAATTATTCCCTGTGCTCCTGGAGATGAAGGGCCGCCGCGGGGGCAATCTCTCCGGCGGCCAGCAACAGCAGCTCGCGATCGCGCGTGCGCTCGCGACCAAGCCGAAGGTGTTGCTGCTGGACGAGCCGACCGAGGGCATCCAGCCATCCATCATCAAGGACATGGCGCGCACGCTGAAGCGGATCCGCGATGAGCGAGGCTTGTCGATCGTCGTGTCCGAGCAGGTTCTGAGCTTCGCGCTCGATATCGCCGACCGCGTGCTGGTGATCGAGAACGGCGAGATCGTCAGGGACGATCCGCGCGACTCCGTCGATGCCGCGCAAGTGTCGAAATATCTGTCCGTCTAACCAACCGTGTAAAAGGGGAGCATCCCGATGCCAGAGACACTGATCAAGGTCGATCTCACCAAGTCGGCTTACGAAAACGACATGGTGCACAACCGCTGGCACCCCGACATCCCGATCGTGGCCTGGGTCAATCCTGGCGACGATTTCATCATCGAGACCTATGACTGGACCGGCGGCTTCATCAAGAACAACGATTCCGCTGATGATGTGCGTGACATCGATTTGTCGATCGTGCACTTTCTGTCGGGGCCGATCGGCGTCAAGGGCGCCGAGCCCGGCGACCTCCTCGTCGTCGACCTACTCGATGTCGGTCCGCTCAAGGAAAGCCTGTGGGGCTTCAACGGCTTCTTCTCCAAGCAAAACGGCGGCGGCTTCCTCACGGATCATTTTCCGATAGCACAGAAGTCGATCTGGGACATCAAGGGTCTCTACACCTCGTCGCGTCACGTGCCCGGCGTCAATTTCGCGGGCCTGATCCATCCCGGCCTGATCGGCTGTCTGCCCGATCCGAAGATGCTGGACACCTGGAACAAGCGCGAGGCCGAGCTGATCTCGACCAATCCGACCCGCGTGCCTGGTTTGGCCAATCCGCCGTTTGCGCCGACCGCCCATGGCGGTCGCGCCAAGGGCGAGGTCAAAGACAAGATCGGCGCAGAGGGTGCGCGCACGGTGCCGCCGCGTGAGCATGGCGGCAATTGCGACATCAAGGATCTCTCCCGCGGCTCGAAGATCTATTTCCCGGTCTATGTGCCCGGCGCCGGTCTCTCGATGGGCGATCTGCACTTCAGCCAGGGTGACGGCGAGATCACCTTCTGCGGCGCGATTGAGATGGCTGGCTGGCTGCACCTGAAGGTCGAGGTGATCAAGGACGGCATGGCGAAATACGGCATCAAGAACCCGATCTTCAAGCCATCGCCGATCACGCCGAACTACAAGGACTATCTGATCTTCGAAGGTATCTCGGTCGATGAGGCCGGCAAGCAGCACTATCTCGACGTCCATATCGCCTATCGCCAGGCCTGCCTCAACGCCATCGAGTACCTGAAGAAGTTCGGCTATTCCGGTGCTCAGGCCTATTCGATCCTCGGCACTGCGCCGTGCCAGGGCCACATCTCCGGCGTGGTCGACGTCCCCAATGCCTGCGCCACGCTGTGGCTGCCGACGGAAATCTTCGACTTCGACGTCATGCCGTCGTCGGCGGGACCGATCAAGCACATCAAGGGCGATATTCAGATGCCGATATCGCCGGACAAGTAGCCTCTCTCCCTCTCCCCGTTCTTACGGCGAGAGGCTCAGGGTGAGGGGCCGTCTCCGCACATACGATCACCAAATGCGTCGAGGTCAAAGATGCCGATGTACGAATATCTCTGTGACGGCTGCGGACCCTTCAAGGATCTCCGACCGATGGCGGAATGCGACCATCCGCAGCCCTGTCCGCAATGTGAAGACATGGCGCAGCGCGTGATCCTCACCGCGCCGAACTTCTTCTGCATGCCGGCGGAGAAGCGAAAGGCCCATGCGGTCAACGAACGCAGCACGTATGCGCCGCAGACGGTGGCGCAATACAAGGCCTCGCACGGGCCCGGCTGCGGCTGTTGCTCGACGGGCAAGACGAAACCGGTGCGCCTGATGACCAGGAGCAAGAGTGGCGCGAAGGGTTTTCCTACCGCGCGTCCCTGGATGATCAGCCACTGACATCAACGCCGCCGCTTCAGCGGCGTCTCATTTTCAACCAGAGCAGAAGGCAATACCAATGCTTCACGGTGACATCTCCAGCAGCAACGACACGGTCGGCGTCGCAGTCGTCAATTACAAGATGCCGCGCCTGCACACCAAGGCGGAGGTGCTCGACAACGCGCGCAAGATTGCCGACATGGTGGTGGGCATGAAGGTGGGCCTGCCGGGCATGGATCTGGTGATCTTCCCGGAATACTCCACCCACGGCATCATGTATGACTCCAAGGAGATGTACGAGACCGCGTCGATCGTGCCGGGCGAGGAAACCGCGATCTTTGCCGAAGCCTGTCGCAAGGCGAAAGTGTGGGGCGTGTTCTCGCTCACCGGCGAGCGTCACGAGCAGCATCCTCGCAAGGCGCCCTACAACTCCTTGATTTTGATGAATGATAGGGGTGAGATTATGCAGAAATACCGCAAGATCATGCCGTGGGTGCCGATCGAAGGCTGGTATCCCGGCAATTGCACCTATGTCTCCGACGGCCCGAAAGGTCTCAAGGTCAGCCTGATCATCTGCGACGATGGCAACTATCCGGAAATCTGGCGTGACTGCGCCATGAAGGGCGCCGAACTGATCGTGCGCTGCCAGGGCTACATGTACCCGGCCAAGGAACAGCAGGTGCTGATCTCCAAGGCGATGGCCTGGGCCAACAATGTCTATGTTGCGGTCGCCAATGCCGCGGGCTTTGACGGCGTTTATTCCTATTTCGGCCACTCTGCGATCATCGGCTTCGATGGCCGCACGCTCGGCGAAACCGGCGAGGAGGAATATGGCATCCAATACGCGGCGCTGTCGAAGCATCTGATTCGTGATGCCCGCCGCAACAACCAATCGCAGAACCACCTCTACAAGCTCGTACATCGCGGCTATACCGGCATGATCAACTCCGGCGAAAGCGCAAAGGGTCTCGCGGCCTGTCCTTACGACTTCTATTCGAAATGGACCGCCGATCCCGAAGGCACGCGTGACATGGTCGAGGCGATGACCCGTGGGACCGCGGGCACCGCCGAATGCCCAATCAATGGGATCCCGAATGAGAGGTCGGCAACCAACTACTAGCGCACTAGGCGACAGCACTGGGGCAGAGCGTGGGCGAGCTGCAAGCGCGCGCACCTTCTTATTGCGCCAGGCTGCGTGGGTATTCGGACTCGCCGCACGAAAGGGTTATTGTAACCCCAAATTGGATCTGGTGCTCTTTGCGCTGGCTGGACCTAGCTCAAACTTGCCGATGATCGAGCGAGAGCTCAAGTGTTTCAGTGGTTAGGAGGCGGCGTGTGCACCGCGTGTGCACCGAGAGATCAAGAAAAATCTATGCTCAGGAAGCTTGAAACGGTCGCACTGGTCCAGTCACTTCTCTGCGGATCCAGCGCGTCGCATGATTTCAGCAGCAGCCTGTTCCTGCTGTGTTCAACCTCAGTCATCTTGAGCGCGTTGTCCAAGCACTACGTAGCAGCGGCTGCAGTCGATCCGCCCACGCCGCGGGGCTACGGAACTGCGTGCCGCACGTCAAAAAAGTATCAGTTCAGCATTGAAATGGTGGTGGCGTGCCTAGGTACGGGTCGCTACTCTCCGCGCGAGAGGAAGCGCTGAACAAGATTCAGCGATAAGGAACAGGGGCGGAAAACTGTAAACCGCACCGGCCTGAAGGGAGCGGATATGGAACCGGACCTGGAAGTCGTCCAGATACGGCGCGGCGAGTCGTTCAAGGCGTGGTCGCACGGCTATCCATTCCACACGGTCCGCTGGCATTTCCATCCCGAATACGAGCTCCATCAGGTTGTGACCACCAGCGGTCGCTATTTCGTTGGCGACTTTATCGGCGAGTTCGAGCCGGGCAATCTCGTGCTCACCGGCCCCAACCTGCCGCACAATTGGGTAAGCGATCTGCCGGCGGGGAGCACCATTCCTCTTCGCGGACGCATCCTTCAGTTCAGCGAACAATTCATCGGTGACATGATGAAGGTCATGCCCGAGCTGTCGGGCCTCGCCACGCTGCTGGAATTCGCCCGCCGTGGCGCGCTCTTCAGCCGCAGCATCAGCGACAAGATCGCCCCGCTCATGGAGGAGATCGTGGCGGCGAACGGCGTGCGCCGGATCGAGCTGTTCCTGATGATCTTGGGCACGCTCAGCCGCGCCCGAAATGCGCGTCCGCTTTCCAGCCCGAAATATCTGCCCGACCCGTCTGGATACATGTCCGCGGGCATGAACAAGGCACTCGCCTTCATCCGGCAGAACCTGACGCAGCCTTTCGGTGAATCTGAGCTCGCGGCTATCGCTGGCCAGTCGCAGAGCGCGTTTTCGCGCTCCTTCCGCCGGCACACCGGCATGTCACTGGTGCAATACGTCAAGCGTCTTCGCATCAATCTTGCCTGTCAGATACTGATGAGCGACGAGCACGCGTCCATCACCGACATCTGCTTCGAAGTCGGCTTCAACAATCTCTCCAATTTCAACCGACAGTTCTTGGCCGAGAAAGGAATGCCGCCTTCGCGCTTCAGGCGATTGTTGGCGCAGAACATCAACGCGGCACGTGCTGCATAGCCGGTAAAGGAGAAAAAGGGGAGGAGGTTCACTACGGCAAGAGCGACGCGGACACGCCGATGGCGGTCTGCGATTGGAGACGGTTGTCCAAATTTTTGGTGGCTTCAGTGCATCGGCACCCATCGCCGCCGGTCATGGAGCAGCGAAGGCGTGTCTTCGATGGATCAACGAGAGCAGTCTAACATTCAGTTCCGGAAAGGAAAGTACGAATGAAAAAGTTGTCGCCGAAATATTGCACGATCGCATTGGCCGTGTCGCTGCTGGGCACGACAGCCACGTTCTCGCAGGCCGCGGAGGTGAAGGACGCGACGGTGGCCTTCCTGATGCCCGACCAGGCCTCCACCCGCTACGAACAGCACGACTATCCGGGCTTCGCGGCCGAGATGAAGAAACTCTGCGCCAGTTGCAAGGTGATCTACCAGAACGCCAGTGCAGATGCCGCGCGGCAGCAGCAGCAGTTCAACTCGGCAATCTCGCAGGGCGCCAAGGTGATCGTGCTCGACCCCGTCGATTCGACGGCCGCAGCCTCCCTGGTCAAGATGGCACAATCGCAGGGCATCAAGGTCATCGCCTATGACCGGCCGGTCCCCGATGCCAAGGTCGATTTTTACGTGTCCTTCGACAATGAAGCCATCGGCAAGGCCATCTCCGAATCGCTGGTCAAGCATCTGAAAGCCGCCAACGTCACGGCGAAGGAGGGTGAAGGCGTGCTCGAAATCAACGGGTCGCCGACCGATGCCGCCGCGGGACTCATCAAGAAGGGCATCCATGAGGGTCTTGATAAGAGCGGCTATCCCATTCTCGCCGAATACGACACGCCGGACTGGGCGCCGCCCAAGGCGCAGCAATGGGCGAGCGGCCAGATCACCCGCTTTGGCAAGAAGATCCTCGGCGTGGTGGCCGCCAATGACGGCACGGGTGGTGGCGCAATTGCCGCTTTCAAGGCCGCCGGTGTCGATCCGGTGCCGCCGGTGACGGGCAACGACGCGACCATCGCCGCGCTTCAGCTCATCATCGCCGGCGATCAGTACAACACGATTTCCAAACCCAGCGAGATTGTGGCCGCTGCGGCTGCCCAATCGGCGGTGAAATTCCTGTCCGGCGAGACGCCCAAGGCGGAAACCACGCTGTTCAATGCGCCATCGAAGCTGTTCGTGCCGGCGGTCGTCACTCAAGAAAACCTGAAGGCGGAGATCATCGATAAGAAAATCCAGACGGCCGATCAGCTCTGCACGGGCCGATATGCCGCCGGCTGCAAGAAGCTCGGCATAACACCGTAGCTGCGTTTGTCCCGGCCGCTTCCGGCGGCCGGGACGAACGACGAGAGAAGAGACTTGGAAATGACCACGATCTCGAATGTCGACCACCCGCAGGGCGGACCGCGCAGGCCGGTTCTGAGTCTTCGCGGAATTTCCAAGCATTTCGGTGCCGTTTCCGCTCTCACTGATGTCGATCTCGACGTGCATGCCGGCGAGGTCGTCGCGCTCGTGGGCGATAACGGCGCTGGAAAGTCCACGCTGGTGAAGATCCTCGCCGGCGTGCATCAGCCCACCGCCGGAACGATCGCCTTCGACGGCGAACATGTCGTCCTGGCCGATCCCGCCGCGGCGCTCCGCCTCGGCATAGCCACCGTTTTCCAGGACTTGGCGCTCTGCGAGAATCTCGACGTGGTCGCCAACATCTTCCTCGGCCGTGAGCTCAATCCAATGCGGCTCGATGAGGTCTCCATGGAGCTTCGCGCCTGGACCTTGCTCAACGAGCTGTCGGCGCGGATCCCGAGCGTGCGCGAGCCCGTTGCTTCGCTCTCCGGCGGACAGCGCCAAACTGTGGCGATCGCACGCTCGCTGCTGACGGAGCCGAAGCTCATCCTGCTTGATGAGCCGACCGCAGCACTTGGCGTCGCCCAGACCGCCGAGGTGCTCGACCTTGTCGAGCGCGTCCGCGCCCGCGGCCTCGGTGTCATCATGATCAGCCATAACATGGAGGACGTACGCGCCGTGGCCGACCGGATCCTGGTATTGCGTCTCGGCCGCAACAACGGTGAATTCGGACCGGACGCTTCCAATCAGGATCTCGTCACTGCGATTACCGGTGCGGATGAGAACTCCGTCTCGCGGCGCGCCGGCCGGCGTCGCGCCCATCAGCCGGCGGAGCAGCAGCGATGACCAGCGACACGCAACAGGTCTCGACGGCGCGCCCGCTCGACCGGAGCGACGAGCGACTCAAGCACGCGGATACGCTCGGGAGCATCGTCAGCGCTTTCGTGGACCGCGTGCGATCGGGCGACCTGGGTTCGCTGCCGGTGGTCGTCGGACTCATCGTCATCTGCACGGTCTTCGAGAGCCTCAACCCCGTTTTTCTGGAGCCGAACAATCTGGTCAATTTGCTGTTCGATTGCTCGACGGTGGGCGTCATCTCGCTGGGCATCGTCTGCATCCTGATGGTCGGCGAAATTGACCTTTCGGTTGGCTCGGTGAGCGGGTTCGCTTCGGCGCTTATTGGCGTGCTTTGGGTCGGTCAGGATTGGCCGGTCGCCGTGGCGATCGTCACGGCGTTGGTAATGGGCGCTGGCATCGGCGCGCTCTACGCATTTCTGTTCAATCGCCTCGGGATGCCGAGTTTCGTGTCGACGCTGGCAGGCCTGCTGGCCTGGCTCGGGCTCCAGCTGTATCTGCTCGGTTCTTCGGGCTCGATCAATCTTCCTTACGGATCGCCGCTGGTCGATTTCGGGCAGATGCTTGTCATGCCGCCGATCGTGTCCTACGCGCTGGCGGCGGTCGCGAGTCTCGTCATGTTCGTGACCGGTTATCGCACGGCAGTCCGCCGTCGGCAGGCAGGACTGTCGGCGAGTTCGCCTGGCCGCATGGTGCTGAAGGCGCTGCTGGTTACTGTCGTGCTCGAATTCATCGTCTACTATC
This sequence comes from Bradyrhizobium sp. 160, assembly GCF_023073735.1. Lineage (NCBI taxonomy): Bacteria > Pseudomonadati > Pseudomonadota > Alphaproteobacteria > Hyphomicrobiales > Nitrobacteraceae > Bradyrhizobium > Bradyrhizobium sp. 160. The sequence continues at coordinate 86,793 of NZ_JADPKD010000054.1, forward strand.
TCAATCTCGGGCGCGGCGTGCCGTGGATGTTCGGTCTGTTCGTCGGCTTGTGCGTGGTCATGAACTACGCGTTGACGCGGACCAAATGGGGTCGCTCGATGTCTGCGGTCGGCGGCAATCGCGAGGCAGCCCGCCGGGCCGGCATCAACGTTCGCCGGGTCTATTTGACTGCCTTCATGCTGTGCTCCACGCTGGCAGCCGCTGGCGGCATTCTTGCCGCGGCGCGCCTGGCGTCGTCCAGCCAACAGGCCGGCACCGGAGACGTCAACCTCAATGCAATCGCAGCCGCTGTCATCGGCGGCACGAGCCTTTTTGGCGGCCGTGGCAGCGCCTATTCTGCGCTCCTCGGCATCATCGTCATCCAGTCCATCGCGAGCGGGCTCACACTGCTCGATCTCTCCTCGTCGCTCCGGTACATGATCACGGGCGGGGTACTTGCCGTAGCAGTCGTCGTCGATTCGCTGGCACGGCGCTCGCGCCTGTCCCATGGCCGGGCTTGAATAACTCTCACAAGAAGGACAAGCCGTGGCCCAGGAACTAGCAGGAAAGGTTGCCGCGATCACCGGCGCCGCATCGGGCATCGGTCTCGAATGCGCCAGAACATTGATCGGGGCTGGCGCGCGGGTGGTGCTGATCGATCGGGCGGAGGAGGCGCTGAGCAGCGCCTGCGCCGAGTTGGGCGACCAGGCGATCCCGTTGCGTATCGATCTGACCGATCCTCAGAGCATGAAGGCCATGATGCCGCAGGTGTTGGAGAAAGCGGACCGGCTGGACATCTTCCATGCCAACGCAGGCGCCTATGTTGGCGGCGAGGTGCTTGGCGGCGATCCCGACGCCTGGGACCGCATGCTCAATTTGAACATCAATGCGCTGTTCCGGTCGGTCCATGCGGTGCTGCCGCACATGGTCGAGCGCAGGAGCGGCGACATCATCGTCACCAGTTCGATCGCCGGTCTCGTCCCCGTCGTTTGGGAGCCGATCTACACGGCGTCCAAGCACGCGGTGCAGGCTTTCGTGCATACGCTGCGCCGCCAGGTCGCCAAACACGGCTTGCGCGTCGGCGCCGTTGCGCCCGGTCCAGTCGTGACCGCGCTGATCAAGGACTGGCCCAAGGCGAAGATCGAGGAGGAAATGGCGGCCGGGGGCTTGATGCAGCCGGTGGAAGTCGCGCAGGCGGTGCTTTTTATGCTGACCCGTCCGAGAAACGTCACCATCCGCGACCTCGTCATTCTGCCGCAGAGCAACGATCTGTAGCATTCTCCGACCGGCGATCCATGGCCAAGCAATCCGATAACCGCCATTTTCTCGGCATCGATGTCGGCACCGGCAGCGCAAGGGCCGGCGTGTTCGACCGCTTCGGTGCGCTCCTTGCGAGTGACAGCGCACCCATCGCACTTTGGCGGGAGGCCGGCGACATCGTCGAGCAGTCGAGCGAGGATATCTGGCGTGCCGTGTGCCGCAGCGTGCGTGGCGTGGTGGTACAGGCCGGCATCGCTCCGGACAGCATCGCGGGAATCGGCTTCGACGCGACCTGCTCCCTGGTGGTGCTGGGCGAGGGAGGCGCGCCGCTGCCCGTCGGCCCGTCCGGCGATCCTGAGCGCAACATCATTGTATGGATGGATCACCGCGCCGCCGATCAGGCGCGCCGGATCAATCAGACGGGCGAAAAAGTTCTCGACTATGTCGGCGGAACGATCTCACCGGAGATGGAGACGCCAAAACTGTTGTGGCTCGCGGAAAACATGCCTGACACATTCTCCCGTGCGTGGCAGTTCATGGACTTGACGGACTTTCTCACCTGGCGTGCGACAGGGAGCCTGTCTCGCTCCATCTGTACCGTGACCTGCAAGTGGACCTATCTGGGTCACGAAGCCCGCTGGGACGATCAATTCTTCCGCAAGGTCGGCCTCGGCGTGCTGGCGGACGAGCAGTTTCGCAGGATCGGCACCGAGATCGTGCCCGGCGGAACAAAACTGGCGGCGGGTCTGACGGCGGAGGCCGCGGCCCATCTCGGCCTCACCGCGGGTACGGCGGTCGCCGCTGGCCTCATCGATGCTCATGCCGGCGGTGTTGGTACGGTGGGCGCGCGCGGTACGGCGGGCACGGTGCTCACGCGCATGGCCTATGTGTTCGGAACGTCCGCCTGTACCATGACGACCACGCCGGATCCGTCTTTCGTGCCCGGCGTGTGGGGACCCTATTTCTCCGCCATGGTGCCCGGACTTTGGCTCAATGAAGGCGGGCAGTCGGCCGCCGGCGCTGCCATCGAGCATCTGTTGCAGATGCATCCGCATTCCTCGCAAGCGGCACAGGCTGCACGCCAGAAGCGGCAGACGCTTGCGGATTGGCTTGCCTCGGAAACCGAATCTCGCGGCGGTGCCGGAATGATTCCGCAGTTGGTCGGCGAGATTCATGTCGTCCCCGAATTCCTCGGCAATCGCGCGCCGTTCGCAGATCCTGATGCGCGTGCGCTGATTGCCGGGCTCGATATGCGCTCGGATCTGGAGAGCCTGCTGGCGCTTTATCTCGCCGGGCTGTGCGGTCTCGGCTGCGGGGCGAAGCAGATTGTTCGCGCTCAGCAAGAGAAGGGCATTGCGGTCGATACGATGGTGGTCAGCGGTGGTGCCGCAAAGAGTCCCCTCGTGCGGCAAGTCCTCGCCGATATGACGGGGCTGACGGTCGCCGCGTCGGCATCCCCGGAAGCCGTCCTGCTCGGCTCCGCGATGCTTGGATCGGTCGCCTCGGGCGACCATGCCGATCTCGGCGAGGCGATGCAGGCGATGTCGGTTCTGGGAGACATTTCTCGACCTCAGGCTGCTCTGGCGGACTGGGTCGATCGGCGCTTTTCCGCCTTCGAGGCCCTGCAGAAGGTCGGCCGGGCAATTCGAAGCGCTTCGTAGCCCCATTGCCAGCTGGACCGGACCTACCCAGGCGCGGTTTGCATCCGAGGTGGCTGCCTACGCAGGAGAGGGCGTTCGAGCCCTTTCATCATATCGACACATATGTCATGATAGAAATACAAATGTATAGGACCGCATTTTGGCGGGCTAGGGAGGGCTGCCCATGGGTAGGAAAGTCGCATTCATTGCGGCCTTGTTCGGCGCGTTGGCATTGGTTGGTCCGGCGCAGGCGCGGGTCGAGGTCCAGTGGTGGCATGCCATGAGTGGCGTCCTCGGCGACCGGCTCAATGAGCTGGTCGAGAAGTTCAACACCTCGCAGGACAAGTACACGGTCGTCGCGGTCGCCAAAGGGAACTATGACGAGGTGACCAACGGGGTGATCGCCGCCTATCGCGCCAAGCGGCCGCCGGAAATGGTGCAGATCGCCGAGCGCGGTTACATGACGATGCTGCTGTCAGGAGCCATTGTCCCCGTGCAGGATTTGGTGGAGCAGAAGGGTTACAAGATCGACTTCTCGGACTTCATCAAACCCGTGGCAAGCTTCTGGAGCTACAAGGGCCGGATGTCGGCGATGCCCTTCAACTCGTCGACGCCGATCTTCTGGTACAACAAGGATCACTTCCAGAAGGCCGGCTTCGACAAGCCAGCCGAGACCTGGCAGGAGTTGGAGAAGCAGCTCTACGCCATCAAGTCCAAGGGGATCAGCGAGTGCGGCACAGTGCTGCCCGGCGATTTCTACTGGAGCCTGCTCGAGAACTACAGCGCCATCAACAATCAGCCCTACGGTACGCTCGCGAACGGTTTCGACGGGCTCGGTACCGAGTTCGTCTACAACAAGACGAAGGTAGTCTCGCAAGTCGCGCGGCTCAAGAAATGGCTCGATGACGGTGTGATGCAGATCGCGGGCCAGGGCTTCAGTCCCGAACAATTGTTCACGTCGGGCCGGTGCTCGACCTTCGTCAATTCGACCGCATCACACGGCAACATCGAGCGCAACGCGACCATCAACTGGAGCGCCACCTTCCTACCGCACGAGAGCGACATCAATCCGCCTCTCAACAGCACCATCGGGGGCGGGGCCATCTGGGTCATGAAGGGCCACACACCGGAGCGATACGAGGCCGTCGCGGCCTTCCTGGATTTCGTCGCGCAGCCGGAAACCCAGGTCTGGTGGCACGGCGCAACTGGCTATGTTCCCGCCACCAACCGCGCCTATGCGCTCGCGCGCGAACGTGGCTATTACAAGGATCATCCGACCCGGGAGATCGCGGTGCTGCAGCTCTCGCGCGGCACACCGAACGAGAATTCGCGCGGCTTCCGCTTCGGCAACTTCGTGCAGACGATGCTGGCCCAGCGCCAGGAGGTCGAGGCGGTGTTCGCCGGTCAGAAGCAGCCGCAGCAGGCCATGGATGACGCCGTCAAGCGGGGTAACGAGATCCTGCGGCAATTCGAGAAACTCAACGCCGGGAAGACTCCGGAAACTGAGCGTCCATGACGTTGCGCCTGTCGATCCCGTGGCGCGAGGCACGCGCACCCGTGCTGCAGGGAAGGCACGGGGGCCGCGGGTCCAAGGCCGTGCCGGCGGCACTCGCCGGCACCCCACGACGGTCGAGCAGAACGCGGCAGCGTGAGGAGGCCGGACTGAAGCGCGCCAATTTCGGCGACGGTCCCGGCCTGCCGATGCTGCTGTTGCTGCCGCAATTGCTGATCCTGCTGTTCTTCTTCTTCATTCCGTCCCTGCGAGCGCTGATGCAATCCGTCCTGCTCAGCGATCCCTTCGGGACCAACGTCCAGTTCGTCTGGTTCGACAACTTCAAGACGCTGCTTGCGAGCAGCGATTACCGCCAGTCGATCACGGTGACGTTCTGGTTCACGGTGGCGCAGAACGTGCTCACCTTGACCAGCGCGCTGGTGCTGGCGTTTGCGACCGACAGGATCGTACGCGGCCGTTCGGCCTATCGCACGATCATCCTGCTACCCTATGCTATCGCGCCGGCGATCGCCGGCATCCTTTGGGCCTTCCTGTTCAATCCGGCGGTTGGCCCGCTCGCGCAGGTGCTGCACGGTTTCGGCATTGCATGGGACCCCAATCTCAATCCCACCGATGCGCTGATTCTGGTGACGCTCGCAGCATCCTGGAAGCACATCTGCTACGACTACATCTTTCTGGTCGTAGGATTGCTCGCGGTGCCGGTGTCGCTGATGGAGGCTGCCGCCGTGGACGGCGCGGGTCCGATCCGCCGCTTCGTCGCGATCGCGCTGCCGATGCTCGGGCCCACCATCTTCTTCCTCACGGTGATGAACTTCATCTATGGCTTCTTCGAAACCTTTGCCATCATCGATGCAGTGACCAAAGGCGGCCCGGCCGGTGCGACCAACATTCTGGTCTACAAGGTCTTTGTCGACGGCTTCGTCAATCTCGATCTCGGCTCTTCGGCCGCACAATCGGTTCTCTTGATGAGCTTTGCGCTGATCTGCACGCTGCTGCAATTCCGCTATTTCGACCGCAAGGTCAATTACGGGGTCTAGCCGGATGGTCGAACGCTCGCCGGTCCTCAACGTGATCTGCCACGCGATCCTGATCGCCGGCGCGCTGATGGTTTGCGTGCCGCTGTATTTCGCGTTCGTGGCCGGCTCGCTCACCGTGGCCGAGGTGCAGAAGGTGCCCTTGCCGTGGCTGCCGGGAGGTCAATTTTTCGACAATCTGCAACTGGCCTGGAGCAAGGGCAATTTCAGCCGCACTTTCGCCAATTCGGTTATCGTGGCGCTCGGCATCACGGCCGGCAAGATCGCGGTCTCACTGCTCTCGGCCTTCGCGATCACCTACTTCCGGTTCCGCTACCGAATGCTCGCATTCTGGCTCATCTTCACGTCCCTGATGCTGCCGATCGAGGTTCGCATCGTGCCGACCTTCGAAGCCGTGGCAAATGCGGCGCTGCCGCTGCAATGGCTTCTGGATGCGCTGCATGTCGCGGATCTCTGGGCCTGGATCAGCGGGCACGAGGTCGCGATCGCGCTCGAATGGAATATGGTCAACACCTATCCCGGACTGGTCCTCCCGCTGATCGCCTCAGCCACTGCCACATTCCTCTTTCGCCAATTCTTCCTGACGATCCCGGAGGAGCTATGCGAGGCTGCCAGGCTGGACGGCGCCTCGCCGCTACACTTCTTCTGGAGCATCCTGCTGCCGCTCTCCGTGCCGAACATGGTCGCGCTCGCCATCATCCTGTTCCTGTTCGGTTGGAATCAGTATCTCTGGCCGTTGCTGTTCACGACCGACAAGGACATGGCAACGGCGGTCATTGCGTTGAAGGGCCTGATCCCTCGCTCCGACAGCGAGCCGGCCTGGAACATCGCGATGAGTGGTGCGCTCCTCACGATGTTGCCGCCGGTGTTGGTCGTCCTGCTGCTGCAGCGCTGGTTCATCAAGGGTCTTGTCGACAGCAGCAAGTAGGAACTGATCATGGTTATCATTGCCGGTCATCGCGGGGCACGTGACCTTTGGCCCGAGAACAGCATTCTCGGATTCCGTAACCTCTATGGCCTTGGCGCCGACGCGGTAGAGTTCGACGTCCACCAGAGCTCAGACGGTGGCATCGTCGTGATCCACGACCCCTTACTCGACCGTACCGCGCATGGCACTGGCCCAGTCGGCGAGCGCAGCCTGAAGCACCTGACCTCGATCCAGCTCCGCGATGCTGGCGGCGAGTGCATTCCGACCCTCGGCGAGGTGCTCGACGTCTTCAGCGATACGGCGCTCGAGCTGCAAATTGAGATCAAGACTGATGCCCTGGGCAACGTCTACCAGGGACTCGAGGCGAAGCTGATCGAGGAGATCAGGCGACGCGGGCTGCAGCGGCGGGCGATCTTGACCTGCTTCGTCCCCGAGGTGATCGAAACCGTCCGCAAGCAGGCACCGGACGCGCAGGTGCTGGCTTCGCTCGATCGCCGCTCGGCCGAGATGATGGGCGGGATCAAGCCGGCGCTCGAGCGGTTCGCCAGAATTCGCGACTGCATCGTGGCCATCGAGAAGACACTGCTGATGCCAGCGATGCCGCTGGCGCTCGGCATCCTCGGTCCGGCGCGAATCGGTGCGTGGGTGACCAACACGCCCGAGGATATCAGCTACTGGCTGGGCCAACCGGTGCGGCAGATCACGACCGACCGGCCGGATCTCGCCGTTAGCATCCGTCGCAAGCTCGAAACGGCGCCGGCCCGCGCATGATTCCCCGCCGTCGCTTTCTCGTGGGGTCGCTGGCGAGCGCCGCGTTGGCTGCGCCCGCCGGGTTCGTGCGGGGAGCGCCGGTTTCGTTTGACGCGGATCCTTTCACGCTCGGTGTTGCCTCCGGATGCCCGCGGGAGGATCGCGTCACCCTGTGGACCCGTCTTGCGCCGCAGCCGCTCGAGGGCGGCGGCATGGGGCCCACGCCTGTGGACGTTGAATGGCAGGTTGCCGACGAGGAGGCCTTCTCGCGCATCGCCTCGCGCGGCATCGTGCGGACGACCGCAGAGCTGGCGCATTCCGTGCACGTCGAGGCGACGGGGCTGCGGCCGGACTGGGTTTACTGGTACCGCTTCCGCGTCGGGCCGGCGCTCAGCCCGGTCGGCCGCACCCGAACCGCGCCCGCGGGGTCGGAGCGGTCGTTCCGTTTTGCCTTCGCATCCTGCCAGCAATACGAGCAAGGCTATTTTGCCGCCTACCGCGACATGGCCGCACGCGATCTCGACCTCGTCGTGCATCTCGGCGATTACATCTATGAGAAATCCTGGGGATCGCGCCACGTCCGCCAGCACGGCGTCGGAATTCCGACCACGCTCGAGGAATTTCGCAACCGCTACGCGCTCTACAAGAGCGATCCCGACCTGCAAGCGGCGCACGCCGCCTTTCCCTGGCTCTCGGTCTGGGACGATCACGAGGTGATGGACGATTATGCCAACGATCGCTCCTACACGGTGCGCGATGCTGTTCAGTTTCTGAAGATCCGCGCGGCCGCCTATCAGGCCTATTACGAGCACATGCCGCTGCCGCCCTCGGCGCGTCCACGCGGCGCGGACGCCACGATCTACGAGCACTATCGCTTCGGCGACATGCTCGACGTGCTGTTGCTCGACGATCGGCAATATCGTTCGGCATCGGCGTGTGTCGGAAGCGGGCGGCCGACCTGGGTGACGGACTGTGCAGGCCGGACGGACGAAGCGCGGACGATGCTGGGGCGCGAACAGGAGCAATGGCTCGATGCGGGCCTGCGCGACTGCCGCGGCCGCTGGACTATCGTCGCGCAGCAGACCTTGATGGCGCCGGACAAGAGGGAAGGGGACGATGGCGCGCATTTCTGGATGGACGGCTGGGACGGTTATCCCAATGCACGCCGCCGTCTCCTTGATTCGCTCGTGACGCATCGCCGGCGCAATCCGGTCGTAATCGGCGGCGACCGTCATGCCTTCTTTGCCGCCGATCTGAAGCACGATTTCGCCCGCCCGGATGGCCCGACCATCGCGACCGAGTTCGTCGGCACGTCGATCACCTCTGACGGACCGAGCGAAGCCAGTGTGCGCAAGGCATTGGCGGAGAATCCGCATCTGGTCTATGCGCGCGGCGACAAGCGCGGCTATGCGACCGTCGAGCTCGACGCCCGGCATTGCACTGTGGGATTCGAGGCACTCGACGACGTCAAGAACGCCGCAAGCGCCGTGCGCCGGATGACGAGCTTTGTGGTCGAGGATGGCGTACCGGGCGCGAAGCCCGCATGACGGAATCCACATGCCGCAGATTTGACGACCACCGAAAGATCGCCTCAAATGCCGCCGACGTCTGACTGTGCCTTGGGGCCGCTGCGGGGGCTGCGCCGTGACTGATCAAACCATCCTGCGGGTCGCTTGGCTTTACTATATGGAGAACCTGACCCAGGCCGAGATCGGCGAGCGGCTGGGGCTGACCCGCGCCCGCGTCAACCGCATGCTGTCGGATGCCCGGCAGACCGGTATCGTCAACATCCGCCTCAACTCCGCCTTCGCGAGCTGCACGGAGCTAGAGCATCGCTTGCGCCGGGAATGCGGCCTCGAGGACGCCGTCGTCATCCCGAGCCCGGAGAATCCCGAGCAGGTCGGCAGCCTGATCGGGATGGCGGCGGGAGCGTATCTCTCGAAATTCCTCGAACAGAAGCGGCCGCGCATCATCGGTATCGGATGGGGCGCAACGTTGCGCGAGACGATCCGTTACGTCACGCCGGCGGACTATCCCGAACTCTCCATCGTCTCCATGATGGGCGGCCTGTCACGCGGACTTGAGCTCAACACGTTCGAGATTGCGGGCGAGCTCGCGCACCGGCTGCACGCCCAGTGCAGCTATCTGGCCGCTCCGATCTTCGTCAGCAGCCGGCGCTCGCGCGACACCTTCCTGGCTCAAGAGGTCTATCAGGAGGTGCTGAACAGCGTTGAACGGATCGATCTTGCGCTCCTGAGCATGGGAGACATGACGCCGCGCTCGCTGTTGATGCGGCATGGGCTGCCGCCGGACGTCCGCGCTGAGCATCTGCGCGCGGCAGGCGCCGTCGGCGACGTCCTGGCGCAATTTCTCGACAAGACCGGCAGGCCTATCGATCACGGCATCAACAGCCGCGCCATTGCGATGCCGCTCGAGAAGCTGGCGCGTGTGCCTACGTCGATGTTGATCGCCGGGGGGCCCAACAAGGCGCCGATCATCGCGTCGGTGCTGCGGGGCCGGATCGGCAAGGTGCTAGTGACCGACGAGAACACCGCCGTTGCCGCGCTGAAACTGATCGACAAGCAGAAATAGCCGTAAGTTCCCTCGCCGCTATTAATTCCGCGCCGTGCGCACCCCTGTCCACGCGCAGCGGACGTGCGCCGAAAGGCGCGCAAAAGCATTTGTCTCCCCGCTGTTACATATGTAACATGGGCGAGACAATTGCTCAGAAGGATGGCGTCGACATGCGCGCTGCGGTGCTCCAGGACATTCGTGATATCCGCGTCCTCGATATCCCCGAGCCGAGGCCGCTCGCGGAGGACGAGCTCATCGTCCGCGTCAAGGCAGTCGGGGTTTGCGGCAGCGACCTGCATTCCTATCTCGAGGGCGGAACAACCGGTCCGACCAGCGTAACGCCGTTCGTTCTGGGGCACGAATTCTCAGGCGTGCTCACGCCGGACTCGGCGCGCAAGGCGGGGTTCTCGGCCGACGCGCTGGTGGCGGTCGATCCCTCCATTCCCTGCGGCCATTGCGAGTGGTGCCACCGCGGCCACACCAATCTCTGCCCCAATGTGAAGTTCCTGGGCTACGCGCCCCACAACGGCGCCATGGCCGAATTCGTCTGCGTGCCAAAATCCGCCGTGCATTTGGTGCCTGACAGCATCGATCCGGCCGGCGCGGCGATCCTGGAGACGCTCGGTGTCGCGATCCATGCCATGGATCTGGCGCGTCCGCGGCTTCTGGAAACCTTGGCGGTGCTCGGCTGCGGGCCGGTGGGATTACTGCTCGTGCAGCTGGCGCGGCTCGCAGGCAGCGGGAAGATCATCGCGATTGACCCCGTCGAGCAGCGTACCGCGCTGGCCTGCGACCTCGGGGCGGACGTGGCTTGCGGCAGCTACGCCGAGGTCGCGGACGCCACGGAAGGCCGCGGCGTCGATCTGGTGATCGAGGCAACCGACTCATCGCACGGCTTCGAGCATGCCGCGCGCTCCGCACGTATCGGTGGCCGGGTCGTTCTCGTCGGCATCCCCGACAATAATCAGTACATCCTGAGCGGCGCCGAGTCGCGTCGGAAGGGCCTGTCGATCAAGTTTTCGCGCCGCATGCCGGAGGTCTATCCGCGGGCCATCGCGCTCGCGCAAGGCGGGCAGGTCAAGCTGGCGCCGCTGGCTACGCATCGCTTCTCGCTCGACCAGACGCCCGCCGCCTTCGAGCAGCAGGTCGCGCGGCGCGATGGGATTATCAAGGCGATCATTTGCCCGTAATTGAGCGGCATCTCGCCAAAATCCTGGGGCAACGGAGGCAGGCATAGAAGCCGGGCCGGTCGTGATGGCGAAATCGTCGAAGCTGGTCGTCACCCGAAAGGGGCGCGTGCTGATGGTGCGGCGCAGGAAGATGTCCGTTAAGGTTCAGCACCTCTCGCAATCGTATTCTGTTGCAAGACGGATAAGGGCTTCGCTCGTGCAATAATCCTCGCTGGCAAATGTCGCTCTGCTTCACCAATAAAAAATGCGCTCGGCTAACCAGTAAGTACCGACCGCAACGACTGCCAGCGACGCGATCCGGGGCGTAAGGGAAGCTCCGCGCCCGTGTCTCATTAGCGTCAGCAAGGGCATGATCATTGCGACGAAGAGCAACTGCCCAATCTCAATGCCGAGATTGAATCCCAGCAGTGCGCGTACAATGGCCCGTCCCTTAAGATCCAGTTCCCCCAGAGCCGACGCAAAGCCGAAGCCGTGGAGAAGGCCGAAACCGAAGACCCAGATCCATCGCCGTCGGGCTGGCTCGATGAAAAGAAGATTCTCCAAGGCCACCCAGACGATGGTCGCGGCGATCAGCGGCTCGACAATGCGGTCCGGGACGGTAACGATGCCGAAGGTCGCGAGCGACAGCGTGACGCTGTGGGCAACGGTGAATGCCGTCACGATGCGCACCACGGACCCTAGGCCCTTTGCGGTCGCAAGCAGCGCGACAAGAAACAGGAGATGATCATAGCCGGTGACGATATGCTCAACGCCGAGCTTGATGAAGTCGAACCAGCCGGTAGCGAGCGGGCGATCGAGATCAAGCGACACCTTCCGGGAGCCCTCCTGGAAAGCGACCTGCCGCTCACCGCTCGATGTCATGACATTGCCGAGGGTCTGATAATGCTCGCCGAGAAGCGCGCTCCAGTCCTCGGTGATGTCGAGACGGCCTTGCGAAGCGTTACAGGTGAAGTCGATCTCGATGGTGCCGCGGGCGTCGGTCGCGCCGGCGCCGCCGATGCGCACGACACCCATCCGGCAACGCGCGCCCGCAAGTTCGATGAAAAGGGTTTCGCGCGCGTAGCCAGCAATCCGCTCCGCGGCGACGCGATCGCCATTGGCGGCCGCCTTCAGGCCCTCGGCGGATCCGATCGGTATTTCCGGCAGCACGATCGACAGCGCGTAGCGCAGGCGATTATCGACGAGTTCAACACGCAGCAGCGCTGTCGTGATGGCGTGCGCAAGCACGACGCCCGGCCAGAGCAGGACGAGAGCTAGTCCGATCCACTTTGGGAGTCTCCCGGTCACTGCGCGCCTCCCACCTGTTCCCAGGCTTCCGCCACGAAGCCGGGGAGCAGCGCGACCTCACGCCGGCCATCGATCCTGGCATAATGCGAAAGTCCGAGCAGGCTGGTTGCGCCAAAGGAGATCGCGAAGGTTTTGCCTTCCGCTCCCCTGACCACCACGCGCAGTTTTGGCGGATCGAGCCCAAATTGCGCGGCGTCGACGCTGGCAACCTCGTCCTCGCTCAGCATCCGCTCCGGCCCGGAGTTGCGCAGAAGCGTCAACGCCGCCTCGAGCCGCGCGTTGAATCCCGGCGGCGCATTTCCTTGCGCAACGCGCCAGCCCTCGCCCTCCCGTGCAAAGCGCCATTGTCCGGCAGGGGCCGCGACATCGACCTCTCGCACTTCTGCAGTCGACATAACGAGGAGGCCGCTCGGCGTGAAAGGCGCAAGGCCCGGTCCGCCGCGGCCCCCGGTGAGGGCAAGAGCCGCGAGGAAGGCAATGGCGGCGAGCGCCGCGGCAGGCCAGGCGAAACGGCTCATCGCCGCCGCCACCACATGATGCCGCCAGCGAAAGCGATCAACCCCGGCATCAACAGCACCGTGACGATGAAGATGCCGCGGGTCTGCTCGCCCGTCAGCGTCACCGTTGGCAGGACCTCCACTGGCGGCTTCATGGTCGGCGCCTTCTCCTCGCGGCTCAGCCAACCGATGCTGGCAAGCACCACGTCGGAATTCCCGAGATAAGGGAAGAAGGAATTGGATGCGACGTCGGCATCCCCCACGACGATCAGGCGAAACGGCTTCGCTGCCTCGCTGAGACGCCCCTCCGACGCAAGCGCAATGATCCGCGCCGCCGGCGGATCTGCCTCCGGGGCCGGTCGATTGGCAAGGCGATCGCTGATGACATAGCTTTCCGCACTGCTGACCGCGAGCGGCACCACCCTCACATCTGGCGCCGACACCTGCTCGAGCGGCCGGGCGCCGGGATAGAAAGACAGCGAAAGACCACGCGTGACCGGATGGGCAGCGTAATGCGACACGGCGATCATCTGCTCGTCGGTGAAGTAGTGGTCTTTGGGATCGACGATCACGCCATTGCCTATCCTGATGCCTGCCCGCGCCAGCAACGTGGCGATGCTTTCATCCAGTACATAATCAGGCTCGACCAGCAGCATCGCCGAGCCCCCACGCTCCAGATAGCGGCGCAGCATCTCACTCTCGCCGGGGCTGTAGCGCGTGCGCGGATTGGCTTCGACGACGACGGCGCAATCGTCCGGGATTGGCTGGCCGGTGGCAAAGGAGACTTTACGCGCGGAGAGCCCAAGTTTTTCCAGCGCACGCCGGAGACGGCCGATGCCGTGCTGCTCCATCTGCACAACTGCAAGTCCCGAAGCGTCGTGACTATGGCTCTGCGCGCCCTCGAAATGGGTGTGGAATTCAAAATTGTCGATGTCGTACTCGCCATGCCCCACGGCGAAGCAGACGACGAGCTCGCGCCGGCGCATCAATCGTAGCAGGCCGATCGCGACCTCGCGGTCGTCGGTGGTCACCACCTCGACACGTCGGCCGCCGGCGCGCAGGACCGCGGAGTTATAGGTGCGCACGCCAAAGCTGCTGGCCAGTGCCGGATTCTGGTCGGCATCAATCAGCTGCACGCGGAAATTGGCATTCTGCCGTTCGAGTTGGGCGAGCATGGTGGCGAGCGCGCGGGCACCCGGATTTTGCTTCTGATAGAAATACGCGACGTCCACCGGCTCCTTGAGCGCGCTCACCATGTCGCGCGCTTCAGTCGAAGGTGTGAAAGCCTTCTCTCGCGTCAGGTCCAGATAGGCGTCATGGCGGAACAGCGCGACATTGGCGAAAATAACGACGGTCAATGCCACGACGACGACCAAGGCAGTGCTGATGGCGCGGTTGGCCGAGCCGATCTGCACCGGCAGCTTCAGCCCCGCCGCAGACAGCAGCGCCAGCGCAGCAATCACGCCGACGAACCAGCCGATGTTGAGGAGATCAGCGCTCATCGCTGCGCGAGCCCCCAAGCGGTGAGGAAAAGCGCAAGCATGCTCGCGCTGATATAGTAGCCGATGTCGGACAAGAACACGGAGCCCGAGACCATCGGCTTGAAATGGCCGATCAGCGACAGGTTGATGGCAACGCTGTCAAACGGCGGGACGAGCAGGTAGGACACGGAATCGGCGAACCAGAGCATCAAGAACGTCCCGATCGACAGCGCGGCCGCAACCACCTGGTTCTCCGTCAGGCTGGACATCAGAAGGCCGACCGCAACCAGCAGCGAAGCATGCAGCGCCAGCGCCAGATATCCCGCATAGATCGGGCCCCAGTCCGGCTCACCATAACGATCCAGGATCGCGGCATAGATGAGCGAGGCGGCAAACATGCTGAGCACCAGCGTCAGCGTCGCTGCATACTTGGCGAGCACGATCCACACTTCCCGCACCGGCGCGGTCAGCAAGAGTTCGAGGGTTTCGGAGCGCCGCTCCTCGGCGAAGGAGCGCATGGTCAGCACTGGGACCAAGAGGATGGAGAGCACGTACATCTGGTGGAAGATGTATTGCAGGTTGGCGACCTTGGTCGCAAACAAAGTAAGGCTGAACGTATAACCCAACACGAGGAGAAACACCGCGGCAACGGTATAGCCGATCGGAGACGTCAGCACCGCGTTGAGCTCCTTGGCAAACAGGACGCGCAGCGTTCTCATGTGAGCGACAGAAACCATTGTTCAAGATCGGGCGTATCGGCGACCGCGCGCACGCCAAGCAGGCGACCGCTCAGCAGCACCGCGACACGGTCAGCGGTTTTTTCCACTTCGCTGAGGATATGCGAGCTCATCAGCACAGTGTGACGGCCGGCCAATGAGCGGATCAGTTCCCGCATCTCGATGATCTGCCTGGGATCGAGGCCGTTGGTCGGTTCGTCAAGGACAAGGATATCCGGCTCATGGATCAGCGCCTGCGCCAGTGCCGTGCGCTGGCGGTAGCCGCGGGACAGGGCGTGTGTGAGCTTGTGCATCACCTCAGACAGCGCGAGCCGCTCGACCACGCGGTCGATGGCAACACCAATCTCGGCCTCCGGCAGGCCGCGCAGCCGTGCCATGAAGGCAAGAAATTCGCCGACGCGCATATGGGGATAGAGCGGCGCCGCTTCCGGCACGTAGCCGATGCGCCGCCTCACCGCGAGGGACTCCCTTACGACGTCAAGGCCCCCCACGGTAAGTTGGCCGGCGGACGGCAGAAGATAGCCGGCAAGCAGCCGTATGAAGGTGGTCTTGCCGGAGCCATTGGGCCCCAACAGCCCGAATACCTCTCCGGCGCGGACGTCGAGCGTTAGTCGATCGAGAGCTGCGACCGGTCCGTAGCGCTTGCTAACTTCAATGGCCGAAATGGCAGGCGTACCGGCCGACACGCCCGGAAGCGACACGCTGCTAGGCGAGATGGTCATGCAACGTTCCCGACGATGCACCCTGCCGGTCGCGTCCTTGGAGATGTCCCCACCCGCTTCAAATCTCAGTCGTAGAACTCGGGCGCCTTCTTGGTGGCTTTAAAGATCTCGGGATCGTGACCGTAGAAGATTTGCGCGTTGTTGGCGTCGCGGATCTGGCGAACGCGCTGATAGCTGCGGTACGCATCGTTCGGAGACTGCGTGCCCGGGATCGGCGGAATCAGGTTCTTGTCTAGATTTTCCTTGAGATAGACAACATCGCTGGTCAGGATGACTGTGCCGGTCTTCGGAAGCTTGACCACAACGAACTGGCTTCCAGGCGTATGGCCGGGCGCGCGCATCACACGCACCGAACCATCGTCGAACAGGTCGAGGTCGCCGCTGAGGCGAATGATGTTCATCTTCTTGGTATCGGCAAAATCGCCGGGGATATAATAAACGGAGAAGCCGACGTCGGGCCACCAGGCGGCCTTTAGTTCGTCTTCCTGTGCCACGAGGGTGGCATTGGGAAACTGGCCGACATTGCCGCCGTGATCGAGATGGAGGTGGCCGACCACCACGTACTTGATGTCATCGGTCTTCAGGTCAATCTTGGCGAGCTGGGCGGGGATTGCGTCATCCTTGGTCATCTTGAGGCCGAAGCCCTTGGCCAGCGGACCCCACCAGCCCTCGGGATCGGTGATCGTCTTGTCGTTGTTGCCGGTGTCGATGATAACGTTGCCCTTAGGATGCTTCAGCACGTAGAAGCTCACCGGGGCCCAATCGATGTTGCCTTGGCCGCCCATCTGCAGCGCCGCTTTGGGGAACCCACCGAGTGACCCCGAGGTGAAGACATAGAGTTTGGGACCATCCTGCGCAACGACAGGCGCGGTAGTTGCCCCGATGCCAAGGGTGAGAGCGAGACCCAACGCAAGCTGCTTCAATGCCATAGCGTGTCCTCCTCATGTCTTCATTGTTTACGGGCCGTCTGCGCGGCCGCAGGGCTCGGCCAGCTTCGCGGCCGAATGCGCCAGAATAGGATCGAGACTTTCGTGATGGCAAGACGAAATGACGCTTTGGGCGACAAAATCGCTGACGCCCTGAAACGGAGCGCTCGGTTCTGGGAGGCTCGGTCGGCGGAGAGCGAGGCGCAAAACGTTGCGTCCTGCAGCCGACAGAGTCCGCTTCGCTTTCTTCTTACCCGAAGTGAGGAGAGCTGCCTGTTCAGGGGCCGTCATGAACGCCAAATATGCCCGTCGTGCTTTACCGCATGCAGCTCGACGATTTCCTCGGCGAAGAAGGCAAGTGCGACGAGTTCGAGGCCATCGCCGTCAACGAAGTCCTTGCGTGGCAGATCGAGCAGGCGCAGCCAGATCGGGCGTCCTGCTCGACCCGACGAACGGTATATCACGCTGGCCATGCTTCAGCGCGCCGCGGGCATGGTCGGGCCGTCCCTCCGGCTGGAATTGGCTTGAGAACGACGCGGCCTGGTATCGAACGCGCAACTTGCGTGCTGCGCCTCCGCGCGCTTCGCCGCATCTCTCTAAATTGTGTCATGAAGTGGCTGCTGCCTGTGGTAGATATGCCGGTGCGCAACAACCCAGGCAGGGGTAGAGCATGCAAGTGGCTGATCGTTTCATCGGGCGTTCATCACGAAACAGGGCGATGCTCGGCATGCTTGTCCTGCTCATCTGCGTCCATTCCGGCGCCACGAGCGGACAGAGTAATGAGGCGGTGTGGCCGACAACACAATGGCAAACCTCGACGCCGGAAGAGCAGGGCATGGATTCGGCCGCACTCGCCAGGGTTGTTGCGTTCGGTACCACGCGCAGCTTCGACAGCCTGCTGGTGACCCGCCACGGCCGCGTCGTGCTCGATGCGTACTACGCGCCGTTCACTGCCGACATGCCGCACACGATTAATTCCGCCACCAAGGCGGTGGTCGCGACGCTGACGGCGATGGCTTACAAGGATGGCCTGCTAGATCGCCTCGACCACCCGATGCTGGATTTCTTTGCCGATCGGAAAGTCGCCGATGCCGACGAGCGCAAGAAGGCGGTCACGGTTCAGCATCTGCTCAACATGACGTCCGGCCTCGAGTGGGACGAAGGGTTTGAAGGCGGCCGCGAACAATCGATGCGGGACATGGGCGCGAGTCCCGATTGGGTAAACTTCATCCTCGATCGTCCGATGGCGCATGCGCCGGGCGAGAGCTTCTATTACAACAGCGGCGGCTCGCATCTGCTGTCCGCAATCATCAGCAAGCTCACCGGAAAGAACACCGCCGATTATGCCAACGAGCGGCTGTTCGGCCCGCTCGGCATCGCGCCGCCATTCTGGCGCCGGGATCCGCAACGGCTTCCGATTGGCGGCTTTGGCCTCGCGATGCGGCCTCGCGACATGGCGAAGCTCGGCTATCTCTATCTGCGTAACGGCGAATGGGATGGCAAGCGGCTGCTGCCAGCGGACTTTCTCGAGGC
This sequence comes from Bradyrhizobium sp. 160, assembly GCF_023073735.1. NCBI lineage: Bacteria > Pseudomonadati > Pseudomonadota > Alphaproteobacteria > Hyphomicrobiales > Nitrobacteraceae > Bradyrhizobium > Bradyrhizobium sp. 160. The sequence continues at coordinate 104,844 of NZ_JADPKD010000054.1, forward strand.
CGTCGGCCATGCCACCATTAACATGAACGCGCGGTCCGATCCCGCGCTGCGCTACGCCAACCAGTTCTGGGCGATTCCCGGCAAGCACGTCTATATGGCGGTCGGATATCACTGCCAGGTAATCATGGTGCTGCCCGAAAAAGACATCGTCGCCGTGATGACGGCGCGGGATTTTTGTCCTTTGGGCAGACTGGCCGACGATATCTCCGGCGCGGTCAAAGCCGATTCTGCGCTGCCGGCCAACCCGGCGGCAGCCGACCGACTGGCCGAGGTGATCGCGGAGGTCTCGACCGAGAAGGCGACCAAGGTCGGCGCTGCGCCGGCGATCGCTGCCGCGATCTCGGGGAAGACTTACAGATTCTCCGACAATGCGCTCGGCATCAAATCGCTGGTGCTCTTCCTGGCCGACGAGAACCCACGCTACATCGTGCAGATGGCGGCGGGCGATCCGGCGCGGCGCCAGCTCGACGGGCCGATCGGGCTCGACGGCCTGTACCGCAAGAGCGCGCCGAGCTTCCTCGGCATTCGCGCCGCCAAGGGCTCGTGGCAGAACGAACAGACCTTCATCTTCGATTTCCAGTATGTCGGACTCGGCGAAACCTCGATCTGGACGCTGACCTTCGACGGCGACAAGGCAATCCTGCGCGGCAAAGCGCGGTACGGGCGCGAGGCGACGGCGGAAGGGACGTCGGGCGGTTGAGTGATGCGCTCCGCGAGCACTCTTTAGCTGCGCGCTGTCCACGCCTCCTTCATCACAATGAAGGTGCGGGCCTGAGTTACGGTGCACTAACCAACATTGCCACGATGATGGACTCGTGCTCCTGGTTTGCCCCAAGTGTCAATTGTCTTCGCCTTGTCGGGCAAAGCATACTCGCCGCCGGCTGCCATGCTCTTTCGTGTTTTCGATATTTTTGTCGGACGCGCGCTGGCACCGGTCTCGCGGGCCGGCGAGCGAAGAGGGCGCGGCTCGCCATAGCTCGCGGGCCCGAACAGCCCGCCTCCGCCCTGCCGGCTTCGGCGTGGTTGCCTTCGGCACGATGTGGCTTGCCTAGCCGAAGCTGGCGTAGACAGCGAAGGCTGGTGGGCCCGGCAGGACTCGAACCTGCAACCAGATCGTTATGAGCGGCAGAATTTCGACTAGGGGCGTTGACCTTCCTGCGTTTTTGTTCGAGTCCGATGGCCTTCGTTCCGTTTCGTTCACGCCGTTTCTGGTGCGAAACTGGTGCGGTGCTTCGAAACTGGCCTGAGGGCCACACAAGCCGGCGATCGGCAGAAGGGTCCAGGAGCGGGCCAAATCGGCCATGATTGCTTTCACGATTGGCTCTTTGCGGTAGTTCGTCACGGATCTGATCCGCTCATCCAGGCACGTGCCGGACAACCGCGCGCGCTTAATGAGCGTTTAACGCTTTTGCGCAACAGATAGATCACCAGCGCGCAATTAGTCCTTAGTTACGAGTGCGAACCGACCTCCCGTGGAGGGGAATCGGATGGGACTGCTTTTTGTTGGAGTGCTGGCGGGAATCCTGATCGGCTTTGGCTGGTTCGCGCCTTCCCGAGGGTATTTCCTTGATTGCGCGTCACGCCCCTGTTTCAACGGGGGCGCAGTCGCCCGACCCGCGCTGCCAATGCAGATGGCTTTGGCGCCAGATCCTGCTGCCGTCAAATCGAATTCTGCTACTCCGGCAAGGTCCGGCAAGAGATCTTCCCCGAAGAAGCGTGGAGCGGCCGACCTTGCCAAGGTGGCGTCGCCTCGGACGAGGATCGGCGTCTCGGCATCCGAACACTCCGCGGAAACTTCAGATCCTGTCCTGGACAAGGCGAAGGTCACGATCTCGGCGAAGATGGAGGATCCAGAATCGGCCGAATTCACCGATATGAAGCGCACGATGCGAAAGAACACGCTCGGACGCCCTGTGGATACGATTTGCGGGCGTGTGAAAGGAAGAAGCGCGTCAGGCGGCGAGACCGCGGAGAGGCCGTTTCTTTACCTCGTGAAGGAGGATGAAGCATATGTCGTCGACGGCAAGTCAGGGTCGGCGGCGTCAACGGCGTATCGAAATATCTGCAATTAGGGGAGGCGTCGACTGCGCGACCGTGCGGTACGCACCCAAGTGATTTGAGCGGAAAGAATTTCCACCTAGCCGCAAAGTGATCCCGCAGTGGATACGGCACTAACGGCGGCACTGCGCCTCGTGATGATGCATTCAGAATGAATGCAGCAGCAGCAGGGGAAGACGCAATACGGAATGGGAATATCGCGGAAGTTCTTTTCATCTTGAGGAAATCATGCACGACATAACGAACACCTCAAAACGGCTCAATGAATCGCTTCACTTGCCGGTTCTGGTAATCATCGAGCCGCTCCTATTGCCTCGCACATGCATGCTGAACGTCCTCAGGCGGGAGCTGGACCACCTTGAGATCCTTGACATGGCAACGGTCCAAAGCCTGGACTCTACGTCAGCCCGCGATGTTCGTCTGGTGGTGCTGAGTATCGCGGATAGGCCCATCGGCGATCCTTCGGTTGAGGACGATCTCGCCTTCGTTGCGGAGTGTTGTCCCAACGCCGCCGTTGCAGTCCTGTCAAACCATGATGACGAGCCGACCGTGCAGGCTGCGATGCAGCGGGGCGTGCGCGGCTTTCTTTCCACCTCGCTATCGATCGAGATCGCCATGGCTGGCCTGCGGCTTGTCCTTGTTGGTGGCGTCTACCGGCCGTTGCCCGTGGCCGGGACGAACAGGATAGCGGATCTGGAGCCGTCGGATACGCGCGGGCTTGCGCCCGCATATCTGATGAACGAGGGAGTCGGAGTGGCTATCGACAGGAGCGTGACCGATCTCACGCCTCGTGAGCAACAGGTTCTGGCGGAATTGGAGCTCGGCCTGCCCAACAAGCTGATCGCCGCCAAACTGAACCTCGCGGAAAGCACAGTCAAAATGCACATCCAGCATATCATGAGGAAATGTGCTGCGCACAATCGCACGGAAGCTGTCCTCCGCTGGCGCGGCCGGTTGCCCGCGCAGAGTCGCGATCACGATCCAGGCGCAGCTCCAATGCTGGAAAATTAGTCCTCTCTGAATGCACCACGGAAGCTGTCGAGCAGGGGCCTGAGCGCGTAGAGAGCCACAGTACCGCGCCCTGTCGTGATGAACACTTGAACCGGCATACCGGGGACGATCTGGATGTCGTTTGCCGCGATCTGCGCGTCGTCGATCCGGATTTTGGTCGCGTAGTATGGCTGGTCGGTACGCTTGTCGAGGAGCCGGTCCGCGGATACGTGCACGACGGTTCCCTTCAGGCGAGGCACGCGACGCTGATTGTACGGTACGAGGTGAACCTCGGCATTGAGGCCGGGATGAACCACGTCGATGTCCTCGGGCCTCAGGCGCGCGGTCACGATGAGGCGATCTTGCCGGGGTACCAGGTCCATGAGCGGAGCACCAGCTCCGATGACGCCGCCTGCCGTATGAATCCGCAGATCGGTTATCACGCCGTCCTCGGGCGCCTTGATCTCCGTTCGCGATAGCTGATCCTTGGCCGCAAGCAATCGCTCGCGGAGCTGGAATATCTGGTTCTGCGCTTCACGAAGCGACTGTGCGATCTCGTTCTGCCTCTCGCTCTCGAGCTTGAACAATGTGGCCTGCTGTTCGCTGATGACCTGCGCGGCGCGAGAAATCTGCGCGGCGATCTCGCCGCGGCGGCCCTCAACGTCGGCCAGCTCCCGCTGCAGGTTCAGAAGCCGCGGTCGCCGTTCGAGTCCCTTGTTGACGAGGGTCGCGACCATATCCAGTTCCTCCCGGACGATGTCGACCCGCTGCCCGGTGGCGCTCTCCTGAGCCTTGAGACCTTCGATCTCCTTCTCGACTTGACGCCTTCGTTCGCGAATGACCGTAAGCTGCGACTCGTGAACCTGCAGGCGCGCCTGAAAAATGAACTGCTGCGCCGATACCGCAGCGGCGGCCACCCCGTTCTGCTTGCTGTCCTGTTCCAGCGCGTCCGGAATTGCGATCCTCTCAAATCTCTGCTGCTCGGCTTGAAGCCGTGCGGCACGAGCAACTGCATCCCACAATTGGCCTTGAAGGCTTTGCATCTCCGAGGCGGCCCGGGTGTTGTCCAGCGCGATCAGCATTTGGCCGCTTCGCACGATATCGCCATCCGAAACAAGGATCCTCCTGACGATACCGCCTTCCAGATGCTGAATCGTCTTGCGGCTCGATTCCGATTCCACGACTCCAGATGCGATCGCGGCGCTCTCGAGCGGCGCGAGGCTCGCCCATGTACCAAGTCCCAGCATGAAGCAGAGCACCAGCAGATTGCCCGCGACTGTGAGACCGCGAAGCCTTCCGCGCGGAGAGATCGGCGTGGGCGTCGAGCACCATGGAAATTCCAGCGGCTCGAAATCGTCGATTGCGGTCACCACGACGCCAAATCGCCGGGCGGGCGCGGGGCGCGCCGGAGCTCGCATGAGCTGCTCCCAGATCATGGGAAGTCTCGAGACCGCGGGAAACTTCCGGATGATGAGAGAATTCCAGATCATGGCGCAATCTGCGAAGTGACTTGGGGGCGGCTCAGGTGCCGTTCAAAGATGTCCTCGCTGTCGCCGAATGCGGCGATCGCACCGTCTTCCATGATGGCAATTTTGTCCGTGGCTGCGAGGAGACCCATCCTGTGAGTGACGACGACAAGGATGACGCCTGCGAGCTTCATGCGCTCGATGGCATCCAGGAGCATTCGCTCGCCCCCGTAGTCGAGGCTGGCGTTGGGTTCGTCGAGAACGATGAGGCGTGGACTGCCGAAAAAGGCGCGGGCAAGTCCGAGGCGCTGCCGATATCCGCGTGAGAAGTTTGTTTCGCTGTGAACCATCGTGTCGTAACCCTGCGGCAGGCGCATGATCGCCCCATGAACTCCGACGAGCTTGGCCGCTTCGACGACCTCCCGCCGGTCGGCATCTTCAAGGCGTGCGATGATGTCGTTGATCGTGTCGCCGAGCAGGTTGATATCTTGGGGGAGATATCCGAGGCGGTCGCCGTTTCGGCCCTCGCGAAGCAGCGGGATGACGGTATTGTCGAGGAGGACACGGCCATCCGTTGGCATCGATAGCCCGGCGATCACCTGGCCGAGCAAGGATTTGCCTGACCCGGACGGACCGATAATGCCAAGGCATTGTCCGGGCATGAGGCTGAACGAGACGCCGCTCAGCAGAAAATGGTCGGTCCCCGCAGGCCGCACGCTAACATTGTCGACGACGAGGCCGCTTCGCGCCTGCGGCGGAGAAACCTCCGCGCTCTGCTGCAGCGCGACGGGGAATGCGGCGAGAAGTGCGCCGAGCCGCTGACAGGCGCTCAGGGCCGTTACGAGTGATTTCCAGCCAGCGAGCGCACTTTCGACCGGCGCGAGCGTCCGGCTGAACATCAGCGTGGAAGCAAATATGATTGCCGGGCTCTTCCCGTGATCGAGGACGAGCCACGCGGCAGCCCCCATGATCAAGACCTGCGACAGCGCGCGAACCGGCTTGGTGGCCAGCATGACGATCTCGCCTCGCCGGAGTGCAACATCGTGCTCCCTGCGCGCGTGCTGCGCGTCACGGTGAATCATGCGCGCTGCGCTGTCGAACATTCCCATGGCGCGGATCATGTGGATGTTGCCCGCGGCCGTCTGCAGGCGGCCGCAGCTTCTGGACAGTGCGGCGCCGGATCTTTGCAGAACGTCTTCCGTGACCAGCTCTCCGGCAACCGTGAGCGCGAACAGGAAGGCGACGCAGCAGGCGCCCACCATGCCAAGCAGGGGATGGATCAGAAAGAGGACAAGGAGGAACAAGGGCGCCCAGAGCGCGTCGAACAGCAGCGTGCATGCGCCGGACTCGACGAACTGGCGCAGCACGGTGAGATCCCGATATGCGCCCGACGCTTGCGTCGAGTCCCTGCGAAACGCCGATTCGAGGCCGGCCGAAAGCACGCAAGGACGAAGGCGATCGTCGAGCCAGGCGCCAAGGCGTCCCAGGACGGCGCGCCGCAACGCATCGAACACGCCGCCCACGACCACTGTGATCGCGACAATGAGCGTGAGCAGAAGCAACGTGTCGCCGCTCCGGCTCGACAACACCCGATCGTAGATCTGAAGAAGATAGATGGAGGGCGCAAACAGAAGCAGGTTGTAGCTGCAGCTATAGGCGAATACGAGACCAAGCGGTCCCGCGCAGGACCGGAGGGCCGCGTGCAGTGGCGTCCGGATCTGCGGCAGGATAGGCCACTGAAGGGGCGGCATCAGCATGATCGTCACCGCCTGAAATCGAGGTCCGGCGCACTTGACCGATGGCTAACGTCATCTGCCAACGGTATCGGCGGGGTATTGGCTCGAGCGTCAGGACCGGTGGCGGGGGCCACCGGTCCTGCCAGTCGGACGAGCCGATGGTCAGAACGTATCGAGATGGAAGCTCACCTCTCCGCCCACCGCGGCGTTGCCGTCTCCGCCATTGCCGCCGATGCCGGCCACGACCTCCTGGTGCTGATCCACCCAGACCTTGTTGATCTGGGTCGCATCCGTATTGGCGTATACCTTGGAGGTATCGTGACCGCTGTAGGATTTCTGGCTTCCGTTCGACTCGGCGTCTGCGCCATGGACCTTCGAAAACCACGAGGCCTTCGCGTTGGCGCCGCTGGCATCCCAATCTGCCGTCTGCTTGACGTGATCGCCGGTGCTCACGTGCACGTCGGCACCTTCCGCCTTGTTGGTTGGATCGAAGTTGAGCGTCGGCTTGCTGATGATGGCTCCCTTGAAGGTGCCGTCGCCTCCATTTCCGACACTTTGACCACCGGTGCTGATCGATTTGAATTCGATCGAGTCCGAGATGCTGATCGCTTTGGGCAACATTTGAGCCTCCCTCTTTCTGCTGGCTTTCGCGCATCATCCGTCCCGATCGGGCGGACGCGCGCGGCAAAGTCTGATCCGCCCAGGCGCGATGGCGATAGATGTCAAATCGGACACCATCCGGTTTGGTCGACCTACGTACGAAAGTACGACATTCGTCGCGCAACATCGGAACTCGAAACATCCGGGAGAGCCCGCAGGGCGAGCTTGCATGCGCAGAGTGTCGAAGCGGCTCGCGATCGGGCTTGTGCGAGCGGCGCGGTGTTTCGCTATCCCAGCAGGTGAAGATCCGACAGAAGGTGGGCGGAAAGATCGCCACCCAGCGCGAGATTGCCGTGGCCGCCGTCCCCGCCAAGTCCGGCGATCTGGATCGCACTCTGGTCGACGTGCACGTTGTTGACCTGATCGGCTATCGCCGTCGAATGGGGACCCGCGATTGCGATGTTGATGGGCGCATAGATCGCGACGCTGACATCGATCAGGCTGCCGGCAAAATAGCCCTTGCCGCCATTGCCTGCGCCGTTCGAACCGGTCGCGATCGTGTCGGACCCGCCCCACAAGCCGTGGGAGAGAAGGCTTGCATGGCCGCCCGCCGCGGCGTTGCCGTTGCCCCCGTACCCGCCAATGCCGGCGATCTGAATGATGGATTGATCCACGTAGGCGTCATTTGTCTGAACCGCGTAAACGTTGGAACCATAGCCCGCGACTGCGATGTTGATCGGGTCGTACAGTACGAAGGAAGTATGGACGAGCCCGCCGTAGAACGCGCCATCGCCGCCATTGCCAGCCTGGCTTCCGCCCGTTTGAACGTCGAAGACGCCCCCTCCGTTGCTTGATCCCCAACTGGGGTCGAGCGTGATGGCGCTGCCGCCGGCGGCCACGTTTGCATTTCCGCCGCTTCCGCCGACGCCCGCGACCTGAGTGGCCGATTGATCGATGTCGACCGTGTTCGATTGACTTGCAAGCGCCGTGCCGCCCGAACCCGCCACGGCAATGTTGATCGGGTGATAGATCACCACGGGAGCGTCCACGATCGCACCCGAGAAATAGCCGCTGCCGCCGTTTCCGGCGCTGTTGTCGCCGCTCGCGATCACGCCGGCGCTCAAGGACGTACTGACGCTCCCTCCCGATACAATGTTGTCATTGCCGCCATGGCCGCCGACGCCGGCCACCTGAAGAGCGGATTGATCGACATTCAAATTGTTGGGCTGGTTGGCCAGGGCGACCGAGCCGTACCCCATACTCACCGAGATGTTGATCGGTTCATAAATCAGCAGGGACGCGTGAATGATCCCTCCATAAAAGTAGCCATCGCCGCCGTTCCCCGCCGTGTTCGCCCCATTCTCGACCGAAGCAATGCCCGTCCCTGGATGTGATGCGTCGGCTGCAGGCTTCGTGGACGAAACGTCCAGGCCCGCCGCAGCGTGGTTGCCGGCGTGGCCGCCCGTGTCGACCCCCGACGTGGGATGTTTGGATTGAACCTGGTCGGACTCGTGATGCCGGATGTTGGCGCTCGCGTGGTGGGCTCCAGGACCAGCAAATTGACCCGCAAAAGGGCCTGGACCATGGACCAGAGCGCCACCGCCGACCACGTCAGCTACGAACGAAGCACTCGGCCCAGGGCCCGGTCCGCGCTCGCCATCGTAGCCATCGTGGTGATGCGAGGCGTGATGCAGCCGGATTCCATCCGACATCCGCGAAAAATCCATCATAGCCTCCCTCATCGCGATCGCTCCGCGCGATCGGACGGGTTCTGCGCTCCGGACACAATGTCATCCCGGGAAGGTCGAATGCCCAGTCGTCAGTTCGGATATGGCGCTTCGTCGGGCACCCCGTAACAACGGCTACATCCGTTCGGGTGGGCTACAGCCTTTGCAAGCTTGCGCGGGCCGATGCTTGAAAGTGCGACCTTGAGGGGATGGCGAAAATGGACGATCGGGCTGGTGGAGAGGTCGTCGTAGGGTCTGTGGCCAAAACGAATCCACCGCAATGCCCGATTTAAGTCGCATCGCGACCTAGGTCACGGCCAAAGCTCGTGTTCGGGCAGGGGCGCAACACCGGGGTTTCCATGTCCGGTCATTTGCGATTTTGTTTCGCCGCTTTTGTACTTGTTGCAGGTCTCCCGACGTCATCAGCGTCTTCGAACCCATTTTCCGGATTCTTCAATGCCGGTCCCGCGACAGCCTCTGCGCCCACTTCCGCGGAAGTCGCGGAAGTGAAGTGCTTGTCGCGGCCCGGCAGGTCGACCGCCGACGGCCAGCGCTGGAAGGCCGGCGCAGATGCTGGTTCCAGGTCGCCGAAGGGACAGAGCCGGTGAAGATCCCGGTTCGGTATCGCGCCGCCAGTTATCGTGTCGCCATGGCCGAAGAGAACAAGACCGCAGCGCGCAAGCGGAAGGCGATGGTAGATGCGCGCGCGGAGTTGCAGCGCTCCGCAGCGGTGGATACGTCTCGGCCGAGCCCGTCCGCGCCCGTGCAGGTGGTTGATGCCGGTCCCATCCTTGCTACCGGGATTGCGACCCACGTGTCGCCGGCCCCCCTCTCCAAACGCGCCGACCGGCTCACGCCGGACGAAATCGCGTCGCGCCAAGTCGACGTGGATGCACGTTTGGCGGCCGCGCCGGCCGCCAGTGACGTGGTTGCCGCCTCGATGCCTTCGGCGACGCCGCTCGCCTTTTCAACCGCCGAGGCGGGTGATGGCGGGCAGGGATGGACCTGGCTTGGCATGCTGCTGATGGCCTTGGGCCTCGTCTCCGTCTTGAGCGCGAGCCGAACCACTCGCTGGGCCGTGCCGCTGCCCCACCTTTCTTTCGCTTGCCAGAGGCTGATGCTGGTCAAGACGCGACTTTGCGGGGAGGCTCGCTAGATCGAACGTTAAGCGGGAGTTTGATAACCATTGAAGCGAGCAATGAGGGGCAGCGCGCGGCGTTTCTGTTGCAGCAAGGGAAAACGAAAGCCTGCCAAGTCGTGATGATCATCGATTTACTGGTGGGCCCGGCAGGACTCGAACCTGCAACCAGACCGTTATGAGCGGGGAGACTGACCCGGATTATTCTGAAAATATTGATGAATAACGTGAAGATAGACCGCGATCGTTCGCCTTTGGTTGCGACGTTTCATTGGTCAGTCATTGGTCCGCCGGTCAGGTGCACCAGAAGCGGGACATGATTTCAAGGAAGTCGGACATAGGGCGCGCGTGATCAGCTAGTATTTCGGTGGGGTCTTCAACGGCAATCTTCCTTGATTTGAGCCGCGTCTAGTTACCCTCCCTCTGCTGCTTCCTGCCTCTGCACCCCGTTCCGCGAGCTTTTCCTCCAGGTAAGGCCAAATCGCTTCGGCAAATAAAGCTAGAGGGTTCAGAGCGGTTGTAGAAGGCGCGCCGCGATTAACGGAGCTGCTTTGTTTCGGCGGGTCCCAAGCTTCGTGGCTCGCCTGATCACTCATTGGCACGGAAAGGTTGACACCGGGGTGCAAAGCGACGGTGGCAATTCGTGATTGCTTGATCCGCAAGTGAACCAGTGGATCCGCTAACTGCGGATCCGACAGAATAATGGCTTCGTCTAACGCAAAATCGGAGGTGGGGGGTTCATCAAGGCGCAACGGACGAAGTAGCTCCCTGGCGACGAGCCGCCCCAATCCATCGAAACTCGACGTCCATAACACAGGTTCGCCCACGCCGCCCAAAGCGTATGCCCAAGCAGTAATCTCGGGCCACCGCTGCGCACTTGCAGAAAGTAGGGCAAGACTGGGTGCCCCTCCAGCAGCTACTGTGGCCAGATATCCGGCTAAAGCCGCAAAAAGCTGGCGTTCCCTTTCGGGCGCCTTTTCGAGATACAACAAAACTTTGTCGAACGTTCGAACCCGGTCCTCTGGTGATAGAATAGAAAGACGTTCTAAGTCGGTTTTCACTTCACTGGGTAATAGGTGGGCCAAGGGTCTCAGGAAGGCATCTGCTTCTTGGCTATCCTTGTGAAGCCGCGCAAGATGAAGCAAATGAATGGCTTCTATCAACGGCAGAAGGCGACCATCATGTTGCCGTGAAACGGCGCCGGACAGCGCCGTGAGTGTGCTCCAGATCGGTTCGAGCGCGCTCCGGATCCTGGAAGACTTCCTCGTTTCTGAACGAAATAAGTTGTAGGCTGCATCGTATCTCTCCATTGTGTCGGAGATGGAGGTCGGCAACCATAGAGCGGCCGTGCGCGCGATACTAAAGGTCTGAGTGGCCATGCAGCCGGCGATCTTTATTCGCGAAACCGGCCGATCTCCGAGAAGCATTGCCTCCGCAACGACTAAGCCAGCCCATGCAGCCGCGTAGTCGCCTAGATCAGCGTAGCGCACAAGATCATCAACAGAGTCGATCCGATCCGGCGTCGTGATGTGACACCATGCTGAAAGTGGCGATAGGTCACTTCTCAACTGTGAAAAGCGCCCAAATAGCCGTCGCTGGTCTTCTTTCCGAACGATTATGACTAGAGGTTGGGCAATCGATATTTCTGACCGGGTGGCAGCCCATACGACGCCAAATTCGTTGCTTCCTAGGCGTATCGGCGTGTCACGCATGGACCATGGCAGCGAATGCTGAGGCGCAGCTCCTTCCACGAGCAGGTTCAACTCGTCATCTGTGACGCGGCTGTAGTTCACAATAGGCAGCATCGGTTCACCACAGTTTCTCATCGGGGGGCGCATAAGCGCGAGCTAGCGTCTGCGGCAACTGATTTACGTAGTAGATGTCCAGGGACGTCTTCGCTCGAGTTACCACGGTGTAGTAGTGTTCAGGGTGGTGATAAAACTGAAGCTCCTCACAAAATGGCCAGTGGACAGAACGAAATTCCAAGCCCTTGCAGCCTTGAACCGTTATAATGCAAATGGGTCGGTCCCGATTGAAAGCAGGATCATGATCATCATCGTTGCCGTCGCGGGCTCTTACAATTTGTGATTTTCCTGACAGCTCGGGGTCATTTTCGAGTTGCAAGAACACAAAGTCCCGATCTTCCCTTCGCGCCACAATTATCCCAAGCAGATCTCCTTGCGCGATCATGTCCGCATAGGCGCGAAGCTGATCTTTCAAGCTGTTCTTTACGGCCGAGACAGTCGCGTCTCGAGCGAGCGGGCCATGGACACCAATCCGACCGGGCCGTGGTCCACTATACTGACTTGTTGCTTCCAACCCGGCTCCGCCTTGGGCAACGAGTATGCGGTCAGCCATCCGGCAGATCTCGGGAGCTAACCTATAGTGGAACGACAATGTCGCTTCCTTTGGTTGCTGAAGTGCTCTGATCGCGGTCAAACCATTCGAATGGTCATAGATTTGTTGCCTCGCGTCACCGACGTAAAAAAGAGTGTTTCCCCATTGCGACAACAACTCGACCTCTTCATCCACCAAGTCTTGGGCTTCGTCCACGAACAGCGTATCATATTTTGGGAGCTTTCCCGCAGCAGAAAACCCCAGCGCGCCCGATGCGAGGGTCCGTTTCCAATCGCTAAGGGATTGCTGCGTGGGCGGTAGCGATGCGCCGTGCTGGGTGTAAAGACCGCGGATCCACGATTCTAGAGTGCTGACACAGCTTTGTGGAAAGATTTCTCTGCCCTGCGCGTCGAAACACCCGGTCTTTATGAACTCTGTCAGGGAGCGGGTGAAGCTGAGGACCAGGACGTTCGGAAGACCTTGAGACCGGACATACTGCGCTCGGCGCAAGAGCACGTTCGTTTTTCCGGATCCTGGGGGGCCCAAAACGAGATGATTCTCTTGGAGAGACAAATTCTCAATGAGAGCAACTTGATCCCTATCGAGATTTTCTCGGCGAGCCCACCATAATGACATTCCGTCCCCCCTTCAAACCTACGAAACTTTCAAAAGTGATGTGGCAAGAGAGCCGAGCGAAGCCTCTATTTGCTCGCCTAGCTGATCGCTCGAACCCGCATCATCCGGCACGTCTGGAAATTGAATTTCGCTCGATGCGTCGAGTCCATTGATGTTGCTCTGCAAAGATGCCTTACATTCGAATGACTGACCTTGAGGTGTGATCTTCAAAAGGAGATCAGTTGTAAGTTGTATTTTTCCGGTGAGCGGGGTGTCTTTTTCAGCATCCCACGCGAAGCGTAGTATCCTAGAGCAATCGCTATTCCCAGCGTCGTTGTGGTGGGTGGCCGTCAGACCCTGACGTTTCAGAAACTCGTGCATCCTTAGCTCGAGAGCTTCCGCCACTTTGCCGACCCGCCGTCTTAGTTCGTTCAAGCTTGGTGTGTTCGGAGCAACTCGATGTGAACCGGCGAATCCGAGAACATTCAGTGCTAATGCCTGCTGCCTCTCTTTGTCTGCTAGGAAGTCTTCTAATTTGAGCAGAGATCGTTTTTCCCAATCCTTATCCAGTGCTCGCCGGGCCAAGAAAATCAGATCGCGATCGACATCGGTTGCGTTTACGGTCGGTGCAGCGGTAGCGACGATCCATGCGAAGCGATATCGGTTGTCCCGAGACTTCTGGAACTCTGCTTCGAACAGTTGTTCTCGCATGATGAGGTCATGGAGTAGGCCTCCGAGCTGATAAATGTCTAAAGCATGCCAAGCTTCCGGAGTCGGTTGGAGCAAGCGGAATAGGTATTCAGGCGGGGAATACCGGGCCGTTGCAACAACCGGTAACTGATTATCTTGGTCTGTCCCCAGACCAACGGGATCGTTCACGTTGCGCGTTACTGAAAGGTCGAGCAGGGTAGCGTGATTGAAATCGTCTGAAATAAACACGTTCGCCGATTTGACGTCGCGATGGCAAAGCGCGCGTGAGCGGAGAAAGATAAGAGCCTGAGCGATCTGATCTACTATTGACCTGATCTTGTCTCTGGGGATGTCTGCAAGGCGCTTGGCGAGTTCGCGACCAGGGGCGCGGTTCATCAGCAAGTAAAGGTGACTCTCAAACTCTCCGCCCTCGAACACATCGACCAGATAAGGACAGTCATTGACGCCCAGCTCGAGCTGAGCATCGATCCTCTTCTTTTCTATTGTGCCCAAAGCGCCCGACGAAAACTTCCGATTGTAGAGCTTTAGGGCGCGGTCACCATCTGGAGACTGAACGGCAAAGACCTCAGAGGTTCCGCCGTCGCCCGCCTCTCCTCTGACCGACCAAGCTTCCCCTCGTGCGGCGCACCAGCGCGCTGCCACATCCAAAAGACTCTCTTCCGGCACCCGATGGCTCCCCTCTACCCAGTTCCTGAACAGAGCTCAGTTGCCGTTAGCGGTCAATACAACCCTCGACTAGGTTCTTTACATTTGGAGGTTTGGCGCATGGCTGAAGGACGGTTCGTCGCCTACTACCGGGTGAGCACTGAAAAGCAGGGCCGCTCCGGTTTGGGTCTGGAGGCCCAACGGAGGTCCGTAGCCGATTATCTGAACGGCGGATCGTGGAAGTTGGTTGATGAATTCACAGAAGTGGAGAGTGGGAAGCGGGCCGAACGCCCTAAGTTGGGTGACGCGATAAGATCGGCCAAAAAACAGAAAGCTACGCTGGTCATAGCCAAGCTCGATCGCCTCTCTCGGAATGTGGCTTTCATTGCGAACCTGATGGAGGCGGGGATTGATTTCGTCGCTGCCGACATGCCCCACGCCAACAAGTTGACCATTCACATTCTGAGCGCGGTTGCAGAGCACGAACGAGAAATGATCTCGCAGAGGACGCGCGCCGCTTTATCTGCGGCCAAAGATCGCGGCGTCCGGCTCGGCAATCGGACGAACCTCTCCGTGGCACAGGCCAAATCGAGGGCTTCAAGGAGTGCTCGTGCCGATCAGTTCGCCAGCAATACCCTCCCGATAATCCTGCAAATCAGAGCGGCTGGGGTCAGCACGTTGAGCGGACTGGCGGCTGCTCTAAATGCTCGGGGGCTTCGCACCCCCCGCGGGGGCGAATGGCAGCCGGTCCAGATCAAACGCATATTAGACCGGCATCTTGATGCCGGGCCAACGGCCTAGACTGTTAGGAAATCACATGTCAGATCCAGCCTCTACCAAGCGAAAATACACGCGACTCGATTCTAGCAAATGGGCGGAAATCGAGGCGCTATGGGAAACCGGCGACGCGACCCTTCAAGACCTTGAAGAGCGCTTCGGAGTAAGCCGTCGAGCTCTTCAGTCGCATTTCTCAAAACATGGCACTATCAAAGGCGGCAAGGCCGAAGAGATGGCCGCGGCCGTCAAAGACAAGATCTTCTCCGAAACACTCTCAAACACCGATGAGACGACCGCGCGAGCGAAAGCCACTCGTGAGGTAGCCTACAAAAATGCGGTCATTGTCGAAGAACTAATCATGGCCCAGCTTTCGGCTGCTCAAAAGGATCCCTCGCAGGCTCTAAAGGCCGCATCTGCGCTAAAGGCGCTATCCTTGGCGGCCGCTGGCCTCGAGCGCATCCACGCGCTCAAATGGAAGGCTCTTGGTCTGGACAAGAATTCCTTTCAATCGGACGAGCTCCCTGTGCTGGTCATCCAAGATCTCACTGCCGAGGAGATTAAGGCCATGCAGGAGGGCCACCAGGAAGAAGATGATGACGACGGCCAGCTCGAGGCCTTGGAAGACGACCAGCAAGAGGAAAAAGACGAGATCGTCGTCATCGATACCAAGGCGTTGGAACCTCGCCCGACGGCCCCCTCATCCGTCCTCCCAGACGGCAGCCGTTTGGTGCGCGGGGTCTCCATATAGCGCGCAAATTTCACCCGTTAGGACGGGTTCGCGCATTGCAGAGGCGAAGTCCTAGAAAAAAGGACCTCCGAAGATCCCCGAGCATTCATTGCCCGGGACTATTTTTTTCAAGGTGCAATCTGGAGATCATCTGAGAGCTTTGGTATCGCGACGACTCCCAAATTCGACCTCCAAGAGAGTCCCGTGCATCCTTCGAGAACCGTTCCCAAGCTTCGATCCGAGATCCCAGCCTGGATCGATCAATGGCAGTTTTCGCGATTCGTCACTTTGGCGACGAACAGTTCCGGCTCATTGACGGCTTCTAGGGGAGCTATGCCCTACTCCCGGCTGAGAGACTTTTGCGCGAGTTTGATAGCCGCGTGAACCGGCGGCTTCTTGGGACGAAGTGGGCGCTCCGTCATTCCGACCGCATATGGGCATTCTGGTTCCTGGAGAAGGGGGATTCGAATCCACACTGGCACGGTCTTGTCCGCTTCTTTCCAGCAGATGGACGTCCCATCAACGAGCAGCAAAACGCGTTCGATCGAGAGGCAGAGGGCATTTGGCTTAAGCTAGTCCCCGGTGGATCCGTTAACGTGCAGGAGATCTCAGTTCAGCGCGGCGTAATCGACTATGTTTGCAAGATGATTCCTTATCCGGTATCATATGAGCACTTCATCACTCCCGACGAATTCGTCAGGGGTTGAGGCCAGGGAACCGCCATGTCAGCAGCCGCGAAGCGGCGCCGACCAACAGCCCAGGACATCGCAATTCTGCCCGAGCATCTGAAAAGCTGCAATGGCAGCGCTTTGCTTTAAGTTCTCGGAACTTCTCACATATGGGACTATTCCTCACGCCGGCCCGAAGGGCCGCCGCGCGGAGCGCGCTTCAGACCACAAGTCAGTCTTGAGACTTGGGCGAATAACCCGGCCCTCCGCGGACACGTGGCTTTTGTCCCAATCCTCAGGCAGGAAGCGCTCCTCGGAAGCATCACTTTCCTTATCGACCCTACTCGGAATGACGCTTCCAATAGCTCCTTCATCGCCATACCCCGGCGGGCAGCGGTGCTCTTGAAGTCTCGCCTAAAAGCTGCGTCCATCTTGAAGTTCATGTTTTCGTAGCGACGACTGTTTGATCGGCACCGTAAGCTCCAACCGTAGGACCCATCAGGCCAGAGTTACCGGCGAAGAAAGTCCGCGTCGAGGCTGCCTTGGTGAACGTCAAGCCATGCCTTCGGTCCGCTGTAGGACGGCATCAATTGTTTCAGCAGAGCCCAGAACTTCTCATCGTGAGACCGTTCCTTAAGGTGCGCCAGCTCATGAACGACCACGTATTCCAGAACACTCTTGGGCGCGAAAACAAGGGTCCAGTTTATAAGTATGCCGCCTGCGGGCCCGCAGGCGCCCCAGCCAGTCTTCATCTCACCCACGCGAATCCTACGCGGTTTGAGGCCAAACCGCTCGGCATATGACGTTGAGATCTCGGCAACATTGCGTCGCACTCGTCCTTTGAGCCACAGCTTGAGCTCATGTGCTACGATGGTCTCAACTTGATCAGATCCAACCCATGAAGGTAGATCGACCAGCAGGCCGTTCCGGTAGCTGATCTCCACATGGGCGCCGTCGTGGCGGCGAACAGTCAAGCGCACCATACGGCCTCGGAACGGTATCTTCGACCCGGTCATCAACCGAGGGACTACCGGCCGACTGGCTACGGTTTCCTCCATCTCGCGCACGGTATCGAACAGCCATTGCCGCTTACGACCCAAGAAGCCTTCGATGGCCGAGTCGTCGTCGGTGGTGAGGGCCACAACCTCAACGCTACCAGGCGTGACAGTGATCCTACGCTCGGAGCTCGCAGCAGTCCGACGAATCTCGTAGGTGATGGCGGTCTGGCCGATGCGGACGCTTGGCATCAGTGTGGCCCCGCATAAGCGTGAACGGCGTAGGTCTCGATCTCGTCGCGGATCGCCTTGGTCTCCGGAACGCCGTGTTCGCCTAGGATACGGCGAACCTGCCGCCGGAGTTCCCTTTTGTAGCTCTCCATAAAGAACCACGACGGCTGACTTTGCTGGGCATCTGAATAGACAGCGCCAGTTGCGATCGCCGCTGCCTGCAGAGCGGCATGGTTCGCCTTGGGCGCCGAGACCTCCAGGATCCGAAGAATAGAGAAAGCCCTCTCATCGATACCAAGTTCGGCGTGGGCGCCCTGCTCGGCGTTGATACCGCCAGCAAGGTCTTGAAACTCGCGCAATCCCTCAGCCGCCGCAATCTGCCCCTTCTCGAATCGGCGGATGATCTCCAGAACCCGCTCCGAGAACCGGCCATATTGGCCGGGGTTCTTGTCCACCAGTTCGCGCGTGACGCGACGCAGCTCCGCGGCCTTGCGAACGAATGCTTCCTGGAGTTCCTCCTCGGTCTTCGCTTCAGTCTTGAAATCATCGGTGAAGTTCGGATCAGTAATCGAGCGCAATTGAATGGTTGTGGATAGACCGGTGACGTGGACGTGCTCTTCCAGCATGTCCCTGATCTTGCCCGTGTAGCTACGATGGTCGAGACTCTCGTCTTTGGAGATGACCTGTGTCGCTAACCGCAGGAACGCCGCAGCCCACTTTACCTCTGCGGTGAAATCCAAGATTCCAGGATCCGGCGACAGATCGCCGTAGAGGCGCACAAAATTGCGGGTGAGCCGCTGAAGTTCAAACCAGTCATCCTCGCGGCCGTCCGCGACCAATTTGCCAACCGCGTATGCCGCCGCCTTCTCCTGCATGCGGTCAAGGCCGAGCAGCCGCTTCTGACGGGAGTAACGCGCGTGCGCCTCGCGCAAACCTGCCCGGAGAATGGCGATGTCGCGCAAAGCGTTCTGGACGTCCTCGGCGCGGTAGGAGGCGAGTGCTTCGTCGAGGTGACCCGTGACTCCGATGTAGTCCACGATCCGGCCGTGAGGCTTGGTGATCTCGGCACCGTTGGGCTGTGTAGCCGAACATGTGCGGTTGGTCCGAGCGATAGCCTGCAGCAGGCCATGCTCTTTGAGCGGCTTGTCCAAATACATCACAGCCTCGATAGGCGCGTCGAAGCCCGTCAGCAACTTGTCGCATACGATCAGGAAGCTCGGGTCCATGCCGAACGCCTTAAATCTCTTCTTGGCATCCTTCTCGGCGGCATCGTCGAGGAAGTGGGCTTCAAGCTCGGCTCGCACAGTGGCTACGTCCGGATCTTCGGAGGGCTTGTTGTCTTCCTGCGATTTTGAATAGACGCAAGCGATCATGCCGTCGGCCTTCGCCTTGGCTGTCGCTTCCCCCAGACCGCTCTTGACCAGTTCCGCAGCAATCACCCGCGCCAGCGCGGCGCGATACAGAACCACCGCTTCGCGATCTACAACCACTATCTGGGCCTTGAAGCCATCCGGCTGGCAGACCTGCTTGAAATGCTCCCAGATGTCCAAAGCGACCAGCCGCACCCGCTCTGGGTGTTTGGCCAGCGTCGCCAGCGAGATTCCCTTCTTCTTCAGGGTCTCCCGTTTGTCGTCCGCCAGGTCCACGAACCATCGGTCGAACAGAATATCGATCTCGGCTTCATTGATGGACCAGTCCGTTTTTCGCCCTTCGTAGAGGATCGGCACCGTCGCGCCGTCGCGCACAGCGTCGTCAATCCCATACTTATCAAGGTAGCCCTCACCCTGGACGCTGAATCGCGCATAGGTATCCTTGTCGGTGTTCTTGATCGGCGTGCCGGTGAAACCGAAGAAGCGGGCGTCCGGTAGCGTCGCCGAAAGGAATGCACCGAGGTCCTTTTCCTGGGTGCGATGACATTCGTCTACGAGCACGATCCAGTTGTCGGAGTTTGGGATCGGTTCCTTTGAGCCTTGGAACTTAAAGATGGTCGAGAGCAAAATTTGACCCGAGCCAGCGCTCGCCACTGCCTCGCGTAGTTCACTAACCGAGCCCGCTTGCTTAGGGTTGGGCAAGCCGCATGCGACGAAGGTCTTGGAAATCTGGTCGTCCAGATCTATGCGGTCGGTCAGGACGAGGACGTTGGGGTTCTGCAGCGTCAGCGCGTCCAGCGTCAGATGGGTCTTCAGCTTCAGGGCGAGGAACACCATCGTCAGGCTCTTCCCTGAGCCCTGAGTGTGCCAGATCAGACCCTTCTTCTTGGCGCCCTCGGCCACGCGAATCACCGCCTTGTTAACGGCCCGAAATTGCTGATAGCGGCAGACCTTTTTGATCCGTCGCCCGTTCTCGGGGTCGGTCTCGAAGACGATGAAGTGGGCCAATAGATCGATTAGCCGCGACGGCTCCAGCAGACACCACAGGTCTTTGGTTAGGTCGTCGACGAACATGTCGCGGGGCCGTGGCCACGGATCAGGCCACGGGGCATAGAACTTCGCCGGAGCGCCGGTCGCGCCATACAGCGTCGCCACGCCGTCCGTGACGATGCTGAAAGCGTTGGGATAGAACAGGCGTGGGATGTCGCGCTCATACTGCTTGATCTGCTCGAACGCCTGACCGGATCGATCCGCCGCCTTCAGAGGAGACTTGGTCTCGATCACGACTAGCGGTATGCCGTTCACGAACACCACGAGGTCGGCGATCCGTGATCGCTGCGCCTCGACTTTAAACTGGCGCACGACGTGGTAGCGGTTCCGATTGGGCCGTTTGAAGTCGATCAGGGCGATCGGCTTGTCCTTGGCCTCGCCCTTCAACCGCCGGGAGTAGGCGCCGCGCAGGCGCCGCTGCCATTCCTCGTTGTCTGACAGGGTGGACAGGTCACCGTAGATCGCCTCGGCGTCCTCTGCGCCCAACCTCTCGTTCAGAACCTGAAGGGCATCCATCAGCACCGGCTTCAGCAGGGCGCGGTTCGCCTCTTGCCGCATCGCCATCGCCGTCTCGGGAGGAAGCACGACATAGCCCATCGCTATCAGGGCATCGAGCGCTGGCTTCTCGGCGAGCCGGTATTCGCTCATGCGGGCACCCGCACGCGGCCAGAGAGAAGATCGGAAGACACGACTGCCTTCACCGAGCGAAGCTTTACGACGGCTTCTTCAGCCTCAAAAACCTGTCTGTCAGCTTGCCAAAGAAGTTCCGCAGTTTGGTCTTGCTCGGCGCGGCCCGGCATCGCGATCTTGAGGGTCTTGAAGAACGGTAACCCAATGGTCTTGATCGTGCTGCCTGCTCCAATTCGCTCGAACACCGGCTTCATTCTTTGAAGCCAGTAGTAGAGATAAAGCGGCGAAAGCTCCGGCCCGCATGTGTAAGAAATGAAGTGTTGGCTCACCGCCATATCCGACATCATGATCGCACTCTTTCCAACTGTCGCATCGCGTGACACGACTACCGTGCTCGCGGGATGGAGCACGGCGGACGAGTTGGCCAGTCCGTCTGGTGTGATGGTCGCGGTGGTGTCGGCGATGTAGACGCGATCCAGCCGTTTGGTGTCTTGGAGCGAAATCCACTTCACTTCTCCGTCCCAGTAGGTTGGGAACTGCTTGTTCGGAGTGTGGCCGCTGCCGCGCTTCGCCACTTGGTCCAAAAGCGGAGTTTGCCAACCAGTGGGCAACGCTCTTTCGGGCTCCCAGTCGGCTCGGTGGAAGAGGTCAGCAAGCAACGCCAAGCGCGCGGCCTTCGCGCCCGCCGTAGCAAGATGAGCCCTTTCGATTGCCTCATCCACAGACCGCAACACCTCCGCGATCCGTCGCTGCTCTTCGAGCGGGGGGATGGGAACCTCGATCTCATCGAAAGCGGACTGCGGCACTCGCTGACGTCCCGACGTGCCTTCCATCAATCCAATGGCTTGGTCACGGACTTCAGACCAACCGGCGAGATAGCGAACATACTCCGACAGTGTCAGTCCATCGCGTCCCGCCATGACGATGAACTCGGTAGAACCTTGCGCCACCTGACCGCCATTGATCGACTGAACGAAGCCGAGCTTTCCATTCTCGGCAGAAGGGGTGATCCGGGCGAAGAGCGTGTCGCCAGACTGAAATCTGGACCCGCCGCTACTCATCTCGCGGGTGGTTAGGACCGACACGTCTGCGCCGTTGAGCGGCAAACTCGCCATGTCTAGAAAAGGCACCTGTCGTTCTCTTGGGAGCTGCCGCTTTGGATTGATCGCGACGGCCTCGGAAAAGGGCATGGCGCGCCACCCCCCCTGCGCCTCACCCGACATAGCCAAGTCTCTTGAGGTGCCCGAACATTACCGCCTCGGCCTCGTTGCGCTTGGCAATCAGGTCTTGGAGCTTGGCCACTTCAGCGGCGACATCCATAGCTTCGGCGTCCGCGCCGGTTTGGACGTAGCGGCTGATGTTCAGGTTAAAGCCATTGGCCGCGATCTCGCCGATAGGCACGAAGCGAGCCAGCTTCTCGATGTCGGCGAAGCCGTGGAACGCGTCGGCCAACGTCCGCACATTGGCGTCGGTCAGATGGTTCTGGGCCTTGCCCGGCGTGAAGGTGGCGTCGCCGTTGACCACCAGCACCTTGGCTTTCCGCTCGGCGGGCTTGTTCTTGCGGATAACCAGGATGGCCGCCGGGATGCTCGCGCCGTAGAACAGGTTGGGCGCCAGCCCTATCACCGCTTCGATGATGTCGGCCTCCAGCATGGCCTGGCGGATACGGCCTTCAGCGCCGCCCCGGAACAGCACGCCGTGCGGCACGACCACGCCCAGCATGCCGCCGTCTTTCATTGAGGCGATCATGTGCTGGACGAAGGCGAGGTCGCCGTAACCTTTGGGCGGCACGCCGTAGACATCGCGGCCGAACGGATCGCCGTTGATCCAGACCTCGTGACCCCATTCCTTCGCCGAGAAAGGCGGGTTGGCCATCACCCGGTCATAGGCGCCAACGCCGGGCATGAACTCCTGCGCACGCGGGTCGTATCGCTTTGGGTCGAGCATGGTGTCCCCCTTGGCGATGAAGGCGTCATCGATACCGTGAAGGAACAGGTTGATCTGAGCGATCGCCCAAGTGTCCAGTTCCTTTTCCTGCCCATAGAGGGAGAGGCTGCGCGGGTCTTGCCGATTGTTCTTCAAGTGCTGGACGGCCTCCAGCAGCATGCCGCCAGATCCGCATGTCGGATCGTAGATAGACATGCCTGGCTGAGGGGCGAGGCACTCAACAATCAGCCTCGCCACCTGCCGGGGCGTATAGAACTCACCGCCCTTCTTGCCTGCGCCCTCCGCGAACTGTTCGATCAGATACATGTAGGCGTCGCCAAGCATATCGGGCGACACGTCGCTGTTCCGCAGCCGATGCTTCTCAAAGTGGGCAAGCAGTCGCTCCAGCCGCGCGTCGGGAAAGCGTTCTTGATTGGCGAAGTCTACATCGCCGAACACGCCACGCAGACGTAGGTTAGCGTCTTCGATCGCGGCGAAGGCGTTGTTGAGATGCTGGCCAATCTGGGTGGCGTGCTTCCTAACCGCGCTCCAGTGGTGCTGGGGCGGAACATGGAAGCGGTGCTCTTCTGGATCAGCCGCCTCTTCGCGGTTGCTGGTCTGGTCCAGTAGCGCCTCGAACTCCTCGTCCCAGACGTCGCAAAGGCGTCGATAGAACAGAAGGGCGAAGATGTAGTCCTTGAACTTCCCCGCATCGACGTGGCCGCGCAGGATATCTGCTGCCTGCCAGAGGTGCCGTTCAAGCTCCTGCTGCGTCAATTTTTGCGTTGCTCGATCAAGCATCGTCTCCCCCTGCGTGCTGCTTCGATCTCTACCCGAATCCTGGCTCCGAATACAACCTCAGCGGCCGAGGGAGGCAATCATGCTGGATTAGCAGCCCGGATCCATCGACCCACGGTGACGTGCGAGACGTAGATTCCAGGCCTTTGGTTCAACCAATTGGCAATGGCCCGATAGCTCATCTTTTTTCGTCTATGAAGTTCGATGGCCTTTCTAATCATTGATTGTTGCTTGGGATTTTCGACCAGGCGCCCGTCTGCATTGTCATAGCCAAAGGGCGCTTTTCCTCCTCCGAATGAACCGGTGGTTCGTCGTGCGCTTTTCCCGCGTCTGATGCGCAACGAATGGCGCTCTAATTCGGCTGTTCGGGCGGCTTGCAAGATGAGCAGGGAAGGTGGCGTGGCCACGTTGATCCCCATGTCGATTGGAAGGATCTCAATTTCCAGATCAATGAGCTCCCGGATCGTTTTCAGCGCGTCCGACACATCCACGAATAGACGGTCCAGGCTCGTTACGAGGATTGCGTCGCCTGGCGTCACCGACTTGAGCAGTTTTTCTCCTGCAGAACGGGCCTCTAACTCCACACCAAGTGAGCCGTCGGTTTCTTGAAAGATTTGCCTCACCTCCAGGCCTTTTGCGGCGGCGAAAGCCTTGATCTTCCGTATTTGGCCCGGCCTGTCGATGCCATTCTTGCCGAACTTGCGCACATATCCCACCGCCTCGACCAAAGGGGCGTCCTCCGAAATTGTAAAGGCGCTTAAGCTAACGCAACACTAGACCGCTATAAGTGAGAGGTAAATGCTAATCTGAAAGGAACTCTGATGAGCGTTCTTGGTGAACTAAAAGGCCTGATTATCGACCGACCATGGATCGACTTGATCCTTGCAGGCGAGAAGACGTGGGAAATGCGAGCACGAGCTACGAAACACCGCGGTCTCGTAGCCCTCGTTCGCAAAGGATCAGGTGAAGTCGTCGGCGCTGCGCAATTGATCGACACTAGAGCATGTAATCTGGCTGACTACAGGAAGTTCGAGCAGTTTCACCGAGTGCCGGGGACCGACCAGCGCGCCGCCGTCGCAAACTGGCCGGTGGCTTGGATCCTTTCTTCTGTGAGAAAGCTCGAGCTGCCGGTCAGCTATGAGCATAAGCGCGGTGCGCAAAGCCAAATTTGCCTCTCCCCAGCCGAGAGCGACCTCGTGCGCAAACGATATGATGCTGCAAAGGATATCTTCGTGCGCGAGGTGCGCCTGACCCAGAGCAGTTTGCGAAACTACTACTTTCCCTTGGCCGATGCCTTGGACCTCTTTCCCCAGGAAGCGATTGGAGGGCCGAACAAAGAGGCTGCAGCTCGAGAAATCACCGTCACGTTTTCTTATCGCGCATCGGTCTCCACTGATATCGATGGGGTAAAAAAGATGCTTCGTGAGCGTGCAGCCATAAAAGAATTCTACGAAAAGGTGAAGCCGAAGGCGGGCGATGTTATTAGGATCGAGAAACTAGGCAGCCACAGTTTCAATTTCGAACTTCAACGGAGCTGAGCGTGCCGCGTCCCTCTATTCCACATGGATCGGCGGTCTCGCTCGATAGTCCGCTTAGATTGAGCGTCGCGGCAGCATTGGCCTATCCTGATGGATCGATGACAGCGAGCGGCCTTCGTCGTGAAGCTCGGCGAGGCCATCTGGCGATCGAGTTGACCGCCGGGAAATGTTATACGACTCTTCGAGCGATTGAGAAAATGAGAGAAGTATGCCGCGTCGTAAGCAACCCCCTCGGCTCTGGCTCCGCCCAGCCCGTAAGAGCCGAGCGGGGGCCAAGCGATCCGCTGTTTGGATCATCCTCGATGGAGGCCGGCAAATTGGCACAGGATGCGTTGAAACGGAGGTTAGAGCAGCGCAGGCCGCCCTTGCGGAATATATCCAGGAGCAATATCAGCCCAATCGGATCGAACGGGACATAACGCAGATCTCGATTGCTGACGTCATCGCAATTTATGAGGAGGATCGCGGTGGAAGTCAGGCCAATAAGCCGAAGTTTTATGAGCGGCTAGGTCGGCTGAACGAATTTTGGGGAGCTATGAAGCTCTCCGAAGTAACTGGCTCCAGTTGTAGGCAATATGTCCGTCAGCGCGGGAGTGCTGGCGGAGCTCGGCGCGATCTTGAAGACCTTCGGGCGGCTATCAATCATCACGCAAAAGAAGGATTCCATCGCGGGGTAGTTCACGTGGTGCTGCCCCCAAAAGGCCAGCCGAGGGATCGATGGCTGACGCGAAGCGAAGCTGCAAGGCTGCTCCACGTTTGTTGGCGTTATCGCGAAATCCAGACCCAACACCGGGGAAAAGGCACGGGCCGGAAAATTTTGACTGACAAGCGCCCGTTGCGGCACCTTGCTCGCTTCATTCTTATTGGCCTGTATACCGGAACCCGCGCAGGCGCCATTGCATCCGCTTCTCCATTCAAGGAGGAGGGGAACTCCTTTGTCGATCTGGAGAACGGGATTTTCTATCGTCTAGCGAGGGGAGTGCGAGCAACGAATAAGCGGCAGCCCCCAGTGCCAATTCCAACGAGGCTGCTGGCCCACCTGCGACGGTGGCACGCAAAAGGTATCGCGCAGCACCATTTCGTCGAGTGGAACGGCGCGCCCGTGAAGTCGGTCAAGACGGCTTTCCGATCTGCCTCGAAGCTTGCGAAGTTGGACGGGGTCAGTCCGCACACTCTGCGCCACACGGCGGCGACCTGGCTCATGCAGCTCGGTGTCAGCGAATGGCAAGCTTCCGGCTTTTTGGGCATGAGTCCTGAGACTTTGCGCCGTGTCTATGGTCATCACCATCCTGCTTACTTGGGAGAAGCAGCAACAGCTCTCAGTAACCGGAAGCCGCAATCGTTGGTCGTTTCGTTGGCCCCCGATCGCAAGCGCCGGGATCCCAGGAGGCAAGTAGTTGAAAACAATGGTGGGCCCGGCAGGACTCGAACCTGCAACCAGACCGTTATGAGCGGCCGGCTCTAACCATTGAGCTACAGGCCCCGCCGCGAGGCGGCCATTTTTGCAAGCGGCCGGCAACGGTGCGCGGTTCGTTTACAGGGCCTGGGGCGGGGGTGCAATGCTGGCTGCCCAACGGAACGCCGGCGCCGCGTGGCAAGCGCGGCCTTTCGGTGGATTGCTGGATTCGGAATAATCGCATTTTGCCATTGTTTTGCCCGACGAGTCAAACGGCTCTGCGGTCATGTGCCGGCGGCTGGCTTTCCGCTTCCGTAACCCGCTGAAATTGCTCACGTCTTCTACTGTGCATGGGGTTGTTTTCGCACTTTTGTTGTGAGGGGGCCCGCCGGTCCCCCGAACGTCTTGCCGGCGAGGAACAGCGCCCGCCGTGGGGCCCTAATCCACCGACACGCCGGCGAACTCGACCACCTTCCGCCACTTCTCGGTCTCGTCCGCGACCAGCTTGCCGAACTCGGCCGGCGTCATCGGCTTGGGGATGCCGCCGGTCTCCGCCAGCCGTGCCACCAGCTTCGGGTCGTTCAGCGCTTCGCCCACTGCTTTGTTGAGGATCTCGATCACCTCGGTCGGGGTGCCCTTCGGCGCGGAGATGCCGTAGAAGCCGACCGCTTCGAAGCCCGGCACGGTCTCGGCGATCGCGGGCACGTCGGGAACGCTCGGCCAGCGCTGCGGCGAGGTCACCCCTAACGCGCGGACATTGCCGCCTTTGGCCTGCTCCAGCGCGGAGGGCAGGTTGTCGAAGATCAGCTGCACCTTGTTGGAGATGATGTCGGGGAAGGCGATCGCCGAGCCGCGATAGGGCACGTGCACCATGTCGCATTTGGTCATCACCTTGAACAGCTCGGCCGACATGTGCACCGAGGTGCCGTTGCCGGAGGAGGCAAAGGAGACCTTGCCGGGATTGGCCTTGCAATAGTCGATGAACTCCTGAACCGTCTTCGCCGGAAACGCGTTGGAGACGACCAGCATGTTGGTGAGCTGCATGATGCTGGCGACCGGCACGGTGTCGCGCAGGAAGTCGAACGGCAGCTTCTTGTAGAGCGAGGTCGAGATCGCATTGTTGGGGGCGACGAACAGCAGCGTGTAGCCGTCCGGCGGCGAATTGATCGCGGCGGCGGCCGCGATGTTGCCGCCGGAGCCGGTCCGGTTCTCGACGATGAATTGCTGGCCGAGGCGGTCCGACAGCCACTGCGCCATGATCCGCGCCACGATGTCGACCGGGCCGCCGGCGGAAAAGCCGATCAGCCAGTGCACGGGACGGTCGGGATACGCAGCGCAGGCGCGCGGCGTGGCGCCGAAAAGCGTAGCAAGAACCACGAGCCCGAAAACACCATTACGCAAAATTCGCAACATGACGCCTCCCATTGCTTTATTGTCTTTGGGCGACATGCTTTCACAAAATCCGGCTGCTGCCTACATCGTCGCAAGTCGGTGTTGACGCAGGTCCGCGGGAGCGACCATGAGATTCGCAACGTTCATCCTCATCAGTGCGGCGCTGCTCCTTGGCCCCGCTGCTGCCCAGACCGGAGGCACGGCCATTTCGACCACGACGATCAGCTTGGGCACCGCGACGCCCGGCGGCGGCTTTCCACTCTATGGCAACGCCTTCGCAGAGGTGATGAACGCAGCCGACCCGCAAATTTCCGTCGTCCCGCGCAACACCAAGGGCAGCAGCGAGAACATTCCGCTTTTGGAGAAGGGCGAGCTTGATCTTGCGCTGGTCGCAGGCGAGCCGGCCTATGAGGCCTTCGCCGGCATTGGCCGTGCGAAGGTAGCGCTGAAGATTCTCACCGCGATCTATTCCAACCCTGGCATGTTCGTGGTGCGGGCGGACAGTCCCTACAAGACGATTCACGATCTCGTCGGACAGCCCGTGGCCTTCGGCGCCAAAGGCTCGGGCCTCCCGATCCTGGCGCGCTATGTGCTTGACGGACTCGGCCTGAAGCAGGACGAGGATTTCAAGGCGATCTATCTCGACCGCGCCGGCGATGGCCCCGCGATGGTCGAAGACGGCCGCGTCGCCGCGCTGTGGGGCGCCGGCATCGGCTGGCCCGGCTTTGCCGCGGTGGCATCGAGCGCATCAGGCGCGCGCTTCATTGCGCCTGAGCTGGACGAGATCGCGCGCATCCGCGCCAAGCATGCGTTCCTCAAGCCGCTCATCGTGCCGGCCAATAGCTATCCGAAGCAAACGGAGCCGATCGCCTCGCTCGGCTCGTGGAGTTTTGTGCTGACGCGCGAGGATCTGCCTGACGATGTCGCCTATCGCCTCGCCAAGACGCTGCACGGCGTCGAGGCGACGTTCTGCAAGAGGCTCGCGCAGGCCTGCGAGACGACGGCCGCGAACACGGTCGCGGCAGCGCCGAAGCCGGAGCTGATCCATCCGGGCGTGATGACGTATTTTCGCGAGATCGGCGTGGTGAAATAGCGAATGGCGAGTGGTGAGTAGCGAATGGAGTTGGTCCATTCGCTACTCCCTATTCGCCACTCGCCAATCTCACTTCTTCAGGAGCGGGCACGCCGGGTCCGGCGGCCCGAACGCCTTGTCGCCGGAAATGGTCGTGAGGATCTTGTAATAGTCCCACGGATATTTGCTCTCCTCCGGCGTCTTTACCTGCACCAGCCAGAGGTCGTGCACCATCAGATTGTCCTCGCGCAAGCGGCCGTTGCGGGCGAAGAAATCTTCGATCGGCTTCTCGCGCATTTTGGCGGCGACCTTGAGCGGATCGTCTGTGCCGGTTTCCTTGATGGCGTTGAGATAGTGCATCACGCTGGAATAGACCCCGGCCTGCCACATCGACGGCATCTTGTTCATCTTGGCGAAATACCGCTTCGACCATTCGCGGGTCTTGTCGTCCATGTCCCAATAGAACGACGTCGTCAGGAGCAGGCCCTGCGCAGCCTGCAGGCCGAGGCCGTGGATGTCGGTGATCAGCGCCAGCAGCGCCGCCATCTGCTGGCCGCCCTTGAACACGCCGAACTCCGAGCCGGTCTTGATCTCGTTCATGTTGTTGGGGGGACCGGCGGCAATGCCGATGATCTTGGCCTTGGAGGCCTGCGCCTGCAGCACGAAGGAGGAGAGGTCGGGCGTCGCCAGCGGGGGCCGGACCGAGCCCAGCACCTTGCCGCCATTGGCGGTGACGACGGCGGAAGCGTCGCGCTCCAGCGAATGGCCGAAGGCGTAGTCGTCGGTAATGAAGAACCAGCTGTCGCCGCCGCGCTTGACCACCGCATCCGCGGTGCCGACCGCGAGGGCGCGGGTGTCGAACACCCATTGGATCGCATAAGGAGAGCAGAACTTGCCGTGGAAATCCGCGGTGCCGGTTGAGTGGGTGATGAACAGCCGCTTCTTCTCGTTGGCGACGTTCTGCACCGCGAGCCCGACCGCGGAGACCGGCACGTCGACGATCAGATCGACCTGGTCGACGTCGTACCAGCGCCGCGCGATCGTGCCGCCGATGTCGGCCTTGAGCTGGTGGTCGCCGATCACGACGCTGATCGGCTTGCCAAGCACCGTGCCGCCGAAATCGTCGATCGCCATCTGCGCCGCCGTCACCGAGCCCTGGCCGGTCGGTGCCGAGGCCGGCCCGTTCATGTCGGTGAGCACGCCGATCTTGACGAGGTCGTCGGACACCTGCGCCATTGCGGCATCCGGCAGCAGCGCCGCCGCCGAGAACGTCGCGACGAAGGCGGCCGCGACCGGCAGTCCAAACCTGATTGGATTCATGGTTCTCCTCCCTTGATCCGGCTCGTTGGCCGGTGTTGCCCGGGTATGCCCGGCTGAATTGGTTTCTTTTGCAACTATTTGGGGGCGGGCGTCAATGTCAGGCGGCGAAGCGGATCCGACCGGCCGGCGGGGGTCGTAGCCGGTCGGCTCCTCGGCACACTGGCGCCGCCGCCTCTCGCCGAGTGGCCGGAGCAGGGCCGGCATGCAAATAGCTGCGCTGCCGCATTGCGAGGTCGAGTGCGCCGCCGCCGCGCGCGGGCGATGCCGCACTCGGCCTGGCCGGCGCGGAGCGCAAGCAGCCCCGATGCGTCACGAGTGCGGCGCAATCGGTCATCATCATGATCCCGTCAAAGCCAATGGGAACACGATCATGGCCGTCCGCCGCCTGTCCGTTGCATTCACGCTTCTCTGCGGCCTTGCCGCGGGCGTTGCGGCGTCATCCGCTGAGGAGCGCGGCATCGTCCTCGCATCGACCACGGCGACGCAGGAGTCCGGCCTGCTCGATTATCTGCTGCCGATCTTCCGTGCGAAGACCGGCATCGACGTGACGGTGATCGTGCGGCGCGCCGATGAAGTGCTCGACGGGGCGCGAAGGGGCGAGGTCGACGTCGTGCTGATGCATGCGCGACCGCAGGAGGAGAAATTCGTCGCCGACGGTTTTGGCGTGAAGCGCCTCGACGTGATGTACAGCGATTATGTGCTGATCGGGCCGAAGAGCGATCCCGCGGGCGTCAAAGGCAAAGACATCGCGACCGCGCTGAAGGCGATCGAGGCCAAGGGGACGCCGTTCGTGACGCGCGGTGACCGCTCGGGCACCCATGCCGCGGAGCTCGCGCTCTGGATCGTCGCCGGCATCGACATCGCCAGCGCCAAGGGCGCCTGGTATCGCGAGGCCGGACCGGGCATGAAGGCGGCGCTCGAGGCCGCGCGCGCCGCGAACGCCTATGTGCTGTCGGACCGCGGCAGCTGGATCTCGTTCAGGGATCGCGGCGATCTCGATATCGTCGTCGAAGGCGACAGGCGATTGCTCAATCAGTACGGCGTGATGCTGGTGAACCCCAACAAGTTTCCGAACGTGAAGAAGGATCTCGCGCAGACCTTCATCGACTGGCTGACCTCGCCGGAGGGGCAGACCGCGATCGCCGGCTACAAGATCGACGGGCAGCAGCTGTTCTTCCCCAATTCGGACAGGTCGGGCGGGTAATGTCCGTAGCGCTGGCGGTTGCCAAACCGGGCGATGCATGGTCCATCATGGCGCATGATTCAGCGCCTGCCGTCCTCGCTCACGCCGCTCGACACTGCGCTCGCCGCGTTGCTGCGAGGCGTCGATCCTGTCGCGCCGATGGAGTTGCCGCTGGCGGAAGCGAGCGGCTGCGTCGCGGTGGGCGCTCCGCTGCTTGCCGCCTATCCCCCGCGCGACATTGCCGCCGCAGACGGTTGGGCGCTCTCCGCCAATGATCTCGTCGGTGCGTCCGCGTATTCGCCGCTGCCACTGGCGATGGCTCCTGCATGGGTCGATGCCGGTGAGGCGATGCCGGAGGGATGCGACTGCGTGCTCGACGCCGGGGCGGTCGAGCTGTCAGGTCCGCTCGCGCAGGTGCTGGCCGAGGCCGTGCCGGGGCAGGGCGTCAGGCGAGCGGGAAGCGACGTCGCCGCGCGCACGCCCGCCGGCGCCGAGGGCTATCCGATCGGCGCGGCCGATCTGCTGATCGCGCGCGTCGCGCATCTGGAGAAGCTCGGCGTGCGGCGGCCGCGGCTGCGCATCGTCAACGTGCCGGGCGCAACGGCAACGGCGCAGATGATCGCCGGCATCGCGCGCGTGTCGGGGCTGGAGGTGAAGACGTGTGAGGCCGGCGCGCGTGATGAAGCATCGATTGCCGAGGCGCTCGACGCTTCCTCCTGCGATCTGCTGCTGACGGTCGGCGGCAGTGGCGTCGGCCATGGGGATGCAGCTGTCGCGGCGCTGGCCCAGCGTGGCGAGGTGCTTGCCCATGGCCTTGCGCTCCAGCCTGGACGCACCGCTGCGGTCGGCCGGCTCGAAAAGGTTCCGATTGTCGCCTTGCCGGGCTCGCCCGATCATGCGCTCGCGGCCTGGCTCGCGCTCGCGCTGCCGCTCATCGATCAGTTGTCGGCGCGCCGGCCACGCCGACAGCTCACCTTGCCGCTCGCACGCAAGATTGCATCCGGTGTCGGCATCGCAGAAATGGCCCTGCTGGTCGAGGAACATCATGCGTGGATGCTGCTTGCCGTGGGCGAATGGCCGCTCCAGGCGATCGTCCGCGCCGATGCATGGCTGCTCGTCCCCGCCAGCCACGAGGGATTTGCGGCGGGCACGCCGGTCGGTGCCTATCTGATGCGGGAATGATATGGGTTCCGGCATGCCGATGATTCCGCGATCGCAAGAGCGCAGCGCGCTCGAACAGGAGCAGTTCCTCAAGATCCTGTCGCGCGAAGAAGCGCTGGCAAGTTTCGAGGCGGCGCTGTTCCCGCGGTCGATTCCGAGTGCAGCGTGCAAGCTCGCCGATGCACTCGGTGCGGCGCTCGCCGAAGACGTCACGGCACCGATCGACGTTCCGCCGTTCGACCGCTCCAATGTCGACGGCTTTGCCGTCCGCTCCGCCGATGTCGTTGCGGCAGGGGAAGTTGCACCCGTTCGTCTCGCGCTCAATGATGAAGCCATCCACTGCGGCACCGCCCCGACGCTGCAAGTGGCGGCTGGGTCCGCAACGGCGATCGCCACCGGCGGTCCGCTGCCGCGCGGCGCCGACGCTGTCGTCATGGTCGAGCACACCCAGCCGGCAGGATCGGACGCGATCGAGGTCCGTCGCGCCACGTCGCCCGGGCAATTCGTCTCCTATGCCGGATCCGACATCGCGCGCGGCGAAGCGCTGCTGCGTGCGGGGACGATCATCGGTTCGCGCGAGATCGGCATGCTGGCCGCTTGCGGCATCGCCGAGGTGAATGTCGCGCGCAAGCCTCTTGTGGCCGTCATCTCCACCGGCGACGAATTGGTGCAGCCCGGAGAGCTGCTCGCGCCCGCCGAGATCTACGACACCAACGGTGCGATCGTCACTGCTGCGATCGACGAGAATGGCGGCGAGGCGGTCTTCCTCGGCGCCATTCCCGACGATGAAGCCAAGCTCGAAGCGGCCATGCGCCGCGCGCTGGCGGATGCCGACATGCTGGTGCTGTCGGGCGGCACGTCGAAAGGCGCGGGCGACCTGTCCCATCGCATCATCGGCCGGCTCGGCCAGCCCGGAATCATCGCGCATGGCGTGGCGCTCAAGCCCGGCAAGCCGCTGTGCCTTGCGGTGTGCGACGGCAAGCCAGTGGTGATCCTGCCGGGCTTTCCGACCTCGGCGATGTTCACCTTCCACGACATGATCGTGCCGGTGCTGCGCAGGATGGCGGGGCTGCCGCCGCGCTCCGATGCCAAGGTCAGCGCGACCGTGCCGGTCCGCATCGCCTCGGAGCTCGGCCGCACCGAATTCGTCATGGTCTCGCTGGTCGAGGGCCGCGGCGGCCTGATCGCCTATCCCTCCGGCAAGGGATCTGGTGCGATCACGTCATTCGCGCAGGCCGACGGCTTTTTGCGCATCGACGCGCTCGCCGACCAGATGCCGGCCGGGACTGAAGCCGAGGTAACCCTGTTCACGCCGCATGTGCGCGTGCCGGATCTCGTCATCGTCGGCAGCCATTGCACCGGCCTCGATCTCGTGACGGTACAGCTCGCGCATGCCGGCCTTGCCGTTCGCTCGATCGCCGTCGGCAGCCTCGGCGGGCTCGCGGCGGCGCGGCGCGGGGAATGCGATCTCGCGCCGATCCATCTGTTCGACGACAGAAGCGAGACCTACAACTCGCCCTATCTCGTCGAGGGGCTTGAGCTCGTTCCGGGCTGGCGGCGGATGCAGGGCATCGTCTTCCGCAAAGGCGACAAGCGTTTCGAAGACCTCAGTGCGAAGGAGGCGGTCGCGGCTGCGATCTCTGATCCCACCTGCATCATGGTCAACCGCAATCAGGGCGCCGGCACGCGCATCCTGATCGATCGGCTGCTCGGGGGCGCCCGCCCGGAGGGCTATTGGAACCAGCCCCGCTCGCACAATGCAGTGGCCGCCGCCGTCGCCCAGCACCGCGCCGACTGGGGCATGACCATTGCGCCGGTCGCCCATGCGGGCGGCCTCGATTTCATTCCGCTCGCGGAGGAGCATTATGATTTCGCGCTGGTGACGGCGCGCAAAGACCGGCCCGCAGTGCAGGCCTTTCTCGATGCGCTCGGCTCGCATGAGGCGCGGGCGGCGCTGGAGCGCGCGGGATTTCGGCCTGCGTGAACGGCCCCGCATGCGGCCACGTCGTAAGCGCGCTAGGACGTCTCATCCAGCGCCGCCAGCCGCTCGGCCTCGGCGATGTCCTCGACAGTATTGGCATTGAAGAACGGGTCGAGCGGCTCGGTCGGCCATCTCACCGTCGCCAGCAGATAGCGCGCGGTCCAGCGGTCGATCTTGCGGAGGTCCTCGATCACGAGCGCGTGGCGTAGCTCCTCACGCAGGTCCACGCGCCACAGACCGATCACAGGATGCGACTGATCGCCTGATGCCGCGACCGCGAGCTGCGCGTTCTCGCGCGCCCGCGCCTCATGCAGGCGGGTGACCAGATCGCGCGGCAGGAACGGGCAGTCGCCCGCGGCGCTGAGCACCCACTCGATGTTCGGCCGGTTCGCCGCGGTCCAGTCGAGCGCCGCGAGGATGCCGGTCAGGGGGCCGGGAAAGCCGGGCACGCCATCGGCGACCAC
Organism: Bradyrhizobium sp. 160; assembly: GCF_023073735.1. Lineage (NCBI taxonomy): Bacteria > Pseudomonadati > Pseudomonadota > Alphaproteobacteria > Hyphomicrobiales > Nitrobacteraceae > Bradyrhizobium > Bradyrhizobium sp. 160. Next base: position 139,546 of record NZ_JADPKD010000054.1, read on the forward strand.
CTGCAAGCCGAACGCGGCGAAGCGCGCGGGATCGCCGTTGGCATTGAGGATCATCCCGCTGCATTGGGGTGCAAGGCGCGCGATCACACGCTCCAGGATGGTGCGGCCGCCGATGCTGCGCATTGGCTTGTCACCCCCGCCCATGCGCCGGGCGAGACCGCCGGCGAGCAGCACGCCAACAGTCGGCGGAACACTCGCCGGCAGAATCCTAGTCGTCACCACCTTCACCCTTGCGCTTGTGCTTGGCCGATTCCTCCTCGACGTAAGCGAGATTCTGGTCGTAGACGATGCGGTCCTCGCCCGCGAGTGCGATGAAGCGTTTTCCGCGCGTGCGCCCGACCAGCGTCAGCCCGACCTGTCTTGCGAGATCGACGCCCCAGGCGGTGAAGCCGGAGCGCGACACCAGGATCGGAATCCCCATCCGCACGGTCTTGATCACCATCTCCGAAGTGAGGCGTCCCGTGGTGTAGAGGATCTTGTCGGAGGCATCGACGCCGTGGCGGTACATCCAACCCGCGATCTTGTCGACCGCATTGTGGCGGCCGACGTCCTCGGTGTAGCAGAGCGGGGTGCCCTCCTTGCACAGCACGCAGCCATGGATCGCGCCGGCCTCTAGATAGAGCGAGGGCATGGTGTTGATGGTCTGGGTCATCTGGTACAGCCAGGAGGTGCGCAGCTCTGCCTTCGGCAGTGCGACGCTCTCGACCGCTTCCAGCAGGTCGCCGAAGGCTGTGCCCTGCGCGCAGCCCGAGGTCTGCGTGCGCTTCTTCAGCTTGGCCTCGAAATTGGTGTGGTGTGAGGTGCGCACCACGACCACCTGCAGGTCGTCGTCGTACTCGACCTCAGTGACCTCGTCATTGTATTTCAGCATGTTCTGGTTCAGCAGGTAGCCGAGTGCCAGATATTCCGGATAGTCGCCGATCGTCATCATGGTGACGATCTCCTGCGAATTCAGGTAGAGCGTCAGTGGCCGCTCCATCGGCACCTTGATCTCGACCTTGGCGCCGGTCTGGTCAGTCCCGGTCACGCTCTGGGTCAGGCGCGGGTCGTCCGTATCAGGGACGATCAGGGGCACCGGGGTCTTGTCGATCTTCATCATGGCCACGAGGTTAGCATGACATTCGGATCAAGCCGATATAAGCATGGCGGAAAGGCCGGAGGTTCCATCGGCTCGTGAGCCGTTGGCGGAGATCGGGCGGTTATGAAAGTCATCGGGCTTGCAGGCTGGAGCGGGGCGGGCAAGACCACGCTGTTGACGCGGCTGATCCCGCATTTCAACGCGGAGGGCCTGCGCGTTTCCGTGATCAAGCATGCGCATCACCAGTTCGATGTCGACGTGCCCGGCAAGGATTCCTGGCGCCATCGCGAGGCCGGCGCGGCCGAGGTGCTGGTTGCTTCGGCGAATCGTTGGGCTCTGATGCACGAGCTGCGCGGCGCCGCGGAGCCGCGACTGCCGGAGCTGTTGAGCAAGCTATCCGCGGTCGATCTCGTCGTGGTCGAGGGCTTCAAGCGGGAGCCACATCGCAAGATCGAGGTGCATCGCGGCGCCAATGGCAAGCCACTGCTGTTCCCAGACGATCCCGGCATTGCCGGGATTGTGGCCGACGTCGCGGTTGACACCCGCCTGCCGACTGTCCATCTCGACGATATTCCGGCCGCCGCGGCTTTGTTGCTGCGCGCGGCGATGCCGGTCGACGAAGCGGTGGCGAAAAGCGCCGCGATGCGCTGACGAGGCACCATGGCGCAACTATCGGACGATTGCTTTGCTTTCGGCGGCCCGATGATGTCGGTGGATGAGGCCGTTGGCCTGATCACCACGCGCGTCAATGCGATCGCCGATCTCGAAACGGTCGCGCTCGTCGACGCGGACGGACGCGTACTGGCGCGCGACATCGCAGCGCCTTTGCCGCTGCCGCCCTTCACCAATTCCGCCGTCGATGGTTACGCTGTGCGCAACGCCGATCTTCCGCAAAGCGCCGAGCAAGCATTGCCGCTCGACGGCCGTATCCAGGCCGGCGGTCTTGCACAGGCGCCGATCAAGCCCGGCCACACCGCGCGTATCTTCACGGGCGCGCCGATGCCACTGGGCGCCGAAACCGTCTTCATGCAGGAAGATGTCCGCGTCGATAAGTCCGGCAAGGTGGTGCTGCCGCCCGGGTTGAAGCCGGGTGCCAATGTCCGCCCTGCGGGCGAAGACATTCCCGAAGGGTACGTCGCGCTGCGCGCCGGGCAGCGCTTGCGGCCGCAGCATGTCGCCCTTGCGGCAGCGTTGGGCCTGACCAGCCTCGACGTCGTCAGGCGCATCCGCGTCGCAGTTTTCTCGACCGGTGACGAGCTGGCCTCGCCCGGCGAGCCGCGCGCGGCCTCGCAACTGTTCGATTCCAACCGCTTCATGCTGATGGCGATGCTGCGCCGGCTCGGCTGCGAGGTCAGCGATCTCGGCATCTTGCGGGACGAGCGTACCTCGCTTGCTCATGGCCTGAAGCAGGTCGCAGGCGATCATGACCTGATCCTCACCACTGGCGGCGTTTCGACCGGCGAGGAGGATCACGTCAAGGCGGCGGTCGAGAGCGTCGGCTCGCTGGTGCTGTGGCGGATGGCGATCAAGCCCGGCCGACCGGTGGCGATGGGCATCATCGACGGCACGCCGCTGATCGGATTGCCCGGCAATCCCGTTGCGAGCTTTGTCACCTTCGTGCATGTGGTGCGGCCGACGGTGCTGGCGCTGGCCGGTTCCCTGCCGGAGCCGCACTTGCCGATCCCTGTGCGTGCTGCGTTCACCTACAGGAAGAAAGAAGGCAGGCGCGAATATGTTCGCGCCTCCTTGCGGCGCGGAAGGGATGGCACGCTGGAGGTCATCAAGTTCCCGCGCGAGGGAGCCGGGCTATTGTCCTCACTGGTGGAGACCAGTGGCCTCGTTGAGCTTGGCGAAGACATCACGCAGGTCGAACCTGGACAGGACGTAGGCTTCTTGTTCTATGCCGATCTGCTCTAGCGGTCCTTGCGTTGACGCCATCGATCGGCCCCGCCATGGTGCGCCCATGACCAGAACGACGCTCGACCTCACCGGGTTAAAATGTCCGTTGCCCGCCCTGAAGACCCGAAAAGCCCTGAAGCCGTTGCAGCCCGGCGATCAGCTCGAGGTTCACTGCACCGATCCCTTGTCGGTGATTGACATTCCGAACCTGATCCGCGAGACCGGCGACACGGTGGAGATCACCGAGCGCAACGACGCGCGCATCGTGTTCTTGATAGAAAAATCAAATCGTTCGATAGAGAGCGCTAATGGTGCGTCGCGTTCTTGAGAACGTTACCGCGCTGATACCGACCATTTGTCTATCGACATCGTTCATGGCTTCTGCAATTGGCTTTCTCCGTTCAGGCGCGGAGGTTGAGTCTTGTCTGCGATACGCTGATCGACGGGCCGCGCTCACAATGCCTGTATGTCGTATAGGGCATAGCATCCCGCCCGAGGGGTTAGCATTTCGGATGCGCGTGACGATCCTGACGCGCGTCGAATCATTGAGCGGAGCAGCAGGGACATTTGGCTGCGTCGCTGGACTGGGGATCAGGATCTTAGGGCAGGCTGCTCAGAAGGGCGGCCTCAGGGGAGGAATGCATGGCTAGTGTTGAGAGCGCCGGGACCATTTCGGGCCGTGGCGCGGGGATTCTTGATCGCGAGCGGACCATCGCGACCGCCGGATTCAATCGCTGGCTGGTGCCGCCGGCGGCGCTGTGCATCCATCTCTGCATCGGCATGGCCTATGGCTTCTCAGTATTCTGGCTGCCGCTTTCCCGAGCCATCGGCATCACGGCGCCGAAAGCCTGTCCGGATATGTCGCTATGGCAAGAGCTCTTCACCACCACCTGCGACTGGAAGGTCGCGAGCCTGGGATGGATGTTCACCCTGTTCTTCGTCGTGCTCGGCGTTGCCGCCGCTGTTTGGGGCGGCTGGCTTGAGCGGGTCGGTCCGCGCAAGGCAGGCTTCGTTGCTGCGCTATGCTGGTGCGGTGGCCTGCTGCTTGGCGCGATCGGCATCTATACCCATCAGCTCTGGATCATGTGGCTGGGCTCCGGCGTGATCGGCGGCATAGGTCTTGGTCTCGGTTACATCTCGCCGGTGTCGACGCTGATCAAATGGTTTCCCGACCGCCGCGGCATGGCGACCGGCATGGCAATCATGGGCTTCGGTGGCGGCGCCATGATCGGCGCGCCATTTGCCAACCTCCTGATCAACTATTTCAAGACCTCGATCGATGTCGGTGTATGGCAGGCCTTCGTCGTCATGGCCGTCGTCTATTTCGTCTTCATGACCATCGGCGCTTTCGCTTATCGCGTGACGCCGGCTGGCTGGAAGCCTGAAGGGTGGACGCCGCCGAGCGAGAAGAAGACGATGATCTCCGAGCATCACGTCCATCTCAACAACGCGCACAAGACGCCGCAGTTCTGGCTGATCTGGTGGGTGCTGTGTCTGAACGTGTCGGCTGGCATCGGCGTGATCGGAATGGCTTCTCCGATGCTCCAGGAAATCTTTGCCGGCAAGCTGATCGGACATCCGGAGCTTACCTTCGGTCAGCTCTCGGTCGAGCAGAAGACGGTTATCGCTGGAATTGCGGCGGGCTTCGCCGGCCTGCTATCGCTGTTCAACATCGGCGGCCGCTTCTTCTGGGCAACGCTGTCGGACACGATCGGCCGCAAGAACACCTACTACACGTTCTTTATTCTCGGCATCGTTCTCTACGCGCTGGCGCCGACCTTTGCGGCCATGGGCTCGAAGCTGCTCTTCGTGCTCGGCTTCGGCATCATCCTGTCGATGTATGGCGGCGGATTCGCGACCGTGCCGGCCTATCTCGCCGACATGTTCGGCACCCAGTTCGTCGGCGCCATTCACGGCCGGCTCCTGACGGCATGGTCGACCGCAGGCATCATCGGCCCGGTCGTGGTGAACTACATTCGCGAGTTCCAACTCGCGGCGGGCGTTCCGCGCGACCAGCTCTACAACACCACTATGTACATTCTTTGTGCGATGCTGATCGCCGGCATCATCTGCAACTACCTGGTCAAGCCGGTCGATCCGAAATGGTACATGAGCGAGGCCGACGTCGCCAAGTTGCAGGCGGCGAATGCGGGCGCCGGCACCGTGCAGACTGGCTCGTTCGGAATCGGCACCGGCGGCCTCGATGTCAAGGCAGCACTGTTCTGGCTCTTCGTCTGCGTTCCGCTGGCGTGGGGTGTCTACAAGACGCTCGAGAGCGCGGTTAAGATCCTCTGATCGCGCAAACCTCCTCGTGGCGTACAGGGGCATGCGGCCTTATTGGCCGCATGCCCTTAAATGCTTATTTGAGCGCAAGAATTCTCTTGGCATCTGGTATGCCAGAGACTAGGATTGGATATATTCCAAAGAAGGGCTACGAGACGCAGCGATGAGCCACGACGTGCAACAGGTCCGCTCGTTCGAACATCCGGGCGGTGGCCGGAAGCGAGCCAACGCGACCCCCAAGGGACGACAGGTCGACCCCACCGCCGCGCACGAGATCGAGCAGCTGCTCGGCGACAGGCCGCGGCGGCGCGACCTGCTGATCGAATATCTGCACCTGATCCAAGACAAGTACCACCAGATTTCGGCCGCGCACCTCGCCGCGCTCGCCGACGAGATGAAGCTCGCCTTTGCCGAGGTGTTCGAGACCGCGACCTTTTACGCGCATTTCGACGTAGTGAAGGAAGGTGAGCCTGACATCGCCCCACTAACGATCCGCGTCTGCGATTCGCTGACCTGCGCGATGCTCGGCGGCGAGAAGCTGCTGCAAGATTTGCAGAGCGCATCGGGTCCCGGCATTCGCGTGGTACGCGCGCCCTGCGTCGGCCGTTGCGATACCGCGCCTGCCGCTGAGGTCGGCCACAACTTCGTCGACCACGCGACCGTCGCCAATGTCATGGCCGCCGCGAAGGCCGGCGACACTCACGCGCATCTGCCGAAATATGTCGATTACGACGCCTATATTGCCGGCGGCGGATACAAGCTGCTCAATCGCCTCCGCTCCGGCGAATTGCCGAAGGACGATCTGCTGAAGGCGCTCGACGACGCTTCGCTCCGCGGTCTCGGCGGCGCAGGCTTCCCGACCGGGCGCAAATGGCGCGCGGTGCTGGGCGAACCCGGCCCGCGCTTGATGGCGATCAACGGCGACGAGGGCGAGCCCGGCACGTTCAAGGACCGCTACTATCTCGAAACCGATCCGCATCGTTTCATCGAGGGCATGCTGATCGGCGCGCATGTGGTGCAAGCCTCCGACGTCTACATCTATCTGCGCGACGAATATCCGGCCTCACGCGAGATCCTGGAGTGCGAGATCGCCAAGCTCCCGCCGGGCGGTCCGACGCTGCATATGCGCCGCGGCGCCGGTGCCTATATCTGCGGCGAGGAATCCTCGCTGCTGGAGAGCATCGAGGGCAAGCGCGGCCTGCCCAGGCACAAGCCACCTTACCCCTTCCAGGTCGGCCTGTTCGGCCTGCCGACGCTAATCAACAACATCGAGACGCTGTGGTGGGTGCGCGACATCGTCGAGAAGGGCGCCGACTGGTGGAAGGGCAATGGCCGCCATGAGCGCCATGGCCTGCGCAGCTTCTCGGTCTCGGGCCGCGTCAAGAATCCCGGCATGAAGCTCGCGCCCGCGGGAATCACGGTGCGCGAGCTGATCGATCAATATTGCGGCGGCATGGCCGACGGCCATCAATTCTACGCGTACCTCCCGGGCGGCGCGTCCGGCGGCATCCTGCCGGCGTCGATGGACGACATCCCGCTCGATTTCGGCACGCTGGAGAAGTACGGCTGCTTCATCGGCTCCGCCGCGATCGTGATCCTGTCGCACAAGGACAGCGTGCGCGCAGCGGCGCTGAACCTGATGAAGTTCTTCGAGGACGAGAGCTGCGGTCAGTGCACGCCGTGCCGCGTCGGAACCCAGAAAGCGGCGCTGCTGATGCAGAAGCCGGTCTGGAACCGCGCCCTGCTGGAAGAATTGAGCCAGGCGATGCGCGACGCCTCGATCTGCGGGCTTGGACAGGCGGCATCGAATCCGCTGTCCTCGGTAATCAAATATTTCCCTGACGAGTTCAAGGAAGCGGCCGAATGACCAAGATTACGTTCGAGCTCGACGGCAAGCAGGTCGAGGCCAAACCCGGCGAGACGATCTGGCAGGTGGCCCAGCGCCAGGGCCGCGAGATCCCGCACCTCTGTTATTCGCCCGCGCCGGACTACCGTCCGGACGGCAATTGCCGTGCCTGCATGGTCGAGATCGAGGGCGAGCGCGTGCTCGCGGCGTCCTGCAAGCGCACGCCGTCGGTCGGCATGAAGGTGAAGACCGAAAGCGCGCGCGCCGTCGCTGCGCAAAAAATGGTGATGGAGCTGCTCGTCGCCGACCAGCCGGCGCGTGAGACCTCGCACGATCCGGATTCCAAGTTCTGGCATTGGGCCGAGACGACGGGTGTCACCGAGAGCCGCTTCCCCGCTGCCGAGCGCTGGGCGACCGACGCGAGCCATCCGGCGATGCGCGTCAATCTCGACGCCTGCATCCAGTGCGGCCTGTGCGTGCGTGCCTGCCGCGAAGTCCAGGTCAACGACGTCATCGGCATGGCGTACCGCAATGCCGGCGCCAAGATCGTGTTCGACTTCGACGATCCCATGGGGGAGTCGACCTGCGTCGCCTGCGGAGAATGCGTGCAGGCCTGCCCGACCGGCGCGTTGATGCCGGCCGTGATGCTCGACGACAAGCAAACGCGCGTCACCTATGCCGACAGGAAGGTGGATTCGCTCTGCCCGTTCTGCGGCGTCGGCTGCCAGGTGACCTACGAGGTCAAGGACGAGAAGGTGATCTACGCGGAGGGCCGCGACGGCCCCGCCAATCACAATCGTCTCTGCGTCAAGGGCCGCTTCGGCTTCGACTACATCCACCATCCGCACCGCCTGACCAAGCCGCTGGTGCGGCTGCCGAATGCGAAGAAGGATGCCAACGACCAGGTCGACCCGGCCAATCCCTTCACCCATTTCCGCGAAGCGAGCTGGGAAGAAGCGCTCGACATCGCGGCCAAGGGTCTGGTCAAGATCCGCGATGAGAAGGGCGTGAAGGCGCTGGCGGGCTTCGGCTCGGCCAAGGGTTCGAACGAAGAGGCCTATCTGTTCCAGAAGCTGGTGCGTACCGGCTTCGGTTCGAACAACGTCGATCACTGCACCCGTCTGTGTCATGCCTCGTCCGTGGCAGCGCTGTTCGAAGGCCTGAGCTCGGGCGCGGTGTCGGCGCCGTTCTCCGCCGCCATGGATGCCGAGGTCATCGTCGTGATCGGCGCAAATCCCACCGTGAACCATCCGGTCGCGGCGACCTTCATCAAGAACGCGGTCAAGCAGAACGGTGCAAAACTGTTCGTGATGGATCCGCGCCGGCAGTCGCTGTCGCGTCATGCGACCAAGCATTTGCAGTTCAAGCCGGGCTCCGACGTCGCCATGCTGAATGCGATGATCAACACGATCATCACCGAAGGCTTGACCGACGACCAATACATCGCCGGCTATACCGAAGGCTTTGAAGAGCTCAAGGAGAAGATCAAGGAGTTCACGCCGGAGAAGATGGAGCCGATCTGCGGCGTCCCGGCGCAGACCTTGCGCGAGGTCGCGCGGACCTATGCGCGCGCAAAATCGTCGATCATCTTCTGGGGCATGGGCATCAGCCAGCACGTCCATGGCACCGACAATGCGCGCTGCCTGATTGCGCTGGCGCTGATCACCGGCCAGGTCGGCCGTCCCGGGACCGGCCTGCATCCGCTGCGCGGCCAGAACAACGTGCAGGGCGCCTCCGATGCCGGCCTGATCCCGATGTTCCTGCCGGACTACCAGCCGGTCGGACGCGACGACATGCGCGGCGCTTTCGAGAAGCTGTGGCAACAGGATCTCGACCCCGTCCGCGGCCTGACCGTGGTCGAGATCATGAACGCCATCCATGCCGGCGAGATCAAGGGCATGTACATCGAGGGCGAGAACCCCGCGATGTCCGATCCCGACCTCCAGCACGCACGCCACGCGCTTGCCATGCTCGATCATCTCGTGGTGCAGGATCTCTTCGTTACCGAGACCGCGTTCCACGCCGACGTGATCCTGCCGGCCTCGGCCTTCGCCGAGAAGGACGGCTCCTTCACCAACACCGACCGCCGCGTGCAGCTCGCGCGCCAGGTGATCAAGCCGCCCGGCGATGCGCGGCAGGATCTCTGGATCATCCAGGAGATCGGCAAGCGCATGGGGCTGCCGTGGAATTATTCCGGCCCCGGCGACGTCTACACCGAAATGGCGGAGTTGATGCCGTCGCTGAAGAACATCACCTGGGAACGGCTGGTGCGCGAAGGCGCAGTCACCTATCCGGCCGACGCTCCCGACAAACCCGGCAACGAGATCATCTTCACCACGGGCTTCCCGACCGCGAGCGGCCGCGGCAAGATCGTGCCCGCCAAGGTCATTCCGCCGGACGAGCTGCCCGACGCCGAATATCCGATGGTACTGTCGACCGGCCGCGTGCTCGAGCACTGGCACACCGGCTCGATGACGCGTCGCGCGCAGGTGCTCGACCAGATCGAGCCCGAGGCGGTCGCGTTCATGTCGCCGAAGGACATGCGCAAGAAGAGGCTCGCGCCGGGCGACTTCATTCGCCTGGAGACCCGCCGCGGCGCCGTCGAGGTCAAAGTGCGCTCCGACCGCGACGTGCCGGAGAACATGGTGTTCATGCCGTTCTGCTACGCAGAGGCGGCGGCGAACCTGTTGACCAACCCGGCGCTCGATCCGTTCGGCAAGATCCCGGAATTCAAGTTCTGCGCGGCCAGGGCCGAACGCGTGGAAATGCGCGACGCTGCGGAGTAGGACGACACCGTAGGTGTGGCGCGTCCGTCATTGCGAGCGAAGCGAAGCAATCCAGGCTATCTCCGCGGTAGAATTCTGGATTGCTTAGTCGCTTCGCTCCTCGCGATGACGGTGGTACTTGTGACTCATGTCCAAAGTCACCCCAGCCACCCGCGCACTCACGGCCGCCGGAGTTGCCTTCACCCTCCACACTTACGACTACGATCCCGACGCCGCGAGCATCGGGCTCCAGGCCGCCTCCGCGCTCGGTGAAGACCCGGCGCGCGTGTTGAAGACGCTGATGGCGCTGGTGGACGGCAAGCCGGTCTGCGTCATCGTTCCCTCCGATCAGGAAGTTTCGATGAAGAAGCTCGCCGCGGCCGTCGGCGACAAGTCGGCGCAGATGATGAAGCCGCCAGAGGCCGAGCGCCTTACCGGCTTCAAGGTTGGTGGTATCAGTCCGTTCGGGCAGCGGAAGGCGGTGCGCACTGTGCTCGAGCAGAGCGCGCTCGCGCATGACCAGGTTTATCTCAACGGCGGCCAGCGCGGCTTGCAGGTGCGGCTCAGGCCGGCTGATGTGCGCGACGTTCTGAAGGCGATCGTCGCGGACGTGATTGCCTGAGGCGCCTCGCGCCTATTGCTTCTGCAGCAGCTTGAGCCGGCAGCGTAGGGCCTCGCGGATATGGGCGCGCGCGAGCTGCTCGGCCTTGTCGCCGTCGCGGGCAGCGATAGCGCCGATGATGGCTTGGTGCTCGCCGTGGCTTGTCTTGGGGCGGCCTGTCACGGTGAAGGTGGTCAGTCCGAGCAGGGCGATCCAATCCTGCAACTCGCGCGAAGCGCTGTCGAGGTAGCGGTTGCGCGCGGCGCGGCAGATCGCCTCGTGGAAGGCCCGGTTGAGCCGCGCCAGCTCGGCAGTGTGGCTCGCGGAGGTCTCGACAAAAGCCTGCTCGATATCCCTGAGCGCCTCGATCTCCGGGGGCGAGGCGTGCTCGGCGGCCAGGCGCGCAGCGGCGCCTTCCATGATCTCGCGCATGGCGTAGAGCTCGAGCACCTCGGAGATGTCGAGGTTGCGCACGATCAGCCCGCGGCCGCCGGCCGGCTCGACGAAGCCGCGTGCCGCGAGGCGTCCCAGGGCTTCGCGAACCGGGGTGCGGCTGACCTTGAGCCGCTGCGCAACCTCCTCCTCGCGCAGCCGGTCGCCGGCACGGTAGCTGCCGGCCTGCAGTGCTTCGCAGAGCGAGCGGAACACCGCTTCGCCCAGGGCGACGCCACCGCCGCGCGCGATCGTTCCGCCTGTTTTTGCCGGGCGTCTGGCCATGTCGTCCTCGCGGCGCGACGCATCCTGCCCAGGCAGAGATGCCGCTTGCGCCGCCTATGTATATCTATACAAAACTACGCAACAATGGTCATGCTTGGACATGGCCGCTGACGGCGGATTGTCTCTAGTCTCGCGTGCCATCGGGCAGACGGTATGGGCAGCAAATACGATGTGCTGGTGATCGGCGGCGGCAATGCCGCTCTGTGCGCAGCTATCGCCGCGCGCCGCAATGGGGCGTCGGTGCTGGTGCTCGAGGGGGCGCCGAAATTCTATCGCGGCGGCAACACCCGTCACACCCGCAACATGCGCTGCGCCCATGATGCCGCGACCGAAATCCTGACCGGCCCCTACACTGAGGAGGAGTTCTGGGAGGACCTGCTGCGCGTCACCGGCGGGCAGACCGACGAGGTGCTGGCCCGTCACATGATCCGGGAGTCCAAGGACATTCTGAACTGGATCGTCGAGCAGGGCGTGCGCTGGCAGCCCTCCCTCGGCGGCACGCTGAGCCTCGGCCGCACCAACTCGTTCTTCCTCGGCGGCGGGCGAGCGATGCTGAATGCGCTCTATCTCACCGCCGAGCAGCTCGGCGTCGAGGTCGAGTACGACGCCGAAGTCATCGACCTGGTGATCGAGGATGGCATGTTCCTCGCCGCCCGCCTCAAGCGGCCGATCAACGGCGAGACCGAGATCTGCGCGCCCTCGCTGGTGGCGGCGGCCGGCGGGTTCGAGGCCAACATCGAATGGCTGAAGCAATATTGGGGCGAGGCCGCCGACAATTTCCTGATCCGGGGCACGCCCTATAACCGCGGCTCGATCCTGAAGATGCTGCTCGATAAGGGTGTGCAGGAGGTCGGCGATCCCACACAGTGCCATGCGGTCGCGATCGACGCCCGTGCGCCGAAATTCGACGGCGGCATCATCACCCGCCATGACTCCGTCGTGTTCGGCATCGTCGTCAACAAGCATGCGCAACGCTTTTACGATGAAGGCGAGGACATCTGGCCGAAGCGCTACGCGATCTGGGGCCGGCTGGTCGCGGCGCAGCCCGACCAGATCGCCTACATCATCTTCGACTCGACCGTGGTCACCAGCTTCATGCCGACGCTGTTTCCGCCGATCGCCGGGCAGACGGTGACCGAGCTCGCCGGCAAGTTAGATCTCGATCCGGCCGCGCTGGAGAAGACGATCACCGAATTCAACGCCGCCGTGCAGCCCGGCACCTTCGATCACACCATCCTCGATGATTGCCGCACCGAAGGCATCACGCCGCAGAAAACCCATTGGGCGCGGAGGATCGAGACGCCGCCTTATCTGGCCTATCCGGTGCGGCCCGGCATCACCTTCACCTATCTCGGCACGCGCGTGAACAAGGAGGCGCGCATGCTGATGGCTGACGGCAGGCCGTCGGCTAACATGTTCGCGGCCGGCGAGATCATGGCCGGCAACGTGCTCGGCAAGGGTTATGCCGCGGGCATGGGCATGACCATCGGCAGCGTGTTCGGGCGGATCGCAGGACGGGAAGCGGCGAAACATGCACGGAACTAGGATTTTGGACGAAGCCGACCGTCTGATGACGGTCTGCAATTCCTGCCGCTATTGCGAGGGTCTGTGCGCGGTGTTTCCGGCCATGGAGATGCGGCGCGCCTTCTCCGACGGCGATCTCAACTATCTCGCCAATCTCTGCCATGGCTGCGGCGCCTGCTATGTCGACTGCCAATTTTCGCCGCCGCACGAATTCAACGTCAACGTTCCGAAGACGCTGGCAATTGCGCGCGCCGAGTCCTACGCAGCCTATGCCTGGCCGCAGGCGCTATCAGGCACATTTGCCCGCAACGGTCTGGTCATCAGCATCATCGCCGCGCTCAGCATGGCCGCCTTCATCCTCGGCTTCGCCATCTGGAACGACCGCAGCGTGCTGTTCGGCGTGCACAGCGGTCCTGGCGCCTTCTACAGGCTGATGCCGCACAACGCCATGGCCGCGCTGTTCAGCGCTGCCTTCCTTTATGCGATCCTCGCTCTCGTGTTGAGCGTGCGCGCCTTCTGGCGTGACATCGGTCCGCCGATTGCCGGCCGCGCCGACGGCGGTTCGATTTTTCAAGCAATCCGCGATGCCGGCGAGCTGCGCTACCTCCATGGCGGCGGCATCGGCTGCTACAACGAAGACGACAGGCCGACCGACCGGCGCAAGCTCTATCACCACCTGACCTTCTACGGCTTCCTGCTGTGCTTTGCCGCGACGTCGGTCGCCACGCTGTATCATTATGGGCTCGGCTGGGAGGCGCCTTATCCGTGGTGGGACCTGCCTGTCGTGCTCGGCACGCTCGGCGGCATCGGCCTGATCATTGGACCGATCGGGCTCTTCGCCGCCAAGATGCGCCGCGATCCAGCGTTGCTCGACGAGAGCCGCTACGGCATGGACGTGGGCTTCATCGCCATGCTGTTCCTGACCGGCATCACAGGAATGGCTCTTCTGCTCCTGCGCGAGACCTCTGCGATGGGGCCGCTGCTGGCGCTGCATCTCGGCGCGGTGTTCGCGCTGTTCATCACCATGCCCTATGGCAAGTTCGTGCACGGCATCTATCGCTTCGCGGCGCTGGTGCGTTACGCGCAGGAGCGGCGTAGCGAAGCCAGCGTTTGAGAGGCTTGTCCCGATCGGTCGTCACGCCACCTCGCGCTCCGGTGCCGACGCTTGCTCGCGGGCCATTGTTGTTGCCGTGACATAGTCGGTCTTGCCGGTGCCGAGCAGCGGCACCTTGTCGACCACCATGATCGCCGCGGGAACGGTCAGCTCGGACGCTCCGATCGCCTTGGCCTGGGCCTGCATCGCGCTGCGCTCGGCGTTCTTCTCCGTCGTCAGCAGCACGATGCGCTCGCCTTTGCGCTGGTCCGGGATCGAGACGGCGACCGATGCGGCCTGTGGCCACAGCGTCGTCGCGATGCTCTCGACCGCCGAGAGCGAGACCATTTCGCCCGCGATCTTGGCAAAGCGCTTGGCGCGGCCTTTGATGGTGATGAAGCCGGCCGCGTCGATCGACACGATGTCGCCGGTGTCGTGCCAGCCGTCTGCCAGCGGCTCGAGCACGCCGGGATTTTCAGCCCGCAAATATCCGAGCATCACGTTCGGTCCGCGCACCGAGAGGCGACCGCCGTCCTCGATGCCGGGGACCGGATCGAGCCGGCTTTCCATCAGCGGCGACAGGCGGCCGACGGTGCCCGGACGGTTGGCCATCGGCGTGTTCATCGCCAGCACCGGCGCAGTCTCGGTGACGCCATAGCCTTCGAGGATGCGGATGCCGTAGCGTTCCATGAACACCTGACGCGTCCGGTCCTTGACCGCTTCGGCGCCGGCGATCACGAGGCGCAGGGTGCGGAAGTCGTAGGCGTGCGCCGAGCGTGCATAGCCGGTGAGGAACGTGTCGGTGCCGAACAGGATGGTGGCGCCGGTCTGGTAGATCAGCTCGGGCACGATCCGGTAATGCAGCGGCGAGGGGTACATGTAGATCGGAATGCCCGCCAGCAACGGCATCATCATTCCACCAGTTAACCCGAACGAGTGGAACACCGGCAGCACGTTGAACACCTTGTCGTTGGCGTTGGCGTCGACCCGCGCCAGCGCCTGCGCCGCGTTGGCGAGGATGTTGCGATGGGACAGCACCACGCCCTTGGGCGTTCCTTCCGAGCCCGACGTGAACAGCACCACGGCCGGATCGTTGGCCTGGCGACTGACGCGCGGCGCGGTGCTTGCGAGCAGGCCCTTGATCTTGTCGGTCACGCCAATCGAGGCGCGGACATCCTCGAGATAGACGATTCGCGCCTCTGCGGAGATCGCCGCCATCAGCTTGTCGAGCTTGCCCTTATCGATGAAGGCTTTCGAGGTCAGCACGGTCTTGACCTGCGCCGCCTTCATGGCGGCGAGCACATTGACGGGGCCGGCGGAGAAGTTGAGCATGGCAGGCACCCGGCCGATGCTTTGCAGCGCCATGAAGACAACGGCGACGCCCGCCGAGTTCGGCAGCAGCACGCCGACATTCTCGCCGGCGGCGGTGCCTGCCTCGAGCTTGCGGCTCAAGACCTGCGCGCCAAGAATCAGCTTGCGATAGGTCAGCTTGGTGCCGAGCGCGTCTTCGACGATGACCTTGCCGGTGTCGCGGTCGCGATAGGCGTGTCCGAGCGCCTCGAACAGCGTCTGATCGAGCATAGCGTTCTTCACGAGAGCATCGATCATCACGTCCTGGAGCGCGCTGCCGGCGGCGTTGCGGCGCGCCTTGCCCTTCAGCGACGGGTCGACTGGAAGCTTGACCGGCGGCAGGATGGTGACCGTCACCCGCGGAAACCAGGAGCGCTTGATCTGGCTGCTATTGAGATAGCTAAGATGCGAGCGTTGCGCGCCCTCGATGCGGACGGGCACGACCACCGCGTCGGCCTTGTCGGCGATCATCGCGGTGCCGTCATAGACCTTCATCAGCGAGCCCGAGACGGTGATGCGTCCTTCCGGGAAGATCACGACCGGCTCACCGGCGGCGACGAGCTTGATCAGGTCGCGTGCAGCCAGTGGCTTGGTCGGATCCATGGTGTAGTGCTTGACCACGCGCAGGAACGGCTTGGCCCACCAGGCCTTCGAGATGCCGGTATCCACCGCGAAACTGGCGTCGATCGGCAGCACGGCGTGCAGCAGCGGACCGTCGATCAGGCTGACATGGTTGGGCGCGATCAGCATGCGCGTGCCTGATGGCGGCAGGTTTTCGAGCCCGCGAATTTCGGTGCGGAACAGCGCGCGGAACAGCAGTCCGCCGAAGTCGCGCACGCCTTCCTTGCCCCACTTGGTCAGCACGAACCACACCGCGCCGAAGCTCGCGACTCCGAGGCCGAAGAAGATCCAGCCGACATGGAAGCCGGCCGCCTGCAGCAGCGCGACGAACAGCGAGCCGACCACCATGAAGGCCGCCTGCAGCACGTTGCCGGCGGCGATGATGCGGGCGCGCTCGGACGGCGCCGACCAGGCCTGAACAGCCGCAAATGAGGGAACGACAAACAAGCCACCGCCGAATGCAAAGGCGACGAAGTCGATCATCATGCGCAAGCCCGCGAACGAGGTTGCGAAACCGGCCGCGGTGATGTCCTGACCCCTGGTGGTCACGCCGATGGCCCAGGCGAGATCGAGGCCAGAACATCCCATGATGATGGCGCCGATCGGCACGAGAGCGAGGTTCGGGCGAACGTGGCTGAGGCTGGCGGCGAACAGCGAGCCGACGGCGATGCCGATCGCGAAGATCGCAAGACACAGCGTCACCACGCCCTCGGTGCCGCCCACGACGTCCTTGACCAGCGCCGGCAGCAGCGACAGCACGATGGCGCCGACGAGCCAGAACCAGGAGACGATCACGGTGCCGTCCCACAGCCGATGGTCTGCGTGCAGGCTCCTAAGCAGGCTGAGCGTCGAGGTCCACGGATTGGCGGTGACGGGCAGATCGGGCGCAGACGGCGTGGTCGCCGGAATGCGGGAGGCGAAGGCCCAGGACAACAGGGCCAGCACGACCACGGCCGATGCGACCCAGCCCATATGCGCGGAGCCGGCCACGAACTGGCCGCCGGCGACGGTGCCGAGCAGGATCGCCATGAAGGTTGCGCCTTCGACCAGTGCGTTGCCGGTCGCGAGCTCGCCGAGCTCGAGCTGGTCCGGCAACATGGCATACTTCACCGGGCCGAACATGGCGGCGATGATGCCGAACAGCGCGAGCGCTGCGAACAGCAGTGGCACTGAGTGCAGGAAGAAGCCGGCGGCCGCAAAGCACGCGGCGAAGATCTCGGCGAATTTGAGCCGCCTTGCGACGACGGATTTGACGTATTTGTCGGCGAGCTGGCCACCGAGCCCGGACAGGATGAAATAGGGGAAGATGAAGACGGCGCCTGCGATCGTCACCAGGGCATCGCCGTGGCCGGTCGCGGCACTGTAAAGCAGGATGATGACGAGCGCGTTCTTGAGCACGTTGTCATTGAGCGCCGAGAAGAATTGCGCCCAGAACAGCGGCGCGAAGCGGCGTGACGACATCAATTCCCTGATCATGACTAGTCCTGTTTTAGAAAGGCCGCCTGAGATTTACGTTGTCGGTGAAGCGTCATGACCGGAAGGGTATGGGATGAACGATTGCAGGGTGACGACGGTTGCCGGCCTGCCTTGTCGCCTCGATCCTTCCGATCCTGTTGGTCTCCAAGTGGTCTCGTTAGGTTCGCAAATATCTGAGCGCGACCGCAGTTCGGGCGAGATGGCCGCGCTTGCCGAGTATCGCGCCGGTTCTGAGGAAAAGCTGAACCGCATCGCCGAAGTCCGCCAGATCGACCGTCAATGTCCGGAGATGGTGAGTCCTTCGTTGCAACCGGATCTTGCATTCGAGCCGATCGGAACGTGCCGGCTGTGCCTGTCTCAGGTGAGATGGGAGAGGTGGCGAAAGGGCGAGAGGCGGCCGAGCAGGCTGAACCGGCGGCCCTCGAGACGCGCACGGGCACGGTTGGCGTGCCACATCCGGAAGGTCGCGCGCCGCTCAGTAAGCACGCCGGCGATGTCGCAGGCATTTGCGACGCGATCGATCGGGGTCATGGCGAACCGCAGCAGGGCGCGGCCAAAGCCGGTCACGAGAGCTGCGGCGTCATTGACGAAGGTGGCGGCGATATCAACAGCGAGGGTTTGCATTTTGCAGGTCTCCGGGTTATTTGAACAATGTTCAAAATGAGTAGCTTGAAAATGAACAATGTTCAAGAAGAATCGCTGCGCGAGCAGAAAAAAAGTCGGCGCCGGCTCCAGATCGTGGAGATTGCCCGCAGCATCATTTCAGCTAAGGGGCTGAGATCATTGAAGGTTCGCGATGTCGCGGAGACCGCCGGTTGCTCGGTCGGCAGCGTCTATAACGAGTTCGGCGACTTCGATGGGGTGATCCTGACCGTCAATCGGGAGACGGTTCAGGCGCTCACGACGCGGCTCCGCGGAGTTCCTGCCGAGGATCCCGTTCGTCAGCTCTATGGCCTCGCCGCGACCTATCTCGACTTCTTTGCTGAGCACGCCAATTTGCTGCGCTCGTTGTTCGAGCATCGGATGGAGGACGATCGCCCTTATCCGGACGACATCCTTCAGATGGTCATGGACGCCTTCGCACTGATGCATCCACCCTTGGTGCGGCTATTGCCGGACGCGAATGACGTGGAGATCGCGCTCTTGTCGCGTACGTTGTTTTCGGCCGTGCATGGAATCATCTCGCTCGGCCTCGAGGAGCGGATGGTGGCCGTGCCGCCGCAGATGCTGCGTCAGCAGATCGAGCAGTTCCTCGACGCCCATCTCGCCGGCCTAGGAATCTTGCCGCGGCGGTGACGGCGCGGGCAGCGTCAAGCGCGCGCCGCTTCGCGCGGCCGGGCTGCCGCGGCGAGGACATCCGGCCTTACGCCGTCGACCTGAACCCGGTTGCGTCCCTTCTCTTTGGCACGGTAGCAGGCGGCATCCGCGCGCCGCATCGCATCCTCGAGCGTAGTGTTGCGGTCGGTGATGCAGGCGACGCCGATGCTGGCGGTCACCGCAAAGCAACGGTCGTGCCAGGCGAAATTGAACAGCTCGAACAATCGGCGCAGCCGTTCGGCGATATCGACGGCATTCGGGGGCGGGCACCGCGGCAGGATCAGGCCGAATTCGTCACCGCCGAGCCGGGCCACCAGATCACGCGCATGCCGGTCCTGTTGCAGGAGGCGCGAGACCTGGCAGAGCAGGCGGTCGCCGGCGAGGTGGCCGCAGGTATCGTTGACACTCTTGAACTGGTCGAGGTCGAGCAGAATCAGTCCCAGCGGACCCGCGGCGGCATTGTCCAACTCGCTCTGCAGGCTCGCCTCGAAGGCGCGGCGGTTGGACAGGCCGGTCAGCCAGTCGTGCGACGCCTGCCAGGCCAGGCGCTCTTTCTCGGCGTGCAAGGCCTCCTCGAACGCCTGTCGTTGCAGCACCAGCCGCCGCGTATGCCAGATCAGGAGCAGGATCAGCGTCGCGGCGGTGACGATGTTGATGCACGTCAGCGTCACCTTGATGGCACGAGAGCCTTCACCGAGGACAGTGGAGAACCGCTTGGCATGCAGCGTGAATTGGGTATTGAGCTCCGAGAGCCGCGACGACAGGAATTGCAGGCGACCGTCGTTGTGAATGGGGCCGTTCTCCAACTCGGACCGGATGACCTCGCCGAACACGCTGAGCTCCAGCAGCATGGGATCGGTGGCAGCCCACTCCCGGATCGCTTCCTGGAGGAAACTGACACGGTTGAAGTAGCGATACAGCCAGATCAGTCCCGGAACGTCATCGGGATGATTGCCGCCTTGCAGGAAGCCGATGCGGGCGACCTCGACGTCGACCGGGTCGCGTTCGAGCGCCCAGCGCGCGAATTGGTCGCCAATGGGAACGGCGAGCGCGGCCCGATATTGCGCGAACTGGCTGGCCTCGCCCGAATGCAGATAGCGATTGAGGAAGTAAACAGCGTTCTTCTGCGAGCGCGACCACAACGCTTCGCCGGCGACATAGGCGCGGACCGAGGACATCACCTCGAGGCTGAATCCTGCGATTGCCGCCTGGAGCACGACGACCATAACGAAAGGCGAGACGAGCTTGATGACGTGAAGGAGATTGTGTCCCTTCCTCGACGTCGCTGTTCTACGAAACACCCTGCGTTCCCCAAATCGATCAACGATCCCAGCGGAGCGTTGGCCTGCAACGCGAACTAGAGCAGAATGTTGCTTAACTCGACCTGAAAACGCGAGCGACTGCACCCAGGGTGAAGGTGCTGTGAAGTGGATGCGCGCAGATCTCGTCAAATACTGGTCAATCGGAACTGGCGCGGCATCGGCGAACCAAAGCCTCGTATTCATCGTGCGCGGTTTACCGGATCGAAAGAAACCTGGCCCGCTGCTAGACCAGCACCGGCTTGCGCACGCGTCCGGCATCGCCGAACACGCGCAGGTAACGCTCGATCTCCGAGGGCAGGCCGGTCGCTTTCTCCGGATTGTCGGAGAGCTTGACGGCCGGATGTCCGTCGACGGACGAAACCTTGCAGACCAGCGAGATCGGATCGAGATTGAACGAGCCGTCCGGCGTGCAGCCGACGAAGTCGTTGGTGAGGTTAGTGCCCCAGCCGAACGAGAGCCGCACACGGCCAGCGAAGTGGTGATAGGTCTCCTCGATCGAGCCGACATCCATCGCGTCGGAGAAGACGAGCAGCTTGTCCTTGGGATTGCGGCCCATCTTCTTCCACCAGGCGATGATCTCCTCGCCGGCCTGGATCGGCGGCGCGCTGTCGGGGCGGAAGCCGGTCCAGTCGGCGACCCATTCCGGCGCATCGCGCAGGAAAGCTTTCGTGCCGAAGGCGTCGGGCAGCGCGATCAGAAGGTTGCCGCCATAGGTCTGGCGCCACTGGTCGAGGATGCGATAGGGCGCCCAGCGCAATTCCTCGTCGTCCCTGGCGAGCGCGGCCGCGACCATCGGCAGCTCATGCGCGTTGGTGCCGATGGCTTCGAGATCGTTGTCCATCGCGAGTAGCACGTTGGAGGTGCCGATGAAGGACGAGCCGAGGCCTTCCTTCACCGCCTCTACACACCAGCGCTGCCAGAGAAAGCCGTGACGGCGGCGGGTGCCGAAGTCGGACAGGCGGAGGTTCTCCAGCTTGCGCAGCCGCTCCACCTTGGTCCACAGCTTGGCCTTGGCGCGGGCGTAGAGCACGTCGAGCTCGAAGCGGCCGCGGCCCTTCATCGCTGCGCGCGAGCGCAGCTCGTTGAGGATGGCGAGTGCCGGAATCTCCCACATCGTTGTGTGGGTCCAGGGCCCGTGGAAATGCAGCTCGTACTGGCCCTCGACCTTGCGCAGCTCGTATTCGGGCAGGCGGAATTCGGCCAGCCAGCGGATGAAGTCCGCCGAGAACATGTGGGTCTTGCCGTAGAAGGTGTTACCGGCAAGCCAGATCAGCTCCTTCTTGGTGAAGCGGATTGTGCGGGCATGGTCGAGCTGGGCGCGCAGCTCGCCCACGTCGATGATCTCGGCGAGACGCACATGGCGCGAGCGGTTGATGACCGAGAAGGTCACTTGCTGATTCGGGTAATCCTCCCGAATCATCTGTAACATCAACAGCTTGTAGAAATCGGTATCGAGCAGGCTGCGGATGATGGGATCCAGCCGCCAGCTGTGATTGTATGTTCGGCTCGCAATGTCGGTCACTGTCATGGGGCGATTTTAGCGTGGCTCCCCTCGCGCAACCAGTGGGTTTGGCGGGAATCAGGTTTTCGTAAGGGGGGCCGGCTCAAGCGGCAGCCCTCGCCGCGACAGTCTCGCGCTGGCTCGCCATGAACATCGGCAGCTCGGCCAACCTTCGCGCGCGCGCGATGGCCGGCTTCGACATCTTCAGGAGAACTTTTCGGAGGTCCTGGTGACGCCGAGCACCAAGGGCGAACGCACGACGCTGGAAAGCAGGGTGCTCGACGGTGCCGGCGGCCGTCCCAGGATCATTCCACCCGGTCGCCCCGATCGATCGATCCGCGTGCGAGGAATTGCGGTGGCTGCCGAAGCTCGCGGGGCCGGTCGGCGGGATCGCGCCCCACTTTTGGTTTCAGGTCTGCCAAATCGAGGAATACGTCCGCCTGTCGGCGCAGGTCGTCGGCGATCATGGGCGGCTGAGTGGAGAGCGTGGAGACCACCGTCACGCGGACACCGCCGCGTTGCAGGGCTTGCACGAGCGAACGAAAGTCCCCATCGCCCGAGAACAACACGATCTGATCGACGTGTTCGGCGAGCTCCATCGCACTCACGGCGAGATCGACATCCATGCAGCCCTTCACCTTGCGGCGGCCGGTGGTGGCGTCGACGAACTCCTTGGCGAGCTTGGTGATGACGGTGTATCCGTTATAATCGAGCCAATCGATCAACGGGCGGATTGAGGAAAACTCCTGATCCTCGATGACGGTCGTGTAGTAGAAGGCGCGCAACAGTGCACCTCGGCTTCGAAACTCGCTGAGCAACCGCCTGAAATCGATGTCGAAGCCGAGCGCTTTGGAGGTGGCATAGAGATTGGAGCCATCGATAAAGAGTGCGATCTTCTCAAGGGAAGACATTGTGCACAAATCTCCAGTTTCGAAAAAAAGCTGGCGATGGCTTGCTGAAAAAAGCGGCGCAGACGACCGGACAGGGGTGGCCGTCTTGCGCCAAGGTCAGGGAGGTTTCATGCCACCAGCGCCAGGGCGCCGAATGCAGTCACGCTAGAGCGCGCGCATTCCGTGCTCAATTGTACTGAGGTAAACGGCCTCTATCCAAAGGATAGGACACCATATACGAAGGTAAGTGGCGTGCCGGCCAACAAAGGCCGAGGTCGTCAGACTTCCTCCCGATGCGCGCCTGCCGGAGCTGCCGGTTTAGGGTGGCACGCGTTTACCCTGCCCTGGAGGGGAGCGATCAACTGCTACTTCCCCTCGAGCATGTTGACCGGTGTCCAATCAGACGCGGGCGGATTCGCGATCAGCATTCTGGCGCGTTTGGCGAATAGCGCCGACGAGGGATCGATCTTCGCCGCGCTCTCGAACGCTTCGGCCGCCTTCACAAAATCCCTGGCCCGCCAGCAGGCCAAGCCTTCCGCATACGCTGCGGCCACCTTCGCCTGCTCGGCGCTCGCCGCGCCTCTCTCCGCCAGCGGCTCGAACACCCTGACCGCCTCGCCGCGTCCCAACACCCTGATCGCATCGAGCTCGCGCCAGGCGAAGGTGTCACCGGTCTGCGCCATCGTGGTTTCGGAGGCCATGATCGCGGTGCCGTAATATTTGTTGGCGCCCTCGAGCCGCGAGGCAACGTTCACCGTGTCGCTCATCACGGTGTAGTTGAAGCGGCGGCGCGAGCCGATGTTGCCGACCACGGCTTCGCCGCTGTTGAGGCCGATACGATGCGACAGGCCGTGGCCCGCAAAGGCGGCATTGTTGGCGTTGAGCTCTGCGAGCTTCTGGTGGCATTTCAGCGCGGCACGCACCGCATTGCGCGCATGTGCAACGTCGTCGGCCGGGGCGCCGAACATGGCGACGATGGAATCGCCGATATATTTGTCGACGTACCCGCGATGGGCCTCGATGATGTCGGTCATGGCGGACAGATATTCGTTCATCAGGGTCACAAGCTCGCCAGGTGTCATCGTCTCCGCGATCGAGGAGAAGCCGCTGAGGTCGGAGAAGAACATGGTGACGTTGCGCATCTCGCCGCCGAGCGCCGGCATCTTGCCGGATGTAACCATGGTGTCGATCACTTCAGGCGCGAGATAGAACGCAAAGCTCTTGCGCAGGAAGCGCTCGTCGCGATCGGCCAGCACGAAGCGGTAGCCGATCATCATCGCGAGCGCGGCAAGGCTTGCGAGCGCAGGCTCGGTCAGCGGCAGTGCCAGGGCGTGAACGAACGCACCGACGGCCACGGCGGAGTAAGCGGCGGTGAGGGCGAGCCAGGCGATCAGGGCGCCGCTCGGTGCAAGCACACAGGCGGCGCAAGCGATGACGAGCGCGAACAGGATCGTGAGAATGCTCCGCGCGGGAAAGCCGAGCTCGGTCACGGCGTCGCGTTCGATCAAGTTGCGAACGACGGTGGCGTGCACGAAGACGCCGGCGACATCGCTGCGGGGGCGTTGCGCGCCACGCTCCGGCGCGGGCAGGGCGCATCGCGCCGCCGGCGTGCCGTCATATCCGCCAGACAGGCGCAGCGAGGTGAGCTTACGGTCCTCGAAATTCAGGACCGTGCCGAGCAGCACGACCTTGCCGTCGAAGGCGCGGCGAAAGAAATCGCGATCGCCCTTCTCGACGCAGGCGCGCAGGTCGGCGAAGGAGAAGGTCGGGACGTCGCGTCCCAGCCCGCGAAAGTTGAGTGTGATTGTATTCGGCATCGCGCTCGGGATCGCATAGCCGGACAACTCGGTCGCGCCGGACGGCGCAATCTCAGGCTTTGCGCCAAGCGCACGCGCAGCCAGCTCGATCGCCATCGCGGGGACAGGCTTGCCCTCGATGGCAAAGCTCAATGGCATGCGCCGGATCACGTCGTCGGGATCAGTGTGTACGTTGAGCGCGCGGATGGTATTGCGCACGGCCACTTGCTGTGCGCGATAGGGCACTTCCGGGTGTTCGTTGTTCAGGATTTCGCCGAGCACCAGTTTGCCGCTGTCGGAGATTTGCCGCAGGGCGATCAGATAATCCCGATCGAAACCCCTCATGCGGGTGCCGAGCGGCGCGTCGCCGAAGGGAATCTCGGACTGCTCGATCGAGCTCGGAAAGATGACGTCGAAGCCAATGACCTTTGCGCCGCCCTCGGTGATGCTGCCGAGCACCCGTCCAATCTCACGCGTCCAGGTTTGCGTCGGCGATCCCTTGAAGGGCGGCGTGTCGTAGGTTTCCGCATCGATCGCGACTACAACGACCGGCGACATTGCAGGATCGCGGCGCTCACCCATCAGCTTGCCGCGCAGCGCGGTGAGGATGTCGAGCGACAGGCCTTGCAGCATCTGAAGCGGCGGAGACATGACGATCGCGCCCGCGAGGAGCGCAATCAGGATCGCCGCAACGATGTCCCGCCTGCCGATCCGCCGCATCGCGGCCTCGCTAGGTCCGTCTATTCGAGCCGCAGCAGGCGGCCGATAACCGGGGTAGGCGATGCCGTCGCGCCGGCGTCGACTTGGAAGGCGTAACGCTTGGCGCCGAGAATGGCGAGATAGCTGCCGCCCGGGGTCAGTGACTTTCCGGCCCTGGCAAAGTCATAGAATTTGCCGCGGATCATGACGTCGTTCTTGAGCGGCACGCTGATCGTGGGTTCCTTGCCGTCGGTGCGCTCGATCACGAGCGTGCTGCCGCTCTTGGCCTGGACCAGCGGCGCGACGCCATAGATCGTCGGCAGCTTGGACGGAGCCCCCTTGGCATCGGACCGCACGGTCCGGAAGGTGGTCGCGGCACTCTGGTTGGCCTCGCGTTCGGAGAGCTGCGCCGCCTTGGTATCGCAGGGCACCTTGGCGCGCTGAACGTCGCCGAGCTGTACGGTGCTCTGTTCAGTGCCGACCAGGACGACGCCTTCGCTGATTGTTTCGCGCAAGCAGGATTTCAGATAGCTGAGGGTAACGCTGGTCTTGGGCCCGAGCTTGATGATCTTGCCCGGCGCCACATAGTCCATGAACTCGACGCCGTCGACCTTGCCTTGCACATCCTCGACAATCGCGGCGGGTGTCTCCGCCAGGGCGGGGGCCGCAATACAGAACGCGCCGACAAGGGCGCCGATCAGGCTTTTCATGGGAATTCTCATCCAATTCGACGATGCTCTACCGGTCCCCGTCCCGGTCCGATGCTTAGCAGCGGGGCGCCCAGGCAAGTGTGACCAGAATCACTCTTTGATATTGGTGCACTTTATCAGGAACAGGTTCAAATCGGCGACCGAGTATCAAGCCATGGGCACGATGGCGTAGAACTGTTTTGACGTCGCTGCCGGCTTTGCATCGCGGCCGGCAGAAATTTGATCGATCGACTTTGCAGCGTGTTAACCGTGGCGGAATGCTCGCCGCGCCAGCCATTGTCGCGCCCCACAGGTTCGTTGCAAATACGGGTGAAAATCACGACGGATGTTCCCATGCTGAAAGAGGGCAAATACGCGGCGTGGTTCAGAACCGCACAAGCGCAAGGCACCGGTATCGTGCATCTGGCCCAGGGCCGGATTTCGGGCAGTGACAGCTTCTTCACCTATGGCGGCTCCTATCAATTCGATGACGACCGGCGTTTCACGGCCGTTCTGACCACGCGCCGGCATGCCGACGGCCCGCCGACCGTGTTCGGGCGTGACGAGGTCGAGGTCTATCTCTCCGGCGTCTTCAGCGGCGCTATGGCGACCTGCTCCGGAACGGCGAAGCAAGCGCCTGACGTGAAATTCGAGGCGACGCTGATCTACAGTCAGGAAGATGCCCCGGCTGCCGATGTCAGGAGCGCGGTCGTGAAGCTCAATGCCGACAAGCTGCCCAAGGGGCCCGACAGCCGTTCCCGGCCGCGGCATCCGTTCACGGCGGGCCCGCCCAGGTGAAAGCAAATCGACCATCATCCGCTCAGCTCGACGGGTGCCCGCCGCGATCATTAGCATTGCATTGACACTATTGTTTCGAAATCACACCGCGGCCGCGCTGCAGCAACCCTGCCTTTAGACGCGAGAACTAGCCTCGCGGCCGATCAAGTGTGGTGGAAGAAGATGCCTCAAATCTGGATGACATACGACGAACTCGGTGCGCTTTGCGGCTGCGGCGCAATGGAGGCCAGGGAGCGTGCCATCCATTTGTCGCTCGATCGCCGCAAGAGTCGCGACGGGACGACGCGCGTCAAACTCGATCTGGCGCTGACGGCCAAGTTCTTTGCAGCCGTTCGTGAGGCGGATTTCGATCTGGATTGCGCCATTGAGGCGCTGCACAACACCCATCGGCAGATGGCCGAACTCCTGGCTCCCACCCAGCTCCACAACAGGCGTGGAGCGGCCTGAGCCTCGGCGTGTTCCGGCCTACGCCGAAGGCTAATTCCCGCGTTCGTCCCGAATCAGCATAAGCTCTGTGGCGGAATTTCCGGCTGTCGTCGGTGTTCACTGCCGATGGGTCGCGAAGTCCGCAGGAGGGATGCATGAGCAAAGCCGGGTGTCGGCCGTCGGTGGCACTGTTGGGAACGCTTGCGCTCATTGGAAGCGTCATTGCGACGAGCGGGACGGCAAACGCGGAAGTCGTGAAGCTGCAAGCCGAGCTCAAGGGAAGCAATGAAGTGCCCCCGAACAGCTCGACCGGATCGGGCAAGGCAGAAGCCAGCTACGACAGTGAAACGAAAGTTCTGACTTACACCGTCACCTATGCCGGGCTTACGGGACCGGCAATGGGCGCGCATTTCCATGGCCCCGGCGAAGCCGGCAAGAACGCCGGCATCGTCTTGCCGTTCAAGACAGTGCAAAGCCCAATCCAAGGCAGTGCCACGCTCACCGACGCGCAGGCGGCAGATCTATTGGCCGGAAAATGGTACGCAAACATCCATACGGCCGCGAACCCGGGCGGTGAATTGCGCGGCCAGATGATGAAGTAAGGACCGGTTGTGCGTCCGACCGGTCATCTTGCTGAAGCGATACCGGTTGCTTCAGGACGGTGGTCTGGGCAAGAACGCCAGGATCATTTGGGCGAGCATGACGCCGACGGTGCCGCCTGCCGCCTTCTGGAGCACGTCGAGAAAGCCCGGATCCCGATCGGGTATCAACGCTTGCATCAGCTCCAGCCCCATCGCGACCGCGATCACGAGCGACCAAGCCAAACCGAGCCGTCCTGGCAGCAAGAAGGAAAGAAGGAAGCCGAGCAGCCCATAGGCACTGAAGCGCTCGATCACGACGACCCAGTACGCCTCGTGATGGCCCAGGAGCGCGGGTCTTCCTGCCAGCTTCGCCAGCGTGGCGTAGACGATGAGGGCAAGGCAGATGCTCGCGGCTGCAATGAGGTGGTTTCTGCGCATGGCGCCAGCATAGCCCGTCGGTTGCCGGTCCGGCTGGAAAGCAGAAAATATCGTTAAAAGCTCGGGCCGCCGTTAGGCCACCAAAGCCGTATCATCTGACACCGCCGCGCCTGATTTCGCCGCGCGCCGGCACTCGACGAGCGCACTAAACTTGGCGAACGGAAGCGGAGGCGCCACGAGATAACCCTGGCCCTCTTCCACGCCGGATGCGACCAGCGCGCGGAGCTGCTCCTCCGTCTCAATGCCTTCCGCGACCACGGTCATATGGAGGTCCCTCGCGAGCGCCACCAGCATCTCCACGATCATCGTCGTCGACGCGTCCACGGTGATCGTGTCCACGAAGAACTTGTCGATCTTGATCGTGTCGGCGCCGAGGCCTTTCAATCGGGACAGTCCGCTATGGCCGACGCCGACGTCGTCGATGGCGACGCGGAAGCCATGGTCTCGCAGCTCGGCGACAACCGCCGCGGCGCGCGCAAGATCGTCGAGCTCGTCGCGCTCGGTGACTTCGACCACGATTTGGCGCGCGGAGACCCTGGCCGTCAGGACGGTGCGACGCAGCGTTTCGACGAAGCCGGCACTCAGCAGGTGCTTGGGCACGACATTCAGGGACAGCTTGAAGGTCTTGTCCGCCCTCAGCATTGGCTGCAGGTCGGACAGCGCCGATCTCAGGATCTGCCAGGTCATCGCCTGGATGCGTCCACTGGATTCGGCGAGCGGAATGAATTTCATCGGCGGGACGACCGAGCCGTCTCGGCGCACCCAGCGCGCCAAAACCTCGCAGCCTGTGATCCGGCCCGCCCTGAGGTCGAAGATGGGTTGGTAGTATGGCTTGAATTCGCCAGCCGCCAATCCGCGATCGAGATCGGCGACCGGCCCTTCCATCCGGCGGCTGCGTGCCAGCAGGATGCCGAAGAGTGTGCCAAGGCCAAGAGCGACTGCGAGCGCCGGCCAATAAGCCTCGCTGTTCCAGCTCGAGAGGACCGCGTGCTCGACCCGGATCGTGGCATCAAGCGGCAAGCGCGTGGAATGCCGCTCGAAGCTGGTTGGTTTCACCAGCGGCCTGCCGGCATCGAGCAGGAATTCGCCGAGCTTCTCGCCATTGCTCAAGGTGAGGATCACCTCGCTGTGCGCGCGCAGCTCGGCGGGCATGATGTCGAACAGGCTGGCATTGATGCCGACAATGGCGACAAGGGCGGAGCTGTCATTGATGTCCCTAAGCACGCCCAGGGCATCGCCGCCGAACTGCTCCACGCGGAACAGCGACAGCGCCTTGTCGCGCGAGGGCAGCATGTCATGGCGACCCGCCCATCCCTTGTCGAACTCGAGCGTCTCGGAATAGGCCGAGCAGATCACCGAGCCATCCGGTTTGACGAGGCGGACGTCCTTGATCGCCGAGCGCTGGTAGACGTGGAGGCGGATGGCTTGCAACGCCGCGGGCTCGCAGCTGGCGAGATTGCGTTTTGGGAGTTCGTCTAGGCTGGCCGCGGCAAAATCGACGGCCAATTCGGAGCGCCGCAGAACGACCTCGGTCAACTCGTTCAGCTGATGCGCCTGCTGGTGGCGAATGACGGCGTCCGCGGCGAAATGGCCGGACAAGGCGAACGCCATCGTGCTCGCAAGCACGAGCGCCGCAAACGGAAGGTTCGGTCGCAGTCGTTTCATCCGGGTCAGGCGAAATGAGGCGAGGCTTGGAGAATTGATCCTAGCCAGCGCGGGCTAAGATAGAGTTTAACGGGCGGACCGGCGCGGGGCCTACCCGGGTGATGGTTGGCCGATGGTCTCGCGGCGCAAGCACTAGAAACGAGCATGGAAAGTTGAGCAGTATGATCAGGACGTTAAGCATCCTCCTCCTGGCGCTAATTGTCGGGAGCTCTGCGGCTTCGGCACAGGGAACCAAAGACAGGCCATCGGGCACGCACCCCGCTTCGGCGACCCGCAGCGGCACTGGAACGAATTCCGGTTCGAACAGCATGGGTGGCGCGTTCAAAGGAACCGGGACGCCCAATTACGGGACCAGCTCCGGGATGGGCTCCCAGAAGAAGACCAACAACTAAGGCGTGATCCGGAAAAGTGCGAAGCGGTTTTCCGAAAAGATCATGCTCAAACGATAACCTAACCGCGATGACGATTGGTCCTGATCTCATCGCGCTTTAGGTTGAACGAGCCGAACGGACCCCTCGGGCGAGATCTTCTATCGCCGATCACCGCCCGAGGCGATGGCGTAGAGGAATCACGTCGGGACAAGGTGAGCTGGGCCTGTGGGTGGGGGACGTGGCCGGATGGCGGGGGGTCCGGAGCCGAAGCACCACGAAGGCGATATTGATCGCCAGCCAAATCAACATCGCGGAAATGGCTAAGTTGAGCACTGCCAGGCCTCGCTGTGAAGTCTGGCATCAACAGCCGAGCGTTGGTTTGGTTCCGCCCGCCGGGATGAAGCTATGGCCGCGTCGAAGGCGTGTTGCGGCGCTGTCGAGGATGGGATCACCTGTTCGGCTCGCCCGCGACGTCGTTCGCGCGCGCCGCACCGCGGGGAGGTCGGCTGCGAGGCGCAAAGGCGAGCGCTGCCGCGCTTCCGCGGCTAAGACTTCTTGCCCCCTTTCGACTTCAACGAAAGACCGAGTCGCAACGCCATGCGCTTGATCGCATCAGGCGAGCGCCCGAGAACTTTCGCGGCCTCTTCCAGCGAAGCCGACGACTTGGCCAGCTCCATGAGCCGGCGGTCTTCCTTGAACGACCAGGGCTTGCGCGCCATAACCGAAATGATCCTCTCGTCGACACAAGGACAAAGCCGCCAAGCGACCCACGTTCGCTCGACGGCTTTGCTTGGGTGGGGCCGGGCTTGGGGGAGCCCGGTGCGAAGATGGATAAGCGAAATGCGAGATTTCGCAACAAACAACGCGGATTAAGCTAACTGCTCAACCTTACCGGGATGAAGTTGGTGCATGACGCTCCGTATAACCCCGGAGGTTTCGTCAGTGTCTGCAATCGCCAGCAGCCGCGTGCGAAAAATGTGTCGGAAGCGACGTCATCACGCAGAGTACAGACACGCTCGACCACCGGTGCGCGTGGGCTCAGGCTGCTTGCCGAGGTGAACAGGGTTAGCATCGCCGGCGGGATCCGCTCTTGAACAATGAGAGATTTCGTCATCCTCCCGGCCCTAGGTTTTCTCGCCGACGACCAAACTCCAAGCACCACGTTGCACAAACTTCATGTTCGTCTGACAAAAGTTTCAGCGCCGATGATCTTGAAGTCGTCACGACATCACGTTGAAATGGACCGGGAGGAGCGTTCCGAAAACTGGGAACATTCCAAATGCTTGCAGTTCTGGTTTTGATTTCGATTTTTGCAGCTGGCTTTTGCTGCGGCTATGGTGTGCGGGCGTGGCGCTCGCGCAAGCGATCAGCGCGATATCGTCTCTATGCGCCCTACACCCCGGCCTCGATGAGAGTCAGGCAAAGCGAGCGTCCATCGTGATGGCAAAAACATCGGCGCGACGTTTCGGTTGGAGTTGATGTTGTGGCAATGTCGAATAACCATGTGCAGTTAGGTTAACGTGGCGCGGTCCTTGAGCGCTTCGGAAAGGCAACTTAAGACGGATCAGTTTGTGGCGAGAGTAGCCATCTCGATTTTTTCGCGGCTCGCAGGGCAGGCGTAGATGGCGTATTTGATTGTGTTGCTGGGCGCGATTTGCGTCTCATTTTGGTCGCGTTTGTTCGTAGCTTTGATCGTCGGCTGAAAGATATTCCAGAGCCTTGGATCATGAATGAGGGCCATTCGAGATGATTGATCAAAGGCGCAATGCGCCCCTAGGTATTTCGTCGACGCACAAGGGCGTCGTGTCCTGATCGGCCTTTCGCTGCAGCAAACTGCGGAGTTCGAAGCGCTGGATCTTTCGCCGAACAATACGGTGCAATTCGCGTCTGAGATTTGCGTGAGCGAAGCAGCCGCCGCTGCGGCCGAAGTTCGCTGGCTTGAGCTCTATTCCAGGCACGAAGGAGCCTGGCGGGCATGGATCGAACAAAGCCAGGCGGAGCGGGCGCAAAATTTAGGGTTTGTTAACTATGCCTGACCGATGGTAGCCGCCTGATCTCGAATGTGGGATGGCCCAAATGTTTCAGCTGTTCCTGAGAGCGCGCGCACACAATCTTCT
The DNA here is from genome assembly GCF_023073735.1 of Bradyrhizobium sp. 160. Classification (NCBI taxonomy): domain Bacteria; kingdom Pseudomonadati; phylum Pseudomonadota; class Alphaproteobacteria; order Hyphomicrobiales; family Nitrobacteraceae; genus Bradyrhizobium; species Bradyrhizobium sp. 160. Next base: position 171,409 of record NZ_JADPKD010000054.1, read on the forward strand.
CGGCTCTCGCCGCGAGAACAAGGGTTTTAAGGCGCGCTCTGTCGAGCGTGATGCGGAGACCGACCGCGTGCGGATCGGTGCCGTCCTGGCGGCGATTGAAACAGCATTGCAGGAGGCGGAGCGGGAGCAGGCCGGCCTCAACCGGCGTGTTGATGATGCCCTCGCGCGTGCGTCCGTCACCTTCGGAAATGGCACCGATGAATATCTCGAGCGAGAGCCGCTCGACAATTATCATCAGGATCTCTTCGCGGCCGACATCTCGAATGGCCAGCGACGGCTCAAGGAATTGGCAAGCAGCATTGCTCACTTGAAGTTCGTCAAGGCCGCAATGCTCACGCGCTTTCCGGATTTCAAACCGCCGCAGCTCAACAGCTAAAGCGAGATGAGCTTTGGTTGGATCGGTGCGAGCCGAGGAGGGCACCTCTCCCGTAGGCCGAGGTGAACCAGATAATCGGCGTCGGGGCCCGTTTGAAACTGCTTCCGCGCGCTCCATCCTCATCCTGAGGAGCCCGCCCAAAGCGGGCGTCTCGAAGGATGGCAGCGGGAAACACTCTCAAATGCATAGCCTTGCGCCGAGTAGGTACGGCCGCGTGACAATTCGGCACCGGTTTGCCGTTTGGTGCTGCGATCCTTTTTGCTATGGTCCCGGCAAGCATCCACGAATTGAAGGAGCGAAGAGGTGCCGGTCAAGAATTTGCGGACGTTGATTGGACTGGCAGGTGCTTTGACACTGGCCGCGCCGGCGACGGCTTCGGCCATCACTGCCGAGGTGGCGCGCGCATGCGATGCGGCGCTGGCCAAGGCCTTTCCGCCTAGACAAATCGGCAACCCCGCGGCGGGGAGCACCAAGGGAACGGCCAAGGAGAAGCGCGAATATTTCCAAAAATGCGTCGCCAACAACGGCAAGGTCGACGACATGCCGCCGGACGCGCCAAAGGACAACAAGCCGGCCAAATAAGAACAGGTGGCTACGGCTGGCGTCGGGGCGGCGGACAGGGCGAGTAGAACGCGCCGTTCGTTGCATTGATACGTTCGACGCATTGATTGGGATCAGTGACCGTTCCGGCCACCGTGAAGTCGTAGCCCATGCCCTTGACCACCACGACGTAGCGGCCGGGGACGAGCGTAAAGCCGTCTTGCTCTGGTTGGAGCAACAGCATTCTCGGCTGGTCTTCGACCGGGCCTACCTTGTAGGGGTAGGACATGCTCCGAATGACCCAGGAATCGCCGGCGCTGACCATCGCGGCTTTCCCGGTGGCATCGACGCCCATCGCCCGGGAGACTTTCGCGACCACCCGAACTTCGGTCCCGCTTGGATCGACACCCCCGTCGGGCCTGAACACGATGAATTTGACATCGCCGTCCGTCAATGTGGTCGCGCTCGGCGTGTTGATGGCTGCCGAGATCGCGACGCGCCGGTCCGGAATCTTTCCGGGCACCGGCTTGAGCTCATGGAGCTGGCCCTCGCTCAAGGCGTAGACGCCGAAGGTCGTCGGCAAAGGCATCGAGGGTTGCGCAGCTTGCGCCAGCTCCTTTGGGCTTTCCGGCCGGCGTTCACCGGTCTCGCCCACCGCGGGAGTCGGGATGGCGGTCGGCTGAGGCTCCGAGCTTTTCGGTGAGCGCACGGACGGCAGCGCCACCTGCGACAATTCGGTCACTTGTGTCCTCAGACGCAGCCAATAGGCGGCACCGGCGCCGGCAATGAGCACGAGGATGGCGGTCAATCGAACGAGAGATTTAAAGGCGCCGCTTCGTTTGAGTTGCTCCAGCGATCTTGGCAGTGCCGCAGGTCCGCGTGGCGTTTCCGCGGCCTTCGGAGCGGCCAGTGAAGCCAAAGCAGGCGGCGCCGGAATGGGCGGGGGAACAGGGGCATTGGCCGGCGGAGACTTGGGCGCGGGCGCAGCGGCAGTTTTTGCCGGTGAGGACGGCTCGCTTTGATCAAAGGACCGTTCGACCTCCCGGATGGCGCGTTCGAGGACCTGTTGGAGCGCTCGTGCTTCCCGCGCATCGGCCTGGGTGAATTGTTCCAGCAGCTTGATGCGGGCCAATTCGTAAACGACATCCCGCATCTGCCGAGGGTCGTCGGAGATTTCGCGGATCCGCCCTGATAACAGGCGGACAAGTCCAGCCTTGATCTCGTGCGCGTTGGCTGCAGTGTCACCGGGCTCGGTCATCAAGGCCGATCAACTAGCCCGGATACAGCTGTTTCGCTAGGCCTTTTCACCGCGGATCCTTCGGCTGCGGTGGCTCGCTCCGATGGATCCGACCTGCAAAGGTCCGTCGCGACCTTCTCGAATAGCTTGCTTTTGGGCAGAAACCTGTGACATTTCGCCCAGCTCCTCTTTCCGGTGTTTGATGATGCGCGGCACTTTGACAGCAATCACGTTTTTGGCGTTTTTGGTTCAGCCCGCTTTGGCGCAAGGCGTGAAGGATCAGGCCAACACCACCAGTTCCAGCATCATCACAACGCCGACCAAAAAGGCGCAAACCAGCCAGGCCGCGTCCCGGCCTACCGCGGTCCGAAATGTGACGGGGAGCCTTCCTGCCGGAAGGGCGGCCCAAGGCGTCTGGAGGGATGGCAAGCTGATTGCCGTGCCTCGGTGAAGGCAACGCAAGCAACCGTGAAGGAACGGTGTTCGCCTCCCTGACGTTCCTGCTCGGGAGATGTCGCACATGAAACGCTTAGTCTTGATCATATTCGCGCTTGTCGTGCCGGCCGCCGCCTGGGCCCAGGGCGTCAACGATCCCTCGACGCCCAATCGCAATGTGATCATCGTCAACCCACCGCAGCCGTCGCCCTCCACGGCGACGCGAAATATTCCGAGCCGAATCGAGCCCCCCGTGACGAGCGGCTCTGCCCGGCCCTATTACGGGAACAGAACTCGGGGCAGCGACTCGAGCAGGCGGTAATTGTGTTGGCGGCCCGGCTGGGGAGCGGAAAGCTCGCCCTGTGTTGTCCAGTTGGAGAGATTGAGCCTTAGCTCTTTCCTAAAGGCAAAGAAGAAGCCTCACAGGCGCTCGGACCGGGTAAGAGGTTGTCCTCGTCGGCAGTAAGGGGCCGTTGGGAAGCGAGAAGCCGAATGCAGACAAAGGTGGCATTAAAGCCCAATCAGCGATACCGGCATTGACGGGCATAGGGACGCATTGGCCAGTTCCGGTCTCGTTCTCAGCTCTTGCACGTTCCGGTGAGCGCCCTCCGATCAAATGATAGGATCCTTCGATCTATGCGCGGCTGCGGAGCTGTTTGAGCAGAATGTCACCTCTTCAAGCAGTTCGCGCAGGCGTTGAGTGTTGCCAGTTCGAGTTTCTTGCCACTCGATGCGGTCTGAGGCAGTCCACAGAAGAGACTCTCGCTCGAAGCGATATCTCTCCGACCTGTCCGCTTCATACTAGTATGGATGAGTTGCGGGTATTCGATCTGGCCTGCCGCCGGGCGTCCCGAACCACGTGCTGAAATCCCTGCGAACTAAAGTGGAAAGTCGGCCCGCGAACTGGCTTTCTTGCTACTTGCAAAGGTATAGACTGAAGAGCTGAAGATAGCGAAATGGCCGATGGTCGTCCTTATCGTTCGGCCCGGAGTCATCAAGTTGCGAACAGGTCGGCGTGATCACGAGGGAAAATGGTTTGGGGCGCCGTCTCGGGCGGTCATAATTGTTGCCGGTGCGCTCGGTCTTGGTTTCGCCAGCCCCTCGTTGTGTGTCGCCCAGAGCGAACCGGAGCTCTCACTCAACGACTATCTTCCGCCGAGCGAGCCGGAAGTCACGCGCGATGAATGGCATCAGCGGATCGAGGACGCGCGGCGCCGGGCAAAGGAGGTCTCGCGCGAGCGACGGGAGCATCCTGAGCTCTACAAGCCGATTCCCGAAGATCCGGACCTTGTCGCGACCGAACGTCTCTTGCGCGACGAGAGCCTGCAACGCGGCGACATCATCGCGACCAAGAAGGGCATGTTCGTCTACCAGGGTCGATCCGACCAACCGCGCCGCGATCAGGATTTTGTGCCGGTCAACCCGAAATCGGTGCGCTGAGAACTCGCTGCAGCCCAAGGAGCGATGGCAACGAAGCCCATACAGGTTCAGTATCGCCGCATAATCTCGTTAAATTTGGGATCGGTCACTTTCGTGGTCTCCAGCAGCAGCGACTTGCCTTGCGGCGTTGCCTGCACATAGGCCGCGATCAGCAGTGGCTCGTAACGAGAGCGATTGGCCAGAGCCGACCGGATGTCGGATTGCGCCAGCAGCTTGATCTCTTCATCGGTCGCGGCCGCGCTCGAGGTGACAATCTGGACGCGAGAGAAGGCAACGTCGATCGGCACCGACCCGGTCAAGTAGGACATTTTCACTGCAGGCGTTACCGCCTCGCCGGCCTGTGCCTGCAGCGTGCCGAGCGTGAGCCATAGCGCAGGCCTGATCGGTGAGACTTTCAAGGCGGCTACGACCGCGCCTTGAGCTGCCTTGTTATCGCTGGCCCGTCCGCCCGCTTCGGTTGACGGACGGTGAAGAACGTCAGCGGCCATCGCTGCCGCGTAATTCGCCAGCAGGTCGCCATCCCATGAAAAAGATGCCAGGCCGCCGGCGGCCGCCAGCTTGGCCTTGTCGGGCGGGATCTCGCCCGAGAACAAATCGCTGGCGCGAAAGTTCGGCCGTATCAGATCGCCGTAGAACGCCATGCCGGCGTGAAGCGCCAGCGCGGTTGCGGTGCAGATGCCGACGACGCGAAGCAGGATGATGCGGTTCATGATGGAATTGACGAGCCGGTGAGGGCGAGCGAACGACGGGACCGAGGTCCAGCCAGAGCCTAAATTGCGAGCAGACTATCGCCTTGGATCGTTAGCAGCGTCAAGTTTCCGGTCGCGTAGGCGCCGGTGTCGATGTTGATGCGGTTAGGACGGATATCGGGCGCGCCGACCGGCGTATGACCGTGGACGATATATTTGCCGAAGCGGTCTTCGCAGTTCAGGAATTCCTCGCGGATCCAGAGCAGGTCCTCGTCCTTCTGACGATCGAGCGCGACGCCCGGCTTGACGCCGGCATGGACGAAAAAGAAGTCGCCGCAGGTGAAGGACGAGGGCAATTGCTGGAGGAAGGACAAGTGCTCCAGCGGGAGCGCGCGTTTCAGTCGCTCGATCAGTTCGACCTGCTGTTCCGCGGACGGATTCATGGTCGGCGTGATGCCGTAGGAAACCAGCGTCAAGAGGCCGCCATAGTGGCGCCACTCCTGCAAGCGGGCGGGATCCTTGAGCACCTCGAGCAGGAAGACTTCGTGATTGCCCTTCAGACAAACCGTCTCGTGAGATTTCGAGCGCGCGATCAACAGATCAAGAACGCCGCGTGAGTCCGGGCCACGGTCGACATAGTCGCCGAGAAAGACCTGAATGGCGCGTTGGGGGGCCGAGCGGGCAAGGTCGGCATCGATGACGGTTAACAGCGATTGAAGCAAATCGGCGCGGCCGTGCACATCGCCGATCGCATAGACGCGAACACCATCGGGAAGCCGAGGCTTGGTCTTCTTTCGAAAGCGTGAGGAAAGGTCCATCAGGTCGGTCGAATCGCATCCAGCGCCACGAGCGGAACGTCGTGACCGCTCTTAGCAGAGCCAGTCACACATCGATATTCTTAATTGTTTGCAACCAACGCGCCCGCATTTTGATTAAAGAATCGCTTGGCCTTTGAGCCGTATTTCAAGAGGTCTCGCGTAGCGTCCTTTCCTACAAGAAGGGGGAGCGCCATATGCGCAACGTTGTAAAGTTCCTGGCGGCCGTGGCCGCCGTCGTCGTTGCTGGCGGGGTGCAGCAGAGCGCGGAAGCCGCCTTCGTGGGCGCGCCGTTGGGGCTGCGAGGTGCCATCCAATACATCAAATTCGACCAGCCGACGCTGGCGCCGATGGCGTTCACCATCTTTTGCCTGAAGTACAAGGACGAGTGCAGGCCGCGGCCGCAGCAGATCGTATTCCGCGGCGGCCGTCTGAAGCTCACGCCGGAGCGGCTGGCGCAGATGCAAGAGGTCAACCAGCGGGTCAATACCGCCATCCGTCCCGAGGCCAATCTGGAAGGGCTGCGGGCCGAGAAATGGCTACTGCATCCGGCGAGCGGCGACTGCAACGATTACGCGGTGACAAAGCGCCACGATTTGATCGCCAAAGGCTTTCCGGCGCGCTCGGTGCTGCTCAGCGAGGTCGTGACCACCTGGGGCGAGCATCATCTCGTGGTCGTGGTGCGCACCTTCTCCGGCGATCTCGTGCTGGACAATCTCTCCGGCCACATCCTGCCGTGGTCGAAGAAGCCTTATCGTTGGGTCCGCATTCAATCGCCCAAGAACCCGAACTACTGGGCGTCACTCGGGGATCGCGCTGTCTGATGACCGGCGCTCTATCGTGATGAGGATTGGCTGACGCTCTGCGACAGCCCCAGTCCCACGATCACCGAAAGACACAGGATTGCTGCCGGGCGCAGCAGTCCCGGACCGGCGAAGCTCTGGACGAGTGCAAAGAGAACGCAGGCCGCGCTCGCCGCTGGGAAGAACGAGTCGCGCCCGCGCTGGAGCGCGCCGAAGAACAGGCGCACCAGAGCGATCAGGCTTACTGCCATGATGGCGGTCAAACCGATCCATCCCGTAACCGCAAAGACGGCGATGGCCGCCGAGGGTGCGGTCAAGGTCGTGCCAGCCTCGCTCTGATAGATTCTGGCGACGGCCGAAAATGTCCCTGCGCCCGCGCCGAACCAGCGTGTGTCGGCCAACATCCTCTCGAGGGCGGCCTTCGTCTCGCCGCCTGCGGCTGGGACGAGCCGCATGAGGATAGGTCCAGAGCTCTTTTCGAAGAGGAAGCTCAATACGATGGTCGCGCCGATCAGAGCTGCTACCGACAATGCGCCGGCGGCCAATGGCGAGAGATCGAGCCTGCGGATGATGAGGATCAGCAGCATCAGTACAACCCCAAAGGCCGCTGCGATCGCGCTGTTCGTTCCGGAAAACCCAAAGATCGCGGCTGCGCTGACCAGGGCCCCGACAAGGCCGCAAAGGCCGATCGCGACCGAGCGAAGGACCGAGTGCCGCGTTTCGGCCCGTTCAGCAGCAAGCTGCATGACGGCCAAATTGAGCATGAGACCGAGGCCGGCCAAAGTTGTCGTGAAGCCAGCGGGCGCGGCTGCCGCAACGCTCGGCGACAGCCGATGCAAGTCCAAGGTCAAGGCGGACACCGCAGTCACTCCGCTCAGCACGAAGAGAACCAGTTCGGCACGGCCGCGGTTGCGGACCACCGGGATGGTGACGCCGAGCAACGAGACCGCCGCGAGTGCCAGCAGCAGCGCGTTCACCGTCAAGCCGGTATCGGCCGTGATCGGCCCGAGCGACAGGCCGCCGAGGACGTCGTGAGCGCTGGCCCAGATCGGATGCGCCCAGCTCAGCGGAAGAGGGACGAGTTGGGCGGCGATGCACAGCGGAATGGCAAGCAGGATCCACCGGCCCCAGGCGGTCGCGCGAACATAGTGCTCGTAGTCGGCCTTTCGCGTGCTTAAGGCGGCCGCCAGCAAGCTCAGCGCTGCGGCCATCATCCCGAGTTGCGCACCGATCCTGGCGCCGGCAATTTCGAGAGCGGAAGCTGAGACGATTGAAACGATGAGGGCAAAATAAGCGAAGGACAAACGGCGCGCTCGAAGGGAATCCTGAAACGGTCAGATCACCATACAAGCCGGCGGTGCGTTTTCAAACGGAGGTCTGCCGGGAGAACAGCATGAGCTTCGGCCTTTCGCGCGCTGCGAAGGTCCAGCGTAGTGTGAGTCGGCTTAATCAGCGGGCAGTGTTGACGGGGCGGGCGAACACGCGGCCGGCCCGCGCGGCAGCAAGGCCAAAGCGCGCTCCTGACCCAAAAAGGTAGCCGCCCTGGAGGGCGATGACGGCGAACACCACGTCTTTCAGGCTCTCAACCACGGTGAGATCGAGCATCAAGCCAACCGGAATGGCGGCGAGCATCAGGACGAAAGTCAACGGCAGGACTACCAGGACGCGAAAGCGCTGGCCCAGCACGGCACCTACGAGAAAGCTGAAAATCAAAAACGCGGTCATCCGAAACACTCTCCGTGCTCCGGACCCTAGGTTTTCCCCCTAAAAAGACCCTTAAGCTGTATGGCTAAATTTGGCCTATTGGCTGCCGGGGCGGGAAGGGCCGGATCAAGGCCACCAGCACGTCGATCTTGCCTTTCGGCGCACATCAGACGATCAAGCCGGCGAAGTCCGGATCCGACTGGATCGTGTCCGCGGTCTTCATGATCGCGGCGAAGCTCTCGCCGTCCTTCGCTCCTTGTGTCCGGGTGAATTTCCAGACGGAAGCAGGGGCAGGGGCGGCCACCGCAACAACCGGTGCGCCGTGGCAGGAGAGCCCCACGCTACCAGGACATGGGGCGGCAGTGCCCCATGGGCGATCGGCGGCGCTAAGGAGGGAACCCGCCGACAGCGGAATCAGAAGGAGGCCAGACACGGGGATTCCTACTCTTAATGGCCCAGCCTTAGCAGACGGCCGCGAGGTCAAGCGGCCTTGCGCTCGACACATTGAGCCCTCGAGTTCGGCGGTTTGCTCGCCGACAGGGCACGCGAAATACAACAAATAGTCACAAAGGGTTAAACCAAGCCCCAAAGAGTGTCCCGCACGCAACACTAGCCGACCGATCGCACCGTTAACCACTCGGGAACCCTTGTCGCACCGTCCGCTCCGCCGTACCAATCGAAGCTAATTGGGGTCTCCAGGGGCGCGATTGATGTATTGCTTTGCCAAATCTTATTTATTGAAGCCGGCGTTTCTGGTGGCCGCTCTAGCGCTCGGGGCGTGTTCAACCAATCCCGGCTCCGGTCCGCTGACGGATGACGTCAACAACAAGATTCAGACTGAAAATGCGCCGGCCTACGAACTGGTGCCGCTCAATCCGGCTACCGTAAAGATCCTGCACACCCACGAGCCCAAGGGACTCGCCGGTGCGTTCACGGACAAGCGGCCGCCGGCCAGCATCGTGTTCGGGATCGGCGACATCGTCAGCGTTACCATCTTCGAAGCCGCCGCAGGCGGTCTGTTCATCCCGGCGGAAGCCGGTGTCCGTCCGGGTAACTTCGTAACGATTCCTGATCAATCCGTCGACAATGACGGGTTCATTACCGTGCCTTATGCCGGCCAGGTCAAGGCGGCCGGCCTTACGGCGGTGCAAATCCAGCGGGCTATCGTCGAGAAGATCTCCAATCGCGCGATCGAGCCGCAGGTTGTCGTTGCGATGTCGTCGCAGCGTACCCAGCTCATCAGCGTGCTGGGCGAAGTCAACACGCCCGTCCGTTTTCCGGCGAGCGCGGCGGGTGCGAAGGATCGCGTGCTTGACGCGATCACCCGCGCCGGCGGCATCAGAGGCCAGGGCTTCGAGACCTGGGTGATGCTGGAGCGCGGCGGACGCCGGGCGACCGTGCCGTTCGAGAATCTCGTGATGGCGCCTGAGAACAATATCTATGTTCGGCCCGACGACAGCATCTATGTCTATCGCGAGCAGCAGAAGTTCCTGGCGTTCGGTGCCAGCGGCCAGAGCGGGGAGTTCAACTTCGATGCCTGGCGCATCAACCTGGGCGAAGCCGTCGGCAAGGCGGGTGGCCTTCTCGACGCTCAGGCTGATCCGGCTGCGGTATATCTTTATCGCCGCGAGCCGCGTGAGGTCGCCGCCCAGCTCGGCATCGACGTGAGCAAGTACACGTCAGAGACGATCCCGGTCATCTTCGCGGTCAATTTCCGCGATCCGGGTGGCTTCTTCCTTGCCACCAAGGTCATGATGAAGAACCAGGACATCATTTATGTCTCGAACTCGCGCAACGTCGAAGTTGCCAAGTTCCTGAACTACCTGCGCGTGATCATGGCGACCGGCAATGATGCCGTGAATCTCTCGAACAATGCGCTGATCTTCCGCAACAACGTCAAGCTGGCGCCGTAAGACGCCGACTTGATCGACCAAAGCGATGGCACCGGGGCCTTGTCCCGGTGCCATTTTCGTTTAGCAATCGAAGCGGTTCTGCTGCTGCTACGAGTTCGGGATTTGGATCAAGGCGCTACTGCGCACGGCGCGGCGGTGATCGGTCACCCTTAGCGTCGCAAGGGGCTTCATGCGCTTTCGAGCATTCTGGCGTCTTCTGGCTCTCGTTCCTGCTGCCGTCGGACCTGCTCCGCTCGGTAAGGCCCTTGCTGCTGCAGGGGAGCTGGGCGTTCGCCATCGCATCGACGTTGTGGTCTCCGCCGAACCTGATGCGCCGATCTTGTCGCGCCTTCGCGGGGAAAAGGGCGAGCTCTCGTTCACAGTCCGGCTGTCGGCGAACTCCAAAGAGAGCCGGTTCTTCGGAATGTTGCGCCCGTCCTTTGCGAGCATCATCGTCCCTAACGGAGCGGACAGGCCGTTGGTCCAGCAGACGAAGCTATGGGAGGAGGAGGTCTGCCATCAGCGGCGGGGCCTGCCCAAGGTCACCGTCACCCGGCTTGAGGGTCGGTTCGGCGAGGGGGAGGGGCGGATCGAGATCTCCGGCATCAACCGGCACATCGGTCTATTGGTCCCACCGGATGAATTAACTCCTGGAATAAAACTCGAGCCGGGGAGTGATAGCCTTGGGATATTCTACGCCTTCCGGGCGCAGACCCGGAACAGCCGCCTGAACGTGGATCTGAAGATCTATCCGATCGATTGCGTCCTCTGAACGCCAACGCGACAAGCCAAAGAAAAGCCCACCCAAACGACGATGCGCCTTCGGCTTCCCCATATCCGCTGGTCGTGGAGCGTGCCCGCCACGTTCATCCTGTTCTTCGTGGCTGCTAGCGCGCCGTTTCCCTTCGGCTCGACCAACGATCTGTCGATCGCATTCTGGTGCCTGTGTCTCGGCATCGCGGTGATCTTCGCGCCGACGCGTGAGCTGCGGGCGCCGCATCTGTGGCTGCTCGCCGGCATCACCGTGATCGTCGCGGCTTACGCCTTCGTGCTGCATGAGCAGCTGTCCGATCATCCCTTCCTCGCGCCTTTCCAGCCGATCTGGAAGCAGGCCGCGGATCTTCTGGGCGTGCCGATCGCCCCGTCCGCGTCCATCGTGAAGAGCGAGGCGTTCTTCGCGCTCGGCGCCCCGCTCGCCAACATCCTCGCCATCGTGCTCGGCATCACCGTCGGCGCCGACCGCGAGCGCGCGCGAAGATTGCTGTGGGTGATCGCGATCTCGGGCGCGGCTTACGCGCTGTACGGCGTGCTCTCGTTTCTGATCGAGCCCACCCTGATCCTGTGGCGGGACAAGACGGCCTATCTCGGCAGCGTCACCGGCACCTTCATCAACCGCAACACGGCGGCGGCCTATTTCGGCTCCTGCGCGGTGATCTGGATGCTGCTGATCCTGGAAGGTGTCCGCCGCCGCTTGCCGGAGCGGCATATCGAATGGCGACGTCTGTCGCTCGATCTACGCACAATCCCTCCACGACAAATCTTGCCGCAGCTTGGCTGCCTGCTGATCTGTCTGATGGCGATGTTCATGACGGGATCGCGCGCCGGCGTCGGCCTGTCGCTGTTCGCGATGATCGTCTCGTTCACGCTGTTCCTGCGGAAAGACCTGCCGCCGCGCACCGGCATCTGGATCTCGCTCGGCTCGGGCCTCGCCGTCGCGCTCGGCCTCTTGCAACTGCTCGGCGGCCGCGTCTCGAGCCGATTCGACAGCCAGGGTCTGGTCGACGAGGGCCGCATCGAGGCCTGGAAATCGACGCTTCGAATCATCGCCGACAATCCCCTGTTCGGCACCGGCATGGGTACCTTCCAGTGGGCCTTCCCGCCCTATCGCAGTCCCAACATTTCGATTCGCGGCATCTGGGATGCCGCGCATTCGACGCCGCTCGAGCTTGCCTCCGAGGTGGGCATTCCGATGGCGCTCTTGGTCGCGGTCGGCTGGGCGATCATGCTGCTCGTTCTCGCCAAGGGCGTGTTCGGGCGACGGCGCGATGCCATCATCCCGCTGGCGGCGGCGGCCACCGCCACGCTGTCGCTGCTGCATTCGTGCCTCGACTTCACGCTCCAGGTGCCCGGCTACAGCATTCCATTCTTTGCGCTTTTCGGAGCTGGTCTTGCGCAATCCTTCCCGACCCGGCAGGGCCGCTCGGCCGCGGATGCCCTCGCTACCGGCGGGCGAGGCGAGGGCCGCCAGACAACCGTTGACACAACCGCGCGGCGAGTGCGCCAGCTTCATAAAAGTGTCTAGATTTGAAGCAGTTGCGCTGTTTACGAAGTCTTTAGAATAAGTGGACAGCCGTTTTCTCTTCGGATAGGTTCCGCGCTGCACAGCCATTTGCCCGGGGCCGAGGAAGCAGATTGGGGCAACTGATTTTTTGGAGGTCTATTTATGAGCGTTATCAAGATTGCGCTTCGCATGGCTGCCGCCGCGGCCCTCGCCGCGACGATCACCTCAGCCGCAAGCGCCGCCGTTTATCCGCCGCAGCGCCAGCTGCCGGCCCAGGTCATTACCGAGTTCAAGGCGTCGCCCAACAGCCTCTTGCAGCAATATCCGACCGGCGGCCCGCAGCTGATCTCGCGCGTGCGCGACCTCGGCGCCTCCGATCCGACCACGCTCCCCGGCCTGATCGCGCTTCTGAAGGATCCCGCGACGACCAAGGACCAGATGCGCGCGATCGTCGGCGGCCTCGCCCAGGTCGCCCGCATGGCGGCGCAGAGCGATGCGGCTTTCGCCACTGAGATCCAGACCGCGATTGCCGGCATCGGCAACCCCGACGTGATCGCCGCCTACCAGGCCGCGACCGGCGACGTCGCGATCGCCGCGACCGGCGGCGGCGGTGGTGGTGGTAGCTCCGGCGCGGGCGGGCCGATTGGCAATCCCGGCAACACCGGTGGTGCTAACAACGGTGCGCCGAGCTTCGGCGGATTCCACTATGCGAACACCGTCTCACCGAACTCCGCCGCAGGTACCGCCGGGATCACCAACGCCTCCAATAACGTCAGCCCGCGCCGCTGAGCGCAGACGAGCTTCAAGGAGCGGTCCGCCTGGATCGTTCCACGACGGAACGGCGCTTTGCAGCGCCGTTTTGCGTTTACGGCGTTAAGCTTCCACACAATTATTATAATGTGCGCACACCGTTGCGCTGCATCAATTGAGTTCAGCCGCATTTCGCTGCGTGTTATATTCGCCCTCAACTGCCGGTTCTTTTCGAGTGCTTTTGCTCGCGTGACTTTCTCATCCCAATGCCATCCTCCAGAACCAGTTGCTGGACGATTTCAGGAATTGCACAATGCTGCAGGTGAATAGGCCGTCGTCCGAGATCAACCGTGATTACGCCGAAGTTGAAAGCTCGCCGGCCCAGACGCTCACCTCCTATGTCGAGATCGTCCGCCGCCAGTTTCCGACCATGGTCGCGATCGTGTCGGCCTGCGTGATCCTGGCGCTGCTCTATCTTTTCACCGCCGCGCCGCAATTCACCTCGACCGCCTCAATGGTGATCGACACCCGCAAGGTACAACTGTTCCAGCAGCAATCGGTGCTTGGTGATATCGCCGTCGATTCCGCGACGGTGGAGACCCAGGTTGAGATCCTGAAATCCGAGAACATCAGCCTCGCCGTGATTCGCGATCTGCATCTGATCGATGATCCCGAATTCACTGGCAGCGGCGGTGGTCTGCTTGGCGCGGTCGTGGGTGCGGTCGCTAGCCTGTTTTCCGATGGCCATGCGTCATCCGAGTTCGAACTGACGCGCAGTGCATTGGGTCAATTCGAGAGGAGCCGCACGATCAAGCGCCTCGGTCTCACCTATGTTATGGAGATCGGCTTCACGTCGCGAGAGCCGGCAAAGGCTGCGCAGATCGCTAACGCGATCGCCGACGCTTATATCGTCGACCAACTCGAGGCGAAGTACCAGGCGACTCGTCGCGCAAGCGTCTGGCTGCAGGATCGCATCAAGGAGCTGCGAACCCAGGCTTCAGCCGCGCAGAAGGCCGTGGTCGATTTCAAGACTGCCAACAACATCGTCGATACCGGCGGGCGGCTGATGAACGAGCAGCAGCTCGCCGAGGTGAACAGTCAGCTCATCATGGCGCATGCGGCCACTGCTGAGGCAAAGGCACGGCTTGACCGCATCAACGACATCCTCAAGCAGGACATTCCGGACGCCAACGTTGCCGACGCATTGAAGAACGACACCATCGTCAAGCTGCGCGGCCAATATGTCGACATGGCCTCCAAGGAATCGATCTGGGCGATGAAATATGGCTCAGATCACCTCGCTGCGGTCAACCTGCGCCGGCAGATGGCCGAGATCAAGAAGAACATCATCGACGAGCTGAAGCGCATCCAGGAATCCTACAAGAGCGATTACGACATCGCAGTGACCCGCGAGGAGAGCATCAAGTCGAGCCTCGCCAACGTCGTTTCGGAATCCCAGCTCACCAACCAGGCGCAGGTGCAGCTCCGCGAGCTGGAAAGCAGCGCGCAGTCATATCAGGCGATGTATGACAATTTCCTGCAGCGTTACATGGAAAGCGTGCAGCAGCAGTCGTTCCCGATCACCGAGGCGCGGGTGATCAGCGCGGCAACTACGCCGCTGAAGAAGAGCTACCCAAAGTCGCTCATCATCCTGGCGGCAAGTTTGCTTGGCGGGCTGATGCTAAGCTTCGGCGCCGCCATGGCGCGCGAGCTGACTGACAAGGTCTTCCGGACTACTTCGCAGGTGGAGGAGCAGTTAGGCGCTAACTGCATCGCCATCGTGCCGGCCCTCGGCGGTACGGCGCCCGCCGGCTTGGGAGGTAGGCTCGCGAAACCGAAGAGCGATCCTCATGCCAACCTGTTGCGGTATGTGGTGGATAACCCGCTCTCCCGCTTTGCCGAGGCTGTGCGCTCGCTGAAGGTGGCGGTCGATCTCAACTCCATCGTGCGCGAGAACCGCGTACTGGCGGTGACCTCGACGTTGCCGAATGAGGGCAAGAGCACGCTCTCGACCAATCTTGCGCAGCTCATGGCGCACTCGGGAGCCAAGGTGATCCTGGTTGATGCCGATTTGCGCAACCCCTCACTGTCGCGCGCTCTTCGGCCGGACGCGAACATAGGGCTCGTCGACGTCGTCGCCCAGAAAGTGCAGCTTGAAGATGCCGTTACACTCGACTCACAGACTGGGCTTGCGGTGCTGCCGGCCGGCACCACCTCGAAGCTCTTGCACACCAACGAGATCCTGGCGTCCAAGGCAATGCACGCCTTAGTCAGCCTGCTGCGCTCAAAATACGATTACGTAGTGCTAGACATGCCGCCGATGGCGCCGGTGGTGGACGTGCGGGTCACCTCGCCGTTGGTCGACTCCTACGTGTTCGTGGTAGAGTGGGGCAAGACCAAAACGGATGTCGTACGGCACAATCTGCGTAATGCGCCGGAAATCCAGAACAAGCTGCTCGGCGTTGTCCTGAATAAGGCTGACACAAAGGCGCTGGCACGCTACGAATCCTACCACGGGCGCTATTACTACCAGAAATACTATGCCCGCTACGGGTATGTCGAATAGCGTTGCCGCGCGTGTTGCTTCGTGGATTGCTTCTCCTCGGCGGCGTTGGGGGCGCTCTCTGGTCTGCCACCGCTTTGCCCTCCATTCAAGTTGCCGTCCCGGCGAGAGATACCACTGAAAAGATTATTTCAGATCAACGATTTAAGGCTGGCACCCTGGCTACGATTAGGACACGAATTGAAGGGGTAAGTTCATCAATTGTCCAGCCGGACATCCTTCGAGCGGATGCTCTGATAACACTCACGATCGCTGAACAAGCCGTTCAGAGGAAGACCTCGGCAGAAGCTGATCGTGAGATCGAACAAGCTCTAGAGAAAGTTAGGAACTCGATAGCGCTCATTCCGGGAGATTCGTTTCTTTGGCTGATGCTCCATTCTGTGGAGCGAGCGCGTAATGGTTTGGAAGCAAGAACTTTGTCATATCTTGAGCAATCCTACATCACTGGCCCAATTGAAGGCTGGATGGCGGCGCGCCGGAACAGGATGAGTTTAGCGGTCTTCCCTATGTTGAGTGGGGAGATGCAGCCGCGCGTATTGGCGGAGTTTGCCGCTATGGTCGAAAGCGGTCTGATCGAAGCGGCCGCTATCAATCTGAGCAGCGCAGGCTGGCCATACAGAGATCAACTGCTTGCTAGTCTCGAACACGTCGACGTAGTCGCCCGGAAGAGACTATCAATGGTACTTGCCCGCGACGCCATCAAAGTGTCGATCCCGGGTATTCCGGCGGATGATAGACCATGGTTCCGTTAAGCTGCCGGTCCACCCTAAATGTGTGTTTAGTGCACTTCGCGATCACGGCGCCCTGCACCTTCTTGAGTACCGCTGTAACCGCTCAAGTAGTCTTAGGCCAATTGAGATCAGTTCATCAAGGACCTGCGGAATCCTCAAGTTCGCCTGTAATTCGAGATGCGCTCAATCGCCCGTGCTTAGATGTAGATGCGATTGCCAGAGCGCACCTCGTTAACAAAGACATGCTGGATCACGTAGTGAGTGTAAAGAACAATTGCGCAAGAGTGATCAAAGTAAAGATCTGTTATTATGACGGTGATCGTTGCAAGGACTTCAGCATTCAAGGATACCAGAGGATAGATACGATACTGGGCACGATGATGAAGGTAGGAACGTTCCGATATTCTCTTTCTCAGAAATAACAATCGGCAGACTATATGCAGATGAAATCAGCAGCTGAGTTCTACGACGAAGCCTACTTCACGCGGCGACCACACGGGCGGGTTCGCGGCGAAGCGAATCTTTTCAAATTTGCCGAGTTCGTGAGCCCCGGGTCAAACGTGATAGATTTCGGTTGCGGTGGCGGCTTCTTGCTAAATGCGCTGACCGCAGCAGACAAGATAGGAATAGAGATCAATCCGACCGCCGTCGCGTCAGCGAGGGCACTTGGTATTGAGAAGATTTATTCTGATATCTCAGCGGTAGAGAGCAACTGGGCCGACGTAATAGTCTCAAATCATGCGATGGAGCACGTCGAGGAACCGACAAGAATAATTAGAGAGTTCTTCCGGGTCTTAAAACCAGGAGGCAAGATCGTCATAGTTACACCTTACGACAGCGTGTCCAAGAGGTTTAGCGAGGTCGACCCAGACTTCCACCTGTTCAGTTGGAACCCTGCTACAATAGGCAATTTAGCTAAGGCATGTGGATTTCGCGTGATTCAGGCCAGGGAGATAGTCCACCGCTGGCCTCCCAAATGGAACGTTATTTGGGATAAGCTAGGCGTCCGAGCCTTCCATACCTTGTGCAAACTGTATGGCTGGATGCGAAGATCGGGTACGCAAGTGCGGCTTGTTGCTGAAAAGCCGATTGCTTGAGCCGACTGAATTGGCTTTCCGGCTAGCTACTTCGTCGAACTTTTACAGAAGCAGATGGAGTGGCGACTGCCCGAGACGTGCCTGCGTTGTCTGAAGAGCGAAGCTTGGCGTATTGATGAAATACATGCAGAAACAGCACCGCTGGGTAGACGTTCAAATTTACAAAGCGGTCGTTAAAGGCGAGCATGGGTAGCAGCGGAAGCAGGTAGATGGCTGGGGCGCCCGACAAGAGAACAGTCACGAGCGGCTGCATGAACACGATCAACACAACTGCTCCCAAAAAACCGTAGTACGCTAACGGGTAAAGAAAGAAGTTGTGCGGCTGGAGCAGCCCTAGTCGCGCTACATAATCCGAGCCCGCACCAAAAAGAGGGTTTTCTACCCACAGAGTCACTGCCGTCGCCCAGTAGCGTCCACGGCCAGACGCGCCGCTGCCCTCTCCCCTGTGGACATCATCGAGCAAAAGGACCTTGTTGATGATATCCGAAAGATCGAGGTTAGCGAGAACAACCAGCATTGCGCACGAGGAAAGCGCGATAAGCAGCACTCGCGTGTGGTGACCCCATCGGCCAAGTACCTGCCAACCCAATATCCCTGCAGCAAGCGCTATTCCGATCTCGGCAGCTCGGCCTTGCATCAGGAACGTGGGGACGAAGAATATAGGTGCGGTCAGAAGTGAAATTCTAGGCGTTTTTGTCAGCAACGCTGCAAAGGCGCCGCCAAAGAAGATTTCTGCGCCGAGGTTCGGATGGGATTGAGAGAAAAAGAGATATCTGCCGAATACAATGCCTATATTTCCGGATCGAACAAAAATGAAGTACGTAGCGGCGTCAATCAAGCTAACGAGCACGAGTCCACGCCAGTAATTTGTGCCGACAAAGTTGAGAGTAACAAACAGGTTTATGCAGAAAACGAGGATCCTGACGGTTGAGATGAGCTCGACCTCGTTTACTATCGCGGAGGCTATCTCCGCGAATGTCAGGACGTATATAAATGGAAGGCTCGCGTGCGCAGCATTCGTGAAATTCTTGCGACGAATGAAAAGCAATGCGATCTTTAGGAGGATAGTCCCGCTATAATAGATCGATTGCTCGATTCCGAAGAGATACGATAGGAATGTCAGTCCGTCGATTGCTCCTGTTGCGAAGCACAGTCGGGCATCAAGACGCGTCCGAGATTCATTGTCAGCAATATAAGTGATCTGCACGCCCGCAACTCCAATCTGGGCCTAACGAGACAAGACCCGAACCCAATCCACTTCCAATTTGTGTTCCGGTCCGTCTGTATGTTTGTTCGAGCCTAGGATCATGAACAAGTCCTGTTGTTCGCATATTGGCGGCGACTCCGTCTTGATTACGGGGACGCCATCTAAGAACCACGTTAATTTTCCAGGGGTCCAGAGCAGTCCATAACTGTGCCAATCAGAAAAATCTAAACGATGGAGCAGTCTATAGCGAGCATTTGTATTTCGCGAATGTGTCGTTCTCGTCCAATCGTGAACCGATCCTACAAATAGATCGGCACCAAAATTCTCGAATATGTCGATTTCACACCAATGGTCATTATCTGTTCCGAGTGAGTGATCGCGGCTGAACAACCAGAATGCTGACCAGTCGAGATCATCCTTTGCAAATCTCATTCGTGCTTCAAAGAACCCATACCGAAAAGTTCTGCCGCCAAGCCCGCGTCGCGGAACTGTCGTGATCGAGGTTCGGATGACGCCAGGAGGAGCTAACAAGACTAGGTGGCCGTCCTCAACACGGATGTGATTGGCGGGATTGAGCTTTTGGTACCAAAGCGCGTTATACCAGTTCGGAGAAGGAACTCCTGCTGTATCAAGGCTTAAGAAGCTGAAATGGTCTTCAAAAACAACGCGGGTGTAGCCTTGTAGCTCGACCTCATGCGGCAACTGACTTGTGACTGGTTCCGCCTGCGCATTTGATCCATAGGTCTTGACCAGCAATAACAATGTGAAGATGGCGCGATACACAGCCTCTCTCCTAGTAAGTCGCGCGGTTGATAAAACGAATTACGCCAGCGGGGAGAATCTGTTTCGCCGCTTTTCGAAGGTTGAGTTTGAGAACGTAGTAGGTTTGGATTAGTGCCGAATCTGCTTTTGCGGCGTTCCCGTTAAGAAGAACAACCCTATCCGAATTCCCACCTTTGTAGAGGATATGGCTGGCAGCGATCGTTGCAAAGTGAGCATTGTCCTGCCCAACGATTCCGCCGCATTGGGCGAGAAGCCGAAGATTCTTGAATGCGACATATGTTTCTTGAGCTGCAATCTTTGGATTGGCCATAAGCATCTTATGATTCGCATTGTTGTAGCGCTTTTCCGTCTTGTCGAAGACTATGCGGACGCCAGTGGGTGCCTCGATTACCGAATCAGCTTCAGGATCGTCGCTTGCTAGAAAGATGCTCTCAAACGGCCAATTCCGGTGTATCTGATGTATTGCTTTGTTTATCAGAGATGCCGGAACGTAAGGGCTCTCCACGTGCTTGTCCCCGCGTCTGAGATGAACACCTAGTGTCGTAGTGCAGACTCCTAGCCGATCAGTGTCCTGCCGAAGCTGCTCCTCAAACTCCGGCAAGAAGCGGATCCACGAAAGCAGCCATCCGTCGAGTTTGGCAAGGTCATTGGCCGACAGGCTGTGCTTTTCCGCCAACCTCTTTTCTACCCACTTTTCTAGCAAGAGGTTTTCAGCACGCAACTTCTTCTGAGCTTCGAAATAGTCCAACTGAACAATCTTTGGCGCATCATGGCCGCCATCCAATTTCAACAGCGGTGCACCATGCAAAGCTTCTTCACCAAAATTGGACGCAAACTGGCGCTCGATGCTCTGAACGTATGGCTTGTCGCCATCGGCCAAAAAAACTGCTTTGCGATTGATCGCAAGTGCAATCTTTAAGCCGAGAAGACGTCTTGAGAGCTGCCCTCCGTATCCTATGGGCAGCTGATCGACTACCACAACAGGTTGCTCAGGAGAGAACTGCAGGTTGTCTAAAATTGGTTTAAGTAAGGTATCGAATTCGGTCATCCTCAAATCCCGTTCTGTGCAGTGGGCGAGACGAAGCGCCAGGATAGATATAGTGAGCTCAATGTACCTCCCAGTGCGAGAGCGGCAAGCATCGCCACCGGTCCGGAGCTGTAGGCAAGCGTCCCTCCAATGCCGATCGCAAGTACATTGACGAGAAGACAGGTGCCACTGAATAGACCCATCTCTCGTCGAGCCAAGTAGATACTGGCCAGCAACATCAGGGTAACGGTGGATGAAAATAGCAAGACTCCACTCACGAGATACCAGCCTAGTTCACCTCCGCTAAGAACCAGCACGCCGAACCGAAGTTCACTGGGACGCAGCAGAGTAATTGCGATTGATGCAATGCAGGCGCTAAGCGGACCGGAAAGGCATAGCAGGCCCATCAAACGTTTCAGCCACATTATCCACTCCTTGTCGGCTCGTGCCGAGGCGTCGACATATGCTGGAATGAGTGGGCGTGCGAGAAGCGAAAGCGGATTAGTGAGCCGTGCGATGAATAATTGAGCCGTCGAGAACGCTGCGTAGCCCTGAGCACTCGAGGCGTAAAAGGCTATAAACGAAGCTCCGTATAATTTCAGATAATCGGATATGCTATTGATGATGTTCGGCCGCGCCTGCAGCAGTGCGCGCTTCCATTCTTCGGCGCCGACCGCGAAGTGAATTCGAATTCCGCTCGAGTGCAGGAGCTGAAGCAAAGAGATTGAAGCCCAGCACAGTGGCGAAAGGTAATAAATCCCAAGTACGTGCTCAAAGTTCAGTCGCTGATAGTGAAACAGCAATACGAATCCAAGGATGATAGTAATGTTGTTAGCAAGTCCGAACGCGCTGGATATATGATCTTGTCTGTTTCCAAGTCGGAAGGCGTCCACCCACGATAGTGCGGTAGTTGCAACAACGGCCGCAGCGGCGCAGGCAATCGGAATTTTAAAACCTGCTGGGGAGAGCCAGTATGCAACCGCAATTGCTGGGAGCTCTAGAATAGCTGCAAGGGTCGCAAAGATAGCAAACGCACCTCCGGCAAGACGTTTCATGTAAACGTCATCGGTCGAAGTAAGATGTGCAAAACGGACCACAAATGTGGTCGCAATAGGAGAAAAGATGATTGCCACTGCTCCCGTGGCGGCCATGGAGAAGTTGAACGCGGCGTATTCAGTCACTGTGAGGGACAGAGCAGCTAGAGGAAGGCAAGCGAATACAACAAAAAAACCGACTGCTTTCGTCGTAACGCTGAATAGGATGGATCGAATAAAAAGGAAGTTCCGGCTATGGTTGGACAAGTGACTCATGATGGAAGTTAGCGAGAGGAAACCCGCTGAGACTCAGTTGCTCTGCCGATAAGCTTCGTTGCTGATTCGACGAAACGAGAGACGTCTCCGTACTTGGCGTACTCTAGAGCGTTTGCTGACATGAACCTCCAGAGCTTCTCGTCTTCACCGATCAGGTTGAGAAAAAAGGCCAAGCCGCGAGGATTGTCGGGCTCAACAACAAAGCCGTTCACGCCGGACCGCACGAGATGATCCCGTGCTCCACATTGGTCGGACACAATAACGGGAAGTCCCATCGCTAACGCTTCCACCACGCAGAGTCCAAATTGTTCCTCAATGCTTGGCAGCAGAAGAGCAAGTGAATGTCCCAAGATTTGGCTGACTGCATCAATCTGCACAAATCCATGCCAAGTAACAAGAGACTCTATGCCGGCTAGGCGCGCTCTTTCCCGGAGTTCTGGCTCGAGCGGGCCAGATCCGCAGATGTGTAGCGGTCGTGGAGACTCAACTTGGCGGCAATAAAGCGAGTACGCATCTATAGCCATCGCAATATTCTTCTTTGACGCTAGGCGCGCGACAATCGTTAGATGTCGATCAGCGAAAGGTACTCCGGTCGGAGCAGGCTCTACTCCTGCGAGTTGTCTGATGCGAGCTATCGAAACACTGTCGTAGTTGCCCGCGATCCGATCTGGCGGGACTCCCATAAAGCGCATGTAGTCAATCGAACGTCTTCCAGCGGCGAGACCGCCCCAGTAGGGTAGATACATGAGACGTTTTGCAAGCTCGCGCCAAAGAACCCTCTCATAATCGTCGAATTTTGAGTCGTTCATCACGATGACTCTCTTGCGAAGCATCCTCAGGATGGTTGCGACAAAGAAAGTAGCTGGGTGCTGGTACTGGCAAAAAAAGAAGACCTTAGCTCTGCTGCTCAAACAGGCTCTAAGCGTCGCGAGTGTGCGATACAAAAGGCTTACGTCAGTAATCCTCGTTCCTTGGAACAGTGTTATTTTTTGGAACGATTCCCGAGACTCGCTATTCCAAGCATAAGTAGCGCTCTTGCTTGCCAGTTCGATGCCGATGATCTCGCGCCGTCCCTGATAGTGGAGTGCAAGCGCTTCACAGCGATCCGCATGAGTTGGCCCGAAATTTTCCCAAACGAATACAATCGGACTCGTCACTGTTTGCTCCCGATACGCAGCGCGTGAATTCACGCAAACAGCTCTAACAGCGTACTAAATTGGCTGCTGGCTTTAAGTCGTTCCTGTTCGAAGTGCTTGATGATCTCTGCCTTTTGAGCAGTCAGGTTCCTTCCTTGGACATTTGCTCTCACGAAAGCAGCAGTCTCGTTCGTGAACTTACTTGGATCTGCGATTACCAAGCCCGCGCCAGCCGGAACCATCTCCGCGATACAGCCCCGATCGGTTGCCAGAATAAGATTTCCACTGGCCATTGCCTCATAGATCACATTGGGCTGTGCCTCTAGAGGGTAGAGGGTTGGAAAAACGAAAGCGTCGATAGTTTGGAAAAACTCTTGTTTGGCTCTGCCATAGACGGCGCCTACATAAGCAACTTGGTCGGGAAATTGATTAAGTAGTTCGCGCAGTCTCACGTCCACCTCTGGCGCGACTATCGGTCCTGCGATCTTAAACGTCATGCTTGGGAATTCTTTGGCAAGCGTCTCAAAGAGATCCGCTGTGAGAAAAAATCCCTTCTCAGCGCACAAGTTGCTCAAATGGCCAAGCGCGATTTGAGGACATCGGGAGTACGATGCGCGTTGCTCGTTACGAGCAACAAAGCA
Source organism: Bradyrhizobium sp. 160 (assembly GCF_023073735.1). Taxonomy (NCBI): domain Bacteria; kingdom Pseudomonadati; phylum Pseudomonadota; class Alphaproteobacteria; order Hyphomicrobiales; family Nitrobacteraceae; genus Bradyrhizobium; species Bradyrhizobium sp. 160. The sequence goes on from NZ_JADPKD010000054.1 coordinate 194,866, forward strand.
GGCATTTCCTGAGACGACGAAGTTCACGGGACCGTACGTCCTCTGAAATTTGAGTGCCATTTCGTTCGATAGGAAGATGTGGGTAGCTTTCGAACGGGACAGCCAGAGGGCGAGAGCCAAGCAGGCGGAATTTCGATCGATGTACTTGAAAGTACGATGATGGATAAAGATTTCCTCCGATAGCAGGCTAGCAAGTGCAATGTGAGCCAAGCTGTAGATAATGCCTAGCCCGCCATCGGGCACTATGTAGATACGTTTTGCTGACCGAATTAGCTTAAGGGCCGCTCCTAGATTGGCTCGTAAGCGCGCGAGGTGGTATCTTATGTTGCGATTGTGTGAGAGTTGACCAACGCTTGTGTCGATCGTGATAACAGGAACGCCCTTCTCGCGAAGCGCATCCCGCAATAGCTCATTGTTCTTCGACACTCCCATGAATGGTGGTGGGAATGGTCCCAAAATAGTCAGACTGCGTCTTTTCACGATTGTCGTTCAATAAGCCCTGGTGTTTGCGAAGGCGCTGAGTGCGGTACCGACAACGATCCTCACATCCAACCACAAGCTCCAATTATTGATGTACCACAGATCACAATCCACGCGCTTCTGCATCAGCTCGAGCGTGCGGGTTTCTCCACGATAACCGTTCACCTGGGCCCAGCCGGTGATGCCGGGCTTGACGTGGTGGCGGAAGGCGTAGTTGCCAATGATCTGCTCATATTCGGTGTTATGGGCCGCCGCGTGCGGGCGGGGGCCGACCAGCGACATGTCGCCCTTGAGCACGTTGAGGAGCTGCGGCAGCTCGTCGATCGAGGTCTTGCGCAGCCATTTGCCGATCGGCGTGACGCGCGGGTCGTTCTTCTGCGCCTGCACGATCGTCGGGCCGTCCTCGAGCACGCGCATGGTGCGGAACTTGAAGATCCTGAACGCGCGCCCATTGAAGCCGTTGCGGGTCTGGCGGAAGAACACCGGGCCCTTCGAGCTCAGCTTGATCAGGATCGCGGTCACCAGCATCACCGGCGCGAACACCAGCAGCGCAAGGCTCGCGCCGATAAGGTCCAGCGCGCGCTTGAGCGCGCGTTCGCGTAAGGTGAGCGGGGCGCGGCGCAGCTCGGCGGTGAAGGTGTTGCCGGTGCCTTCAAGCGGATAGCGCAGGAAGCGCGCCGTGTTGGCGTCCGGCACCAGATGCACCGGAACGGGGAGGATCTTCAGCACGTCCAGAATGCTGTCGATCGCATGCTGCCGGCTCCAGTTGATCAAGAGGAAGACGTGCTCGATCCGGCTCTCGCGCGCGTAGGCGATCAGCTCCTCGAAGCGCGGCGCCAGCGAAGACAGCAGCAGCGGCGAATCGAGGTCCTTGGGCCGGACCTCCATCACCCGCATCAGGCGGTAGCCGTGCTGCCCGAGGTCGTCGACCGCGTTGGAGGAGGCGGCAAGGCCGAACTCGGCGATCATGATCGCGCGGCCGTTGGCGAAGGCGCCGGTGCGCAGGGCCCGCGCGGTCCAGCGCGCCGCGGCCGTCTTCCATGCGAGCAGGACGGCGAGGCCGATCAGATAGAACGAGATCGTGGTGCCGCGGGAGAATTCGTCGCTGACCTTCATCGTGAAGGCGATCGCCAGCAACGCGCCGAACAGGAAGGTCCACGTCGTCAGCGTCATGCGGAACGTGCGCGGCAGGTTGGTGACGGTCTTGAGGCGATAGCCCTGCTGCACGATGGTCAGCAGGATGAAATTGATCGCAACCAGCACGCTGGCCGCCGCATAGACATCCGCCTTGCCGAGCGTGCCCGCGGTCACGACGTGATAGCCGACCGCGCAGCCGATCCCGCTGACCACGATCAGCGCCGCATCCACCACCGCCATCAGCCGCTCCACAACCACAGGTCGCAGCCAGCTCGGCGCATACCCTGTAGCTGTCTCGGCGACTGGCTCGACCACGCCAATTCCCGCCGTCGAATCAGCGACGGCCACCGGCTGAGTGGAAAGAATTGTCATCCTGCCAAATCCATTGACGCAAAATTTATTGCCCGAACGCGCCGTGCTATCGGTCAAAACCGCTGTTAGAACAAGGCGAAGGAAAAATTAACCTTACCCCACAAGCTGCATTGTAGCCCATCTCGCCTCGCGTGATATGTTGAATTTCACGACCCGTTAGGAAGTTCTCGTTGCCTCGAACCCAGTCCCGGCGGCGACCTCGGCCGAGAGGGAAGCGGTACCTTGCCATTGGCCTTGCGGCCGTCGCTTTGGCAGGAATCGTGCTTCTCCTTCTTCGCCCCGACACGGCCGCCATCCGAGCTCCGAGCGCCTCCACGGCCGTCGCCGTCAAGCTCCTCCTTGACGGGCAATACGGTGCGCGGTTTGCCGGCGAACTCGCTGCATCGAGGCTGGGATATTTCTCCTCCCGCATTGCGGTGTCGGCTCAGCCCGAAGATCTTGAGTTCGTCCAAACCGTTGCACGCCAACATGCCATCGGCGTGACGAGCGGCCAGAGCTTCCTGCTGGCGAGCTGGCGTGGTGTCCCCGTAACCGCCTTCGCTGCGAGCTTTCTCGACACCTCTGTCGCCATTTTCACCCTCGAAAGCTCGGGACTGCGGCGGCCGGCTGATCTGGTCGGAAAGCGGGTCGGATACCGCAGGGCGAGCGAGGGAGACGTCGTTTTCGATGCCATGATGGCGCAGCTCGGGCTTCCCCGAAGCCAGATCACCAAGGTGCCAGACCGCGATAGCTTCGATACGCTCCGGGCTGGCGAGGTGGATGCGATCATCGCCGCCATCGACCAGCAGCCGGATCCCTCCAGCTCGACGTTCGCGAAGCTGAACGTCATCAAGCCGCAGGACTACGGCATTCACGTCCCAGGCCTGGTCTATTTCGCGAGCAATGATCTCATCCATGCCCAGCCATCCTTGATCGCCGACGTCCTTCAGGGCCTCATTCGAGGATGGCAATTTGCCTATGCGGACTATGCACGGAGCGTGCCCGTTCTCGCCGGCGCCGGACCGATCAGGCTGAATTCCGAGCGGCTAAGATTCGAGCTGCAGCAGCAGCGGCCGTTGGTGTTGCCGACTGGGGGCCGTATCGGCGACTACGACGAAAGCCGCTGGAGGACGCTTCGGGATATCCTCCTCTTCGCCAAGTTGGGCGAGGAGGACGTGCCGCTGGCGCAGACCGTCAACTACCAGTTCCTGCGGGATGTGTACCGCCGTTCACCCGACCTCGCTGCCCCGGGCGCCTGGAGCGACGAGAAATAGGACCAAGAAGTCACACCTGTGCGCCATATCGACCCAAAAGGCCTTTGGCCGCCGTGGCATCGGTTGCATTTCTGCCGATGGCCTTGGTAAGTTCGGCTCACTATTGGACTAGTCGCGGAGTGGTTACGACCCGTGAAGTCGGTTGGCGGGGGTCTGACGGGCGCGGGGCGGGGGATCAAATCCGTAGGGGCGAGGAGCTTTTTGGGATGTTCAAGACGTTGATGCGAGCAGGTCTTTTGGCCGCGATTGTTTCCCTCGGCGCAGCGAGCGGAGCAAGCGCCGCGATGCAGATGCCCGCACCGGCAGCCCTGCTCACGGGCGAGAGCCAGGTGACGCCTGTTACGTTCTGGGCGCAGCCGTATCCATATCGGTATGTGCCCGCGCGTCGTTGCCCCTTGGTGCGGGTCGAGACGCCCTACGGCTGGTACATGGACCGCGTTTGCGCGCCTGTCGGCCCTGTCCTGCGTCGGGCATATTGAGCTTGGGCTGACGGAGCGGCGGCCGCCGTTTCTTTCAAGACGTTTAGAGGCAGCCGCATAACGGCTGCCTTGCTCATTTTTGCTTCGTAGAGTGCTGCTCTTTTGTGCGCGCAGCGCAGGTTCACCATGAATATCTTTGTCGGGCCGGGATAGGCTTTCGCATGGTGAAGATTGTGTTACCAGATTGGCGGGGCTGCGTCGGCAGCGTGGTTGCGTCATGCGGCGGTAGCCAGATCTCACGGGAGTAGTGGTGATCAGGTACCGGCGCTTAGAGGATACGATGACAGGGGTTTCAACCTACGATCTCACGGGCAAACGTGTCTTTGTCGCGGGTCACCGCGGCATGGTGGGATCAGCTGTCGTCCGCAGGCTTGCGTCAGAGAATTGCACCGTACTCACGGCCGACCGGCGTGAGCTGGACCTCGCAAAGGAAGAGCCCACGCTGAAATGGCTCGAGGCCAATCGCCCCGACGTCGTGGTTCACGCCGCTGCAAAGGTCGGCGGTATCGCAGCCAACAACAATTTCCCAGTCGACTTTCTCTGCGACAATCTTGCGGTGGAATTGAACGTCATCCGCGCAAGTCACGCGGTTGGCGTGCAGCGCCTGTTGTTCCTCGGCTCATCCTGTATCTATCCCAAGCACGCCCAGCAACCGATCGCCGAAAGCGAATTGCTGACGGGGCCGCTTGAGCCGACCAACGAGTGGTATGCGATCGCCAAGATTGCCGGCCTCAAGATGTGCCAGGCGTATCGTCGGCAATATGGCGATGATTTCATCTCGGTGATGCCGACCAATCTCTACGGCCGCGGCGACAATTATCATCCGGACCATAGTCACGTCCCTGCAGCGCTGATCCGGCGCTTCCACGAAGCCAAGATCGCCAATGCGCCCAGCGTCTCCGTATGGGGCACCGGCACGCCGCTCCGCGAATTTCTCAACGTAGATGATTTCGCGGATGCCTGCGTTTTCCTTCTGAAGAATTATTCGAGCGACCCGCCGATAAACGTCGGTAGTGGTGATGAGTTATCGATCGCAGACTTCGCGGTGGCCGTAGCAGAAGTCGTGGGCTACGGAGGCAAGCTCGCGTTCGATACCTCCAAGCCTGACGGAACGCCACGCAAGCTGCTAGATAGTTCGAGAATTCGAGGGCTTGGTTGGCGACCGAAAGTTGCGCTGCGGGCCGGCCTCGCGACGGCCTACGCAGATTATCTAGAGGGCTACGGACGTCATCTGGAAGTCGGCGCAACGCGCTGAGTAGATGACTTAGATTGCAAGCGATTTTTTTTATTCTGAAGTTTGAATTGGGGCAGACTTTATGCGTGTTCTCTTGGTCGGCATCAACTATGCCCCCGATCTGATCGGCGTAGCGAAATACAACGCCGAGCTCTGCGAAAGTTTGGCAGCCGACGGTCATGAAGTTCGAGTCATAACGGCGCCTCCCTATTATCCGGCCTGGAAGATCCCTCCCGCGTACAAATCGTCGTACTTCAGATCGAGAGATATCAACGGCGTTCGAGTAACACGTGCGCCGATTTACGTGCCCGGACATCCCTCGGGCGCTAAACGGCTGGTTCATCACGCTTCGTTCGCGCTCACGAGCGCGGCGCCGGTCCTCTTCGAGGCGCTATCCTGGCGACCAGGCGTTATAATCGCTGTCGCGCCATCGCTGCTGTCGGCTGCCTTCGTCTCGTTCGTCGCTCATCGCGTCGGTGCCAAATCATGGCTCCACGTCCAGGACTTCGAGGTCGACGCGGCCTTCGATCTTGGTCTCCTGCGCAACCATTCACTACGCAAGTGGATGTTGAGAACGGAAGCTGCAATCCTCAAATCCTTCGATCGCGTCTCAACTATTTCTGAGGCGATGCTGCTGCGCCTGGCAATCAAGGGGCTGGCGCCCAACAAAGCGCTTGAGGTCAGAAACTGGATTGATACCAGCGCGGTCTGCCCCGGATCACGAATGACAAAATACCGCCGGCAGTTAAACCTTGGCGATGGCGATATTGTTGCGCTCTACTCCGGAACGATGTCGAACAAGCAGGGCCTTGACCTGGTGATCGAGGCCGCTATCGGGTTGGAGCAAAGCCATCCGCATATTCATTTCATCCTAGCAGGTGAGGGGCCTCACAAGATGAGTCTTGAGCAGATGGCCGCGGGACATTCCAACATCCATTTCTTTGGGCTTCAGCCCAACGAGAGCTTCAATGAGCTGATGGCGACGGCCGATTTTCATCTCATTCCGCAGAAGGCCGCGGCGGCCGATCTGGTGCTGCCCTCGAAACTTGGCGCGATCTTCGCGTCCGCTCGGCCGGTCATTGCGATGGCCGAAGAGGGCACGGGGCTGGCGGCGGAAGTGACCGGCGCAGGCATCGTAATCCCGCCTGGAGATTCGTCCGCTCTGGAAATTGCGATATGCCAGCTCAGTGAGGTGCCCGCGCTTCGTCAGCATTACGGGGATGAAGGACGAAAGCGCGCCCTCGAGCGATGGGATCGGTGGACCATCGTTCGGCGGTGGGCGGAAGTCATGGCGGGCGAGTCCAACTCAGCTGGGAAAGAGGAAAGGGGCTCGGCAGGCGCTAACGACAATGTTGCATTGCCGGTGGAGGATGCGGTTCGTGTGCCCTGAGGTGCCTGGCCTCAACCAGTTGCGCTGCGATAGTTTTGTTGACCGAGACTAGCCGGAAGTAAGTGCCACGATGAGCGCTCACGTCCGAATCTCGCTCACTGCGACGCTTGACCGACACGATCTTCCTCAGAGCGCGGCGATTAGTTCTGCGGCGAGACGATCCATAAGCACGAGTGTGAAATCGACTGTGAGATGGTTGGCGTCTCTATAGACGACGACGCCGTCGCGAATGGCCGGACATACCAAGCCCGTGCAAATCGACGATGTTAGGTCGATCATGCGCGCGTTGTTGATGGACGAGACGGCACGTTGCTCTGCTTCGAACACTTCGTTGCTTGTAGCGAGCGAAAGACTGCGGCTGCAGGTGCTAAATGGTAGGCCGCGCCATTCCGCCCGAGCGAGACAATTACCGACCGGGTGGTAAGGAGTGGGATTGTCGCGGATCACAATGAGCTTGGCGTTGACGGGTTCGAGTTCCTTGAGCGCTCCAAATAATCCACGCTCCCAGGTCTCAATGCTCACTGCGTGAGGTCCCAGATTGGTGAATGGTCCCTTGACGTTTCCGCTCGAAAACTGCGCCAACAGTATCGCATCCGGGCTATCTTGAGTTTTTATCATCGCGATTGCCTGCTCGCGCCAGCTTGCGCATTGGGGCGAAAGCCGACGGAGCCGCAAACTGTAGACTTTGGAAACCGGGATATCGGCGACAGGACAGGAAGCTCTTAGGTAAGTGATAAGCCGCCATCCTCTCTGTTCCGCAATAGTCGCAAGCGCGGTCGTCCATTGATCGGCATGAGAATCTCCCAACAGAACAATTGTCTTCGTGTAGCTCGATGGGCCGAACACGCAACGAATTGGCCTCGGTGTCGTGAACCCGGCTAGACAACCACTCTCACTCGAAAGTGAATACTTGGAGGTTGAGGCAACAATGGTCGCTTGCGCAGCATCCGTAACGTAATGTGCAATCGTGAACGAGAGGATGCCGGCAACTGTGGCGGTTAGCGTAAGGGCGCCGCCCATGACAATTGAGCGGACAGATCGTTGTGCCAGCCAGTGACTAGCTCTGATCGGGTATTCGAGCCAGGCGAGGCTGAGCGAGGAGAGAACGACTGTCATGACAAAGAAGAGGCAGTTAGCGAGTGCCGTGCTGCCGACAAGCACCGTACCGAGAACTGCAATCGGCCAATGCCAGAGGTAAATGGCGTAGGACCGGGCACCGAAAAACTGAAACGGCTGCGTCCTGAGCAAAGCGGACGGTCCAGCAGGATTGTCCCCCGTGAGCAGCAGCAGTGCCGTAGCTGCCACTGGAACAACGGCAACTACTCCCGGGAACGGCATGAAGCCGTCGATAGCAAAGAATGACAGGATGAGAATCGCAAATGACAACCATCCAATGATTGAACTTGAGCCCGGCTGCTTTGCCCAAGGCTCGAAGGGTCTTGTTGCAATCAGAGCTCCTGCTCCAAACTCCCACGCTCGAGGGGGCGCGAGATAGAACGCCCAAGCTTGCTTGCCGTAGGTCAGGTGGATGCAGCTAGCGAACGATCCGAACACTACAATCAGTAAGGCTAGCAGGAGGATCTTTTGGCTGAAGCGACCGACAATGAGGAGAAACGCGGGCCAGACTAAGTAAAATTGTTCCTCGACTGAAAGTGACCAGGTATGAAGGAAGGGATTGAGCGAACTTTCGGGGGCGAAATAGTTCATGGACTGGTGGAGGAGCCAAACATTGGCGGCATACAGCGCAGAAGCTGCGCCCGACTTTGCCATCTCCTTCTGTTCAAAGGGCGCCAGCACGAAGTATCCGACGATCAAGGTCGCCAGCGTGACGATGAGGGCAGCGGGCAAAAGCCTCTTAGCTCTCCGACCGTAGAAGCCAAGAAAATCGAGCTGCCCGGTTGCGGCTATCTCTCGAAGCAGAAGTTGCGTGATCAGGAAACCGGATATGACGAAGAAAACGTCTACGCCAACAAATCCGCCGGTTAAGCCTGGAACTCCGTAGTGAAAGGCGACGACCGATAGAACTGCGATCGCCCTAAGCCCCTCGACATCAGCTCTGAAATGGGCCGCCGCTCGCGATACGGGTTGCATATCTATCGCCGCATACGTTGAATCAAATCGCGGGAACATTAGCACCGCGTATTTCGTTCGGGGAGTTTGGCCGTTTTCGGTTGTTCGTAGGGCGGCGGCGAGGCAAGGGCGCCTGTCGTCGGATACGCGGGGGGAGAACGGGCGCGGCCCGCCAGGAGTCGAGAGGGAATCAGCGGATCAGATCCGCTTCAGACCAAAGCCGGCAGGTTGGCGTCATTCGCTGACCTCAGCCTTAGACGCGTTCGAACAAGATGTCGAAATAGGCGCCACCAGATGCACGTTTCGCAAACCGGTCCTCGCGTCTCACCTGAAAGCCAAAAGCTTTCAGATACGAGCATATTTGATCAACGGTCGCACAATTCCGATATGACTCGAAGTCCGCCGCTTCGGCCTTGATGAATCTGAATTGCCGCAAGATTTCTTGCGCACCCCGCAGAACCAGCAACTCCGAACCCTGGGTGTCCAACACAAAGGCATCGTATTGCCCGGGATCGACCTGCCACATTTCAAGAGCCGTTTTCAACGTCAAAGAACGAACCGTTATGTCGCGGACGTAGCGCACATCCGGCCAAATGTCCTTGTGGTCATGCAAATCCAGAATGGACGATGACAGGCCATCATTGTTCGAGACATGGAAAGTATAGGGCTTGCCATCAGTATCGGCGATCAGCGCGTTGATTGCCCGCTGGTCAGGCAGCGAACGGATGTTTTGTCGAAGCATTTCAAATTGCTCCGGGACAGGTTCTATCCACGCCACCTTGAGTTTGTGTCGGGCATAGAGGTCTCGTTCTTGGCCAGCATTTGCTCCGACATGAATCACGCCGGAACATAGTTCAAGATAAGAGTCCGGATCGCCGTAAAGGCGGCGGGAAATGTAGCGGCGCAATCGGCCGGCAAAGCGTAGCGGCGCTGTGAGCATAATGAGTTCGCCTGTGCTTGTCGCCTGAACAGCCCACCCGGCAATTTGACTTCCACTTAAAGGGAGGTCAACCCGCTCCATGCTAAGCACGCCAGTGTTCCGTTCGAAACAATGGCGGCAAAGCGGCGACGCATTCTTCGAAATACGCGATGTTGCCCAGGTGCTTCAAAGTCGGTGAAAGATCAATTGAAGAAGAGACCCGAACGTATTGCCGCGATAGAGCCCGCGTTATTGCAGCGCTCGAAGTTGGGAGTGCGATCCGCGAGCCGAGGTCGCGTACCACAAATGTGGCAGTGCGGAACTCGGTCGCATAGGTCACATTTTGCTGCAAACTCCAATGAGTGACGGGCTTGACGTTATGCGCCGGCATGGCGCAGGCTTGCTTGTCCGGAGGGTTGGGTGTCCGGAGGTGTCGATATGGAGAAGTCTGTCGCTGAGCATTACGGTGCGCAGTTCTTCAAGGAGCAGTCCGGCGGGTCTTTCGAATCTGCGTCGGTGATCGTCCCACTGGTGCTTCGACTTTTCAAAGTAAATTCGGTCGTTGACGTCGGCTGCGGAGTCGGCACCTGGCTGCACGAATTCGCTACGAACGGTGTGAGCGATTATCTCGGAATTGACGGCGACTATGTGCCTCGTGATCAGCTCAAGATTCCGTCGGAAAGGTTCAGATCCATGGACCTTCGATCCATCACCGATATCGGCCGCAAATTCGATTTGGCGTGTTCGTTAGAGGTGGCCGAGCATTTGCCCGAGAGTAGCGCGAATGAGTTCGTTTCCGCGCTCGTGGCCGCTGCACCAATCGTAGTGTTCTCTGCTGCAGTCAAAGGGCAAGGCGGTAGAAACCACCTGAACGAGCAGTGGCCATCCTACTGGGCAGAACGTTTTAGCGGCCATGGTTACAGCGCCTTCGATTGCGTCCGACCGCAGATATATGACGACAGCCGAATTCGGCCCTGGTATCGACAGAACCTTCTCGTTTTTTGTCGCGGCGATCATTGTCCCGAGGGTTATTCGTCGCTAACCAGCCCCTTCGATCTGGATCGTGTCTTGCCCGACTACTTTCAGTATAAGCTCCAGGAAGTCACCGAAGGCAAGAGTGCGGCGATAGCGGCAAGACATCTCCTCGGAAACCTTGGGGTCTTGGCAAGAGCAGCGAGACGTCGGTCCGCTCTCTAACGCCTCATTTCCGGCCGAAGATGCGGTTCGCTTGGCCTAAAGAGAGATGACACCGCGATGACGTCGCTTGGCAAGAGCAGCCAACAGCAAGCGCCGCGAGAGCGCTTACTTGCTTCTCATCAATCGCGATGACGACCTACCAACAGGCTATTCGTGTCGCGCGAAGTAGCGGAAGCCGTGCTGCTTGATCAGCTCGTCGCGCTTTGCGGATTCGAGATCCTCCTTCATCATCTCCCGAACTAAGCTCTCGAACGACGTTTTCGGCTCCCATCCGAGCTTCTGTCTCGCCTTGGCAGGATCACCGAGAAGCGTCTCGACTTCGGTCGGTCGGAAGTACCTGGGATCGACCGATACAACGCACTTTCCAGTTTTGGCATCGTATCCCTTTTCATCGACCCCCGCGCCTTCCCAGCGAATTCGCATTCCAATCTCGCTGGCCGCGATGTTGACGAAGTCCCTCACCGAGTGTTGTTTTCCGGTAGCGATGACGAAATCCTCTGCCTTCTCCTGCTGCAACATCAACCACTGCATCTCAACATAATCGCGCGCATGTCCCCAGTCGCGCAGCGCGTCGAGATTACCTAGATACAAACGTTCCTGCAGGCCCAAACGGATCCGCGCCAAAGCTCGCGTGATCTTTCGGGTTACGAAGGTTTCGCCGCGGACGGGAGATTCGTGGTTAAACAGGATGCCGTTGCAAGCATACATCCCGTAAGCTTCGCGGTAATTGACCGTGATCCAATACGCGTAGAGCTTGGCGACAGCGTACGGCGAACGCGGGTAAAAAGGAGTGGTCTCCTTTTGAGGGATTTCCTGAACGAGGCCGTAGAGTTCAGAGGTCGATGCCTGGTAGAACCGGGTCGTCTTTTCTAATCCGACGATCCGCATCGCCTCGAGAATGCGAAGGGTACCGAGGCCATCGGAGTTCGCCGTATACTCGGGTTCCTCGAACGAAACGGCAACGTGGCTCTGCGCCGCGAGATTGTAGATCTCGTGTGGCTGCACTTGGCCAACGATCCGGATTAGGCTCGATGAATCCGTTAGATCGCCATAGTGGAGCCGGAAGGGGGGATCGGGCTCGTGCGGATCGAGATACAGATGATCAATGCGATCGGTATTGAAGAGGGAGGTCCGGCGCTTGATGCCGTGGACCTCGTATCCCTTCTGTAGAAGAAGTTCGGCTAAATAAGCGCCGTCCTGGCCGGTGACGCCGGTAATAAGTGCTCGTTTCTTGGTCATATCAGTCCCAGAAATGGAAATCTGTGCTTACACGGAATTGACTTGGCTAGGGAGGGTGAAACAGAACGAAAATCAAGCTTAGATTAACGGCAGCTTGGCTGCAGCGGTGTGCCAAAAGTCCCCTGCAGAGAAAAGCTGGATCGGATTGATGACAGCTTTCAGTCTTGGCCCGGTAGTCGGCCAGTAGCCTAGCCAGAAGGCGGCGACGTCCCGTGTCCACCGTTGTGGATCTGTGCCAGACTCCGCGCGCACGATGACGTACCCATCCAGCGCCTCGACTAGTGGCGTCACGACCGGGCTCAGATTATCGAGTACAAGGACCACTCTTCTCTTAAGCACGAGCAGCACGAGATGATGCGCTCCGTTAGTTCGGATGATGACCTCAGCGAGAAGGAGAGCCGAGCGCGGCCAGCCGGATCGCAGCAGTCGATCGCGCTTGGTGACGGCATAGTCGCCGCAATTGCCTTCGTAAGGGAATATCTGCCTTTCCACGTCATCTCGAGTTGCGGGCGGATCCTTTGGCGCTATGCCGAAATTCACCGCTGAATTGATCCGGGCGAGCTCTCGCCGGCGTTGAACGGAGGAGCGTAAATTTCGAATCCTGCATCATCGTGGGCGCTGGCAGTCCTCGGGATATGAATGCAGAATTGAAAGAATGAAAGCGGCGGTGCGCTGGAGAGGCAATCGGGATGGTTACCAGCAACGGTCGATCACTGACCATCAGGCCGCTAATTTGGAGGTGATCATCCAAGCCGTCAGTAAGAGCCCAGGTCAGGTTGCGCAGGAATTTTCGGCAAGTGTTAACGGCCTACGATATCGGAAAACAGATCGCTCCAGACACTCTGGGACCTAGCGACGGTAAGCGAGGAGATGTCGATGCTCTATTCTGAGGCGTGGAAGCTGGGCCGGAGGTCGCATGCCTGATTGGCAACGTTAGGCTCGATAGCCATCCGAGGCGACGAGGCAGACAGCAGTGCCATAGCCGATCGTTCCTCGGCCAAGCGCCTCTCAATGTACTGCCGTTCAACTTCGGTCAGCGTCGTTTCGAGTAGGCGCACATATCGATCTATGTTCTTCTGATATGTGCGCAAACGGACAATCTTCTCGTCCATCATCGTCCATCCGGGGAAACGAGTACGATATTGAAAATATCTCTTGAAGAGGCGTTTTTAAATAATTTAATCAATGCGTCTGATTTAAAATGGCAGATAAATCTGTACGGGTCAAGAAGGGGTATCTTCGATCAAATCACAGTCATAATTCTGTTCGCGATTTCGACCGTCGCGCCGCTCTATCCGTCTCCAGCATCGGCTCAGCAAAACACACCCGAAATGGCGCCGGCCATGAGGATTTGAACTTGATGATGGAGGTCTGTGACACTCCCACAGGTTCGGTCTCAATGCTACGCAACCGTATCTCCTGCTTACGCTGACGCTTGGCGCTTCGTGCAGCGTCATCTGCCGCACTGCCTTAAGCCCCCCCCGCGCCCGCGAGGTGAGATATCAGCGCTGCCGTCGCGGCTGGCCGACTCAGTAGCGCTCCAATTGCAGAGGAATGCCAGTTCTTTCTTTCTGAGCAATGTTGTTGCTCGTGTTTGGCCCCCAATTTTCTCGCCTGTGAGATTGATAAGTGGAGGCGGCCACCACTCTCCCCAAAAAGTCACAAATCAAAGCCAAAGAAGGGCGCTGATCTTGCAGGGGTCATGGCGCGTTCTGCTGCTCCCTCGGGGAGTTCAGCTCTTCCACATAACGCTGGTTTGGATCATCTGAACTATGTGAAGCAGAGAATCGCGCCCGACGCCGGGACATCTAAAGTCCGAAGCAACTTTAATTAAGATTGAGGGTATCATCCGTGAGGAGGGAAGGCCTATTGATCGCCGCACCGATAGCCTCAAAGATCAAAAGCGGGATTGATGCGGAGCCGAGGAACGGCTGATGCCAAGAACCCTCCAGGAGCAACTTGACCAACTTGAGCGAGACATCAAGCTGTACATGGAGTTTGATAGGGCAGAGAAAGATCGGTTCAATCGCGAGTCTTACCTGTGGACTGCCGAGGATCGCATCGAGTGGCAGGAGATACAATCCGACAACGCTGAACGACTCCGAGAGCTTCGCGAACAGCGTGACGCATTGCGCAGTCAGATGGGCTTATAACTGACTTCTGTTTGAGAGCGCTTAAGAGTCTTGCACCGTTGATAGTGGAGCTTCGTATGTGGATTGCGACCGGCCACACCGATATGCGCCGTCGCATGGGCTCGCTGGCCTTGCTGGTGCAGGACGCGTTCACGCGAGACCCGCACGGCCGCGACCTCGATGTGTTCCGTGGCAAAAGCGGCAAGCTGATCAAGATCCTTGGGCACGATGAGTTGGGCATGTCGTTCTGTGCCAAACGACTGGAGCGCGGCCCCTTCCTTGAGTTGTTCGAAACGAATCTCCAGCAAAGCTACACCTACAAGCAGCTGGCCGACGCACTCAATGCCGGAGGCGCACAGGGCCGGAGGGGAGCTCCATTCACCGAAAGATCGCTTTACACCTGCATTGCGAGAGCCAGAGCGCGCCTTGCTGATCGGGGCACTGCCGAGATCCGCGTCAGGGCTGTCCAAACAGGTCACAGTGTAGCGACAGCAAAGACGTCGCGGTGGGACCAGGATCTGCCAAATTCGCCCGAACTTAGCGAGTTCAAGCAGCGCATCAGCGATGCGAAATCTCATGCTGCGACGGGCGAATTTTTGTTTGGCAGGGCGAGGCGGAAGTAGCTCGCCATGCCGTCAATTGATGATCGTGGGGAGCTGGAGCTTCTTCTCGATCGAATTGGTGTCCCTGCCGACCAGATCCAGATCAAGATCGTAGATCTCGAGGAGGCGACGCTATCGTACCAATGGCGGTGCGAGCGTCGCGCGAATTCGCCCCGGATCAGTACGGTGGTGTCGCAGCTAGCTCTAGCCTGGAAAACGCAACTCGCACGCTGCACAATGGCAGCTCCTCATCACCTAGGCCTTGGAGAAGGCATCGGCTCCGTGGCCATATTGCCGCGCGGCGGTAGAACGAATATGGCGCGCCTCAAAACAAAGACCGCCGCCATCCGGTTACGGGTGTGGCGGCAAGTCGTTAATCCAGCCTGGCTCGCCTCAGCCAATCGCTCTCGAATTTACCGGACGTACCAGTATCCCCACCAGCGCTGGGACACGGGCCGTGCCTGCGCCTTCATGGCCGCGACTTCCTCGACCGGGCGAAGCTGGGGACCATAGATCGCGGGCGGGTAGACATTATCCCACAGCACAAGTCCGCCTTGGACGAAAGCCGCCTGATGATGCGCCGGACCAAGCGCGAGCTCGGCGGCTGGCGCCACGGATGCCGTCAAGGTGAGGCCAAGAGCAGACAGGGCAATGGATGGAATAAGCACGCGGAAGTTCATTGGATTGAATCCCTTCGAAATGCGATGCGAAATAATGCGACGGCTCCCGGACGGTTGCAAGGGCATCGCCCGACCGATCGGCCCGAAATTCCCGTTGCGGGAAGCGGGGTCTGCGCGAAGCGCTCCTGCTCGACGATCAAAGCCTCGGGCCCGCGGGCTCGCAAGAGCATCTCTGTATAGAGTGTAATCGTTGCCGGCCGAAACGAGAGGTGGGGGTGGATGATCGGACACGGCATCGCCTTGCATGCACACAAGAAGTCAAGGCGTGAGCAATCTTTCGGCGCCGGGAGTCATCGAAAATCATGATGTCGACACACTGCTCGGTCTTGATGTGTCCCCGGACTATCCGGGACGACTCTCCATGGCTTCTGCATTTGTCTCCGCTTCCATTTTTGGCGCTGGCCTCATCTTCGGATATGCGCTGCGGGCTTGGCGCGTCCAGCGAAGGGCTGCAAGCTCCGCTGAGACCTCGGCTCCCACCTCAACATTCGGCCATGCCCGACGAGCCTTTTAAGCACCGTCCGGCTCGCCGGCAGGCACTCGGGGTTCTCACCGAAACGAATGGGGGCATGACGAGATGAGTGAACCCAAGAAGGACGCTCCGCGGCGATACATTGTGGATGGTGCGGGACAGCGTGTTCTCGTCGGCCTGACGATTTCGGAGACATTAGAGTTCGAAACGTTGGACAATCCGGATGCGCGATTGCGCGCCGGTTTGCCTGATCAGGAGCCTAGTCTGCAGCAGAACGAGCACGGCGCGCGTTGGCTGGAGCTCTACGTCAAGCATGAGCGAGCCTGGAACGATTGGATGGCCGAGACGCGTGCCCAGCCGCAGAAGCCCTGCCTGCTCAACTAGGCCAGGCGCTTCACCTCTGAGCGCCGAAGCCCATTCGACGCTCGCCGCGGAAGGGCTTTGACAGGCAGATGGCAAGCGGTTGGGACCATGTCACACCGCGAGCATGCGGCTTCCCTGGATGCTCATCAGGGTGAGATTGCCGGTCGCATAGGCGCCGGTATCGATGTTGGCGCGGTTATTTCGCACGTCGGCGTTCCGCACGGGCGTGTGACCGTGCACGATGTATTTGCCGAAATTCTTTTTGCTCTCCAGGAACTCTTCGCGAATCCACAAAAGATCGTTCTCCTGCTGTTCGGATAACGCCACGCCCGGTCGAACGCCCGCATGCACGAAGAAGAAATCCCCGCACGTAAAGCTCAGCCGCAAATTGTCCAGGAATTCCAGATGCTCAGTCGGCATTGCGCGAATCAAATCGCGCAAGATCGATGTCGGCTCGTCGCGCTTCAGATCCGGCGGGGCGAGCCCGTAAGACATCAATGTCTGGGTCCCCCCGACGGCAATCCAATCCTCGAACAGCGAAGGATCTTCGAACACGCTCACCAGAAATGCCTCGTGATTACCCTTGAGGAAGACCGCATTGCCCCGGCGACTACGCTCGACCAGGATGTCGAGGGTGGCGCGCGTATCCGGGCCGCGATCGATGTAATCGCCCATGAAAACCTCGATCGCATAGCGCGGGCGACTGCGAGCCACGTCGGCGTCGATCACCCGCAACATCGGCTGGAGCAGATGCGCACAGCCATGAATATCCGAGATCGCATAGATGCGAACTCCCTCCGGCAGGTGCGGCTTATGGATTGGCCGACGTGGTCGGGCGAAAGATATCATGGCGCACAATCGATCAGGTGGTCGAGAAACTTCCCCAAGTCGCCGGCACCTGAGAACTCCCCATCTGATGCGAACAACGTGCGGTGGATGGAGTAGCGGTCCTCGTTCTCCGGCTTGATCACGCCAAAAGAAGGGCGGAATTTCTTGCCTACCTCTGCTTACGATGGGTTCCACTGGTCCGGGGAAATTGCAACGCTGAGCTGGATACCGCGGCAAAGATGCATGGCTCCCAAATTTCGTGATGCATCCGCAGATAGAAATTCATCCATGTTCCCGCAACTGACTCCTCGCGCTCTCGCGACAGGATAGGCGCCTGAAAGATGAGCGAAGACGCGCTCGCGTGACCGTTAAAGCATCGCGGAGGATATGGAACTTGAATCCAAAATACGGCAGCGCCGTCGCTGATATGTCAGCACTATGACGAGAGCGTCAGCGTGTCGAATTGTCGATGCGCATTTCGACGCGACACATCATGCGTGCAAAAGTTTTGCATTCAGCGCCACAATGTCGCTGCGATCACTTAACACCCTCCGTTTGGGAAGCGGTAAATCTTCAGCATCACAATGACCGCCAGGCACTCTCCACACGTAGAGGATCGAATGGCTGTTGCCACTTATAGCTCTGATAGCACCTATGCGATATCCTCCGCACGGGGCACGGCTCTTCAGAAGCCTTTTCAGCTCCTCGTGATCGCGGCCGACCTCTTGCTGATCTTGCTCTGCTACGCGATGGCGTCTGAACTTTATAGCGTCGCCACGCCGTCCTCTGGAGACGGAGCGCCCATCGGCGCCGGACTGATCGTCAGCGCAGTGTTCGTTGCAATCGCCTACTTTCAGGGTGTCTATGCAACGCACCGTTTGCTTAGTCTGGTCTGGCAATTGCGCAAAGCGATGATCATTTGGCTGGTGTCACTGACAATCCTTGCGGTCGCGGCGTTTCTATTGAAATCGTCGGACAATCTGTCCCGCGGCACGTTCCTCATCTTCACCGGAGTTGGCGGCGTTGGGTTGCTCAGCCTGCGCTTTGCGTGGCAGTGGGCGCTCGGCACGAGCTTTGCCAAGGGCCGATTGGTCGATCGCAAGGTTGCCCTGCTCAGCCTGAAGCCGCTTGATTTCACCTCGAGCCGTTTCAAGGACCTGCGCAAGAACGGATTCGACGTGGTTCGCCATTTCGTGCTTCCCGCTAACAACCATGGGACCGGCTGGGAGAGGCAAATCCGGGATGTTATTCGCCAATCCCGTGCAGCAGATGTCGAGGAGTACCTGTTGGCGGTTGATTGGAACGAGCTGCCGTTGTTGCAGCAACTCGAACTGCACTTGCGCGCTGTCCCTCAGCCGATCCGTCTCTTGCCGGATAATTCGATCGCTGATCTGGTATCGCGCCCGTTTTTGCCGGTCAGCGGCACGGTGGCAATCGAGATTCAGCGACCACCGCTCAGCGTGTTTGAACGTCTCCAGAAGCGCTGCCTCGACGTCGGTCTGGCGTTGTTTTCGCTAGTGGCCCTAGCGCCAGTGCTGATCACCGTCTCCATTCTGATCAAGCTGGATTCGCCTGGGAGCGTGATCTTTCGACAGTCGCGCCGCGGCTTCAACGGCAAGCCGTTCGACATCTGGAAATTTCGCAGCATGTATGTGTGCGAGAATGGTCACTCGATTACTCAGGCAACCAAGAGGGACGCACGCGTCACGAGGATTGGGCGCTTCCTCCGCATGACCAGCATTGACGAGTTGCCCCAGCTCTGGAACGTGCTGCGCGGCGACATGTCGTTGGTCGGACCACGCCCACATGCGCTTGCCCATGACAATTATTATGACGAGATCATCAGCAACTACGTATACCGCCACCACATGAAGCCGGGCCTCACGGGCTGGGCTCAAGTTAACGGTTTCCGGGGTGAAACGCCGACCATCGACCTGATGGAAAAGCGGGTAGAATATGACGTTTGGTATGTAAGGAATTGGAGCATTTGGCTCGACCTGAAAATCATGGCGCGCACGGCGGCTACCGTCATTTCCCAGGAGGCGTACTAGGTCAGCGCAGGCGGCCTTGGCGGCGCGGACTCATAGGCGCTGAGCTAGATGCGGATTGAGGCGAGAGCTCCCTTTGGAGCCTTTGAATCAGGCGTCGCGCCAATCACCAAGCTTCAGGTCTTATGCCTACGCGTCCTGTTCCACAGCCGCACAATGGCCTCACGTATTGCGACCAGCCGCGCCATCAAGACGAAAAAGACTCCCGTTGCGAGTGATCCGAGAGCGTGGCAAAGGGAGAATTGTTCGTTGTGATCGAGCTGGTCTTGATGCTTTTCGATCGGGACCGGTACAAGGATTGTTCCTGACCTGTTCAGCCGCGATCGCGCGCGGGAAGGAACCACGATGAGCACGAATAAAACGTTGAGCAACAGCCAGATGCTTAATATGGCAAGTACCGTCATCCAGTCCCACCGAAATGCAAGATCAAGTATGGGGTTAAATTAACCCTCGGAACCTCAGAAGGAAAGGGTGCACAACGCGGTTGAGGCGTCGGCTGACTCCTTCCAGCCGACGAGTTCCAGAGATACTCTATTTCGATCATCTCACGCGCGCCTTCATCAATCCGTGCAAAATCGGCTACGACAATGATCGTCGTTTGTGGACTCCGTACGATTACGGTCGGCGCTGGAACCATGGATCGCGCGAGCGCTAAGCCGCAGGAAGCGCTTTGCGTAGGGTCCTTCGGCCTTCGGGGCGCAGCGGATGAGCCGGAACGATGTTCGAGCTGCTCGGAGCCCTACGCACCGCGCTCAGCTTCCGCGCAGCCGTGAACCCGTCTGGATCAGGTGTGACAAGAAGCCGTCTCGGGCTGCGGTGGCAATCGCCATGTCTAGCGCACGAGAATAGATTGTAAAGGAAAACGCGCGTGGCGCGCCAAGCACGACGGTTGCCTGAACGATTGAAGACCCGAATCCTGTGACGAAGCGGTAAACTCCGGCATCACCACATATCGATCTGGTCAGGTTGAGAGGGCCTGGCTCAACTAGGCTCGGGCGACGGCAGCGAAGCGCGCCCACTAAACGCCACGAGGTCAACCGCGCAGTGTCGCCAGAAAGGACGGGTCAATCGATTCAACTGCATCTTCCAGGAAGGCCTTGCCCAGTTTTGATGCCCTCCGATAAGCGGACACGAGTGCCGATCTCGACCCAGGTCGGCGTATCAGGATGAGCCGAACGTCATTGCGTACGAGGTCCTTGACATCGGGAAGGGCGAGCGCGTCGAAGCGGGTCGCAATGTCGATCCGTGCCGGCATCAATCGCGCGTCGTTTGGTGCGACGAAATATGCCATCTTCAGGGCCTCGACCACGACCGGATCGTGCGGGTCGCGCTGGACCTGAAGCAGCGCCAGCGCCAGCCATAGTTCAGGATTGTAAGGAGAGGTCGAGAGCGTCCGCCTGAGGCGGCCGAGAGCGTCGGTATGCGCTATTGATCGCAGGATCGTGGGCTTTTGCTGGCCAGACTCAATTGTCTGCAGCGCGGCGATCAATCCATGATTACCTTCCAGCTCTGATCCAAACTGCGAGCGCGTTCCCAACAATGTGGGCGCGTCTTCAGTCCACCGCGCCCCAATCTCGGCCGCATCTGCGGAAAATGTTGTCCGGCCCAGCGCCGTCACCTCCGCTATGGCCGACACAATCGCATAGGATCCGACCGCCAAGGCCAACGCCACCAGAAGAACGCGAAATCTGCTCGATGAACTCATTGTCGATGCATTAGTTCAACATAAAGCCAATGTTACGGCGCGCGGATGCTGCCGAGTGTGTTGGCGCCACTGGTCCGTCCCACTGATTGTGCAAGTCCAACTCCGACCATCACCGCCACGATTGCTTGAATCGCGGGGTTTGAGAGGCTTGAGTCAAGAAAGCTCTCGCAGAGTACAACGACAACGGCGGCGGCCGCGGCGGCCGCGAAAAAGGAATCACGTCCTCGCCGAACGGCGCCGCGAAAGCTAACGAGGAAAAACTGGACGGCGAAGGCTGCTAGGATGGCGCTCGCCAATCGTCCCGCCTCTACAGCCATCAAGACTGCGGTGGAGGGAGGGGCTGCCAGCGCAGCGCCGAACTCCTGATAGACTCTCGAAATCAGCCTAAAGGTTCCGAGACCATGCCCCCACGTCGGTGCATCAGAGAGCAGGTGCTTTGCCGGCGCAACTGCTTCCGGGGGGAGGCTGACGAATCCAAGGAGGCCCAAGCCTCCGGATCGAGAGTGCGACGCAGCCATCGCGCTGGCGATCGCTGCAAGGACCAAGAACAATAGCGCCGAAGGCCAAGACCGAAATCCCAAGCGCCGGACAGCGGCTATGAACACGAGGACCATCAATCCGCAGCCAGTAACCGCCGCCAATGCGCGTTGTTCGAGGGCGGCAAGTGCGGCGAATGCAACGGCAATTCCTAACAGACCGCAGGAAACGCCGACCCACAGTAGGGGCGAGGCCAGATTGTGGATGTTCTGCTGGTGCAGGTGGCGTTCGAGTGCCCGGGCGACGAGCGCGCCATTTGTCAATATCGCAAGAGCGGCTGCTGCCGGAAACAGATTCGTAGCTACGCCGGACTGGGGAATGATTCCGGCGAATAAATCGAGCCGGCCGAGTAGGAACTCGACTGACATGAGGGTCGTCACTGCGCTCAATACGAACAGGATCGTTTCGGCCATACGGCGATCCCTGGTGATGATGACCGTCGACACTAGGAGCGACACGTCGACCAGATAGAGGAACAGGCTGTGCAACGTTGCGCTCGTATCAACGCTGATGCGGCCCGGCAGCGATGGCTGATTCAATGCGATCGAAGTCGCCGACCAGATCGGGTTCGCAAGCGAAGACATCGGAAAGATTTGCAACGTCATCCAGACGACCGGAAGCAAGAATATGAGGAGAAATTGCTTCAGCAACTGCGCGGCAGACGCGATTTGCGTCTCCGGACCTCTTGTTGCCATTGCCATCATCAACGCAGTAGCAAGTGAAATCACATGCTGTGCGAAGGAGCCGCTTGTGAGCGCCAGGATCGGAGTCGCGGCCAGCAATGTGATTAAAAGCCAGGAAGCGATGAGCACTCGGAGAACCGTGAGACGTGGAAGCGGGAATGGAATGCAGCATTGCACAAGTGGGACATTGATACGCGTCGCATAGCCGAGCTTGCGACGCCACCGTCGTCTCGGTGATGGATGGCCGGATAGAAGCCACCATGACGCATCATCACAACGCGGCCTGCCAACTGGTCACATGCATTCGGTTTGCGGAATTCGCTCTGCATGACAGTTCCGTGACCGACTAAATTATCGAGCATGGCAGTACTGCGACAAGTAACGGAGAGCCGTCGCCAGTCCAGCCATCGGCACCGCACCGCGGATCGCGGTCGGTGTGGTCCCAATTTCAACCTCAAGCTCGTTTGCGGTTTGCCAGTCGCTAGCAGCAAGCTTCGAGGCGTCGGCGGGTAGCAGGAGCGCGACGCCGCCCTGGATCACAGAGGCCTGGAACTCTGCGCGCTTCTCTCCCGCTTTGATGGCTACGTTCGGTCGCGCCGAGCGGGACAGTGGCTCGAGTACAATGAGTACAATTTCGATGCCACCTTTCCCGCATTGCAGGCTCAGGCCAGCAAGGCGCGTATCCGACTTGGCACTATCGACGACATGCATCACTGAAATGGCATCGGCGCCGCCATCTGGATTTTTGCTCTTCACCAGTCGCCATCCGCCCTCAAGCTGTGTCGATTGGCTGCCGGACTCGATCTGCTTGAACGCCTCTTCGTCACAACGTCGACGCTGCTCGGCGCTGATCCCAGACCCGCAGTTCAGAATGCCCGGACGCACCGCCTCGGCTCGACCGGGAGCCGTCGTCATCAAGAGACCAGCACCGAGCAGGACTGAGCGCACCATCAGAAGCGCCGACCTAACATGCGCTAGCGCCAAATCATTCATGTTGTATCCAAGGCCCCGTCAAAAATCGGGCAAGCGCTGCCCGCCGCTCCGGATCAAGCATCTGACGTCAATCGACGTAACCATACCTCTTGTAGTATCGATTGCGATAGTAGGCTGCGCCGTACGTATCGTATCGGCTCATCACCGACACGTTCACCTTGTTAAGAACCGCACCGAGCATCCGCTCGCGCAC
Organism: Bradyrhizobium sp. 160; assembly: GCF_023073735.1. Lineage (NCBI taxonomy): Bacteria > Pseudomonadati > Pseudomonadota > Alphaproteobacteria > Hyphomicrobiales > Nitrobacteraceae > Bradyrhizobium > Bradyrhizobium sp. 160. The sequence continues at coordinate 217,872 of NZ_JADPKD010000054.1, forward strand.
AACCGGCGTTTCGCCTAGCACGCGCTCGACGATATCGATTTTCGACTTCGCCCATTCGATGACAAGGATATAGGAATCGGCCAACCCCCCGGTCGCCCGAACGTCGACGACCGGCGCCAGCGGGCTAAGATCGAGAACGATGCGATCAAAGTGCTGCCGTAGTTGCTGGAACAGGTCGTCCATCTGTTGCGAGGCTAGCAGGTCGCTCGAATTCGAGAAGCGCGATGTGATGGCACAAGGAAGAAAATGTAGATTCGTCTGCGGGTCTATCCAGACCACGTCCCTCCAATCGGCTTGGCCGATGACGACATGGATCAAGCCGTCCTGCGCAGCCGGAGTAAGCCTTGCGGTGAGGCTTGGGTTGCGGATGTCGCCATCGATCAGCAGCGTACGGCAGCCGCTTTGCGCCAAGGTCTGCGCCAGCGCTTCGCTGATGGTTGACTTTCCCTCGTTCGGGAGAGCGGAGGTAATCCCCAGGACCTTGTTGGACCCTGCACCGAAATTTGCGAAATCGCTGGCGAGCTTGATCGACCGAAATCCCTCCGCGAAGCGTGAAAACGGGGCATTGATCACGTGCCGCCCGACGCTCTCCTCAGCTGAAAGCAGACGGTCGCGATGCGACTGTTGGTGGCTGAACGCGGGCGCGGGCCCGTGGAGTGGCAAGGTCGTGCCGGATCCCCCGTGACTCGGTGATGCCTGCTGCGGTTTGGGCTTGTCGCGTTTGCCGAATCGCCAGGCCGCTTTGCCCGATTGAGCGGAATTCGCTTTGATGGCCTGCTCTATGACCGGAATCGAAGCGAGACATCGGGTATCCACGAACTTCTCGACCTGCGAAACGGTACGGAAGACGCGATCCATCATATCAAGCAGGATTGCCACGAGAGCTGCGAGAATCGACCCACCCACGATCGCCGCAAGCAGGATGAGTGTCGTTCTTGGCGACGTCTTGTTGGGAAGAGTCGACGCGGCCTGGCTGATCACCCTAGCTTCGGTAATGGGAAACGACTGCTGCTGAACCGAGACCATGTACAGTTGCAGGAAGTTGTCAGACAATGCGCGAGCGCTCTGAGCGTTGCTTTCCAGATCTCTCAGGATGATCTGAGCCTGGCTGGTATTATTCGAGACCGCGATCGTATCGTTCAAGCTCTTCTGGCTGGACTCTTCGCGCGCCTTGGCAATTTCAAGGTCACTCTTGTAGACCTCGGCCGTGCGTCGCAGTTCGTCAACGATCGAGCGTCGGATTTCACGCATCTGATTGCGTAAATTGACAACCGCCAGATGTGTCGATCCATACCGGTTCGACCAATCGGCCTGCTTGGCCGCGTACTCGAGATAGGTCTGGCGCAATTTGGTGATGACCGGGTTGGCCATCGTCTCGCTCACCGTTGCCAAATCATTCAGAATGACCTTCGAATCGTCGCCGTCTGCATTCAATATCGCGGTGATGCGTTCGAGCTTAGCTTGTGCCTCCGCACGCTGGCTACGCGCAGTCGTCAGCGAAGTATTGATTTCAGCGAGTTGCTGCTCGGTGAGCAGTCGCCCGCCGGCGTCGACGATGTTGTTCTTGGCCTTGAAATCCGCAACGGTGCGTTCGGCGGAAGACGCCTGCGACCGCAATTCCTTCAATCGGTCCTGCAGCCAGACCGCCGCCCGTCTCGAGGCCTGATATTTCGACTCCAACGAATCCACGATATAGCCGTCGGCGACTGCGTTGGCGATCCGCGCTGCCAACTCCTGCGACAATGCCTGAAAGGAGATCTCGATAACATAGCTCACGCCGACGCGCTTGATGCTGAGGCCGCTCGCAAAGCGAGCGAGTGCTGCGCGCAGTATTTGCTCCTCCGTGGGCGGGGTCGACTCGGAGAATATTCCGGTAATCGCGCTACTGATGCTGCTGAGCAATCCGCCGCCGTCGCTCATGAAGTCTGCCGACTCCGCAAGTTTCAGATCCTTGATGACTTTGGAGGCGATCGCTTCGGACTTGAGAAGTTCGACCTGACTGTCGACCATCGCCGAGTCGATCGGGTTGTCTGCGCCGCTCGCGGGCGCTTGCGTCTGCAGGCCCTGCATCTTGCGGCTGTCGATCATCAGGATCGCCGTTCCGGTATATCGCTTCGGTGCCGTGAACACGTAGACGCCGGCAAGACAGATGCACAGGAGCAGCGTGAAAATCATCACTGGATACTGGCGGCTCATCAGCGCAAGCGCAGAGGAGATGGTCTGCTCCAGCGATGGGGCTTCCGGCGCCGTGTTTTCGATCTCGCGAGATGTGATCTTTGTTTGAAGCATCCGGCCCGCCTTACTTAAATCTCTGTGAATGCGGCATCAGGCTGGCCTTGCCGCGCTGAATTCGTGCAAAAAGTGCCGCGTAGAAGATCCCTGTTGGTCGAATTCGACACGACGGATGCGGTGATCGACGCGCGGCGCTCGAGAATTGGCCAGTGCCACCGAGGCTCTCTTGTCAAAGCACCTAGTCGGTTCGTGCGACACGTTATTGGTCAGAGAAGTTTCGGCAACGCTGCAGGGCCACCGTAGGTACCGCTTGCCGCAAAATCGTCATAATGCCCATCTCCGTCAACTTTGCCAAAAAAAGCGACTTTCAAGATCGAGACAATTCACGCCGCCTGAGAAGATCATGGTTCGCCCACGAATTGGGCAGGATTCCACGAATGCTACGTGCCGACCCGGTGGACAGCGTCCGACCGGGCTCGAATTCTGCGATGCAATATCGACCTGAGTGTGACGGACAAGCATGAGATCTTGCAACTGCCACAGGCAAGGCGAATCGGGTCTCGCGGTTACGACCGAGCACGCGACGCCGGAATCCGAACGGGTCTGGTTTCGGAATATCCGCTATGGTGGCGAGAATCGGCTTTGAAATTCCACCGGTGAATCTCCGATCTCCGGACACTTGAAGGATCCAGCCAACAAAACCTCAATCAAAATCCTTGATGGAGGATTCCCGATTCCAATCCACAAGCGAGCTTGCCAGATCGTACTCGAATTTGAACCCGCTTGCGATCAGATGCTTCGGCAGAATGTTCGTAGAAAACCACAACTTTTTGATCCGGTCACGATTGATGCCGGTCTTGATGCCGACAGCCTGCAGCACCTCGAATGGAAGCACGGCGAGATTCATTAGCCACACCGGAATCCTTATCGTCGGCTTGGGGTATGCGGCAGTTCGAGAGAAGGCGGAGCAAATCTCGCTGATGGTATAACGGTCCTCATAGCAGAAATTGTAGATCGACAGACCGTCGTTGCGAGACGCCATGAAGAACATCGACGAGACCAGGTCCTTCACGTAGCCGCACGACTTGATGGTGTCGGTTCGGCCGGGATAGATGAAGGCCCGCCTTTCGAGAAGCCTCGACAATCGCGTGAAATTGCCTCGCTCGTAGCGCCCATAGATGACGGCGGGGCGCACGATGGTCAGCCGCCTGTCCGGGTCCTCCGATTGCCATAGACGATGGATCGCTTCGGCCGAGAGTTTGGAGCGTCCATAGGCACTGACTGGGACCGGCGTCGCATCTTCGGTAAGTGGGGTCTCGGTCGGACCGTAGACCGATATCGAGCTGGTAAAGATGACATTCCGGCTGCCAGTGTCTCTCGCAAATCGGCAGACGTGCACCGCACCCAGCACGTTTGTATAATAATAGTCGCCGTCCGGATGACCTGGGGTGACATGGACTGCAGCCAGGTTGAAGATGTCGGCAGGCAGCCCGCCTGCGAGCTTCGGGTCGATTGGCTCACGGACATCATGATGGACATACTCGACGCCTTCGACATGCGCCCTAGGCTTCCCGATATCCACTGAGACGATTCGGTCGTAGCGGCCGGAAGCGAGCATCCGCGTCATCAGATGTGTACCGATGAAGCCTGCGCCTCCGAATACAATAGCCTGGGTGGGATTGGACATGTGCGCGATGGTCAACTTGAGTGAAGGTGCTGAGTCAACGGCGACAAATTTCGGTCAAGGCTCCCTGACAATCGAGCGCACGCATTGGAAAGCGGCGCGCCCTGCCGTTGCAAGGGTTGTGCCCAGAAAGAACAAGATTGCTTGATGTGCAGTGCGCCCGCTCGCGACCGCGAGCGCTTATGTTGCTCGACATCAGTGAAGCGGGCAATTTGGGGCAGCAATTGGTCAGTCATGCGTTTCTCATGTAGCGATAACAAGATCGTTACCGACAGCGCGTGTGACATGCTCGGAATCATCGGTTCCACTGGGCGATCCCCAATGCGGTGGCGCTGACTCAAGCGGCAGCGCGAATAGATGGGAGGACGGACTCCTCGTCTGAACAACGACTCAATAGAGCTCGCGATACTCAAATTGGAAGTTCGTTGATCCCGCCGCGATCCCCAATAATCTTTGCAGCTTCTGGTAACCTGCGAGCGGAACGACGATGCAATCGGAACTTCCCGCGTAGCAAACCCGAACCCGGATCGATTGACCGCAGATGTTTTGAACCAGCACAATCTGCTCGATGATCTTGGGATTGTTGGCTTGAGGGTGTGTCACCGGATTGACTGATATGCAAAGCTTTCCGTCCACTGTCGTGTGATTTGGAGCGAAGGTACCTTCCATCGGTCGAATCGAACTCGAAGGCCGAGTGGAAATGCCGGAGCCGCCATACATCGGAGGAGATGTGCGACCGAAGCCGGAAATTTGAGCATCGGCCGTCGTTGCGAGGAGCGATAAAGCGATAGCTACACATATCGCCACATAACCGTCTGAGCGCCTAGATCGGTTATCATGCATCTTCACTGCTCTGCACATCCATGATGGTTGGGGCCAGCTCTCGAAAGAAGCCGCGATTGTCGCGGCAGGATAGAGTTGCAGTTGCGGCAACAGAATGACAGGTAAAATAGTTCCCGGGATTGCAGGCGGGAATCTTGCCTCTTCCTTGCGCTTGAAAACACGTGCTAGAGGCTGCACCTTCCTGGAGTAAGTGTCTGACGCCCGTCGACTGTGATGTTCTGTCGGCCGTCATGTGACGTACTTGCAACGCGAGTATTCTAGGCGGCGAATGTTGAAGGAGATACCAGGACACGCTGTGTTGCCGGAAGTCGAACCGGCGACCCTGCCGCGCCTCTCGGTCGTCATTCCGAACCACAATTACGCAGCTTATGTGGGATCCGCGATCCGCAGTGCGCTGGACATACGATGGCCAAACGTCGAAGTGATCGTCGTCGATGACGGGTCGACGGACCATTCACTCGACGTCATCAACGAATTTGCAGACGAAGTCACAATCATCAGCCAGGCGAACGCCGGGCAGATGATGTCATGTGTGAACGGCTTTCGCAGGTCTTCCGGCGATATCATCATATTTCTCGACTCGGACGATGCCTTGCATCCTGATGTCATGACGGAGATCGTATCCGTCTGGTCCAAAGCCGCGAGCAAATATCAGTTTCAGATGCGCGTGATCGATGCCGAGGGGCAGCCGACCGGAAACGTCCTGCCGCAGTACTTCTCCTGTCCGTCCTCGGAGGACGTCCGCAAGTGGATGGCAACCACCGGCGCCTATCCGACGCCGCCCGGGTCGGGAAATGCCTACCCGAAATGGTTTGTCGAGCGTGTCTTCGGCTTTGAATCCGACTTCGTTGATCGGGCTCCGGACAGTTATCTTTTGGCGGCCGCTCCTGCATGTGGCGAGATCGTAACGATCACCAAGCCGTTGGCAGACTACCGCGTGCACGGCCTCAATCACGGGGCTTTCCTTCAACTCGATGATACCCGCTTTGCGAGAGAAATCGACCTCACGCGGAGGCGATACAAATTCTTTTCCGAGATCGCGCGCGCGGAGAAGCTGCCGGTTGCGCCCGATGCGCTCAAGAGCAATTTGATATTTCTTTGTTTGCGGATAGCGTCGTTCAAGCTGCGGCCGGACCTTCATCCAATCGCGGCGGATAGTTCATTGAGCATCGCTGTCGATGCGCTTGGAGCGGCTGCGTCGCCGCAAGGTTTCTCGAGATCGCAGCGCATATCGCTGCTGGCTTGGATCTTCTGCACCCTGATCAGTCCGCAATACTTCCGTCGTGCCCTGGTGAGTTTGCGCTACGTGCCCGCCCAGCGGCCGAAATGGTTGCGCGCTTTGCTCGGTCGATTCCGCATCATTCGATGATCGGGCGCAGGGCTGGGACACTTCGGTCAGACGGCAGCTTTGGGACGGATCGACCTCAGGCCGGCGCCTGGCGGCTGCGACCATACGCACAGCATTGCCATCATGATCAGAAATGGAGCCATGGCGAGGTTGCCGCCGCCGAGCTGATAGCAGGCCAGCATTGTCAATGCGAGCATCGAGTTGTCTTTCCTGAATATCGAGAGGATGAGATAGAACAGGAAAATCAGTAGCCCGATAATTCCGTAATCCGCGACGAGCTTGAGAACGGGATTTCCGCTGCCGCCAAAGTAGGCAGGCGACCGTTCCAATCCGCCGGGCCCCGAGCCGATGAGCACTCTATCGGTCCGAAAGAGATAGTCCCAAGTCTGTAGTTGTGCGACGTAGCGAGCATAGCCGCTCGACTTGGTTGAACTGAATTCATCAAGTCTACTAACGATGGGATCAAAAGGTTCCGGTGCAACGAGGTACGTTGTGCCAATCGTCAAGGCAACGGCCGCCCCGATGGCGATTACCCGCAGTGATTTGAGCGGAGCAATCAGGGGATAGGCACCAAGGGACACGACGAGCACCAGGAGGCCCGATCCGGACCGAGTGAGCACGTACGAGATGGCGTACAACGGAAGATAGGCAAGTCGCCGCAAAATGAACACATCGACGACCACACCTATAGCGAGCAATTGGGACAGCGCTCCCGGCTCCATCGGGAAAAAACCGTTCGCGCGCCGATTCAACGACCCATAAAATTCCACCGCATTTTGATTGTAGGCGGACTCGACGAGGACCGGATCGAGCGCCGGGATTGCATCCTTGAACGAGAAGATGCGTATTCCGCCGAATTGAAGAACGATCTGGACGATTGCCAGAACGGCGCACAGCCGAACATAGAACAGGAAGACGGGAAGGACCGCCTCGTTCGAGAATTTCGTCGAGGGTCCGAACAGGAAGATCGAATTCGTGACAAGAACCATCGCAAGTGATGCCGGGCTGGTCTCGACACCGCGATCGGGAGATTCGGCTGCGGCGACCGCGCTGAAGAGAAACCAGACGACGACGAGTCCGAATGCGAGAGTCTGCGGCCCGCGAATGCTCACCAGACCAACCCACCATCCCCACGCCACGAGCGCGAAGAATCCGAACAGCGAAAAGAAGATCTGTCCGGTCCCGATGAGGAGCCCGAAGCGCTGCATGCAAATGCACAGAATGAAGGCGATATGCGCGAAAATGACGCTGTTGGTCTCGTCGCTTGACGCTGCTGCAGCGCGCTTGTTAGACGAGGTTCTGGCTGGGAATGTGTCGAGGCTCACCATGTTGGGACTCGTCGATTACTGTCTCTTGGCGCCTTGGTTGCGTCTGGGCACAGGGTAACGATCGCGATCGACCTTGGTCTCTCTCGTGAGGCTGTTCACCCTCTATACTCGAGCCTGTAGCGACTTCCCACATGGAACACAACGCGAGCGCAAGATTTAACCCTTACGTTCATGGTGCCAGAGGTTTGTTTTGCCTCATGGTATTCGTCTATCACGTCGTTCATTCCGGACTGCCCACGTTCGATCTGTTTGCCAAGGGGCCGTTGGGAGAAGCGCTGCAGACCGGGAAATTCGGTGTCGAGTTCTTCTTCGGCATCAGTGGAATCGTGATTCTGCCAAGCCTGTATCGGGCATCCTCGGTCGTGACCTTTATTCTTGATCGCTATGCGAGGATTCTTCCTGTGCTCTGGGCGACCGTGATCGCGATCGCGAGTTTTGGCTGGCTTTCAGGAAGGGGTCCAAGTCTGCTGCTGGTTGGTGCAAATCTGTTGGCGCCGCCTCCATTCATTGACATCATCCAGATCAATCCCGCCGCGTGGTCGCTCGGATACGAATTCCTGTTCTATGGAGTATGTGCCGCCGTCTTCCTGATCAGCGGCGTCAGTCGGCCGCTGGCCCTGGCATTAGCCGTCAGTTCGCTGATCTTGCTCGTGTACTATCCCCGCGCGCTCCTGATGATTGGTGGCGTGCTCATTGCGGAGAAGTACCTATCGTCGACCTTGTTGCAATCCTTGGCGAAGTACCCGGCGATCTTCTTTGTGCTATTCCTGACTGTCTGGAGAGGCCTCGAGCTTGCCAGCGCAACAGACTACGTTGGCTTTGTGACGCCGGCACATTTGTCATTCCATGACTGGATCTCTGCTTTTCCATTTCTTGTTCTTGGTGGCGTCTTCGGGACTATTTTCCTGCTTGGCGTGTCCGGAGGAAACGGTCTGTTCGGAAGAATGCTGCGTTGGCAGGTGATGCAATGGCTGGGAACGATCAGCTTCAGTTTTTATCTCTGGCCGCCGATCGTCATGGCTGGGGTCAAGCTGATCATGTATCGAACGGGCATGGTCGATGCATTGGGGAGCGGATCGCAACTTTGTTTCCTCCTGGTCTCGCTTCCGCCGTCGCTTATCGTTGCGACGGTCAGCCATCGCTTCCTTGAAGTGAAGGTGACGGGACAGATTCGAAAACGGCTCGACAGGGGCTCGGAAGCGAAACCGGCAGTCCGGCCGATCAATCAAGCACTCGACGGCACTCAAGGAGGGAACCTGATCGGGGAACAGTCAAATGTTCTTGATTGTTCGACAAGTCACCGCCCCAAAACGATCGCAAGTTAACTGTCTATTTGGGAAAAAGCCGCAGAGCCGTGCGCTCGATTGTGCCGGTTTGCGACGTGGCAGCGTCACCGCTGCCATCGTCTTTGCGCATTGGGCCAGCACAGCGTTTCCCAGCCGGGCTAAGAGCCGAACCGAAAGGATCTCGTTGATGATCGCAGCCGTGCGCACGCAAATCCTTTGTGTCGCCTCGATAGTCGTTGCACTCGGATCCGCGACGCCGGCCTGGTGCGCTGGCTGGGAGCTAGTTTTTTCGGATGAGTTCAACGGCGACAAGCTTGATCGGACCAAATGGGCCACCCGATACATCTACAACAACGAAACGATGGATCGCTTCAACGATGAAAAGCAGCGTTACCGCGACAACCACGTGATGTCCGAGGGTGCGCTGAATCTGATTGCAAAAAAGAATGAAGGGGCGGACACGTTCGATTCCGCGATGATCCGGAGCCATCAGACATTCTACTACGGCTACTATGAAGCGCGGGTCTTTCTTCCGAATGCGCGGGGATCGTGGCCGGCATTCTGGCTCGAAGCCGACTACGACATCGATGGAAAGTTCTGGCATCCGCCGGAGATCGACATTTTCGAGTACGTCATCAATGGCGTGGAAGACAAGCCGAACATGCTGCACTCGAATGCCATGAGTAAAGATAAGTGGACGCCGCAGTCCTACACGTATGTGGACAGCTCGTTCGTGCTCAGGTTTCAGGACATGGTCAGCAAGGAGGATCTGAACAAGGACTGGCATATTGCCGGCTTCGTTTGGGCTCCTGACCGCATTTCGTTCTTCTGGGACGGTCGTCTCGTCTACACGCGCATGTACCAGTGGCTCAGGAAGGACGGCCAACTGGGGCCGCCGGCGCACATCGATCTCAATTTCGCTGTCGGCGGAGCAGCGTGGGCCGGTCGGCACGGGATCGATGATGCGGCTTTCCCGCAAACGTTCAAGATCGACTACGTTCGCGTCTGCCAGTTCACGTCCTCTGAGCGCGGAAGCCGAAAATGCGGTCCGAGCGACGTGACACCGGATCCGAATGATTTTGGATATAAGGCAGCGCTCAACGACATGCCCAAGCCGACATTTCTCAACGTTACGAATGTGGTGGCGGATAAGAAGCCGAATGCGGGGGTGTTGTCACTGAGCACAACCGACCCGCTCAAGATCGAAATTCCGGTCAAGATTCCGGACGACTATCCTACAAATCGAACGATTCATGCGTACGTCTTCGATGCAACAACCGGCGCGATGGTCGCATCGGCAAAGAAGCCGCTACAACAGGTCTCTCGCAAGGACGCGGAAGATGGCGTCAGTGTGATCGAATTTGCGCTGCCGGCCGTACCGCGTGAAGGGAACTATCTGCTGGGCAGCAAACTGACGGCTGAAGTCGCGGGCGAGGTCGGCCCCAAAGAAGTCCCAGTTGCTTGCGACACCACGGTGATCCAACCAAAAAAGGCCAGATCTTGCCGTCTATTGTCGCTGCATGTGCGCCGCTGATCGGAGGGGTGCATCCAGCGTGAGCACAACTCCGTGGATCTGGATCAAGCCGAGCACCGCTGATTGCGATCGGCACGCTGTCCGAGGGTCGGTCTGAATTTTGCTTTGGCTGTGGCAGGTGAGGCCTCATGCGGGCTTGCCTGTCACGGTCAGTGTCTCTTGCATGGGTAGTCGTCCATGAACTCAACGGTTCGCGCCGTCAGGCAAATTCTTCGTGGTGCATTGCGCGGCAGCCCGAGCCGGCTTTGTGATCATCGCACGTGGCGAAGTGAACATCCGCGTACCTGGCTGACTGCCGTCGATGAAGAGGTACTGGCGCGGAAGGCGCCGGTTCGATTCGGCAGCCGCGACGCAGGTTTCGGTGAAAGCGTTGACAACAGAATGCCCGAGCTGGGCATTCTCCGCCTGGACAAGGCCCGAATCCTCGGTCCCGACGGCTGGCTCGTGACGGAGGATGGATCGCTGCTCTACGAGAGCACCTGGTACGGATCGTCGTTCTCGCGCCATCCGCGATCAGTTGCCTACGGGACGCCGCTGCCGCTAAGTGGCACCTGTCTCTCGCTGGCGAGTGATTTCGCCGGAGGAAACTATGGGCACTTCCTGCTCGATTGCCTGGGACGCTTGGCGCTATTTCAGAAAAGTGGCCTGTCGCTCGATGATGTCGATTATGTCTATTTGCCCAAGCCTGCGTCCGAAACGGCAGCCAAACTCGTTCGCCGGCTTGGAATTCCAATGCGCAAGTGCGTGTGGGCAGGCGAGGAGGATATCCAGGCCGATCTCGTGATTGGCACTTCGTTTCCAGGCTTGCGACGGAATTATGCGCCATGGCTTACGGAGTTCTTCCGCTTGCAGCTAGCCAAGTCGCCGCTTCGTCACGACAGGCGCGTATACGTTCCGCGCAAAGGACAAAGGAAGGTTGCTAACGAAGAAGAGCTGATGCCTGCACTGAAAAAGTTCGGCTTCCAGATCTACGAATTTGACCACGTCGAGGATGAAGCGGCGTTTTTCGCGGAATGCTCGATTGTCGTTGGCCCACATGGTGCAGGGCTGACCAATCTCGTATTCTGCTCGCCTGGAACGCAGGTCCTGGAGCTGATTCCCTCAGACCACGTGCATCCCTACTACTACACGATCGCAACGTCCGCCGGCGCGGACTATTCCTATATCGTGGGAGACAGCAAGGGAACGCGCCCGCAGGGCGCGTTTGGACCCAGTCCATTCGATTTCGAGGTTGCGCCTGACATCTTCGAGCGCGCACTGGAAACCATATGCCAATGAACGAGCATTGAAAATGGTCGCTCTTGGTGCGCGTACGCCGCTCCCTTTGTCGAAAAATTCAATCGCCATCGGAGCTGCCTGGATCGGCGTGAGCCGGCTGGTGGTTGCCAGTCTCGGCTTCCTGAACACGCTCATATTGGCGAGAATGCTCACGCCGGAAGATTTCGGCCTGGTTGCTGTCGCGACGGCCATCATTGCTGTTCTGACATCTATGACTGAACTGTCCCTGGCATCGGCCCTCATTCACCACAAGGATCCAAGTGAAGATCAATTCCACGCCGCGTGGACGTTGGGCCTGGCTCGTGCCTGCTTGCTCGCACTCTTGCTGTCGTTGCTTGCTTATCCGGTGGCGTTGTCCTACGGCGATGGCCGCTTGATTCCAATCTTGTTGGTCCTGAGCTGTTCGATTGTAATATCCGGCCTTCGAAACCCGATGCTAGCGATGATGCAGCGTCAACTCGTCTTCTGGCAGGAATTTGTGACGAGCAGCAGCCGGGCGCTCGCAACCATCCTCGTCTCCTCCGGGATCGCCATTTGCTTCAGGAGCTACTGGGCACTGATCGCCGGGGCCGTCGTCGCCAACTTCATCGATGTCGTTGCCTCTTATCTGATCCAGCCGTTTCGGCCGAAATTCCGGATAAAGGGTAGCCGCTCCCTATTCTCGTTCTCTGTGTGGCTATCGCTCGGACAGGCCGTCAGCACGCTGAACTGGCGTTTCGACCAGATCATCATCGGATATTTTCTTGGGAAATCCACCCTGGGCGGATATGTGCTGGGCAGCGACCTGGCCGCCACGCCGACAAGAGAAGCAACAAATCCGCTCGCCGGGACGCTGTTTCCCGCGTTCGTGAGGCTGAGGGACGACAAAGCGGCCCTTCAACGAGCTTATCTGTCGGCGCAATCAATGCTGTGTGTGATCGCCTTTCCGGCCGGGTTCGGCTTCGCGTTGATCGCCGATCAATTCGTTCCGCTCGCGCTGGGTGAGGCCTGGGCAGGCGCGACAATCGTGATCCAGCTCCTCGGTGGTGCAATTGCGTTGCATACGCTCAGCGCGACCGTCCAACCCCTTGGTCTGGCGCTTGGGCAGACGCGCAGGTTATTTCATCGCGACGTTGCGATCCTGATCGTGAGGCTGCCTGTCATTGTTGCCGGCTTGTGGGTAGGGGGGTTACTTGGCCTGCTGGTCGCTCGCGTGGCGGTTACGCTCGGCGGAGTCGTCTACAACATGGTCCTGGTCCGCGAACTGATTGACGCTTCTGTCTCCCGGCAATTTCTCGTGAATCTGAGGACCGCTTTGTCCACCTGCACGATGATCATTGTCGGTCTTCTGACCAATTGGGCTTTCATTACATTTTTTGGCCATGAGTCTCACGTCTATGCTCGGTTGATTGCCGTTGTTCTCGTGAGCGCTCTTGCCTATGTCGGGTCACTTATTGGAGTCTGGCGAGCGACAGGCTCGCCGGCCGGGCCCGAGCGTGAGATCCTGCGAATCCTGGGCGCAATCGCCGACAGGTTTGGAAAAACTGGGAAAGTCATCGATGAGAATCGAGCGATCGGGTGAGCAATATGAATGAAAGATCGAAGCGCCGCGTCGCGCTGATTACGGGCGTCACGGGTCAGGACGGTGCCTATCTCGCCGAGTACCTGGTCGGCCTGGGCTACGCCGTTCACGGCATCAAGCGGCGATCGTCCTCATTCAACACCGCCCGTGTCGATCATCTTTATCAGGATCCGCATGCCGGCAATGTGCCGTTCCTGATGCATTACGGCGATATGACGGATTCGACAAACCTGATCCGTCTAATGCAGCAGATCCGGCCAACAGAGATCTATAATCTGGCTGCACAGAGCCATGTGGCGGTCAGTTTCGAGAGCCCGGAATATACCGCGAACGCGGATGCGATTGGAACGCTGCGGCTATTGGAAGCGATCCGCATTCTCGGCATGGAGAGGGAGACGCGGTTCTATCAGGCGTCCACCTCCGAGCTCTACGGCCTCGTGCAGGAAGTGCCGCAGAAGGAAACGACCCCCTTTTACCCACGCTCCCCTTACGCGGTGGCGAAGCTCTATGCCTATTGGATCACGGTGAACTACCGCGAGGCCTACGGCATGTTTGCCTCGAACGGCATTCTCTTCAACCACGAGAGCCCGATCCGCGGCGAAACCTTCGTCACCCGCAAGATCACGCGTGCCGTTGCCCGCATCGAGACGGGTCTCGAAGAGACGCTGTATCTCGGAAATCTCGAGGCCAAGCGCGACTGGGGCCACGCCAGGGATTATGTCGAAGGCATGCACATGATCCTGCAGGCCGAGCGGCCTGACGATTTCGTGCTGGCAACCGGGGAGACTCGCTCGGTGCGCGAATTCGTGGAACTCGCCTTTGCCGAAGTCGGCCGCAAAATCGAATGGCGGGGCAAGGGCGTCGAGGAATCCGGTATTGACATGAAGTCAGGCAGGATCGTCGTGCGGGTCGACCCGACCTATTTCCGTCCCACCGAGGTCGATCTCCTGATTGGCGATCCCAGCAAGGTGCGCGAGAAGCTCGGCTGGAAATCCAGGACCCCTTTCGCGCAACTGGTCAAGGAAATGGTGGCGTCCGATTTGCTCGAGGCCAAGCGAGAGGTTGCCAATGGCAAGCACTCTATTTGAGCTGGCAGGCAAGACCGTCTTCGTCGCCGGCCATCGCGGCATGGTTGGCTCCGCGTTGGTGCGACGGCTCGCAGAGGAAAATGTCGAGTTGCTGACGGTGTCGCGGAGCGAGGTAGACCTGCGTGACCAGGCCGCCGTCGATAGATGGTTCGCTGCAAGGCGTCCGCAAGCAGTGTTCCTTGCTGCCGCCAAGGTCGGTGGCATCGTCGCCAACAATACGCTACGCGCCGAGTTCCTCTACGACAATCTCGCGATCGCGACCAACGTCATTCACGCCGCTCATGTTAATCGATGCGAGAAGCTGATGTTCTTTGGCTCCTCATGCATCTACCCCAAACTCGCAGTCCAGCCGCTGCGCGAAGAGTCGATGCTGACTGGTCCGCTGGAGCCGACCAACGAACCTTACGCGATCGCCAAGATCGCCGGCATCAAGATGGTCGAGGCCTATCGTAGCCAGTACGGTTCAAATTTCATCAGTGTGATGCCGACCAACCTCTATGGGCGCGGCGACAATTATCATCCAGAATACAGCCACGTCGTCGCGGCGTTGATCCGCCGCTTCCATGAGGCCAAGACGTCGGGAGCGAAGAACGTCGTGGTGTGGGGCACCGGCACGCCGCGGCGCGAATTCCTCTTTGTCGACGATCTGGCAGACGCCTGCATCCACCTGATGAAGACCTATTCGAGCGGCGAGCTCGTCAACATCGGCACCGGCGTGGACATTGAGATCGCCGAATTCGCCCGCCTGGTCGCGGAGACCGTCGGCTATTCCGGCGAGATCAGCTTTGACACCTCGCGCCCCGACGGCACCCCGCGCAAATTGCTCGACGTCAACCGGTTGGCGAAACTGGGTTGGCGAGCCAAGACCCCGCTCGAGGATGGGCTCAAGCTGGCCTATCAGGCATATCTCGGCGAGAACCGGCAGGCGGGAGAGTAGGGAGCGCACTTCTGCCATTGCGAGCTAACGGTCGAGCCTCCGCGCGCCCGTTGTCCGCGGCTGGCGCGATTCATCGGCGCGGCCACGGAGGCGATCACTCCGGAGCGAACCAGCACTTCGGCAGCACGACATCATCCCTGTTGGCGACGTTTCTCCTGTCGAGGTCGTGAGGAAACCGTCTCGCAGGCGTTCGGCGAGAAACGCGATCCTTGCGCAAGAACGAGAATTCCATGATCGGCGGGACCTTGAACTCCCTGTATTCGATGGGTTTGAAGTAATTATTCGGATGAATGTGTACGACGTCGAAGTGCTTGGTGATCTTCTTGAAGACAGCGCCGATCAGCTTGAGACCGATGGGATTGAGAATTCTGTCCATGGAATGGAATTCGATGATCATGATCCTGAAGCGCTTCAGGTCGTCGCAGCTCGTTTCGATGAGAACCTCGTATTCGCCGCCTTCAATGTCCATCTGGAGGATGAGATCGCCGGTCCGAGGGCCCTTTCTCGACATCCAGTTCTCTAAAGTCATGAACTTGGCGTTGTTTTCGTTTCCGAGGAATTTCTTTTCGAAATCGAGTAGGTCATTGCGGATCGCGGGTGCATCCACCGAGAAGTCAGCGAGGAAACATGGGATGCCGCGTTCGGCAAGGCCGAGCTCGAAGTCAGAGACGTTGTAGACGCCCGGCGAAAAGCAACCGACGCAGCCATCGAGGTCATCCGGAACCAAATAGCCGCCATCAGCCGATCCGCCCAGTCGAATCAATTTCTTGTCCGTCACGACAGGGAAAAGGTCCCGGAAGAATTCCTTGAGCTCCTCCTCCTTTGAGGTGCCGGATATCATAAAGTCGTTATCAAGCAGGCGGGCTTTTACGTAGTCTTTCAACAAACCGATCATGCGGTTGACTCCGAGCTCGCTAACGCATCTGGGTGCAGGCTTGCTGCAACAAGCGGCATTCCCGCAGGCTCGCTGCCTATGTTCGTTGCGATCAACACATTTGCCTGCCTTAAGACTTCAATAGATTCGATTCTTGTCATGAATATGTGCGGTGTTGTCGCTAATCGGCAGCGGTGCCGAGACTTGCCTTTTGGCTGCTAAGCCGATCTATTCCGTGCTCTGGAACCCGGTCAGCTTCCGCATCGGCGAGGGGACACCGAGAGAGGCACGAGAGCGTGATAGAAGCAGAAGCCGGCTGAGCGCGAAAGATCGAATGACTGACCGGGGAAGCTCGCAGCGCAACCGTCCGGCGTTCTCGCTGGCGGCACGCAGATGCGTCGTTCGCACAACCATAGCGGGTACCTGGCGCAATGGCAGAAGTGGATTAGTCGAATGGGAAGTTTTGCCGATGCATCGAAAGCCGTTCGATGCTGTGATGCGACCAACGGGACCGAACTCAGGACGATGGCCGAAATTCCCATGAAGGACTCCCGTACACTGATTGCAGAAATGCAGGATGAGATCGAAAAGGTCATCGGGCCTCATCTGGAGGGTGTCGAGGATTTTGCGCTGGTGGATTTCCCCAACCACTCGAATGTGGGCGACAGCGCCATATGGTTGGGTGAAGAGACCTATCTGCAGAGGAAGCTAGGCCGAGCCCCGTCCTACGTCTGCACGTATGACACCTGGTCAAAGGAAGAGTTTGAAAGAGCCGTTCCTGTCGGACCGATCCTTATCCATGGTGGAGGCAATTTCGGCGACCTGTGGCCCAGCCATCAGGAGTTTCGGCTCAGGCTTCTGTCGGAGTTTCCGGATCGCCAGATCATTCAGTTGCCGCAAACCATACACTTCTCCTCGAAGGCAAGTCTCAAGCGCGCCGCGGAGATCATCAACTCGCATAAAAAATTCCGGATTCTGGTCCGCGACGTGCAGAGTTTGAATATCGCGACAACGGAATTTACTGCGCCCGCCGATCTCTGTCCGGACATGGCATTCTGCCTGGGGGCGCAGAGTTCGCCAGCGGCAGTAACCAGGAAATTGTTGCTGCTGCTCCGAACAGATCACGAGAAGGTGGAGCAAAAGCGTTTTCCGCCGCTCCCGAATTTTGCAGTTGTCGAGGACTGGCTCATCGAACAACGAGGCTTGGGAAAGTGGTTGTTTGTCAAGGCGCTGCTCGAGACGGCGCTCCTCTTGTTCAAGGGCAGGACGCCCTCGGAGCTCGACGTGCGCATTCGGTGGTTTCACCTGCTCGCGTCGAACCGTGTAGCCCGTGGAATGAGGCAGGTTGGATCGTCGGCCTACGTGATCACGGACCGGCTTCACACGCACATCTTTTGCGTGTTGCTGAATGTGCCGCACTCGCTCCTTGACAACAATTATGGGAAAATCAGCACGTTCGTCGATGCGTGGAGCAAGCCCTTCGAAAAGTTGAGCCGGCCACTGAGCACGAGCGTGGACGACGCCCTCGCAAACTTTCTGAATATCGGCCAGGGCAGTTCGGCCCCGACGGATCAAGGTTGACGGTCGAGCATCATCCTCCGTACGGGCGGTTCGCCGGATCGTGCGCGTGGACGGTGAACGTTGTCGTTCTCTTTGTTGTCTGGCCCGCATTGTTTGCGCAGGAGATTGTCAGGTTGCTGGCCCCCGTCGCCGTTGGAGCGCCATTGATCAGTCCGGTGGAACGGTCAAAGGCGAGCCCTTGCGGCAGTCCTTTGACGGACAAGGTCTTGGGCATCATGGCTCCGACATCGCACTCCCCATAGATATCGTGGCGGTAGCTGTCGCCTGCGGCGGCTGAAAGGGGGCGCGTCGTCACGCGCGGGCCGCGATTGATCGAGAATCGCAGGGGCTCCATCGTTGAACCGTCAGGTTTGTAGCCATAAACGACGACATGAGACCGCCCGGCATTGCCTTCGGCCGTGAAGTCCGCCTTGATCGTGCGCGACGCCGGATCGTAGGAAATTCCTTCTGGGAATTGCGTAAACGTCGTCTGCTCCGTCATACCCGGTTCGGAGCTGTCATAGGGTACGACCTGGACGAATTCGGTAACGCTCGCATCGCCCCAAAGGGCCTTGGCGCTCGGCAGCACAATCTTGCCGTTGCCGTCGTAATCGACATTGAGATCTGCGACCGAAACCAGCGGCTTCCAATGCTTGATGCCTGTCGTCCGCCAGCCGCGGATCCAGTCGACATCGAGATAGGCGCCGGTCGCCGAGCTGGCCCACGCTGCGGCGTCATACGCCTCGCCCGCGAACGTGTTGTTGAATACGTGTGACGTCAACAGCACAAATGAGGGCATATTCTTGGTATTGGAATCCACGGCAAACTGGGATCGAAGGGCGCCATCGACGTAGAGTTGGGTGTTTGCGCCGTTTCGAAAGACAAAGCTGAAGACGTGGAACGCGCCGTCCATATAGTCGAATGGTCCGGCGCTGTTGTCGGTCGAGATCGCCCCCGAGGTATGGACGATATTACTGAAGTGCATCCCTTGGGAGTTGCACTCCAGATCCCACTCGTTGCCGGTTGGATTGAGCACGGGTGCGACCGAATAGGTCCAGAACGCGGGGTGAAAGCCGGCCGGATTTGTAAGCCTGGGGCTGAACCGGCCACGTATCTCGACGATGACGGCGTTGGCGGTCGGGTAGTATGCAAACGCCCCGGCGGTATGGATCATCGCAGAGAGGTGCGGCCGCACGCCTCCATTGATGGACCGGTCGGTCGGCGTAAGGAATTCCTGCTCGCGCGCTGTTGCCTTGCGCGCTCCGAGGCGCAGCACCGAGCCGGAGATCGATATATTGTCGAAGCCAACCGCGACGCCGCGGTTTCGGTCCTTGTAGCCTGTGGTCAGCGGGTCGGCATCAAAAGCTGTCCCGAGCGACGTGGTATTGCCGCGGATGCCTGGATGATAGGCGCCAGTCGGAAAGAACTTGCCGCGAGGGTTTGCCGGACCCACGATATCGAGAGTGTTGAATTCATCACCCCACGACAGGGTATAGCCCGCATACAACCCACTGCCATTCTGGCCGACGACGGCGCCGCCGACGACCTGGCTGCGTTCCTTAAACAGCGGGATGAACTGCAGGCGCTGTCGCAAACCATCATTGATAGCGGCAAGGTAAAGGACTGAGGCACTGACAACCAATGATGCGACGAACAATGCTGCAACGGTGCTGGTGAATCGATGCTTTGATGGCATCCGCGCCTCTTTGCCTGAGACCGTCGCGACTTTCGCGAGGTACATAGTCACACGTCTGTGAGGAGCCGTTGGTTCGATCCAAGGCTCCGAATGCGGACCGCTTTAGGTTATAGCCGCTGAACGTATAGCCGCGGAGTTTCGCCGTGCTTTAGGAAACAAAAATGTGAAATAGGCCACCAGCATGGCGGCGGCCGGGCAGGTGCCGCGTCCTTGTCAGCACAGACAGGTTCGCGGTAATCGTTTGGAGATCACGTGCAAAACGGTTCCCAATCAAGATGTCGGACTGATCGATCAATGGGCAGCAATCTCAGAATTGTGGCGATTAGTTTGGCCGGTTCCGTGCGCCGCGAGCGCGCGCGTGCAAATCTGGAGTCGCTTGAGATTCCATGGACCTTCTTTGATGCCCTGCGTGTGCCCGCCAAGGGGCTCCCGCAATATGATGAGGCGCTGGCCATCCGCTTTTGGGGCAGGGGCCTTTCACGTGCCGAGATCGGCTGCGCAGCGAGTCATATGAGCATCATGGCGCAACTCGCAGCGTCAAACACCGACAATTCATGGACACTTGTGATCGAAGACGACGTCATCCTCGATGCCGGGTTCAGCTTTCGATCGCTTCCTGACATCTGCAAGGCTGCCGAGATCGGCTATCTCCGGCTGTATGGGCGACACATGGCGCCGTGCAAGCACGTGGCCTGGCTGGATCAGCGGGAATTGGTGCGGTTTGAGCGTGCGCCAATGGGAACGCAGGCTTATCTGATTTCCGGCCGTGCCGCGCGTCGATTTATCGACAGCGTGACAACGATCCATCGGCCAATCGACTGGGAGATGGACCGCTTCTGGGCAAATGGCCTCCACAATTATGCCTTGTTTCCTTTTCCGTGTCTTGAGCTGACGCTGACATCTTCGATCGTAAAGGCGGCGGAGTCGGTTCACGGGCCTACTGCGCTCGATAGAGCGGCTCGGTTTGCGTGGAAATCAAAGGAATATGTTCTGCGCCTGACGGAAAATCTCCGTCTTCGCCAGTCCGACAGGCGGATTCGCGCCCGCCTCGCCGGCGCATCCAGTCTTTCCGGGCCAATGCCGGAGACAATTCGTACGATCGAAAGCGTGTGATCGACGAGGGCATGGGACGAGATCTGACGAGGCGGGTTGCCTTTGCGCCGTTGCCCACTCAGGCGGGCTTGCGCCGGATGACACTTCCGAACCTGACGAGCGGCCGCAGGAGTTCTGCCCTGTTGAAGCGGAGCATGATCAGCCGGTACGCAAGCCAGGAAGGGCTCAAGAACAGCCCTGTGAACCAGACGATATGAGAGGCGGCTGCGCGCCAATCCGTTGTCGTGGTCAGCGCAAGCCATATCCCACGGCGCAGAAGTGAACTCGACGTGTCCGCGTCCTGCCCAACATAGCGCAGTCCCAATTTACGCGACGCGAGGCGATAGTTGACAAAGACGATCTCGTTATCGATCGGCCTTGCCGCTTGCACGTGCATGGACTTCTTGTCGCAATGTGCTTTCAGGATATCGAGCTCTGCGACGCGGAATCCGATCTGTCTAGGAAAATCCGGAAAGCGCTGCGCCCGCCCCTTCGCGTCATTTCGGCTGATATTTCTGCCATGGAGCCGATATTGCCCCAGGATTTCCTGCACCGTGACCACGTCTCCGTAAAGAGGCGCTATCGTATTGAGGGCGCCGTCATATCCCACGGGCGGATTGAGCGGGACGACCTGTCGAAGAAACGCTCGGGAGTACGCATTTCCTGACATGACTGGCCAGATGTACGTTCCCGATCGTGTAAATTCTGCGTGCACATCGTCTGGCGCGTAGGATTTAGGAAACGCACAAAACGTGCGCCCAAGTCGCCTGCCGGCGCCGTCGATGATGTCCAGATTGAACTGAACTTTCGAAACACCTTCACGCCAGTGCGCAGCGACGTTTTCGAGCGCCGTCGGCATCAGGATGTCATCCGCATCAAGGAACAGCAATACATCGCCTGTCGCTGCGCGATACCCAACTTCGAATGCTGCGATGTTGCCCTGATTTGCCTGAAATATGGCTCGAATCCTGTCACCATAGCCGGTGATGATCTGGCGGGAACCGTCGATCGATCCGTCGTCGACGACGACGATCTCGTCCGCCGGACGGGTCTGATTCAACGCGCTGTCGATTGCCAATCCGACATACCGTTCGTAATTGTAGACTGTTATGACGATGCTGATCTTCAACGCGTGTCGCTCACAATTTTGCAAGTGGCAGAAGAAGCTATCAATCCATGCCTTGATGAGCCAGAAGTAATTTCACGGTCCGCAAATCATCGTTGGTGAGGCAATCGCATGAAAATCGCTCTGATCGATCCGTCACTGTTTACTTGGCCATATGATCTTAAATTAGCCAAAGGATTGACCGATATTGGGCATGCGGCCAGCATTGTCGGGCGCCAGATTGGGCAGAAGCCTTCCGTTGATGAGGACCTGTTTCTTGACCGGCATTTTTATCCGGGATTGCAGTCGCGCTTTTTCAAGAAACTTCCACGTAATGTGCAGCTGGGGCTGAAGGGCCTCAGTCACGCTGAATCAATGACACGGCTGATCAGGCGCTTCAGGAGGACGCCGCCTGATGTGATCCATTTCCAATGGGCACCGCTGGCGATCGTCGACAGCCAGTTCATTCCCATGTTCAGAAGGGTCGCGCCAACGGTTCTGACGGTTCATGATTCGAATCCGTTCAATAACAATCCGAGCTCGCGGATCCAACGGATTGGCGCGTTCAGCATTCTGCACTGCTTCGACCATCTTATCGTTCATACGACCGTTGCACGCGATCGCCTGCTGCGCGTTGGTATCCCGGACGAGAAGATATCCGTTATCGCGCACGGATTGCTGACGGATCATATCACCCGACCGGCCGACGAGCCCTCGGCCGGAGATGGGCGCGTTCAAATACTCCTGTTCGGCAAGATAAAGCCCTACAAGGGAGTCGACGTCATGCTTCGCGCGCTTGCGCTGCTTCCCCGAGAGGTCAGGGCGAATTGCGTGGTGAAGGTCGTGGGCTGGCCGGAAATGGCGATGGAGCCGCTGTTTGCGATGGTGAAGGATTTGCAGCTCGAAGATAATGTCGAATTCGACCTGCGTTTCGTTCCGGAAGATGATGTGACCTTTCTGGTTGCGCGCGCCGACATCCTGGCTTTTCCGTACCGGGATATCGACGCATCCGGCGTGCTGATGCTGGCGATCGCGGCGGGACGTCCGATTGTCGCGTCGAACCTTGGAACGTTTTCAGAATGGCTGAGCGATCGGGCAGAGGGGACGCTCGTTCCTCCAGGTGATCCCGCCGCATTGTCCCGGACGCTCGAGCGCTTGATCAGCGACCCTGATTATCGAAACCGCAAGAGTCAAGGAATGTTGGAGCTGCGAGACTCCGTGCCGACGTGGACCTCGATTGCACGCCTGACCGAGGCCGCCTATGCGAAGGCTGGCCGGCGCGTGGGCACGCCGGCCAGTGCCCAGGTTCTGCAGCGCTCAGGAAACTGAAGGGGTCATCTGCCAGGTGGTCTGGCGGATCCACAGGATACCCCAGAAAAAGCCAAGGGCCCACGCGAAGTGCATCACGACGGCGGCCGGCAGCGCAAGCAGCCCGCAAATTGAGCGATGTTTTACTGCAATCATCATTGCGGTCAGCGCCAGTATCGCCAGATAGACCGCCGGCAATGTCAACAGCAGCGGTGCAGCCGGCGCCAGCACGATGGCGCCCAGCATCAATGCAACATGAGTGGGCACCAGGAATTGACGCAGTCGCAACGATCCTGGATGCCGTCTCACCGTTCTCGATCGACCACGACCGTAGTTGAAGTACTGCTTCGCCAGGCTCAGAAATCTCGATCGCGGTCGATATGAAAGGCGGATGTCCGAATCCAGAAATATCCGGCCGCCGAGTGCACGCAGCCTGCAGTCAAACTCTGCGTCTTCATTATGAGCGAAGGTCTCGTCGTAACCACCAGCCCTGCGGAACGCGTCGATGGTCATCGCCGCATGATGCCCGTGATCGACAAAGCCGCTTTGCTTTCCGCCGCGATGTGCCGATCCGCCCGAACCGACCTTGGTGTCCGAGACCCATGCGACGGCCTTTTGCAGGCAGCCGTCACCACGCGAGTCCATGGGGACCACGACCGAGTCGGCTTGGCGCTCGTCCAAGGTCTTGAGGAGGCGCGAAACATAGTCCGCCGGATATTCGCAATGGGCGTCACACCGCACCAAGACCTGCGCCGCAGCACCATAGACCTGTACGGCTAAATTGACCCCGGCACTCTGCAGCCGCTGGGGATTGCGCAACAGGTGGAGGCCGCCAATCTCGTTGGCGAGCTGGCGGACAATGTCAGGCGTCCCATCGGTGCTGCCGCCATCTGCAACCACTATTGTGCGATCTTCGTGGAGATTGTCCTGGGCCAGGTTGCGGACAACGGTCTCGATATGGGAAGCCTCGTTCAAAACAGGTATGACGATCAGGACGTTTCTGGACACGGTTTAGCTGCCACTTGCCATTGTTTGCTCAATCCATTGGCAGGCGCGAGAATGTTCCTTGATGCACGCCAAAGGAGGCGTGGACGGTCCGCTAAAAGAATGGCCAACTCGTGACTGCTTCTTTGATGCGTCGTCAGAAAGGGGCATACCGATGGTGCCTTAAAATGGGCGATCTATTCTGCGTGAATCGTGAATAGTGCGTGCCCGATCGCTCGAAGATCGGAAGCGAACCTGACCGGAGTGATATGTGAGAGTTGTTGTTGCTGCCCCCGCTTTGTTGCTGGCGCTGTGTCATCCTGCATCGGCCGATCCGATGACGTTGGATTTTTCATGGCGCGGGGCGCGCGGCTGTATCACGCTGTTCCCAAATCCGGAGATGCGTCTGCGTAACATTCCCGCTGGTGCCACTTCGATGACGCTCACACTTGCGCAAGGAACTCGCGAAATGGGAGGCCAGGACGTTCCGGTCCCCGGAAATGGCATTGTGCCGCCGGGGACGATACGGACATTTGGTCCTTGCAAGCCGGGTCTGTATGAATGGACCGCCCTCGTGAAGTCATCGACGGGACAGATTCTATCGGAAGCGCATCAGGCGCGATTCTATCCCGCGGACGAGACCGCAGCGAAGCAATAATTTCGCAACGTCAATCCTCGTGTTGCACCGTTTCGGGTCTTTGCAACTGCGCGTGGCAGCTCCACGCGTCTGCGCGCAGCCGATTGATCGTACGAATGAAGCCACAATCCAGCTAGATAAGAATTGACTGGAATTTGGAATATTGGAGATCAAGAACGAGATCGTGCTTCGTGACAAGGAGTTGAGTGTTGTTGGCGCGAAGGTTGATGAAGACGCGTAACGATGTCGCCGGTCCGACAAATCTCGGTAGTCCCCCACCTCCGATCGATGTGGGGCGCGCGGACGCGGCGAGATGAAAAAGACCGTTCTGGTCACCGGCGGTGCGGGCTACGTCGGCTCGCATTGCTGCAAGGCGTTTGCGATGGCGGGCTGGAACGTCGTGACGCTCGACAATCTTTCCCGGGGCTGGCGCGATGCGGTGCGCTGGGGACCCTTGGTCGAGTGCGATATTCGCAATTCAGCCGGCGTGCGCGCAGTGCTGGAAACCTACAAGCCCGACCTCGTCGCGCACTTTGCGGCGCTGGCTTATGTCGGCGAATCCGTGGCCGATCCGGCCATCTATTACGACAATAACACGAGAGGAACGCTTGCCCTCCTGGAGGCAATGCGAGCAGCCGGCTGTTTGCGCGTGCTCTTTTCCAGCACGTGTGCCAGTTACGGAGTACCCAAGCACACCCCGATAGACGAAACACATCCGCAGGCGCCGATTAATCCCTATGGTTGGTCCAAGATGATCATCGAGCGTATGCTGGAGGACTTTGGTCGTGCGTACGAGATGTCGTCGGTTTCGCTGCGCTATTTCAACGCGGCGGGCTGTGATCCTGACGGCGAGCTCGGTGAGCGCCACGAACCGGAGACGCATGCCATTCCGCTGGCGATCGAAGCGGTGCGCCGACCCGATCGGCCTTTCACCATTCTGGGAACGGACTTTCCGACGCCGGATGGAAGTGCGATCAGGGACTATATCCACGTCAATGACCTAGCGCAGGCGCACCTTCTTGCAGGTGACATGCTGGTGGCTCGAGGCGGTACTCATGTCTTCAATCTCGGTACGGGGGTCGGCACGAGTGTGCTCGAACTAGTAGAGGCCGTGAAGCGTGTCTCCGGAAAAGACCCGGTCGTCAGCCGCGGCCCACGCCGCGCGGGGGACCCGCCCATGCTCGTTGCCTCCTTTGCCAAAGCCAAGCGGGAGCTCGGTTGGAGCCCGCGGCAATCCGAGATCGATTTCATTATCGAGACTGCACTGAGGTGGAGCGATAGCAATCCGTCGGCATATTTCGCACGAAGATGATCGATACCCCATTCGCAGGAATTGGATTGGGAAGGGGCGTGACGCATGTCTCCGTGACGTCGGCGTCCGATGTTGCGGAAACGACGTTGAGCGATGGCATGACGGTGTTCTGGCGCGCCAACCAGCCGATCGGCCATGTGCTGATGCATGAAGGCCAAATTGCGGACGCCAGGATCGATCACATCGACGACGGGTTTCTGTCAGCCGTCGACTCCAAGGTGCGAACTCCGACAGAAGTGAGACTCTCGGCGAGCGTGGTGATCTGCACGCGCGACCGTCCGGACGAGCTGAGCAAATGCTTGTCGTCGCTGCCGAGGCAGACCCATCCCCCAAGAGAAATCATTGTGGTGGACAATGCATCGCGCGATCGGCGGACGCGGGATGTCGCGTTGGCCGCGGCAGCAACTTATATTCGCGAGGATCGACCCGGTCTGGATATTGCTCGCAATGCCGGCGCGCTCCAGGCGACCGGAGATATTGTCGCCTATACGGACGACGATGTGCTGCTTCACCCGGGTTGGCTGGAGCAACTGACATGTGCGTTTGACTCTCCCCAGATCGGTGCGGTGACGGGACTGGTGCTTCCGGCCGAGCTCGCGACCGAAGCGCAACGGCACTTCGAGACGTATTGGGGATTTAACAAAGGCTATCGCGAACAGGATTACGACAGCGCAGCCTTCCGATCGCATCGCGGTCGGGTCCTTCCCGCGTGGGACATCGGCGCCGGAGCAAGCATGGCATTCCGGCGCGAGGTGTTTCAGGCCGTCGGACTTTTCGATGAGCGACTGGACGTCGGTCAGGCCGGCTGCTCGGGAGACTCGGAATACTGGTATCGATTGCTCGCGGGCGGCTACACCTGTCGTTATACTCCGGCGTCGGTCGCATTCCATTTTCACCGCAGGACGATGGACGGCCTGGCCAGCCAGATCTATCACTACATGCGTGGTCATGCGGCAGCGCTTCTGGTGCAGTATGAGCGAACGGGGATCTCGGCGAACCGGCGTCTGGCCTACTATCACAAGCCGCGTTGGTACCTCTCTCGGCTGCTCCGGAAAGTAATGGAAGGAGACAGCATTCGCGACCGCTTCCTGAAGGAGGAGGTGACCGGATATCTCGCCGGATTGCTGTTCTATCATCGCCGAAGGCTTCGCAGATGACGGCCCATCCGCGTACGTCCGTCGTGATCGCCGCACGTGATGCTGCAGAGACCATTGCTGAAACGCTTGACAGCCTGCTCGCGCAGAGCGCGCCTGACTGGGAGGCACTTGTCGTGGATGACGGTTCGATCGATGCCACGGCCGCGATCGTTGCTGAATATGCGGCGCGGGATTCCCGCTTTCGTGTTCTGCAGTCTGGCGGAGGAGGCGCTTCAGGTGCCCGCAACAAGGGGATTGCAGGCGCGCGCGGCAAACGAATACTGTTCCTTGATAGTGACGATTGGATTGATCGGTCCTTCCTTGCCCGGATGAATGCTGCGCTGGATCTGGATCCTTCGGCGGTAGCCGCCTATTGCAACTGTTGCCGGGTTATGCCTGACGGCAGCGAAACTCCCGCCCGCTGCGATCCGGCTATCCAGGACAACGCGTTCGAGCGTTTCGCTCGGACGTGTGCCACGTTCATCCATGGCGTGCTTGTCCTAAAGAGCGCTGTTGCAAAGGTCGGTGGCTTTGAGACCAGCCTCCGCACGTGCGAAGATTGGGACCTGTGGCAACGGATCGCACGCTGCGGCGGCAGGTGGATCCATGTCGACGAGAAATTGAGCTATTACCGGACAAGCGACCGTTCACTGACGCAAGATGTCAAACGGATGCTGGCCGACGCGCGGGTGGTCATTGCCCGCGGATTTTCGAGTGATGACCGCGTCAGCGAGCCGGCACCCGAACATAGGGCGGGAGCGTCAACTGCATATGGCAGCGCCGAGGCAGCGTATGCGTATTTCATGCTCTGGTGTGCCGGATTTGATTGCGGCCGCAGGAATGCCAGCGATCCAACGCTGGAAACGCTGAGCAACATTCCAAAGACCGAGACAGCGGCGGACTTCATTGCCGCTGTTCTGCTCGATGCCGTGATGGTCGGGGCAAGAACGGTACCCGCCAAGCTGGCGGAACGGTGGCCGCAATACGGGGAGGGCGTAACCAACCTCATTTCAGCGATCGGTCGCGCGTGGAACGATCCGGCGGCAGGGCGAAAGTGCCAATACCGCTTCGAGCGGAAAGTGCTCGACTATGACGATCTTTCAGCGCCCAGGGTCCTCACGTTGACGTTCGGCACGCGCGTTGACCTTCGCCGTATCGGCACCATCAGGCCGATCGGGACTATTGATCGATTGTACGTCTATCTCTGTGACGGGCCTCGCATCCTGACGCTGCTCGATATTGGTGCCCTCGGCACTGTAGACAGCCGCTTCTGGATCGCGCTGGCCGCCGATGGCCTCGTTCACTTGCAGGTCAAAGACCAGATCGGAAGGCTGGTTCGGGCAAAAATCGCACTCCACAAGCGGACCGAACGACTTCAAACTTTCGTGCGAGACGGCCGAGATACTCACCGGGGGCGGCTACGCGAGTTGGCCTCGCGGGCTTCATGTGAGGCGCGGTCGCGAGCCATCTCAGGCATCTCCGCTTCCAGCATTCCTATGCGATGTGCCAGGCGATCTCGAGACACCGCACGCAAGCAATTTTGGGAGGAGTTCTTCGAGCAAGAGGATCCCTGGAACTACCGTTCGTCGTATGAACAGGAAAAGTACACTCGGCAGCTCGAGCTTCTGCCAGACCAGCCAATAGATCGTGCGCTCGAGCTCGCGTGCGCGGAAGGACACTTCACGCGCCAATTGGCCCGCAGGGTCAGACGCCTGTGTGCCGCCGATATTTCAACCAAGGCGCTCGGTCGCGCTCGTGTCCGATGCAATGGGCGTCAGAACATCGAATTCTCTCAATTGGATTTATCCGCCGATCCGCTCCCACAGGACGTCGACCTGATCGTCTGCTCCGAGGTTCTTTACTACCTTAATGACGAGGCCGAACTAGAATCGGTCGCGAGGCGACTCGTGCAGGCGCTGCGTCCTGGCGGTTACCTTGTGGCGGCCCATACCTTTGTGCTGAAGGACAACATGTCGCGAACGGGGCTCGACTGGGAGAGCCCGTTTGGGGCGGAGACCATCACGCGGATTATCCAGGGCGTACCCGGACTCGCCCTGGAGACATCGATCGAGACGGAACTGTACCGTATCGATCGGTTCAGGCGGTTACTCCCGGGCGAAGCCGCCCCTGACATACAGGTGAAATACGCGGCTATCGAGGCGCCGATTGAGGTCGAGGTTGCGCGGTCCATCGTGTGGGGTGGGGCTGTGGCGCGCAGGTTTGACGTCACCCAATCCGAAAGACGCACGCACGCTCCGGTCCTGATGTACCACCGAGTTGCGGTCGAAGGACCAGGTGAACTGGCGCGCTACCGCCTGTCTCCCGATGCGTTCCGGCAACAGATGCTGTGGCTTCGCCGCAATGGCTATCACACGATCAACTCGGATCAGCTCGCCTGGTTCCTGGCAAGCAATCATCCGTTCGTCGGCAGGCCGGTGCTGATCACCTTTGACGATGGGTACGACGATTTTGCCGAGCATGCATGGCCGATCCTGCAAGCAAACGACTTCTCGGCAGAAGTCTTCGTTGCGACCGATTTCGTGGGAAAGCGGGCGGAGTGGGATGCTCCGTTTGGAGAGCCCGATTCGCTGCTTGGGCCGACGAGGATCGCTGCGCTTGCCGCCGAGGGCATATCCTTTGGCAGCCATTTGGCGAGCCACCCGCGCAGCGAGCAACTTGCGACCCGGACTCTCGCCGAGGAATTGACGCGATCTCGCGCCCAGTTGGAACAGTGGCTTGGGCGATCGATAACGTCGCTTGCCGCGCCTTTTGGCTCTACCGATCAGCGGCTTGAAATTCTCGCCGCCGAATGTGGTTACAAAACTCTGTTCAACACGGTCGGACGGGCCGTAACACTGAAGGACAATCTGTTGAATCTGCCGCGAATTGAGGTCAGAGGCGATTTTACGTTGGACACATTCGCTCGTTGCCTGGAGCAGTACCAATGAATACGGGGGCGCTCCTGGTCAGCGTGGTTATTCCCGCCTTCAACGCCAGTGCAACGATCGACGAGACGCTTCGCAGCGTCAGATCCCAGTCGCACCGGGAGCTGGAAATCATTGTCGTGGACGACGGCTCCACAGACAACACGGTCGCAGTTGTCCAGCTGCATACGGCTCAGGATTCGCGAATAACAATTATAGAACAGCGTAATGCGGGGGTCGCGGCCGCCCGGAATGCGGGCTGGCAGGTGGCGCGCGCGGACTTCGTCGCGTTCATTGATGCCGATGATCTCTGGACGCCCCGCAAGATTGAGCAACAGCTTCAAGCCTTGCTTGATGCAGGAGAGCGGACCGGTCTTGTCTACAGCTGGTATGACTGGATCGATGCCGATAGTCGCGTAAGTGCCAGGTCCGATCCCGTCTTTCATGCGGGCGAGGTGCTAGACTATCTCTGTCAGGGAAATTTCATCGGCAACGGCAGCTCGGCGCTGGTCCGCCGGGAAGCCCTCATAGCTGCAAAGGGTTTCGAGAGCGGACTCAGGGCATCGGGGGCAGAAGGCTGCGAAGATCTGCTGTTCTATTGCCGTGTCGCGGAGGCGTACCACTTCGCGGTCGTGCCCAAGTATCAGATTGGCTATCGGTACCTCCCGAACAACATGTCAAGCAACAAGACCCGAATGTTCCGGTCGTGGATGCTGGTCGCGGATGAGATCATGACGCGATACCCTGAGCGCACGGCGCTCCTAGACCTGGGCCTCAGAAACTATGCGCGTTGGCTGCTTCGGAGAGCTCTGACGGGCGGTCAGTTGTGGTACTTCGCTTCAATCTTTGGACTCCTTTTCAAGCGGAATCCCTTGCTCGCGCTCAGGGTCGCCGCGCACGATGTGCCGCGTGATACCGTCTCGGAAATCCGGTGGAAATGGCGTCATCAGCGTCGCAGGGCGGTTCGACCTTCGGCGTCGTTGTTTGCCATCGGCGATCCAACTCAATCGCTATGACAAAGCACGCGAACAACATACGAAGACCGAGAGCTGCTCGCCACGCTGCATTGGTCGAATTGTTCAAGCTGCTCAAGCTTGCTCCACTGCCCGGTTGGGTGACGCCCGCGCTGATTGTGCTTGGCCTCGCGACATCGTTGGCGGAGACGGTCGGGATTACTCTCGTGCTCCTGTTCTTCTATTTCGCCATGGGTCAGGTGGAACTTGCAACGTCGACCAGTGGCCTCCTAGGCGAAGCGCTCCGATATGCGGCGAACTGGTTTCACAGCTCGACCGAAACTGCTGTCGTGCTGCTCCTTCTCATCATTGCTCGCGGTGCCCTTTCCTTTATCAACACACTAATCAGTGCGCGTGTTGGAGAGAAGATCAATGAAATCGCGCGCAACCGTGTCCATCTGCAGTATCTGTCAACTTCGTATTCGTTTTTCCAACGCCATGATGAAGCATATCTCATGGAGGTGTTGGGAACCGAGACTTGGGTGATCTCCGGAGCATACGCCAGTCTTACCCGCATTATCGTGAGTTCGTGTTCGGTTTTTCTCTTCGCGTCCTTTCTGTTGGCGCTCTCGATCAAGGTCACGGTCCTCGCCCTCGTCGCCTTGATGATTGTATCGGCCGGATTGCGCCATCTTTCGTTGCCCATGCAGCAGTTGGGTGCCGGCGTAAAGCTGGTTCATCAAAAGCTGGGTGAGCATATGCTGATGACACTCCAGGGTATGCGCACGATCCGCGCGTATGGCCAAGAGGAGATTCACCAGAAACGCTTCGAGCAGGCTTCGACGCAGGCCCGACAAGTCGCGCTGCGCCTTGCGCGCCTATCCGCCCTGGTCTCGCCTCTGACGGAGGTGGGGTATCTTGTCGTGCTGTTTCTCGTCGTCGCGTTCGCTGATTTATTGGGAATCGGCTTCGCGACGAGCCTGACCGCGGTCGCGTTGCTCTATCGATTGCAGCCGCATATGCGAGATCTGGAAGGGAACTTGCTGTATATGGCGCAGATCGAGCCGCAGCTTCGGTCCATCAGACATATGCTGTCGATAGATGACAAGGAGTACCCGAACGCCGGGCACGTTGCCGTGGCTAAACTGGAGAACGGCATCTCATTTCGCAACGTGACATTCCGCTATGATGCCGGCACCGAGCCCGCTCTTTTGGATGCTTCGTTTGACATTCCTGCGGGGAAGACCACTGCGCTCATCGGAGCCAGTGGAGCGGGCAAGACCACGATCGTAAATCTGTTGTTGCGACTCTATTCGGCCAACGAGGGTGTCATACGGGTTGATGGGCGATCCATCGAAGACGTTCGTCGAACCGATTGGCTCGGCATGCTCGCGATTGCGGGCCAGGATGTCGACCTGGTCGAAGGCACGGTGATCGAGAACGTTCGGATGGCCAAGAACGACGCTTCCGAGGAAGAGGTTCGGCAGGCGCTGCGGGTCGCGGGCATTTCAGAGGTCGTTGAGGCCTTACCGGACAAATACGACACCTGGATAGGACAGCATGGCCTGCGCTTCTCGGGCGGTCAGCGGCAGCGTCTTGGTCTTGCACGAGCGATTGTGCGCAATCCGAAGTTCCTCATCCTCGACGAAGCGATGAGCGCGCTCGATCTGACACTCGAGGACAGCATCCGACGCGCGATCCAGCTACAATTCAAGAACCGAACCTTGTTGCTGATAACACATCGCCTGGATTCAGTGCGTGATGCGGACCACGTGGTGTGCATTGAAAACGGCCGGGTTCGCGCTGAGGGCCCTCCCGCGAAGGTCCTGGCGAGTCGAGGAGCGTGCGTAACAGGAACTTCGCAAGATGATGTGCTCACTTATCGGATGCGGAATACGGTTCCATAATCGGAACCTAGCGTGTTCGGCGCTCGCCCAATGAATGACGGGCCCTGCACTGAGCCTGCTTGATGCAAGCAGCGCGGACTTCACATGAGCCCGTAGCATTACGGTGTCTCCGCAGAAATCTCCAGCCATCAGCTGATTCTCTCGGCATGCGTCAAATTGCGTCGAATCCATAAGGCTCTTTTGAACGCGTGCATAGTTGTGTGCCACCTAAAAGGAGCACGCAATCCATCATGACCATTATCACTGGAAGCGCCGGTGCTGACGTTCTGTTTGGCGGTACCGGAAATGATGTTCTGACCGGAGGAGCAGGCAGCGATACTTTCGTCGTCTCGAAGGGCTATGGCTCCGATACCGTCACTGATTTTCAGGGGGGCTTCGGCGGCGATGTGTTGCGATTGCAGAACTACGGCTTTGCGACGTTCGCCAGTTTCCTGGCAGCGGCCACCCAAGTGGGCTCCGATACAGTTGTAACGCTGTCGTCGACCGAAACTCTGACGCTGCAGAATGTCGCGCTTTCGATCTTGGTTGCAAGCAATGTCGCGCTGGACAATCCGCTGCCAGCGAGCGGAACGGCATGGAATTGGGCGGGTACCGTCCCTGCGGGCGGCACGCTGGCGACCGGAGCGACAAATGATGGCATGGAGGCCGGCGGCACGGGCGTCACGCTGATCGGCGGAGCAGGGGACGACACCTACTATGTCTATGACCACAGCACTAAGGTCGTCGAGCAGGCCGGAGAGGGCATCGATACGATCCGCGTCTGGAACATCAACGGATACAGCCTTGTCAATGCGCCGAACGTCGAAAACCTTGTCCTGACAGATAGCGTTCCGTCTCCCGCCACCGGCAATGATCTCAACAACATCATTGTCGGCAATGCCGGCGACAACATGATCGACGGCGGACGGGGGAACGATGTGCTGACCGGTGGGGCCGGTCGCGACACCTTTGTCGTGAGAGCGGGCAACGGCAACGACATCCTCACCGACTTTCAGGCGGGTGCGGGCGGGGACATCCTGCAGCTCAACAACACCGGCTTCAAGACGTTCGCCGATGTCACGGCGGCCATGAAGCAGGTGGGCACCGACCTTGTCCTGACAATCGCTGGCGGCGAAACGATAACGCTTGAAAACACCAGCCTCCAGAATCTCACGGCCGGCAATATAAACATCGTCAGTCCCCTGACCGGATTGGTCCAGACCTTCAACGACGACTTCAACACGCTGTCCGCGGGGCAGGATCCCAGCCTGACCTGGCGCACGAGTTATGCCTGGAGCGGAGCGGCAGGCTACGGGCTGGCCGGCGAACAGGAAGTGTATGTCGATCCCAGCTTTTCCGGGCTGCCGGCAACTCAGGCGTCAACGTCGCTTGGGCTCAATCCGTTCTCCATTCAGGACGGCCACCTTGTCATCACGGCACAGCCCTTGCCTGCGAGCGCCACGCCTTATACAGGCAGCGCCATTTTCTCGTCGGGCATGATTTCGACCCAGAACAGCTTTACCCAGACCTACGGCTATTTCGAGATGACGGCCACGCTGCCCAGCACAAGCGGCGCGTGGCCGGCGTTCTGGATGCTGCCCAGCACTGCCAATAATCTCAACACGGAAATCGATGTGCTCGAAGCATTTGGTCAGGATCCTGACCAGGCGCATTGGGCCATTCACTCACCTTACGCGCCCGCGACGAATGGGGGTTGGGCCAATACGGCCAACCTGACCACCGGAGAACACACGTTTGCGCTCAAATGGACGCCCTACGACCAGACGTTTTTCGTGGACGGGAAGGAGGTCGCGCAGCAGGCCACGCCCGCCGACATGAATACGGCGATGTACATGATCGCCAACCTAGCGATGGGCGGGAGCTGGCCGGGCAACGCCGCTCCAGGATCGACGGCGACGATGACCATCGATTCAATCAAAGCCTATCAATTGCCGGAGTACACGCTTGCGAACTACACCCTGCTCACGAGTGGCGGGTCGACCAACACGATCGTGGGAAGCGCAGCTGTAGACACGCTGACCGGCACGTCCGGCAATGACCTGATCGCTGGTGCAGGAGGCGCGGATGTCATGACTGGCGGCGCCGGCGATGACACTTATGTCGTGACCGATTCCGGTGCGAAGATTGTCGAGGCCTATGGCGGAGGCATCGACACGGTAAACTCCTCGGTGACGTATACGCTTTCGAGCTACGTCGAGAATCTGACGCTCACCGGTTCGGCGGCCATCAACGCCACCGGAAATATTCAATCCAACATCATCATCGGAAATTCCGCGTCTAACGTGATCACCGGCGGGCTCGGCAATGATATCCTGACCGGCGGCGGCGGTATGGATACTTTCGTATTCAACTCCGGCGATGGTTCGGACATCATCACCGACTTTTCTCCGGGATCGGGCGCCGCTCACGACGTCGTCCAGCTCAACGGCTTTGCCTTCACCTCATTCGCCGACGTGCAGGCGGCGATGACCCAGGTCGGAAGCGACGTCTATCTGAAGTTGACCAGCCAGGACACCTTGGTGTTCCGCAACACGACGGTCTCGGTATTCACCAGCGACGATTTCCAATTGCCAGCAACGCTCCCGGTCGGCGGGACGATCACGTCATGGATTAGCGGGAAGGCGAGCAGCCGCATGGTGTACGGCACCGCGGCGAACGACAAGCTCTCGGCGGTCAATAGCGATGACACGCTCGTCGGGGGGAACGGCGACGATACCTACGTCATCGGAAGCGCGAACCAGAAAATCGTCGAGAATCCCGGCGGCGGCATTGACAGCGTGGAGGCGTGGACGTCGTACACGCTGACGGCGAACGTCGAAAACCTGACGTTGATGATGGGCGGGCTCGCGGGCGTCGGTAACCAATTGGCAAACCGTATGGTCGGCTCGAGCGGTGACGACGTCCTGGATGGCGCCGGCGGGAATGACTGGCTCTCTGGAGGATCCGGGAACGATACGTTCATTCACTCTGCAGGCAGCGGCAACGATACGATCGCGGATTTCCACGTCTTCACGAGCGCGACCGCCGAACACGACAAGCTGATTCTGAAAGGTTACGACAGCGGCGCCTATTTGACCCATGTGAAAGACGTGTGGACCGTTCGCTACGCGGGTGGAGCAGATACGCTGCGCATTGCGGGCGTCACCAGCTTGACGTCGGCCGACTATTCATTCGTTTCCGCGACGAATTCGCCGATGGCGATGACGTCTATCGCCGTGCCGACGATCTCGGCGGCCAACGACAGCGGCTCGATCGTATCGGGCCTGATCAATACAAATCATCTGGTCCTCACGGGTCGCGCGCAGGCAGGTGTAACCGTCAAGGTTTTCGACGGGACAACTCAGATCGGCACGGCGATAGCCGATGGCAATGGTAGCTGGAGCATGGCGACCGCATTGCTGGCCGAAGGCGGCCACACCTTTGCCGCCGCAGCGATGGACGGTGTCGGCAATCTCACCGCGCTCTCAGCCGGGGTGAATGTCACCATCGATACGGTCGCCCCGAACGTGCCCAAGCTCGCGTCGTTCTCGCCAGACAGCAACGTTGCCGGCGATGGCGTCACCAATGTCAACCACGTGAATTTGACTGGAACCGCGGACGCCGGGAGCACGGTGCAGGTCTTCGACGGCGCGACGATGATCGGAACCGCGATCGCCGATACCAGCGGAGCATGGTCCTTTGCCACCGCAACGTTGGCGGACGGTAATCACACGTTTACCGGCAAGACTGCCGACGCCGCCGACAACGTCAGCGCTTCCTCCGGTGCGTTGAACGTCACGGTCGATACGCGTGCCCCGGTTGCACCTATCCTGACCTCGGGCGCACCTGGAGCTTCTAGCGCAATAATCGTGTCCGGCACGGCAGAAGCCGGAAGCACTGTCCGGCTGTACGAGGGCTCGTCCTTGCTCGGCACGGGCGTTGCGGCGACGAGCGGGGCCTGGAGCGTCACCACCGGATCGCTCACGGCAGGGCAACACAGCTTCACCGCCACTGCCACCGACATCGCCGGAAATTTGAGCCAGGTTTCGAATGCTTTCAGCTCCGCCGTCGGTACGGTGATCGAAGCGGCCGGAACGACATCGCTTATCAAGTCGGGAAGTAACTTCTACCTTTCGACGGCCAGCTCATCGGTGATCTTGAAGAATGGCGGAACGGCGGTTGTCGCGGGGCAGCTTGGCTCGTGGGTGCCAGTAGCTGCGGAAGCGTCGTCGAACGGCTATCTCGTCGCGTGGAAGATCCCCTCGACCGGTCAGTTCGCGGTCTGGAGCACCGACAGCAACGGCAATTTCGTATCCAACTATCTGAACAAGGTGTCCGGCACCGACCCGGCTCTTGAGTCGAGCGAGACCCTCTTTCACCAGGATCTCAACGGTGATGGCCTGATTGGTCTTCCACCAACGCCCCAGAAGGTTTCAGGCACGACAATCGAGGCGTCCGGCTCAACCAGCCTGGTTCTGGTCGGCTCGAATTACTTGCTCGACGCGATGACCAGCGGCGTGGGGCCGACCTTGAAGTACGGTGGCGTAGCGGTTGTGTCGGGACAGTTCGGCGCTTGGACGCCGGTGGGTGTGGAGCAAACGACCAGCGGCTATGATGTGGCCTGGAAGATTCCGGCCACCGGCGAACTCTGTGTGTGGACCACGGACAGCAATGGCAACTATGTATCGAACCTCCTGAACAAGGTGTCCCCAATCGACCCTGCTCTTAAAGCGGTCGAGACGACTTTTTATCAGGATCTCAATGGCGATGGTGTAATCAATACGTCATCGACCATCCTCAAGATCTCCGGAAATGTCGTATTGAATCTGGGCAATATGTCACAGGCCGCGACGGTCGACCCCGGCGCCACGCTCGAACTGTCCGGCGCCGCTTCGGGGTCGATCACCTTCAAGACGTCGACCGGCAATCTGGTGTTGGACCACGCGTCGCAATTTACGGGAACGCTCATCGGTCTGACGGGTGACGGCACCGCGTTCAATTCCAACCATATCGATCTGAAGGACATCGCGTACGGAGCGGGGACGTCGGCGTCCTTTTCCGGCAACACAGCCGGCGGTACGTTGACCGTGGTCGATGCCCAGAATCACACGGCAAATATTTCGCTTGTTGGTGACTACACCAGATCGACCTTCAACCTCTCGAGCGACGGAATGGGCGGCACGCTGGTGATCGATCCTCCGAAAACCAGCGTTGATTTGTCGGCGGTTGCCTCGTTACAGCCTCCTGCGACCGCACCGGCCGTCGGCCTCGCGGGCCTGGAAGATGGCGGGTTCGTGTTCGAGCAGTCCGCTACCTCCAATGCATATGACTTGGTCAACGAGGCGTCTCGCGAATCTGCCAAGGCAGTGCTCCTCGCGGCGATCACTTCCCCAGATGTTGATTCAGGCTTTCATCAGGTCGACGCCGTTCACGCGGTCGCCCCGGTCGATATTCATCTGGCGGAATTGCATGGCTTCATCGTTCGCTGAAGGTCTTTGCCTTTCGAAAGACGTTGCGCAATACGCGTTTCGCAAGTGCCCGTTTCTGCGCGAAGAAGGACATGGCGAGGAGATATGATGCATAGGCAAGCGCCAGCAGCGTAACCAGCCCAGCGAATGAGTTTCCATCCAGCAATGAGATGATCGAAATCCTTGTGACGGTCGCCGCAACGGCACAACCGATCCAATGCGGGACAGTCGTCTTGATCAGGTTCCTTGCCGTCACAGGGCCATGACGACCGATCGATATCGCATAAAGCGGCAGCACGACGGTGCAGTTCACCAGCGTATACGCTGCGGCGATTCCAAGCGCGCCCCAGGGAAGACCGGCGACGAATGAGGTCACGTTGATCAGGGCGGTCCAAACGCCGAGCCTGAAATACTCCTGGCCACGGCCTTCACTGAGGAACAACCAAGCTGCCGTCGCGGTCGCGACCTGGATCAAGCCCGCAACGCCAAGCCAGGAAAAAATCGGGGCTGCACCCACCCAATGCTCGCCGAGGAGAACTCTGAAGAGCGGCTCCGAGAGCAGGATGGCGAAGACGATGCCCGGCTGACATATGAGCATAACCATGGACAGGGCATCGTTGTAGGTGCTCAGATATCTCTCCTTATCGAAACGAAGTCGCGAAAGCAGCGGGACAATCACCTGGCCGATGGGGTTATGTAATTGGACGATCGGCAGCAGCAACAGCTTATAGGCCCGATCGTACAGTCCGAGTTCGTCGCCGCCTCGAAATTTGCCGATGAGAATGTTGTCCGCATTTCTCGAGAGATAGTTGACCAGATTGAACCCTGACACGTGCAGGCCAAATCGCGCCATGTGTCGCGTCTCGCTGTCCAGATGGGGATATCCAGGGCGATAGCCAGAATAGGCCCAGATCCCGACTGTCGAAATGAGCGTGAGAACGAGCGTGGACAGATAAAGTGCCCAATAGTCTCTCAAGATGATTACGGCGACGATCCCCGCGACAACGGAAGCGGTTGTCGCGGCGACATCCAGGATTGCCAGAGCCTTGAACCGGGACTCTCTGGCAAGTAGCGCCGCCGGAACGGTCGCAAGGCCGGCAATGAAGCTTAGGCCGGCAATTGCGATCATGAGCTGTTGAAGCCTCGTATCGTCGTAAAACAGCGCAACCGGATGCGCGCTCAACGCCAGAACGAGAGCAGATGCCGCGGAAGCGAGCACCGACAGCCAGAACAGCGCATCGATCTGACCCTTGGCGATCTCCGTGCGTTGAATGATGGCCTGTCCAAGGCCGACGTCCTTGAGGAGTCCGAGGAACGTTGCAGCGGTCGCAGACATGGCCAGCACGCCGAAGTCGGACGGGGCAAGATTTCGCGTCGAGAATATCGTCAAGACAAAACCGGCCGAGAGTTTCCAGGCCTGGGATCCGCCCGTTATGAGGATGTTGGTTACGGCCCGTGACTTGCTGTCTTTGTCCAACGAGCTCACCCTGCGATCTCAAACAGTTTCTTGCGCGGTCTTGCGCCTGCCAGCAAGTGCCTCGGGAAATCCAGTGCGCTGAACGATGGCGGTTCCGATCGTCTCCGGCTTTTAGCTTGGCCCTGACATGAACGGAAGACGTGATCGGGCGATGTGGGATCAGCGGAGCTGGGTCGAAACTGTTTTCAAACGATGGTCTGACCGTGACCAATGTCGACGTGGACACTTGTGGTCACATCAATGCCCGCAGTTTGTCATATTCAATTCGCAGTGTTGAGGTTCCCGCGGGATGATTTCGTTGGCACTCGCACCGGGAGAAGGACGAGCTGCGCTTGCGATGCTTGCAGATGGCTAGTGATTCTATAATGTTCGGTTGGGCGAAGCTCCGGAGGTCCCAGACGGGATGGCGTTGTATACCGTTGCATCACAGCAAGGAGCGCGGTCTAGCGTCTCGTCGCTCGCGGGACCTGTTTTCCTTCTTGCAGTAGCCCTCATTCTTTCTGCGATTTCGCGGCGGGCCGTCACGCACCTGGCGCGCTGGTCCGACATTTACGCTTTGGTGCTGGTTTGCTTGGCATTTGCCGGCGCGCTCGCCTTCAGCTCCATTCGCTATCGTGATTTCTCGCCGCCATTGCGTATCACCGCCCTCGCGATCGGAATGACGATTTTCGTGCAGTTGCTGTTCGATTCATTGGGCCCTTTCGCAGGGCCCCCCAACATCCTGTTCGGTTCGAGCGACAAAATTCTGTTCTTCCGCTACGGTGCAGTGCTTGCGGTTGTAGCAGGAATAGCCGCGATCTGGCGTCCTTCATTTCTGGTGCCGCTGTTCTATTTTTACCATGCATGGCGCGAAATGGTGAGCGTCGTGTCCGGCATCTTCGTGACCGAGACCGATTATCTCGGGATGCTCGACGTCGGTAACTTCGCCGTCCTTGGCGTGCTCGGCACGATCGTCCTCACCAGCGCCTGGGTGATGGATCGCGTGCCGTGGCTGCGAACTCTGTTCGCTTCTGCAGACAACGTGAAGCAGCTTCGCGATCGCGCCTATGGCTTGATTTGGGCGTGCGCCGTCGGGGCGCATCTCGGCAGCTATTTCTGGTCGGGAATCGCAAAGCTGCAGGCTGGTGGCGAGAAGCCATGGACCTGGCTGCTCGCAAATCCCACGCAAACCTCAATCCTGATGGGTCTCGAACGCGGCGACGCCCCGCTCGGCCTATGGCCTGGCGCGTTGCAGACGATCTGGGACGCGATCGTGAGCAACCAGCTGATCTTCAACGTCTTCGTGTTGGGTGCCCAGCTCCTGTCGCCCTTGGCTGCGATCTCGACGCGCGCGCTGTCGTTCTTCTGCCTGCTGTTCGATATCTTCCACATCGGCGTGTACTTCACACTGGGGGCTCTGTTCTTCTTCTGGATTGCGCTCAACCTGTTCATCGTAGCCGCGGCACGCACGCTGCCGCGTGATGGGTTCACCCCGGCGATGAAGGTTGTGATGGTCGTGACCGTCATTTGTGGCCGGTTCTTCTTCTACACCAATTACCTTGGATGGCTGGACGGGCCGAAGCTGGCAAGCCCGCGGCTTTTCGTCGAGACCCGCGATGGTCGCCAGGTTCTCGCGCCTTCCACGTATTTCGGCATCTACTCGTACATGATCGGGACCGGAACCATGTACATCCCTGAGAATCATTTCCGGGCTCGCGTTGGCGGCAACAACCACGATCTTGCGACTTGGCACGACGCGACCACCTGCGGCCCGGAGATCCTTCCGCGTCAGGACACAGGCGTAGCCATGGAGGCCGTGGAAAAAATGGTCCGCGAGACGGATCGCTTTTTCCGTGTCTATCCCTGGGTGAAGGATAACAACAGTTTTTATGCCTATCCGCACCACATGCTGTCCAATCCATGGCTGTACGGCGAATTCAACAAGCTGACCATGGACGATATTGTCGCCTATCACTATGTGGTGGACTCAGTATGCCTCGGCCTGGCGGAGGGTAAGCTTGTGCGCGACGTTCGGAAGCGAACGGACTATCGAATTGACCCATAGTGATGACGATATCTGGGTGGTCTATGACGGCGAATGCCCGTTATGCAGCCGCTATGTTCTGCTGTACCAGTTGCGGGAGCGTGGGCAGCGCATTCACCTGATCGACGCGCGTTCGGAGCATCCAATCGTGCGCGATATCCGCGCGCGCAACCTCGATCTCAACGAAGGCATGGTGGTTCGCTGGCGTGGGCGGCACTACTATGGGGCCGCTGCAATGCATCTGCTGGCAACGCTTGCCGGGGAGGCGACCGTCTTCAATCGCCTCAATCGGCTCGTGTTCTCTCGGCCCCGCCTCGCAAGGGCAATTTATCCAGCACTGGTGCGCGGAAGGAAGCTTCTCCTTCGGCTTCTC
The DNA here is from genome assembly GCF_023073735.1 of Bradyrhizobium sp. 160. NCBI lineage: Bacteria > Pseudomonadati > Pseudomonadota > Alphaproteobacteria > Hyphomicrobiales > Nitrobacteraceae > Bradyrhizobium > Bradyrhizobium sp. 160. The sequence continues at coordinate 259,799 of NZ_JADPKD010000054.1, forward strand.
GGCCGCAAGCTGATCGACGAAATCAATGCTCCAGAACAGCAGATACCGGTCGGTCCTTCCGACGAACACATCAAGCACAACGACGGGGTCCGGTAACGATTGGAGGAAGGCTCCAGCGCGCCTCCTGTGCAGAAAAGCGCTGTCAGGGTTGCCGCGTCGCGGCCTGGTAGGCCGGGGAGAGACGCATCAGACCGCAACGGACAAGATCGTCTGATGATTGGTAGATCAGGCTATTGGGATAGATGAGCTCGAATGACGGATTCTGATCGAGCCGCTCCGCGTAGCGTTGATACTCGACCGAGCCGAGATAGTAGTTCCCCTCACGGACCGCGATTGCGACCTTATCGGTGAAATCGTGAAGAAATTTGAAATGGAGCAGGGCGCCTGTGACATCGCCTGCCTTGCCTGGTGGGGCCATCAGGTGACCGGCGGCGATATAGCGACGGCCGGGCGACCATCGCGCGAGCGGCACTTTAGTGAGCAGCGGTGGCTGCCAGCGCGTTATGTTAACTGCAGGCAGCAGCCGCGCCAGCCCGTATGGCTCAAGCAACTGTACAAGTGCGTCGTAAAGAGCGATCTTTGGCGGCATCGGTTCGTCATAAAACAGCCTCGCTCGCGCACCACCCACCAGGTAGTTGGTCGGAAAGCCGCGCCGACGGCGCTTCACATAGGTGTCGGAATCGAAGTAGGGGGAGAAAGCGATGAGGCTCTCGCCGGCATGGTAGCGCTCCGGACCGCCGAGCCAGCGTGGATACATATCGACCATTTCCGCGGTCATGCAATCAGCGCCGGTGCTCTCCAGATAACGGCACAACCATCGAAGATCAAAACGTTCGCAGCCGGGGTAGACGAAGAGTTCGTCTGCGTCGAGCGTCAGCGCCCACCGTCCTGGCGCGAATTGGTCGAGCACGGCGCTGGTCCAACGCGCACCACCACTTGATTCTGCAAAAGGCTCCCGGATCTCGAACACGTGAACATCCGGCTGATCGAGCAGGAATGCTCGCGTGCCGTCGTCCGAACGGTCATCGATCGCGAGGAAACGTCCGACTCCGAGCCGGCGATGATGGCGCAGGAAATCGGGTAATCGCAGCATCTCGTTGCGGAGCTTGCCGACAGCTACGATCTCATCGACGCCGAAGTCGAGGGGCCGGGTATCAATCCGGTGAATGACCGGATCGGGGCGCTGCTTGGTCCGTGATCGCGTTGGCGTCAAAAGTGCGACAGCCGCTTGACCCCTTACGATCGACTCTTGTAACGCGTTCTGCGCGCCATTGCCGCCCGCCGCTGCTCTCGCCGGCAATTCCATTTTAGATTTTCCAGCCAACCGATCACATCTGCATTATCTACGATAAAGACGGCGAATATAGGTGCTATGGACGGTCACGTTGTCTCAGCGGGTTGATCTAGCCTCATAAGCGCGTGGCGAGCTACAAATGGGCGCTTCTTCTTTGCAAGAGGAATATCGGCCGGCGGCGTCGCGTCGGTTCCAAATTGATTGCATTGCCATTCATTCCCAAACGTCTTGAGCATACTTGATGTGTCGCTCCAGCTTGTCGCGCGTCGTTTCGTGCAAAAGCATTTTGCCCGGTCGACTTTGTGCAACACAGCTATTCCGCGGAAGTTTCAAGGAGCCGAAATCAAAGTCAAAGAAGAAGCCTCCGCCACGCGTATTCAATTTGGTGCAGGAGATCTTTCGAGCCATTGAGCAGATTAGAGCTGTGGCCAACGGTTTCTGCGGAGCAGAACGCGTGCACGGGATCATGCCGCGTAAATGAAGCGCTCACAAGCACACCGGCGGGAATGCGGCCCCGCGGGATGAACTGCATGGCAATTAAGCAGGTGCGGAGCTTCTACAGAAGGATGAAACAATGTACGACCATGCGACAACATTCTCGCTGGCCGCTCATGATAGGGGGCTGACTAGACTGCGATTTGCGATTCAGGCATCTGCGGTGATGCCTCCGACTGCACCTGGTCGAGCACCGAGAGGTTCGCGATGAGCAGATAGATCAGCAGGCTCGCGCAATAGACGACTTGCAAAATTACCGCGCTGGCGACGAAGGCTATCGCGCCCGTGGCGAAACCCTGCTCAAGGCCCAAATACCACGCTGCAACCAGGATCAGCATCGTTGCGGGAATAAGAGCGTATGCGCGAAGAAAACGCCCCAGAAGAACACCCGCCACGGCGCTTGCGATCATCAGCACGACCAAAATCTGCCCTCCTGCTCTTGCACCAGAGATGTTCCGGACGCATGACGGGCCGTATTGTAGCCACAGAGCCGCTAAAAACATACCACTTTTGCACGGCCGTCGCCAGTCATTGGTGCGGCTGCCGCCGCGCCGCGGGCGGGCGGCTCTGTTCTGGAACGTGCTCGGTCGTCGGCGCGATCCCCTGGATTCCGGAGTTCTCCTGCTGACAACTTGGTGCTTTTCGGTTCCAGGGGTTTACTTTCCCCCCGGTGTGCTCGACCTCGGCAACAGGCGGATTCGCGAATGCGGCAAGAGGCTTGTGACCAAGGCGCCTCCGGAGGCGACCGGTCCTAGCCCCCCTGCTTTTTACGCAGCAGGAGCCCGACGAGTTCTTCGAGGCTCTGCTCAATGTCCACGGACTGCAAAGATCCGGTATCGGGCTCAGAGGAATGCGGCTCGATCAGACGCAAGCTTGCGCCGGCAGGCGCGGATTTCGCTGGCTTCGGCTCCCGAATGGATACGGGTTTAAGCGACTGAGGCATGTCATAGTTCGTCTGCTCAGTCATTGTGGGTTGAGGTGTGGCGTATCGCGTCCTGGTGCTTTCATCCGAAGATGGTCGCCTGGTTCTGAGCTCGGGCGAAACGTAGGGCTGCAAGTTCAGGTACTCGGCGTGCCGCTTACGAGAGATCAGCTCACGCGTGCCGTAGCCGGCCGCGAAGCCAATCGCGAGCAGAACAAATATGATGAGGAGCCCAACCATCAAACTATACGCGCCCACTCATAATTCTGCCTCAGAGTTAACCTGCTACCGTCCATATCCCGTAGTTGATAGATGCCGTAATTGACGATTTGAAGGCACGTCGTTCGGCGTGTCCGGGTGGGGCTGCGCTCGCCTGAGGATCGCTTCCAACGAGGGGTGAGGTGTTCGCGATACGAGATATTCGCTGTGATCCGCCGAGGCGCCAAGTTGCTGGTTAACGCGCCCCCGGTTTGGCATCGCACGCGTCTAGAGTGATGCGACAGCCATCGATTGAGAGGTCGCTCAACGTAGCGAGCATCGCAACAGGCAACCAGAATACCGAGATCGCCGTCTTGTCGTTACAATCCCCAGGTTCCACCATCATAGCCGGTAGTCGCGCGCAGAAGATCGGGGCGGTCAACGGTTTTCGCGGACTCGCCATCCTGATGGTGATCCTCTTTCACTTGCTTGTTCCGTTTACATCCAGCGCGCCGGCGTTTCCCGGCGAACTTGATCCGAATGGTCTCTTGGCCATTGTCGCAAAGCACGGCTTCTTGGGCGTAAATATCTTTTTTGTGCTCTCTGGATTCGTTCTGTACCTGCCCTATCGCACCAAGAAGCGGGCCATCGATCGGCTCGCCGACTTCGCGCATTTCTATTGGCATCGCGCAGCCCGGTTGCTTCCACTTTACTATACGGTTGTCCTCGTGACGGTTGCACTCCATGCCAAGTCGCCCGCAGGGTCGCACGCGTGGTATCTGGAGCTCGGCGGACTGCTATCTACGCTCTTCATTTTTGTGCCGCACGGGTTTATGCCTCCCTCCAATCCCGTATTGTGGTCCGTAGGCGTTGAAATCTGGTTCAGCCTTTTATTTCCGCTGCTGATTCTTCTGATCGCGCGCTTCGGCCTTCGAAGGCTGTTGCTGTTGAGCGTCGTCATCTGCTCAGCTTTTGTGATGGCTGGGCATCTTATCGCGGTGGATCGGGTTGGGATGTTTCGCCCGTTTGTGGGCGGAATATTTGGGTCGTGTTACCAGTTCATTTTCGGAATGTTGGTTTGCGATCTCTACGTCAAGTCCAGGGACAGCGTTTCACTCAGGAGATTTCAGTCGCGGGGGCTGCTGCCCGGACTGCTGCTGATGATCGCCGCCATATATCTCAAGGATAACGGCCCCTGGGCTGTGAGCATTCTCTACGCCACGATCTTTTGCGCCGGGTTTTCCATGGTGCTGCTGGCGGTGTTGTGCGGGGCATGGTCCGCAAATCGCTTGTTCGAGGCATGGCCCATTCAAATCGTCGGATGCATGTGCTACAGCATCTATGCGTGGCATTCGATCATCATGGTTGAAATGATCCCGCCCGATACGTCTCCGCTCCAAGACACGCTTCGACTTTCATATCTTGCAATAACGATCCTGCTAAGTGCGCTGAGCTATCGCTATATCGAATTTGGGCATCAGGGGGACTGGAGGTCGTTGTTCCTGTTGCGCAACTCCAATTCCGACGAGCTCACCGGCGCTGGGGTATCCCGTCGTGCTGAGTCTAAACCGGTCGCATCGTCCTAAGAGGACTCCCTGCTGGGACATCTGGGACTGCGGGTCAAAGGTATGTTCGGTGCTCGAGTTCGCGGCTGCGCCTCAGTCCTGTGGCAAAGTCGAGGGCGTTGCGGACCTTGGCGGCTTACTTTTGTATCCCGCCTAGCGCGACGGCTCTGAAGGTCCGACGGCGTGACAACCCAGGCGCTGATCATGCGAGTTGCTGCGCGTCGCCGCGCTGTCGAGCGATGGTCCACAGAACGAACCCAAATTTTCTTTTACATTTCAACGCTCTGCGCAAGCAAGCGCCATCGATGACCGTCACACCTCTGCCGGCGCCGCCTTGCTGCATATGAGGTCGCGGTGTAGATGTCGCACATGAGCGATGATGCCCATACCCTTCGAAGCGGCCGGCTCAGCGCGACCGTCAAGGCGCATGGCGCCGAACTGTGCTCGCTCATGGACGCCGGCGGCATCGAATTCGTCTGGCAGGCGGGGCCGCAATGGCCGCGCCATGCGCCGCTGCTGTTTCCGATCGTCGGGCGCCTCGCCAACGATGAATTGCGGCACCGGGGCAAGACCTATCGCATGACCCAGCACGGCTTTGCGCGCGACAGCCGTTTCGTGTGGACAGAACGCGGCGAGGGCCGCTGCACGCTGGTGCTCGAAGACAGCGAGGCGACGCGCGCGCTCTATCCGTTCGCATTCCGGCTCACCGCTGCCTATGCGATCGACGATTCCGGCCTTGATCTGACGTTCACGATCGCCAACACCGGCAAGGAGACATTGCCGGCTTCGCTCGGCGGCCATCCCGCCTTCAACTGGCCGCTCCAAGCCGGGCACGCGAAGGAGAGCTATGCGCTGACCTTTGCGAACGCGGAATCGGCTCCCGTCCGCCGTCTCGACGGCGGCTTGCTGCGCGCAGCAACCGAGCCGAGCCCGGTCAAGAATAGAGCGCTGCCCCTGTCCGAATCCCTGTTCGTGGATGACGCCATCATCTTCGACCGCATTGAGAGCAATTCGGTCCACTATGCCGCGGGGCAGGGCGCAGCAACCGGGCCCTGGCTGAAAATGTCCTGGCGCGGCTTTCGCGAACTCGGCATCTGGTCGAAACCGTCGGGCGCGCCGTTCCTCTGCATCGAGCCCTGGCGCGGCCATGCCAGCCCCACCGGCTTCGACGGCGAGTTCACCGAGAAGCCCGGCCTGATGCATATCGCGCCGGGTGCGCAAGAGTGCTTGTCGTTCCGGATCGAGGTCGGATCGTCCTGAGAACGCCTCAGAGCTCGATGCGCGTGAGGTCCTCACCGAGTACGACAGGACCCGAGTAATCCCGCCGGACATCGTCGAGCAGCGCGTTCAGCATGGTATCGTCGGTGCGCGGCCGGTGATGGGTCAGCGCGAGCTTCTTGACGCCGGCCTTGGCCGCGACCTTTCCGACCGTATCGCCGCAGGCAATCGTGAATTTCGCAAGCCTCGTGCTACGGGCCGGTTTCACCAGAACGACACTCGAATGTGAGGCGCAGCCGGCGGAAGGAACGCCCCCTCCCTCGCGCGTGTTGTGCCCTTGGCGGGGTGCCGGTCGGTGCTATTGTATCCCGCGATCGCGTGCGACAGGACGAGGTATTTCAGTGGCTAATGTTGATCCCGCGGCGGGCAAGCAGGCCTCGCCGGACGCGCTCACCAACATTCCGCGGCTGGTGACCGCCTATTTCGCCGGCAAGCCCGACGCGGCCGACCCCGCGCAACGGGTCGCGTTCGGCACCTCGGGTCATCGCGGCACCTCGTTCAAGAACACCTTCAACGAGGGCCACATCGTCGCGACCACGCAGGCGATTTGTGATTACCGGCGAGAAAAGGGGCTGACGGGCCCGCTCTTCATCGGCATCGATACCCATGCGCTGGCAGAGCCCGCCCTCACGAGCGCCGTCGAGGTGTTCGCGGCCAACGATGTCGATGTCATGATCGACAAGGATGGCGGCTACACGCCGACGCCGGTGATCTCGCACGCGATCCTGACCTACAACAAGGGGCGTACGGGCGGCCTCGCCGATGGCGTCGTGATCACGCCCTCGCACAATCCCCCGGAAGACGGCGGCTACAAATACAACCCGCCGCATGGCGGCCCCGCCGACACCGACGTCACCGGCGTGGTCGAGAAGCGCGCCAATGCTTATCTCGCCGAGGCCCTCAGGAGCGTGAAGCGCGTCGACTACGCCAAGGCGCGCAAGTCTTCGAAAGTCCACGCCTACGACTTCATCACACCTTATGTTGCCGATCTCGGCAATGTCGTCGATCTCGACCTGGTCAAGTCCGCCGGCGTCACGATCGGCATCGATCCGCTCGGCGGTGCCGCCGTGCATTACTGGCATCCGATCATCGAGCGCTACGGCCTCAAGGCCACCGTCGTGAACGAGGCGATCGATCCGACCTTCCGCTTCATGACGGTGGACTGGGACGGCAAGATTCGTATGGACTGCTCCTCGCCTTATGCGATGGCGAGCCTGATCGGGATGCGCGACCGCTTCGACGTCGCCTTTGCCAACGACACCGACGCCGATCGCCACGGCATCGTGACGCGCACCGGCGGCCTGATGAATCCAAACCATTATCTTGCGACCGCGATCTCCTATCTGTTCACGCACCGTCCGGACTGGGGCAAGGATGCCGCGATCGGCAAGACCGTGGTGTCGAGCTCGATTATCGATCGCGTTGCGAAAAAGCTCGGCCGCAAGCTGATCGAGACGCCGGTCGGCTTCAAATGGTTCGTCGACGGCCTCCTCACCGGCGGCTTCGGCTTCGGCGGCGAGGAGAGCGCGGGGGCCTCGTTCCTGCGCCGGGACGGCACGGTCTGGACCACCGACAAGGACGGCGTCATTCTTGGTCTGCTTGCTGCCGAGATCATGGCCAGGACCGGCCGTGACCCCAGCCAGCTCTTTGGCGACCTCACCGCCGAGTTCGGCGTGCCCCATTACGCGCGTACCGACGTCGCGGCCACGGGGCCGCAGAAGACCATCCTGAAATCGGTCACCCCCGAGCAACTTGGCCTGAAAGATCTCGCCGGCGACCCCGTCCGGGCCACCCTGAGCAAGGCGCCCGGCAACAGCCAGCCGTTCGGTGGCATCAAGGTCGAGACCGATTTCGGCTGGTTCGCAGCAAGGCCGTCGGGGACGGAGGACGTCTACAAGATCTACGCCGAGAGCTTCCGCAGCACCGAGCACCTGACGCGGATTCAGGAGGAGGCTAGGGCCGGCCTGGCGAGGGTGTTCGAGACGTAGCCGCCGGGCGCAAGCCTCTCTTACGTCCCTTGGAGGGCCCTCCAGGGGAAGTAAGAGGATCGCGCCCAGACATTCCTGCAAACCCAAAAAAAACATGCACGATGTATACAATCGTCGAGATATAGGTATGGTAGTAGTGCCTTAATTCGCCTTGAATCCATCTAAGCTCCTGCTAGTGTATACATAACGTATTCATGAGCCGTGGGAGTGAGACCGATGACAAAGCCGTTCCCGATGAACGCCTGGTACGCTGCGGCATGGGATGCCGAGGTGAAGCCGGCGCTGTTGCCGCGGACGATCTGCGGCAAGCATGTCGTGATGTACCGCAAGGCCGACGGCTCGGTGGCCGCGCTGGAGGATGCCTGCTGGCATCGCCTGGTGCCGCTGTCCAAGGGACGGCTCGAAGGCGACACCGTCATCTGCGGCTATCACGGCCTGAAGTACAACGCGCAAGGGCGCTGCACCTTCATGCCCTCGCAGGAGACCATCAATCCGTCCGCCTGTGTCCGCGCTTATCCCGTGGTCGAGCGTCACCGCTACATCTGGCTCTGGATGGGCGATCCCGCGCTGGCCGATCCCGCGCTGGTTCCGGACATGCACTGGAATCACGATCCGGCCTGGGCCGGCGACGGCAAGACCATCCATGTCAAATGCGACTACCGCCTCGTGCTCGACAATCTCATGGATCTCACCCACGAAACTTTTGTGCACGGCTCCTCCATCGGTAACGATGCGGTGGCTGAGGCGCCGTTCGACGTCACCCATGGCGAGAAGACGGTGACCGTGACGCGCTGGATGCGCGGCATCGAGCCGCCGCCGTTCTGGGCCAAGCAACTCGGCAAGCCCGGTCTCGTCGACCGCTGGCAGATCATCCGCTTCGAAGCCCCGTGCACCATCGCCATCGACGTCGGCGTGGCGCCGACCGGCACCGGCGCGCCGGAAGGCGACCGCTCGCAGGGCGTCAACGGTTTCGTGCTCAACACCATCACGCCGGAGACCGAGAAGACCTGCCATTATTTCTGGGCGTTCGTGCGCAACTATCGCATCAGTGAGCAGCGCATCACCAGCGAAATCCGCGAGGGCGTCTCCGGCATCTTTCACGAGGACGAGCTGATCCTCGAAGCGCAGCAGCGCGCGATGGACGAGAACCCGGATCGTATCTTCTACAACCTCAACATCGATGCGGGCGCGATGTGGACGCGCAAGCTGATCGATCGCATGGTGGCGAAGGAAAACGCGCCGCAGCATCTCCAGGCCGCGGAATAGCCGACATGGCCGAACGTGAGGTCGACCGCTCCGTCTCGCAGACCGTGAAGGCGCAGCTCGCGCTGCGCGACCAGATCCTGTCAGGGTCGTTGCGTCCGGGCGAGCGCATCTCCGAACTCCAGGCGGTGGAGACCACCGGCGCCTCGCGCACGCCGGTGCGCATGGCGCTGGTGCGACTGGAGGAGGAGGGCCTCTTGGAGGCGATCCCGTCCGGCGGCTTCATGGTGAAGGCGTTCTCGGAGCGCGACATCTCCGACTCCATCGAGCTGCGCGGCACGCTGGAAGGCCTCGCCGCACGTTTCGCCGCCGAGCGCGGCGTCTCCGCGCGCGAGCTCGAGCCGCTGAAGGAGTGCCTCGCCGCCATCGACGAATTGCTGCGCCAGGTGCCGATCTCGGTCGATTCCTTCTCGTCCTATGTCACGCTGAACGCGCGCTTTCATGCGCTGCTCACGGAATTGTCGCGCAGCCCGCCGTTGATTCGCCAGATCGACCGCGCCTCCGCGCTGCCGTTCGCCTCGCCCAGCGGCTTCGTGATGGCGCAATCGGCGCTGCCCGAGGCGCAGCAGATCCTCATCATCGGGCAGGAGCATCATCGCGTCGTGATTGACGCGATCGAGAATCGCGAAGGCGCGCGCGCCGAGGCCGTCATGCGTGAGCATGCGCGGCTCGCGGTGCGCAACCTGCGGCTCGCGCTGCGCAACCGGACCCATCTCGACCTCTTGCCGGCGCTCGCGCTGATCAAGACCGCAACCGATTGAGGGCACAGCCATGCGCTTCATCGAAACCTGGATACCGGCAACGCTCGTCTCGACCCGCGATCTCGCACCGAGCATCCGCGAATTCCTGATCCGGCCGGATCAGTTCGATGGCGCCGCCTATCCGGTCGGCAGCCACATCAATGTCAGCGTCACCATCGACGGCCTGCCGGAGACGCGGTCCTATTCGCTGGTCGGCGAAGCCACCTCGGCTGGTTTCAAGATCGCGGTGCGCCGCGCTGATGATTCCCGAGGCGGCTCGCGCTATATGTGGTCATTGCAGCCAGGCGCACGGCTCGACATCACCCAGCCCGCCTCGCTGCTTGCGGTGGACTGGACGCGGGAAAACTATTGCCTGATCGCCGGTGGCATCGGCATCACCCCGATCCTCGGCGCCGCACAGGCGCTGGCGCGGCGCGGGGCTGACGTCACGCTGCATTATGCGGTGCGCTCGCGCGCCGAAGCCGCCTATCTCGATGATCTCGCCGCGCTGCTCGGCGATCGCCTGGTCGTTCATGCCAGCGACGAAGGCCACCGGCTCGATCTCGACGCCCTGTTCGCGTCGGCGCCCAAGGGCGCGCTCGCGCTGTTCTGCGGCCCGATGCGCATGCTCGATGCCGCGCGCCATGCCTGGATCGGCGCCGGCCATCCGCTTCCGGATCTCCGCTACGAGACCTTTGGCTCCAGCGGCACGCTGCCGACCGAGACGTTCCGGGTGCGTCTGAAGGACTCAAATGTCGAGCTCGAAATTCCGCGCGAACGCTCGATGCTGGACGTGCTCAACGCCAGCGGCCACGACGTGATGTATGATTGCAAGCGCGGCGAATGCGGCCTGTGCGCCATCGACGTGGTCGCGGTCGACGGCGACATCGACCATCGCGACGTTTTCTTCAGCGACCAGCAGAAGCAAAGCAACCAGAAGATCTGTGCCTGCGTCTCCCGCGCGAGGGGCACGATCACCGTGGATACACTGCTGCGGGCGGACGCGATCTGAAATAGCGTCCAGCGAGATCTGTTTTGGCGGAATGGACGGAGCCACGGACACCACCTCTCCCGCGTGCGGGAGAGGTCGCGCCGAAGCCGCGGGTGAGGGTTCTCTCCTCTGGGGAAGTCCCTCTGTGGAGACACCCTCCCCAATCCTCCCCCGCAAGCGGGAGGGAGCGCACCTCTTTCGTAGCGGCACCGATCTTAACCCGATCGAGTCCTACGCCGCAAAGGTCGCCCGATGTTTCTTGCTGTCCAGCAGCGCCAGCACGGCATCGGCCGCCACCGGCCGGCTGATCAGATAGCCCTGCACCTCGTCGCAGCTGATCTGGCGCAGATATTCGAGTTGGTCGGAGGTCTCGACGCCTTCAGCGACGACACCGATGCGCAGGTCCCGCGCGAGCGAGACCACCGACTTGACGATCGCAGCGCAGTCCGGCTGCACCAGCACGTCGCGGATGAAGGACTGGTCGATTTTGATACGGCTGAACGGCAGCTTGCGTAAATAGGTGAGCGAGGAGAAGCCCGTCCCGAAATCATCGAGCGCCACGGTGACCCCGAGCTCCAGCAGCGCATTCAGGACCGATGCGGCCGAGCCGTATTTAGACAGCAGCATCGATTCCGTGATCTCGATCTCGAGCCGCCTGGGAGAGATCTTCGCGTCGGCAAGCGCCTGCACGATGGTCTGGAGAATGCCGGTGTTGTGAAATTGTGCCGCAGAGAAGTTCACGGCGACCCTAATCTGTTCGGGCCATTGCGCCACCGTCGTGCAGGCGCGGCGGATGACCCATTCGCCGATCTCGTGGATGAGCCCGGTCTCCTCCGCGATCGGTATGAATTCGCTCGGCGGCACCAGTCCGCGTATTGGATGCTGCCAGCGCAGCAGCGCCTCGAAGCCTGTGATGCGGTTGTCGCCCAGACCGAGGAACGGCTGGAACACCAGGAACAGCTCGTCCCTCGCGATCGCGCCCGCGAGGTCCGATTGCAGCGCCTTGCGGTCGCGGGACGCTTTGTCGTCGCTGGTCTCGAAGAAGCAGACCGTGCCGGCTCCCGCCTTCTTGGCGCGATAGAGCGCGGCGTCGGCATTCTTCATGAGGTCGAACGGCGTGTTGCCGTCGCGCGGCGCAAGCACGATGCCGACGCTGGTCGCGCCGACGATCTGGCGGCCCTCGATCTGGAACGATTCGGCGAAGGCCGCGACGAAGCGCTCGGCGATCTCGAGCGCATCTTCTGGCCGCGCCACATTGTTCATGACCAGCGCGAATTCGTCGCCGCCGATGCGCGCGACATGCTCGGCCGCGCGCGTGCAGCGCCGCAGGCGGCTTGCAACCTGGACCAGGAATTCGTCGCCGGCGGGATGACCAAACTGGTCGTTGACCTCCTTGAAGCGGTCGAGGTCGAGCAGCAGCACCGCGAATTCCTCGCCTGATAACGCCAGCCGTTTGAGCGCGGCATCGAGCGTTTCGTTGAACGCGACGCGGTTGGGCAAATGGGTGAGGGGATCCCGCCGCACCGTGCGCTCCGCTTCGAGTTGCTGCATCACGCGATGCGCGAACGAGAACGAATTGACGAACACGCCGCGGAGCAGCACGCTTCCGTAGACCACGACCAGGAATGCGATCAGCAGGAAGGCAAGATCGCCGTTCCGGCACAGGCAGATGGCGATGCCGAGGAAGATGGGCGCCGTGAAGGCGATGGCCGCGATCGGGATCGTCGCGAAGGCCAGCGCGCCGCCCGCCAGCATGCCCGAGCACAGGCAGGTGATGACGAGCTGGCCGCCGGTCGAAGCGTCGGAGAAGAACGCGACTGGGACGATGCCCCAGGCCGCGCCAAGGATGAAGGCGTTGCGCACCAGCCGGTGCATGGCACGGCGCGAGACGAATTGCGGCTTGGTGATGCGGCGCGTGGCGTGGGATTGCAGGCCGAATGCGATCGCGGCGGCGGCCACGGCGACCGCCCAGATCAGGGCCGGCATCCGGTCCGGCGACTGCCACAGCGCGACGGCCAGCACGATGGCGTTGCAGGCATTGGCCAGCATGATGCCGACGGAATAGCCCAGCACCAGCGACATCTGTTCGGCCCTAATATGACCGGCGACGGCCTCGTCGGCTGCAGGACCGCCTAACGCCGACAGATCGCCGGCGAACAGCCGTGCGAAATAGCTGGTCGTTTGAGTCCGCATTCGAGAGCCTGGCAGCGTCCGCCGTTGGTCCGGCTGGAAGCTGAGAATTCGCTACAAACCTTTGACGAACTATGAATTGTCCTCGGCCGCGACCGCCGCCGTGACCACTTCTGCGTGTTCAAACGAGGGTATCGATAACAAATCGATACAAATGCGCGATGGCAGGGGATGTTCGCCCGTAACTCCGCTGTTGTGCCCCGGCTTGCCGCCTTTGCTAAAGCTCCGACGGGCCGAGATACCATTGTGGCCCCGGCGTAGCCTTGGCGGAGACGGGACCGGGGCATCAATACGCCGCGGCCTATCAATTGACTATTGGCGTCTCGGCGTACCGGATCGTCCAGTCAAGCCGGGCGATGACACCGCTGTCCGGAATCATCGCCCCAACTGCTTCGGATCGTAATAGAACCTCTCCTCGATCACCTGATCGCCCCGCCAGGTCTGCCACGCGACCTCGTCGAGCGTCCGGGTGATCCCTTCGGCGTTGGTGAAGCTGAAGCACCAGCGGGTCGCGACATGGTCGCCCTCGATCAGGCTCGGCCCAATGCGCACGGCCTTGACCTCCTTCGAAGCGGCCAGCACGCCGCGCTCCTTGGCGATGAGCTTATCGCGCCCAACCGTCGGAGCAGCGCTGTTCTCGTAGGTGACGGCATCAGGCGCGCAGAACTGTTCAATGGCGCCGATGAAGTCTCCTGCTTCCAGCCGCTGCGCAAACGCTTCGACAATGTCACGACTCGGCAATGGCACACCTCACGAGTAAAACCGACTGATAGTCGGTAAATACCGACCGGTGGTCGAAAAGTCAACTGGCCGCCTGTGCCGAACTCGACTAAAGCGAGAGTGAGTTGAACCGGTGCGAGCCGAGAACTCACCTCTCCCGAAGTTCCGAAGGGAGAGGTATTCTGAACCCAGACGAGACACATGGCAAAGCAGGCGGAGCGGCGGGCGGCGACCATTGAAGCGATCCTGACGGCGGCGCGCCGTCTGTTCGGGACACAAGGCTTCGCCGCCACCACCATGGACGAGATCGCGGAGGCCGCCCGCGTCGCCAAGGGCGCGGTTTATCATCACTTCAAGACCAAGGAGGCGGTGTTCGAAGCCGTGTTCGACCAGGTCTCGCGCGACCTCGTTGTCGAGATCGACAGCGCCGCGCGCGCCGAGAAGGACGTGCTCGCCGCTATGGTTGCCGGTACCCAGCATTACTTTGCGGCGACGGCAAAGGGCCCCACCGGCCAGATCATCCTGCGCGACGGGCCAGCCGTGCTCGGCTGGGAACGTTGGCGCGAGATCGACGCCAAGCATTTCGGTGGCAAGCTGCCGCGCACCCTTGCGGCCGCGATGGAGGCCGGCCTGATCGCGCGACAGCCGGTCGAGCCGCTGGCGCGGCTGCTGCTCGGCGCAGTCACGGAGGCCGCGGTCGCCTGTGCCGGGCGCGCTGATATCGCAAGGGCGGGGGCGGAATATGCCCGTGCGTTCAGGTCGCTGGTCGAGGCGCTGCGCCTGCATGCATGATTGTGCTAAGTGACGAAGCTGGAAACGCCAACACCAACAAAAAGAACAGTAGCGCATGAACGCAAATTCCTCCCACGCGCCGTCCGATCCCGAATTCGACTACATCATCGTCGGTGCCGGCTCGGCCGGCTGCGTGCTCGCCAACCGGCTCTCGGCGAATGGCAAGCACAGCGTGCTGCTGCTCGAAGCTGGCCCGAAGGATTCCAACATCTGGATCCACGTGCCGCTCGGCTACGGCAAGCTGTTCAAGGAAAAGACCGTCAACTGGATGTACCAGACCGAGCCGGAGCCCGAGCTGAAGGGGCGCCAGGTCTTCCAGCCGCGCGGCAAGACGCTGGGCGGCTCCAGCTCGATCAACGGCCTGCTCTATGTCCGCGGTCAGCACGAGGACTACGACCGCTGGCGCCAGCTCGGCAACACCGGCTGGGGTTATGACGACGTGCTGCCCTACTTCAAGAAGGCCGAGAACCAGACGCGCGGTGCCGACCAATATCACGGCAGCGGCGGCCCGCTGCCGGTGTCCGACATGATCGTGACCGATCCGCTGTCGAAGGCGTTCATCGACGCCGCGGTCGAGACCGGTCTGCCCTACAATCCGGATTTCAATGGCGCCACGCAGGAAGGCGTCGGCCTATTCCAGACCACGACGCGCAATGGCCGCCGCGCTTCGACGGCGGTGGCCTATCTCGGCCCCGCCAAGTCGCGCAGCAATCTCAAGATCGAGACCTCCGCACACGCTCGGCGCGTCCTGTTCGAAGGGCGGCGGGCGGTCGGAGTCGAATACCGGCAAGGCGCGGCCTTGCGCCGCGCGCGGGCCCGCAAGGAAATCGTGCTGTCGAGCGGGGCCTACAACTCGCCGCAACTGCTTCAGCTCTCCGGCGTCGGCCCGGCCGATCTCCTCCGCACGCATGGTATCGACGTCGTGCTGGAGGCGCCGGGTGTCGGCCACGATCTTCAGGACCACATGCAGGTCCGCATCGTGATGCGTTGCTCGCAGAAGATCACGCTCAACGACACCATCAATCATCCGCTGCGCCGCACGATGGCGGGCGCACGTTACGCGCTGTTCCGCAAGGGCTGGCTGACGATCGCGGCGGGCACAGCGGGCGCGTTCTTCAAGACCAGCCCGCGGCTCGCTTCGCCCGACATCCAGGTGCACTTCCTGCCGTTCTCGACCGACAAGATGGGCGAGAAGCTGCACGATTTCTCCGGCTTCACCGCCTCCGTATGCCAGCTCCGGCCCGAAAGCCGCGGGACCCTGCGCATCAAAAGTGCCGACCCGACCGTGCCGCCGGAGATCCGCATCAACTACATGTCGACCGAGACCGATCGCACCACCAACGTCGAAGCCCTGAAGATCCTGCGCAAGATCCTGAGCGCAGCGGCGCTGAAGCCGTTCGTCGCTGGCGAGGTCGATCCCGGCACGAAAATATCCACGGATGCCGAGCTGCTCGATTTCTGCCGCGAGCGCGGCAGCACCATCTACCATCCGACCTCGACCTGTCGTATGGGCAACGACGCGCTCGCGGTGGTCGACCAACGGCTGAAGGTGAGGGGGCTTGATGCCCTCCGCGTCGTCGACGGCTCGGTCATGCCGGACCTGGTGTCGGGGAACACCAACGCGCCCATCATCATGATCGCCGAAAAGGCCTCCGACATGATATTGGAGGATGCGCGCTAACCCGCGCGCTTCGAGAGGACAAAGACTTGGCTACGCGATTCAAGATCGGCACCCGCAAGAGCGCGATGGCGCTGGCACAGACGGAAGAGATTGTGCGCTGCCTGACCGCCGCCGTGCCCGATCTCGACGTCGAGATCGTCAAATTCGACACGACGGGCGATCTCGACCAGACCAGCAAGCTCCTGCCCCACGGCGGCAAGGGCGGCGCCTTCGTGGCGCAGATCCGCGCCGCCGTGCTCTCGGGCGAATTGCAGGCGGCGATGCACTCGCTGAAGGACATGCCGGGCAACGAGGACACGCCCGGCCTCGTGATCGGCGCCACGCTCTCGCGCGATCCGCCCAGTGACGCGCTGGTGCTGCGTTATGGCGCGACGCTGGAGACGTTTCGGCAAACGCGCGGCCGAGGCTTCAAGATCGGGACCAATGCCGTACGGCGCGCAGCCTATGCGCGTCGGCTCTTTCCGGAGGCAGAGATCATTCATTTTCGCGGTGCGGCCGACACGCGTGTGCGCAAGC
The DNA here is from genome assembly GCF_023073735.1 of Bradyrhizobium sp. 160. Lineage (NCBI taxonomy): Bacteria > Pseudomonadati > Pseudomonadota > Alphaproteobacteria > Hyphomicrobiales > Nitrobacteraceae > Bradyrhizobium > Bradyrhizobium sp. 160. The sequence goes on from NZ_JADPKD010000054.1 coordinate 276,432, forward strand.
TCGACAACAAGACGAAGCAGCGTCTGCCCGATGGTGGCGAGGTGGGTCCCGCGGATGCGCTGATCATGGCGCGCTCCGGCCTTGATCGCGTCGGCCTTTCCCATCGCATCGCCTACGAATTCACGCCGGCGGAGATGCTGCCCGCCGCAGGCCAGGGCATCGTCGCCGTTGAATGCGCGGCGCAGGATTGGCAGACGCGGCAAATCCTTGCATCGATCGACGATCCCGCCGCGCACGCCTGCGCCAACGCGGAGCGCGAAGTGCTATGGGTGCTCAACGGCCACTGCAATTCGCCGGTGGCGAGCTTTTCGACCATCGCCGGCGATCGGATGTCGCTGACGGCCTCCGTGCTCGACCTCTCCGGCAACACCATCATCGAGGCCTCGCGTTCAGGCCCCGCCAACCGCCCGCGCGAACTCGGTCGTGCGGTGGGTCTGGATCTGCTGGCCAAGGGTGCCGCCGAGATCATCGAGCGCAGCCGGCCGCACTAGCCTGCCTGTGAGATCATAATCGGCGATGATGTCATCGTGCACCTGTTTTGCCCGACGTGTCAAACGCGCCGGGTGAGTCATGCCGGCTTAGATTTTTCAATGACTTGTCTACTGTGCATGGGGTTGTTTTCGCGCTTTTTGTTTTGCCGCGCCCCACCTGCGAAATAAATCAGCCCCGCACGCGCTTCAGCATCTGCTCGACATGGGCGATCGGCGTTTCCGGCTGGATGCCGTGCCCGAGATTGAAGATCAGCCGCCCTTGCGCAAAATTCGCCAGTACGTCGTCGACGGCGCGGTCGAGCGCGGTACCCCCAGTGATCAGCACCAGCGGGTCGAGATTGCCCTGCACGGCGACCTTGCTCTGCACGCGCTCGCGGATGAAGCCCGGCTCCGCGGTCCAGTCAATGCTGACCGCGTTGACGCCGGTTGCCTCGACATAGGCCGGCAGCTGCGCGCCGGCACCGCGCGGGAAGCCGATGATCTTCGCATCCGGTACCTTCGCGCGCACGCCTTCGACGATGCGCAGCGTCGGTTCGATCGACCAGCGCGCGAACTCTGCCGGGGGCAGCACGCCCGCCCAGGTGTCGAAGATCTGCAAGGCGTCGGCGCCGGCGGCGAGCTGCGCCAGCAGATATTCGACCGAGTTGTCGACCAGCACGTCGATGATCTCTGCAAACGCCCCCGGATGCCGGTAGGCCATCATGCGCGCCGGTGCCTGGTCGGGCGTGCCCTGGCCGGCGACCATGTAGGTCGCTACCGTCCACGGTGCGCCGCAGAAGCCGATCAGCGCGGCCTCGGGAGCGAGCGCGCCGCGCACGATCCGCAGCGCCTCAAACACGGGTGCGAGCTTGGAGAAGTCGGCGCGCGCGGCCAGCGTCGCAACCTTCGCCGGGTCATCCAGCGGTTCGAGCCGCGGGCCTTCGCCGACCTCGAAACGCACGGAGCGGCCGAGCGCATAGGGGATCACGAGGATGTCCGAGAAGATGATCGCGGCATCGAAGCCGAATCGCCGGATCGGTTGCAGCGTCACCTCCGCGGCAAGCTCCGGATTGAAGCAGAGATCGAGGAAGCCGCCCGCCTTGGCGCGCACCTCGCGATATTCCGGCAAGTAGCGGCCAGCCTGCCGCATCATCCACATGGGCGGGATGGCTTGGCGCTGGCCGGAGAGCACGTCGATGAAGGGCTTTGACGCAGACTGGGGCACGAATGGTCCTGACGAGAGTTATGGCTCCTGATACACCGCCGCGGCCCCCAGCGGAACAGGGGAACCAGCGCAATCGGGCCGCGTTGACCAGCCAATGGAGGAGATCATGGCTGAGAGATTCAACCCTGCGCCGCATGACAAGCATGCCGATGATCTGCGCGAGGCGCTCGCCGCCGATCGCAATGCCAAGCTCGACGGCGGTCTGAAGGATACGTTCCCGGCCTCCGATCCCGTCAGCGCCGCGCAACCGACACCCTCGAAGGCGGATGCGGATGCCGAGCACCCCACGCTCTGGGAGAAAGTTAAGGCCATCTTCAGCTAGCGGGCGGGGGAGCCGTTCCCGATAGGCGCGGTAATGTTCTGTTAGCGATGCGCTGATGCTTGCGTCCGTACGACTACGGGAAACCGGGCATATCGCCGCGCATTGCCGCAGTAATTTCAGAGTTCAATAACAGAAACGGCAGAGTTTCCGAAAAGATCGGAGAATTCTCTGCCGCATGAGTGCTGCCACCCAAAGAGCCGGATGGAGCCGTCTGCCGCTGCGCGCGGCGGCGTTCGTCGTGCTGACCTGCGTGACCATTCTCGGGGTCAGCGGTTGGCGCGAATGGACCGCGCGCGATGCGGTGCTCAAGGGTGCCGAGACCGAAATGGCGAACGTGGCCCGTTCGCTGACACAGCATGCAGAGGACAGCCTCGATCTGCTGGATTCCGGCGTCGTCGGCGTCGTCAGCCGGCTGGAGATGGACGGCGCCGGCCCAGCCACGATCGCGAAGCTGCGAACCCTGCTGGAAGCGCGCAAGAGGGCCGTCGAGCGCATTCACAGCCTCGCCATTATCGGTGATCAGGGCAATTGGCTGACCTTGCCCGGCACGATCGGCTCGACCTTCAGCGACGACGCGTTCTTCCGTCATCATCAGCTCTCTGCGAAACGAGAGGCCCACGTCGGCCATCCCGTGAAGAGCCTGCTGGACGGCGAATGGGTCGTCACTCTGTCGCGTCGCTTCAACAAGCCGGACGACAGCTTCGGCGGCGTGGTGCTCGCGACCATCAGCTCGAAGTATCTTTCACATTTCTACGAGCAGTTCGAGATCGGCCGCAACAGTTCGGTAGCGCTGACGCATGGCGACGGCCTGATTGTTGCGCGCAACCCGAGTAACGACAAATTCGTGGGCCGCAACGTCGGCGACACACCGCTGTTCCGCGACGCCAGCCTGCAGCGGCCGGGCGGCGCCTATCACTTCAAGTCGCCGCTGGACGGCGCCCAGCGCGTCAGCTTCTTCAAGCGCAGCAGCCGTTACCCGCTGGTCCTGCTCGCCACCGTCGACAAGGACGAACTGCTGGCGCCCTGGCGCGCGGCCGCAATCTCCCGCATGCTCTACGTGGTCGCACTGGTGATGCTGATCGCGATCATCGGTGCCGTGCTGGTGCGGCTGCTGCAACGGGGCCAGCGCATGGCCGCGGCCCTGATCGAGAAGGAGGCTCACTTCCGCCTGCTCGCGGAAGGCTCTAGCGACATGGTGACCCGCATCGGGCTCGACGAGCGGCTGCGCTATGTCTCGCCCTCGTCGGTGCGCCTCGTCGGCTGGCGCGCCAATCAACTGATCGGCACGCCCGCGCTCGCGGGCGTCAATCCGGAGGATCGGCCGCAGGTTCAGGCGATCGTCGACGCCATGAAGCGTGGCGAGAAGGAGGAGGCACGCCTCGTCTATCGCAACTCGCACCGGGAGAACGGCGAAGTCTGGCTCGAATCGGCCATGCGGGTGACCCGCAAGGCCAACGGCAACATCGACGGCGTGGTGGCGATCTCGCGCGACATCACCGAACACAAGAAGCTGGAGACCAGGCTCGAGACGCTCGCGATCGAGGACAGCCTCACCGGCCTTGCCAACCGCCGCCGCTTCGACGAACGCCTGAAGGACGAGTGGGCGCGCGCCTATCGCGACCGCTCCAGTCTCGCCTTTCTGATGGTCGACGTCGACCACTTCAAGGCCTACAACGACGAATACGGCCATCCCGCCGGCGACGCCTGCCTCCGCCGGGTGGCGCAGGTCATCGCGGCCGAGATGCAGCGTCCCGGCGATCTGGCGGCGCGCTATGGCGGCGAGGAGTTCGCCATCCTGCTGCCGAACACCGATGCCGAGGGCTGCGCCCGGATCGGCGACCGGATTCGACGGGCGATCCGCGAGGCGGGCCTCGTCCACACCAGCAACCGTGCCACCGGTGGCGTTACCGCTTCGCTCGGAGGCGCAGCCTGCCGGCCGGTGCTGGAGCGCACGGCGGGCGTGGCCTCGCTCGTCGAGGCGGCCGATCAGGCGCTCTACGGCGCGAAAGAAGCCGGGCGCAACCGGTTGATGATGTCGGGCGAGGTGGCCAGCCTAATGCTCAAGGCGTCCGGTCAGTAGCTCATCGTTTCAATAATGCGGCGGGCGCTCGTTGGCAGGCCCCGGCGCATTCGCCTCGGCATCCTGGAGCCGTTCACTGAGCTGCGCGATCTGCCGCGTCAGCGCATCGATCTGCTTCCACTGTGCGGTGATCGTCTGGTTCAGCGTTTCGATAGTATCGTCCTGATAGCTGAGGCGCATCTCCAATGTGTCGATGCGCTCGCTCAGCGTCTTGATCTCATTCGTCACGGCCATGCCCCTTGTCGAGTTCGCGCAAAGCGTGGCCGAGCGCGACGCGCTCGTCGAACACGAAGCACTCGCCGCGCCAGCGGCTCTGCGTCTCCGGCACCTCTTCCAGATATCTCAGGATGCCGCCCTTGAGGTGATAGACCTCGGCAAAGCCGCGCGCGAGCAGATGCGCGCTGGCCTTCTCGCAGCGAATGCCGCCGGTGCAGAACATCGCGATTCTGCGGTGCTTGGCCGGATCGAGCTGATCGGCAGCAAAGTCCTTGAACTGGCCAAAGCTCTTGATGCCGGGATCGACCGCGCCCTCGAACGTGCCCATCGCCACCTCGAAGGCGTTGCGGGTGTCGAGCAGCAGCGTGTCGGGTGCCGCGATCAACGCATTCCATTCGGCGGCGTCGACATAAGTGCCGACCTTCTTGATCGGATCGGCGGCCGCATCGCCGAGCGTGACGATCTCCTTTTTCAGCCGCACCTTGAGCCGGCGGAACGGCATCGCCGCCGCGGTCGAGAATTTGAGCTCGAGATTGTCCAGCCTGCCGCCGAACATGTCGCCGTGCGCGAGCTCGTGAGCGAAAGCGTCGATCGCCTCCGGCGGGCCCGCGACGGTGCCGTTGATCCCCTCATGGGCCAGCAGCACGCTGCCCTTCAGGGCCAGGCCAGCACAGAATGCACGCAACGGCTCGCGCAGCTCCCGGTGATCCGGGAGGGCGGCGAATTGGTAGAAGGCGGCGACCTTGTAAGTCATGGCGGCTCGTTTAGCAGGCGACGGCCGCCCGGAAAACCCGCTATGGCTGAAGCCGCGAACCGTGCATATACGCCCAGCGGATGGCAGCCATTTCATTGGTATGCCAGCATTGCTCCGGCGGGCCGGAATATGCCATGTAGGCCGGGTTTTTCCGAGATGGCGCGCCGTCGCGCCGGACGTCCAAGAAAGCAAGAATTCGCATGAGAAACTTCCATTTCCCCGGCAGGTCCACGGTCCACGCCACCAACGCGATGGTGGCGACCTCGCATCCGCTGGCCTCGCTCGCCGCGATCGAGGTGCTGCGTGAGGGCGGCACGGCGGTGGACGCTGCGGTCGCCGGCTCGGCCGTGCTTGGCGTGATCGAGCCACAATCGACCGGCATCGGCGGCGACTGCTTTGCGCTGATCCAGCCGCGGGGCGAGGGCAAGATCATCGCCTATAACGGCTCCGGCCGCGCGCCGAAAGCGGCGAACGCCGACTGGTATCTCGAGCGCAAGATCAATTCCGTGCCGCTGACCTCGGCGCATGCGGTGTCGATTCCGGGCGTGGTCGACGCCTTTGCCACCGTGTTGCGCGATCACGGCAAGTTCGGCTTCGACCGGCTGCTCCAGCCGGCGATCAAGGCGGCTGAAGAAGGCTATGTCGTCGCGCCGCGCATCGCCTTCGACTGGAAGAACCAATTCGAGAAGCTGAAGGGTGGCACCAACACCGTGCGTTACCTGTTGCCGGGCGGAAAGCCGCCGGTGGCCGGCGACCTCATCCGCCAGCCGGAGCTCGGCAAGACGCTGCGCGCGATCGCCAAGGACGGTCGCGACGCCTTCTATAAGGGTCCGATCGCGGAAGACATGGTCGAGACCCTCAGGGGCATCGGCGGCCTGCACACGCTCCACGATTTCGCCGCGCATACGACGGAAGTGACCACGCCGATCGGCACCATGTACAAGGGCTATGACGTCTGGCAGTGCCCGCCGAACGGACCCGGCCTCACCATGCTGTTGATGCTCAACATCCTGTCGCGGTTTGACCTGAAGAAATATGCACCGCTCAGCATCGAACGTTTCCATCTCGAGGCCGAAGCCGCGCGCATCGCCTACATGCATCGCGAGCTGCATGTCGCCGATCCCGACCACATGCAGATCGAAATCGCCAAGATCCTCGCCAAGGAATTCTGCGACGAGCACATCGCCAAGATCCGCATGGACGGCATGCTCGACCTGCCCAACGTCGCACCGCCGATGAATCCCTCGACCATCTACATCACGGTGGTGGACAAGGACCGCAACGTCTGCTCGTTCATCAACTCGATCGCGCATTCCTTCGGCTCGGCGATCGTCTCGAACAAGACCGGCGTCTTGTTCCAGAACCGCGCCGGCGGTTTCCGCATCCAGCCGGGCCATCCCAACTGCATCGCGGGCGGCAAACGGCCGCTGCACACGATCATGCCGAGCCTGCTCACCAAGGGCGGCCGCTCCGTGATGCCGTTCGCGGTGATGGGCGGACAATATCAGCCGGTCGGCCAGACCCATGTGCTGACCAACATCCTCGACTATGGCTGTGACGTGCAGGAGGCGATCGACATGCCGCGCGGCCTGCACTACGAGGGCCAATATCAGCTCGAGGACAGCGTGCCAGCCGCGATCGTCGAAGGCCTGAAGAAGCTCGGCCACAAGACCACCAGCGTGGTTGGTCCGCTCGGCGGCGCCCAGGCGATCTGGATCGATTGGGACAAGGGCACGCTCACCGGCGGTTCCGATCCACGCAAGGACGGTTGCGCGCTGGGCTATTGAGGCGCCCGCGCGGTTCCCCCGCAAGATCAGGAAAAGTTGACGAAGGGCGGCGCGGCATTTGCTGCGTCGCCCTTTCTCGTTCGGAACGGAGCTCATGGCTTCAGGTTAAGGGGCGATGAGCGGTGCAGGCGTGTGCTGCTTGGTTCGAAGCAGTGGAGGCCGTCCATGTCCGATAAATCAAGTTCCAAAGCATCCGCATTCGATCGGCGCGCCTTTATGGTGGGCGCTGCCGGCAGTGCGCTTGTTCCGATCACGGCGCGCGCAGCCGCGGGGGATACAAGCGCGTCAGTCGCACAAGATCCGGCGCTTCCTCTCGAGGTCACCCTCCACGTCAACGGCAAGGACAAGCGCCTGAGGATCGATCCGCGCACCACGGTGCTCGACACGCTGCGCGAACAGCTCAAGCTCACCGGCAGCAAGAAGGGCTGCGATCACGGCCAGTGCGGTGCCTGCACGGTGCTGATCGACGATCGGCGCGTGCTGTCGTGCCTGACGCTTGCGCTCGCCGCCGAGGGACAGGAGATCACGACGATCGAAGGGCTTGCCACCGACGACCGTCTGCATCCGATGCAGCAGGCCTTCATCGACAACGACGCATTCCAGTGCGGCTATTGCACGCCCGGCCAGATCATGTCCGCTGTGGCCTGCGTCAAGGAGGGCCATGCAAACAGTGAGGCCGATATCCGCGAATATATGAGCGGCAATATTTGTCGCTGTGCCGCTTATCCCAATATCGTCGCCGCCGTGAAGCAGGCCGCGCCCGAGATCATGAAAGGCTAGGCGCATGCGACCGTTTTCGTATCAGAGGGCAACAGACCCTGACATGGCCGTGCAGGCACTCAGCGCCGCCGCGGCCGCGAACAATCCGCTGACCCAGGCCGCTGCGCAGCCGCTCGCCGGCGGCACCACGCTGATCGACCTGATGAAGCTGGATGTGATGCGGCCGGCCGCGATCGTCGATATCAATCCGCTCGCGCACGGCTGGTCGGCGATCGAGCCAACGGGCGACAATTTGCGGCTCGGCGCGCTCGCAAAGATGTCCGATGTCGCCGCGCATGACGGCATCCAGCGCAACTACCCGGTAATTGCCAATTCGCTGAAGCTCGCCGCCAGCGCCCAGCTGCGCAACATGGCGACGCTCGGCGGCAACGTGATGCAGCGGACGCGTTGCAGCTATTTCCGCGATGTCTCCTACGAGAATTGCAACAAGCGCCATCCCGGCTCCGGTTGCGCCGCGATGGACGGCGTCAACCGCATGCATGCCGTGCTCGGAATCTCCGACCAGTGCATCGCGACCTATCCTGGCGATTTCGCCCAGGCGCTGATCGCGCTCGACGCCGTGGTCGAGATCACGGGCAAGGCCGGTACGCGCAGCATGCCGTTCGCCCAGCTTCACAAGGCGCCAGGCAGCACGCCAGACATCGAAACGACGCTTCAGCCCGGCGAGCTGATCTCGGCTTTTGCGGTGTCCGGACGCTGGCCGCGATCGGTGTATCTGAAGGCGCGCGATCGCCAATCCTACGAGTTCGCGCTGTCTTCGGCTGCGGTCGCGCTCGACGTGCAGGACGGCACGATCAAGGATGCGCGCGTCGCGCTCGGCGGTGTCGCAACCGTGCCCTGGCGAGCGCGCGAAGCGGAGGCGCTGCTCAAGGGACGAAAATTCGACGAAGCCTTAGCACAACGCGTCGCCGATGCCGCATTCGCAGACGCCAGGGGACGGCGGCACAATAGCTTCAAGATCGCGCTCGGCAAGCGCGTGGTGGCACGCGCGCTCCAGCAGGCCGTAACGATGGAGATCTGATCATGACTGCTGCTGCTCCCGAGCCGAAGACGAACATGGGCCAGCCCGTGCCGCGCTATGACGCCGTCGTGAAGGTGACGGGACGCGCCACCTATGCGTCGGACATGCCGCTCGCCGATCCCGCCTATGCGTTTCTCGTCACCAGCGCCATCGCCAAGGGGCGAATCGATCACTTCGACCTCGATGAAGCCAAGCGTGTCCGCGGCGTGATCGACATCGTCACGCACGAGAATGGGCCGAAGCTGAAGGAGTCGAAGCTCTTCAGCAATGGCGGCTATGCGGGCACGACGATCCAGCCGCTGAAATCGGCCGACATTGCCCATGATGGCCAGATCATCGCGGTGGTCATCGCCGAAAGCTACGAGGCGGCGCGCGAGGCGGCCAACCGCGTCAAGGTCAGCTACACAGCCGCCGCGCCGAGCGCGACCTTCGACTCGCCAGGAACGACCATTGCGGCCGCGAAGGGACAGAATGCCCAATTCAAGGAAGACCCGAAGGTCGGCAACTTCGCAAAGGCGTTCGAGGAGGCCGAGGTCAAGCTGACCGCGTCCTACAACACCCCGACACAGCACCACAATCCGATGGAGCTGTTCTCGACGAGCTGCGCCTGGATGGGCGACGAACTCGTCATCTACGAGCCGAGCCAATTCGTCTACGGCCTGAAATATGGCGTCGCCGAACAGCTCGGCATCGATGCCGACAAGGTCCGCGTGGTTAATCCCTATGTCGGCGGCGGCTTCGGCTCGCGCGGCTCGATGACGCCGCGCACCGCCATCATCGCCGCCATTGCGAAGCGCCTGAGCCGGCCGATCAAGCTGGTCCCGACCCGCGACCAGGGCTTTACCATCACCACCTATCGCGCCGAGACCCGCCACGAGATCAAGCTGGGGGCGAGCCGTGATGGCAAGCTGGTGGCCTTAAAACATGAGGGCTCCGAAGTCTCTTCGCGCCCCGACGCCTATTGCGTCGGCGGCACCAAGACCACGACGCGGCTTTATGCCTGTCCGAATGTCGACAGCCTCGTCTCGATCGTGCGCGCGGACCGCAACACGCCCGGCTTCATGCGTTCTCCACCGGAGGTGCCGTATCTCTTTGCGCTGGAGAGCGCGATGGACGAGCTTGCGGCGAAATTGAACATGGATCCGGTCGAGCTCCGCCGTATCAATGATACCACCGTTGAGCCGATTGGCGGCAAGCCCTACACGTCGCGCTCGCTGATGGCCTGTTTCGACGAGGCCGCCAAGGCGTTCGGCTGGGCGCAACGCTCGCCTCAGCCGAAATCGATGTCGGATGGCGACTGGCTGATCGGCTATGGCTGTGCCGCCACCTGCTACCCGACCCAGATGGGCCCGGCGGCCGCGCGCGTGCGCCTCCAGCGCGACGGCCGCACCCGCGTCGAGATCGCCGGCCACGAGATCGGGACCGGCGCCTACACCGTCATCGCCCAGACCGCCGCCGAGCGGCTCGGCGTGCCGCTCGAGAAGGTTGCGGTCTTCATCGGCGACAGCGATCTGCCGCCGGCGCCTGTTGCCGGGGGTTCGAATTCGACGGCCAGCACTTGCTCCGTGGTGATGATGGTGTGCGATCAGATCCGCCAGCGCCTGTTCAAGGCGGCGATGCCGAGCCAGAGCCTGACGGACAAGGCCAAGGAGACCGTGGGCATCGGCCAGGCACCGGCTACACAGGCAGCGAAAGGTGACCGCCCGCTCGACGTCGAGAAGGCCTTCGACGCGCTCGGTGTCGGCGTCGTCGAGGAGTATGGCGAGTGGAAGCCGGATGGCGCGCCGCTGGATTCCTTCCGCGCCATGCACAGCGGGCAGGTGCGGCTCGTCGGCGGTCACGCCATGAAAGACCAGATCGCCTATGCCTTCGGTGCGGAGTTCGTCGAGGTCCGCGTCAACCGTTTCACGCATGAGATCCGCTGTCCCCGTCTTGTTGGCGCGTTCGCGGCAGGCCGCATCATGAATCCGCGCACCGCGCGCAGCCAGCTGATGGGCGGGCTGATCTGGGGCATGTCGTCGGCGCTGCTGGAGGCCACCGAGATCGACGAGCGCAACGCGCGCTACGTCAACGACAACTTCGCCGACTACCTCGTGCCCGTGAATGCGGACGTGCCCGGCGTCGAGGTCATCCTGCTCTCCGAGCAGGACGATCACATCAACCCGGCAGGCGCGAAGGGTCTCGGTGAGCTCGCCAATGTCGGCACCAATGCGGCGATCTGCAACGCGATCTATCACGCCACCGGCCAGCGCATCCGCAAGCTCCCGGTCCGGCTGGAAAATATCGAGGTGTAGGGGTGGAAACCCCACCCGCGTTGCGCTAGACACCTCCCGCCTCAAACGGAAGGTGCCTCATGCAGCGTTTCCAACGCGCGCTCCTCGCCCTGATGTCGGCACTCGCGATCACCGTGATTGCCAGCGCGTCGCATTTCGTTTCCACCACGGCCTCGGCCCAGACCGCAGGAAAGACCATGACCACAGCTTCAGGCTTGCAGATCATCGACAGCGTCGCCGGCACTGGCGCTTCGCCCAAGGCGGGCCAGATCTGCGTGATGCACTATACCGGCTGGCTCTACGAGAACGGCCAGAAGGGCAAGAAATTCGACTCGTCCGTCGACCGCAACGAGCCGTTCGAATTCCCGATCGGGAAGGGCCGCGTCATCGCCGGCTGGGACGAGGGCGTCGCTTCGATGAAAGTCGGCGGCAAGCGAACGCTGATCATCCCGCCGCAACTCGGCTACGGCGCCCGCGGTGCCGGCGGCGTGATCCCGCCGAACGCGACGTTGATGTTCGACGTGGAATTGCTCGCGGTAAAGTGACGGCGCAGCCGTCATTCCGGGATGGTCCGAAGGAGCAGACCCGGAATCTCGAGATCTCGGGTTCGATGCTGCGGATCGCCCGGATGGCTGAACAAGACAAACAAAAAGACCGGCCTTCCGGCCGGCCTTTTCGCTTCTTGCGATGCGCGCGCTACTCCGCGGCGCGCTTTGCGGCAGCGGCGGCACGATCCATTGCCTCCTTCGCGGCGTCCTTGGCATCGCCCATCGCCTGCTGGCCCTTGCCCTTCACTTCCTGGACTGCGCCTTCGCCCTTCATGCGATCGGAGCCAGTGGCTTCGCCGATGCCTTGCTTGGTCTTGCCGATCGCCTCGTTGGCATTGCCCTTGATCTTGTCAGTCGTGCTACCCATGAAACTCTCCTTCGGGTTTGCTCGCGACGACAACGTCTCATGACTACGAGGGTTCCGAATTTGCTGTGGCTCGCGGGCGTGGCTTTGGGTTAGTTTGCCGCGTAAGGAACCAACAGAAAGCAGTCCCATGACCGGCCATGACCACACGCATTCGCACCATGCACAGGATCACGAGGATCGCTGGAAACATGACGGCGTACGCGTCATCCCGGGCAACCAGCTCGATACGAATGTGCCATCGACGGCAGGTATGGACCGCGCGGCCGCGATCAATTTCGCGCGGGTCGGCGCCCAGAAATTGTGGGCGGGCACGGTGAGCATCAAACCCGACGCCAAGACCGGCGCGCATCACCACGGCCATCTCGAAAGCGTCATCTATGTGGTGAAGGGCAAGGCCCGGATGCGCTGGGGCGAGCGTCTGCAATTCACTGCGGAGGCAGGCCCTGGCGATTTCATTTTCGTCCCGCCTTACGTCCCGCATCAGGAGATCAACGCCAGTCCCGACGAGGTGCTGGAATGCGTGCTGGTGCGCAGCGACGGCGAGGCGGTCGCGATCAATCTCGATATCGAGCCGGTCGAGAAGCCCGAAACCGTGCTGTGGATCGACCCCGTTCACCGCGATCCCAACGAGAAAAAGTAAGGCGCCCGAGGAGGAGCGAGGTTCGGAGCGACGGAACTTAGCAGGAGAAGGTCAAAAAATATTCGGAAGCCATGTCGGATGGCCGCCGGCTGGCCCGTCCTTGGGCAGAACCCCGCCAAGGAGCTTCCGATGCCCAAGATGATTTTCGTCAATCTGCCGGTGACCGACCTCAGGCGCGCCACTGCCTTCTACGAGGCGATCGGCGCGGTCAAGAACCCCCAATTCTGCGATGAGACAGCGAGCTGCATGGTCTTTTCCGAGACCATTTTCGCCATGCTGCTGACCCACGACAAATTCCGTCAGTTCACGCCGAAGCCGATCGCGGATGCCAGGACCTCGAACCAGGTCCTGTTCTGCTTATCCGCGGAGAGCCGCAGCGACGTCGACGATATCGTCGGCAAGGCTGAGGCTGCGGGCGGGGTGGCCGATCCCGGTCCGAAGGACGAATACAGCTTCATGTACGGCCGCAGTTTCGAGGATCCGGATGGCCATATGTGGGGCGTGAACTGGATGGATCTCGCCGCGGCCCCCTTGCAGCCCGACATGGCGACGGCCTGATCCAAGCCCGCCAAGATCGAACAGGAGCATTCAAATGTCGAAAGTCACGCCCTGCCTGTGGTTCAACGGCGACGCTGAAGAAGCCGCCAATTTCTACGTCTCCATGCTGCCCGATTCCAAGATCGTGCACGTCCAGCGCAACGTCTCCGATGGCCCCTCCGGCAAGCAGGGTTCGGTGCTCGTCGTCGAGTTCACGCTCGGCGGACAGCGCTTGGTCGCGCTGAATGGCGGAATGAAAATGGAGTACACCCACGCGCTGTCGCTGATGATCGATTGCGATGACCAGGCCCAGGTCGACAGCGTCTGGAGCGCGTTCCTGGCGCATGGGGGCAAGGAAGAGCGGTGCGGCTGGGTCAGGGATCGCTGGGGCGTGGCTTGGCAGGTGGTGCCGAAGGCGATGTTCGAATTCTTGTCGAGCGCCGACAAGGCGGCGGCCGCGCGCGCGATGCAGGCCATGATGAAGATGGTCAAGCTCGATGTCGACGTTCTGCGTCGAGCGTTCGAGGGCAAGTCGGCGGCGTGAGAGCTGGACGGATGCCCTAGGGTGAGCAAAGGCGCATTCGCGCCGTGCCCACCAGCGTTCTCGAAGATGAGAGAAAAGCGGTGGGCGCACTTCGCTTCGCCCACCGTACGAGACTGTGCCTCAATAATTAATCCTAAGCCCCACGCCGCCGTGGATGGTGTTGCCGACCGGCTGCGGGCCCAGCGTGCCGTTGGCGAACAGATCCACGATCCAGCCCTTTTGCACGCGCAAGCCGAGGCGGCCGCCATATTCGAACCAACCCTGGTTGCCCATGGTCGGGACCACCACGCCGTTGCCGGTCACGGTCGCCACGATGCCGCCGTGGCTCGCAAAGGACTGGACCCAGCCGCCGTTGATGTTGGCCTCAATGTTGCTGCCGTAGAGATGCGTCCACTGGCCGCCGATCTTCACCAGGCTGGTGCGGTCGGTGCCGGTCGCAATCGCGGCGTCGAACGGATTGAAAGCAACTGCGCCGTCGGTGTAGCCCGATACCCGCTGCCAGAGCTGCCAGACCTCGACGGAGGCCGCGACCTCGTCGCGCGGCGACAGACGGCTCATCCAGCCGGCGCGGCCATAGACGGCGTAGTTCGAGGCCTTGGTCGAGCTGGTCACGCTCACAGGCCCGAGGCTGGTGTCGTAGCTGCGCGTGTAGCGCGCCTTCTCCCAGGGCGTCAGGATCGTGCCGACGTCGAAGAACGGGCGCGACGAGCCCCAGTCGGTGAAGTCATAACGTAGCGCGAAAGCACCGATCGGTGCGCTCGTGACCTTATAGCCGCCCTCGTTGTAGTGCGTGTAGGCGATGCCGGCGAGCAGCGACAGATTGTTGGTCAGCTCCTTGCGGCCGTGGATGCCGGCGGAGAACGAGCCGGCCGAGCCGAACGCGCTGATGCAATCGCTGCAATTGACCTGCTCGTTGACGCCGAGCAGCACCGTGCCGAGCACACGGTTGGTGATCATCTGGTTGAAGCGCTGATTGGCGAGGCCGCGAATCGAATTGCCGCTGGAATCCGCCCCGGTCGGTGTCGGGCCCGGAGACGGAGATGGGCTCGGAGCGGGCGCAGGATCCGGGCTCGGCGAGGGGGAGGGCGTTGGGGACGGTGAATAGGTCGGGTAAGGCGTCGGCTCACTGCATTCGGATCCGCACGTCGCCTGGGCTACAGCCGGTCGAATATCCAGCGCAAACGCAAGCGCAGCCAAGGTGGCCAGCGCGCCGGCGCGGACGAAGCGCTTGAAGCGGAGTTTCGCCATTATCACCGCCCGCACAGTATGCCGTCGTCTTGGACGGCAGGTGTGATGGTCGGCGAGGCGGCGGCATATTGGTTGACCGCGCAAAGCCCGGCATTTGCGGCGCAGTTGGCGGCAAACGTCCAGGGCGGGGTGTTGGACTTGGTGATGCCCGCCTTGCCGCCGGTGGAGGTGATGATGGCGGTGTCGCCGGGCTGGGTGAGCTGCACGCACTGGGAGCTCTTCGTGCAGACGCTGGCCGCGCCGTCCTGAAGCACGACGACGGATCGGCCACGCTGCGACAGGATGTCGAGCGTGGTGCCGCGTACGCCGATGGTTGCGAGCGGGGTCGTGATCTTGTAGGCGGTCTTGTCGGAATGTCCGGTGACGAAGCGGAATGCGCCGGTGGTCATGCGGATCGCGACGTCGCGATAGCTGTGCTCGTCGTTGAAGACGGTGCGGTCGAGCTTCAGCGTCGCGCTCGGGCCTAGTGACAGATTGGTGCTGTCGGCCATGACGAAGCGCGCCGCGCTGTCAGCGCCGGTGCGCACGGTCTCGTCGCGCAGCATGCTGTCGCCGACACTGATCGGCGTCGTGCTCGCGGCCACGCGCACCACTTCGTTCTGGATCACGACGGCCTCGCCGACGCGCGTCTGCGCGCCAGGGCACAATGCGGCCGACAACAGAGAGGGGAAAAGCCAGAAACGCAAATTCATTTCGCAACCGATCGACGTGTCCCTGATCGTACCGGATCGCGCGCGCTTGCGATGTGGCGGAATTATCACAAGCGGCGTGGACGTGCGTTATGCTTAGTGACAGTTGCGGCAGAATGAGTTCAATGAAAACTGCGATCTCTTTTTGTCCGCGGTGACGCCAATTTGCCACGCAAAACATCTCCACAGCCGACGCTCGAATTGTCCGCGGTTCCAAAGGTGTCGCGGAGCGCAGTGATTGCTGTCGCGATTTTCCTGGTTACTCATCTGGCGCTGCTGATCGGTCTTTCGACCCCGGAGAAGTTCGTCTTCGACGAGGTGCATTATGTGCCGGCGGCGCGGCAGATGCTGACGCCTGCGATGTCGCAGCCGATGCTCAATCCGATGCACCCGCCGCTGGGGAAGGAGCTGATCGCAGCATCGATCGCAGCCTTCGGCGACAACGCGTTTGGCTGGCGCTATCCGGCGACCTTGTTCGGCGCGCTCGCGGTGGTCGCGATCTATCTGTGCGGCCTCGCGCTGTTCTCTGCGCAAGGGCCGGCGATCGCAGCCGCGCTGATCACTGGCAGCAACCAGATGCTCTACGTGCAGGCGCGCATCGCCATGCTCGACATCTTTGCGCTCGGCTTC
The DNA here is from genome assembly GCF_023073735.1 of Bradyrhizobium sp. 160. Lineage (NCBI taxonomy): Bacteria > Pseudomonadati > Pseudomonadota > Alphaproteobacteria > Hyphomicrobiales > Nitrobacteraceae > Bradyrhizobium > Bradyrhizobium sp. 160. Next base: position 292,563 of record NZ_JADPKD010000054.1, read on the forward strand.
GGCCTGCTCGCGACCGCCGCCTTCATGCATGGTTTTCGAAGAGAGCGGCCGCATGCGCTGTTCGCACTCGCGGGCGGCCTGTTCGGCTGTGCTGCGGCCTGCAAATGGAGCGGCCTGTTTCCACTGGCCGTCTGCATTATGGTCCTTACGGTGATTCGCCTGATGCAGGGCTGGCACACGCTGTTCGCCGACGCCAAGCCGAGCGACTGGTATCGGCCCGATCTCTGGCCCGGTTTTCGGGTACAGCATGCCGCGCTCTGCTTCGCCCTCCTGCCGGCGTTGACGTATCTTGCCGCTTTCGTTCCGCTGTACGGATTGTCGTTGCCGGATTTGGTCGAGGCGCAGCGGCGAATCTTCGCTGACAACACCACGACGGCCATCGCCGGCCACACCTATATGAGCGCGTGGCCATCCTGGCCGTTGCTCGCCCGCCCGGTCTGGTTCCTGTTCGACAAGACGGCGGAGGACAGCGTCGCCCCGATCGTCTTCCTCGGCAATCCGCTGGTGTTGTGGCCGGCGCTGCTCGCGCTCGCGGTCGTGCTCCGCGACTTCATCGTGGCGCGGCGCTGGGATGCATTCCTGATCGCGGCGTTCTATTTCGGCCCCTGGCTCGCCTGGGCGCTGCTGCCTCGCACGCTGGGCTTCATTTACTACTACCTGCCGGCTGCGACCGCGGCGTCGCTTGCGCTGGTCTATGTTCTGCGCCGGGACGGATTGCCGCGCTGGCTGCTGTGGGCCTATGTCGGCATCGCCGCCGCCGGCTTTGCAGTCCTGCTGCCGATCTCAGCGGCCTTCGGCAGCTCAATGCGAACCTTCGGCCGATTGATGCTGTTCCAGAGCTGGATATGACATCGCCGCCTGCCGGGTTACAGCAGGCGGCGCGTTTCGTCACGCGTAACTAGGAGATCATTTCGACGCGGTCTTGGTGTCCATGTTCACGACCTGGACGCGGCGGTTGACCGGGGCGGCGCCGTTGGCGGCATCCTTCAGCTTGGTCTCGCCGTAGCCGACGGTGACGAGATCAGCGCCGTTCAGACCATAGTTCTGCACTAGGTACTTCTTGATGGTGTCGGCGCGCCGCTCGGAGAGCCCTTGATTGTACTCCTCGCCACCGGTCGCGTCGGTGTGGCCCGCGACGACGAAGGTCGAACCCTTGAGCGCCGGATCGGACAGCGCTTTGCCGAGCGCCTGCACCGATGCCACCGAGGTCTTGGCGATCTCGGCCGAGTTGTAGTCGAACTGGATCTCCAGATCGATCTTCGGCTTGGCGGCCGCGAGCTCAGCGATCTGCTCGCGCTCGCCGGTCGAGAGCGACCGGGTCGAGCGGTTGCGCACGGTGTTGAGGAACGTCGATTCCTTGGCCTGCGCGGTGGGATCGGCCTGCGGCCCAACGGACAGGCCGCGGGTCACCGGCTTCGGCTTCAGTGCATCCAGGATCTGGCCCGCGGAGACGTTGTTGTCGCCGGCCAGCGCAAGGTTTGCCGTCATCGACAGGGCCGCCGAGAGAGTAATCGCCTTCAATCCAAAAAATTTATCGAAACGGGTCATTGTCGTATCCTCGCTGTATGCCTGATGGCGATTTGATGCTGTGAGCATAGGGAAGGTTCAAAGGCCCTGATGTGATCCTTGTCACATTCGAAGTCACGACCGGAGGTCACCGTGTTCGTTCCGGCTTGCTCCGAACCAGCTCTCCGGCCATTCCGGACATCCGCGTTCGCCGATCGTCGCAAAGGCGTCGCCCCAAGGCCCGCCCACGAACAAGAATTCGTCCAGATGCGCGCCTAGCAGGCTTTGATCCTTCAACAATTCGTCCGCGAGGGAGGCGAGTTCCGTCCAGTGCCGAGGCCAAGTGACTACCAGCGTGACTACCAATTCTATCGCAGCGGCCCGCCGGATCGGACAGTGTCCCTGAGCTCAATGCCAATCTATATCGGCGCGGCGATGATCGCGGTGGCGATCCTGCTGTCGACATTGATCACGGGGCTGACCTCCCGCTATGTCGGCCTGGAAGCGCCGACCGACGATAACATGTGGCTGGTCGATCGTCTCACTGGCAGCGTCTATCGCTGCCAGTCGGAGGGGCGCGGCAAGGCGTCCTGCGAGCCGGATACTGCTACAGGCAGCCTCGGGGAGCGCCCAAAAGCCGCACGCTAAGGGGGGCTATCGCTGCGGCGCAGCAACGAAAATGTCTTCTCCCTGAAAAGTTGTCGCTGAAGAATGGCTCTTGCGTTGGGCCGGCACGACGCCGGTTTTGTTCTACGGAGGAGACATTCGATGAAGATGTTGCTTTCGGCCGCTGTGCTCGCGGTGTTCGCGGCCTCGCCGGCTTCTGCGGCAAAGATGCAACCCTGTACAGGCGAGGCTATCGGCAAATCGATGACCGCAATGGGAACCGTCGATTCGCCCGCCAAACAGGCGATGGCCAAGGAAATGGCTGCGGCCAACACCGAGATGAGCAAAGGCAATATGCGCGGCGCCTGCACGCATTACATGAAGGCGCAGAAGATGGGCGCGAAATAGTTTGAGCAGTTCGCTGACAGATCGCGCTGTCAGCAGATGGCAGCGCGGTTTTCTTTGCCTGTGTTGTTTGCCTCAGCGCGAATCCCGCTACATTGCATCCTGCAATGTCCCGCGCTCCCAAGCCTCTCCCCCTCTCGACGACACAGGCCCGGCAGATCTGGCTGCATGCCCAGCGGCTGGACGAGCGTACCCCGTTCGGCGAAGGCGCGCAGGCCGTCGCGCATGCGGTCGCTCATCTCGGCTATGTGCAGATCGACACCATCAACGTGATCGAGCGCTGCCACCACCACATCCTGTTCAGCCGCATCCCGTCCTACCGCCGCGCTGATCTTCGCCATGCCCAGAGCGTCGACCGAAGTGTGTTCGAATACTGGACGCATGCGCTGTCCTACGTGCCGGCGAGCGACTTCCGCTTCTTCCTGCCGGCGATGCGCGAGCACCGGCGCGAAGGCCACAAATGGTTCGACTCGGTGAAGCCGGCCGACACGCGCAAGGTGATGCGGCTGCTGCGCGCCGGTCCGCTCACGATCCGCGACATCGAGGACGACGTGCTCGTCGAGAAGGAACATTTGTGGCAGAGCCGCAAGCCGTCGAAGCGGGCGTTGCAACTTGCCTTCTATACCGGCGCTGTGACCGTCAGCGAGCGCCAGGGCATGCTCAAGACCTATGAGCTGACGACGCGCCATTTTGGCTGGGACAAGCTGCCGAAGCCGGCCTCGCCCAAGGAGATCACGGCCTATCTGCTCGACCGCGCGCTGCGCTCACAAGGTGTGGTCAGTCTGGATTCGGTCTGCCATCTCGATGCGCCGCGCAAGAAGGCGGTGGCGGGGCTGATCGCCTCGCGCGTGCGCCGCGGCGAGCTCGTGCCTGTCGCGATCGAAGGCGCGGGCAAGCAGGAGCATTGGGCGGTGCCTGCGGTGCTCGAGACCACCGGCGCGGCGGCGTCGCCCGATCTCGTCCATATCCTGTCGCCGTTCGATCCGCTGATCATCCAGCGCAAGCGCACCAATCTCATCTTCGGCTACAACCATCTGTTCGAAGCCTATGTGCCGAAGGCCAAGCGCAAGCTCGGCTATTTCGCGCTGCCCGTGCTGGTTGGCGACGAGATCGTCGCCGCGCTTGATCTCAAGACGGACCGGCAGGCCAGGAAGCTCTTGATGCAGAAATGGACCTGGGTCGGCGAGGGCAAGAAGACTGCAGGCCGCAAGGAGCTCAAGCGCAAGATCGAGGACGAGCTCGACCGGTTCGAGCGGTTTCAGCTTGCGGAGTGAGCCTCACCTCAACTGGACAACGACTTTCCCCTTGGCCCTGCCCTTCGCAAGATAGCCAAGGGCGTCCTTTGGCTGCGCGAACGGAAATACCTTGTCGATCACCGGCCGAATGTGACCCGCCGTGAGAATGTCCGAGATCCGCGAGAGCTGCCCCCCGTCCGGATGCACAAACAGGAATGAATATTCGACGCCGCGTTTTCCAGCGCCGCGAATGATCTTGCGGCTCAGCAGGCCGAATAGGAACACCATGAAGAAGTTCATGCCTCGGGCACGGGCGAATGCAGCGCCGGGAGCGGCGGCGCGCGCCGTCAAAAAGCTCGTGGGAGACGAGCGGACCGCGACGGCTGAGCCGCATCAAGTCGGAGGTCCTTTCGAATCCCGGCATCGACCAGGCCGGCGGGCGCAAACCTGCGTAGAAGTCGCAGGCGGTTCGCGAGCTTGCCGGCTGTGTATCGAATTTTCGGATGCGTCGCGTTTGCCGCCTTCAATACGGCGTCGGCGACCACATCCGGCGATTCGGCGGTTGCCATGACCTCGTTCACCCGCTTGCTCACCGCCGCGCGTGCTTCGCGATACTCGTCGAGCTTGACGTCCGGCTCGATGAAGTTCGCGTCGAACGGTGTCTTCGTGTAGGCGGGTTCGATGGCGGAGACCCTGATACCCCGCGTGCGCAGCTCGTGGTCAAGCGATTCCGAATAGCCTTCCACGGCGTGCTTGGTCGCCGCATAGAGCGCTCCATAGGGCATCGGCAGAAAGCCAAGGACGGAGCTGATGTTGATGATGCGGCCGCTGCCCTGACGGCGCATCTGCGGCAGGACGGCGCGCGTCACCCGGATCAGCCCAAAGAAGTTCGTCTCAAAAATCGAGCGGGCCTGCTCGATCGAGCTCTCCTCCGCGCCGGCGGGGCAACGCCGAACCCGGCGTTGTTCACGAGCAGATCGATGCGACTCTCGCGCCCGATCACCTCGCTGACGGCCGCTGTGACGGATTCGTCGCTGGTCACGTCGAGGGCCAGCATCTCGAATAGCCGCTTGCCTGCCTGAACTCCGCGTCGGCTGGTGCCGTAAACTCTATAACCGGCTGTTGCGAGCCGCTGCGCGGTGGCTTCGCCGATGCCCGATGAGGCGCCTGTCACGAGAGCAATCTTTACCTTGGTCATGACTTTCTCCTGGTGATCGGCGCTGCGCCCGCCAGATTTTGATGGCGATCGTAATGTTTGAATTAGATGACGATCGTAATTATAATTGTCAAGACCTCTGATTCGGGAGTTCGGACATGCGCGTGTCCAAGGAGAAGGCGGCCGACAACCGCGAGCGAATTCTAACGGCGGCCTCACGCCTGATCCGGGAGCGCGGGATCTCCGGCGTCAGCGTCGACGCGCTGACCGAAGCCGCCGGCATGACGCATGGCGGCCTTTACAGCCAATTTGGCTCCAAGGAGCGGCTTATCGAAGAGGCGGTCGCCGAAGCGATCGTCTCCAAAGGACGCGAACTCCGTGAAACCACCACGGTCGGCGATTATGTTTCCGAATATCTCTCGGTGGCGCACCGGAATGAACCGGGAAGCGGCTGCCCCTTTGCTGCCCTGTGCTCTGAAATGCATCGCCAGAGCCAAGGCGCGCGAGAGCAATTTACCGCCGGCGTGAGGGGCATGATCGGATGGCTCAGCGCCCGCATGGGAGCGGGGGCCGGCCAACGCAAGCGCGATGGGGACGCGATCGTGACTCTGGCCTCTCTGGTCGGAGCGGTTGTACTCGCCCGCGCCGTGAGCGATTCCAAATTGTCAGACGAGATTCTCCGCGCCACCAGGAAGAGGCTGGCTGGCTAGTCTTTGCCTAGGCTGCGCGTTTCCACAAGCCGATCCAGCCAGACGCCGAACACAATGCCGATCACGTAAGCCGCCAAATTCCATAACGAGAAGATGCGCCCGAGCAGCAGCGCGCCCGCGGTGGTCAGGCGGAACGCGTCAAGCCAAGGGGTATGCACCAGACGGGAGAATTCCACGACGACCGCGATCACGACCGCGATAGCTGCCATCTGCATCCGCGTCAGCCGCGGCAGCAAAAGACCGACCAACAGAAACACCATCGTCGCCCACAACAGCGAGCCGCCGTACTTCACGGCGAAGGCGGGCAGGCCGAGCGGAAGGCCGTACCAGCGCAGCGACAGCCCGCAGACGATCACCGCAAACGCGAGGCCGGCGCGGATCAGCGATGTCCGCAGCAGCGCAACGCGTTTATCCGGCTGCGCTCCGTGCATTGCTCGTTCCATTGACTCTTTGCCCGCGATGCTCAAAACCGCCTCTTAGCTACAAAAGCAACAACACGGGGGAAGCCATGAGCCAGACCACGATCTATGCCGGTTCCGTCGGCGCAGCCAAGTCGGAAATCGAGACCTCGACCATCCGCACTATCTCGTGGCGCCTGATTCCGTTCCTGGTGCTCGCCTACTTCTTCTCCTATCTCGATCGCGTCAATCTCGGTTTCGCCGCGCTGACCATGAATGCGGAGCTGAAGTTCACGCCGCTGATCTTCTCCTGGGGCGCCGGCATCTTCTTCATCGGCTACTTCATCTTCGAGGTGCCGAGCAACCTCGCGCTGGAAAAATTCGGTGCCAGCCGCTGGATCGCCCGCATCATGGTGACCTGGGGCATCATCTCTGCGCTGATGGCGGCGGTCAGCGGCGTCACGAGCTTCTATATCCTGCGCTTCCTGCTCGGCGTCGCGGAGGCCGGCTTCTTCCCGGGCATCATCCTCTATCTCACCTATTGGTATCCGGCCGAATATCGCGCCCGCTTTCTCGCGGCCTTCGCCATCGCCGTTCCGGTCTCGACCGTGATCGGCGCGCCGGTCTCGGGCCTCCTGCTCGGGCTCGACGGCCTGATGGGGCTGAAGGGCTGGCAATGGCTGTTCATCATCGAGGGCATTCCTTCCGTGCTGCTCGGCATCGTCACCTGGTTTTATCTCACCGACAGGCCGGAGAAGGCGAATTGGCTCTCGGCCGAGCAGAAAGCCTGGCTCAAGGCCAAGCTCGATTCTGAGATCGCAATCAAGCAGGCGGTGAAGCATCCCTCGCTCGGCCAGGCGTTGTCGTCGCCGAAGGTGATCGCGCTCAGCCTAATCTATTTCGGCTTCGTCGGCGCGCTCTATGGCATGCAGTTCTGGCTGCCGCAGATCGTCAAGGCGTTCGGCCTCACCAACGCGCAGACCGGCTTCGTCACCGCGATTCCGTATCTGTTCGGCACCATCGCGATGGTGCTGTGGGCGCGGCATTCGGATGCGACACGCGAGCGCGTGATGCATGTCGGCGCGCCGCTGCTGCTCACCGCCGTTGCGCTCGGCATCTCCTCTTATCTCACCGATCCAGCCCTCACGATGGTTGTGCTGACGGTGGCGGCAATTGGGGTGTTCTGCTGCTTCGGCGTGTTCTGGACCTTGCCGACCGCCTGGCTGTCCGGCACCGCGGCGGCCGGCGCCATCGCCCTGATCAACTCGGTCGGCAACCTCGCCGGCTTCGGCGGGCCCTATCTGATCGGCTGGGTCAAGGAAGCCACTGGCCAAACCTCGACCGGCCTGCTCGTGCTCGCCGTCTTGCCGCTGATCGCCGGCCTCCTGGTCTTCGTCGGCGGCCATGACAGCAAGCACGAGTTCGCCGAATAGGAACGGCGAGGGAGCCCCTGCAGTGGGCCAAGCGTGCCCTTCGCACGCCGTGCCCACTCCCCGCTTGTGACTGTCGTGGTGGCACGCGTCCGCCTTTTCTTCTAGCTAGGGCGGACATCTCGCGTTGTCCGCCCTACCATCGCACCTTCCTGACAACGGGGACAATCCTTACCAGCCCTTAACGATCACGGATTCCTGATGACTGACGATTATTGACTTTTGTCAGTGATTAATCGACATTCCTCTCATTCGAGATGCAGGAGTGTCCTTCGATGTTCGTCCGGTCGGTTTTGTCCAGCTATTCCAGGCTGTTGGCGGGTGTGTCGCTGGCCCTGATGGCCGCCGCACTGGCTGGGTGCAATGACACCGTCGCCGAAAAGGCCGAGCCGCCGCGGCCGGTTCTGGTCGCAACGGCCCATTATGACGCCGAGACACCGGAGCGGAGCTTCGTCGGGACCATCCGGCCGCGGATCGAGAGCGATCTCGGTTTTCGCGTCGCCGGCAAGGTCGCAAAGCGCCTGGTCGAGGTCGGCCAGACCGTCGAAATCGGACAGCCGCTGGCGACTCTCGACGAGGTCGATCTGAAGCTCCAGGCCGAGCAGGCCGTTGCCGAGTTGACCGCCGCGACCGGCGTGCTGGCCCAGGCCGCCGCTGCCGAGCAGCGCGCCAAGGACCTGAAGGCCAAGGGCTGGACCACCGATGCCCAACTCGACCAAAGTCGCGCCGCCGCTGACGAGGCCCGTGCGCGCCTGAATCGGGCCGAGCGCTCGGTCGAGCTGACCAAGAATTCCCTTTCCTACGCGACGCTCAACGCCGACGCCCGTGGCGTCGTCACCGCAACGCTGATCGAGCCCGGCCAGGTGGTCGCCGCGGGCCAGGCCTCGATCCGTGTCGCCCGCTTTGCCGAAAAGGAAGCGGTCGTCGCCATTCCTGAGACGCTGGTCGGACGCGCCAAGTCGGGCGCCGCCAGCGTCACTCTTTGGTCCGAGCCGAACAAGAAGTACACGGCCAAGCTGCGCGAGATCGCGCCGGCGGCCGATCCGGCCACCCGCACCTATCTGGCAAAATTCTCGCTGCCCGAGGCCGACGACAAGGTCGCGCTCGGCATGACCGCGACGCTCACGCTGTCGGACGCCGCCACCGAGCGCGTCGCCCGGCTGCCGCTGTCGGCCTTGTTCAACGAAGGCGGCAAGCCGTCCTTCTACGTCGTCGACGATAACGGCGCGATTACGCTGAGGCCGGTGACGGTGAAGTCCTACGAGAGCAACGACGTCGTCATCACCGGCGGCGTCGAAGAGGGCGCCAAGATCGTCGCCCTCGGCGTGCAGAAGCTCGATCCGAGCCAGAGGGTGCGGATCGTGTCGTCGCTGAGTTTTTAGTTTTTGTCATTCCGGGGCGATGCGAAGCATCGAACCCGGAATCTCGAGATTCCGGGTCTGGTCCTTCGGACCATCCCGGAATGACGAAAGAAATGAGTTCCTCGTTGCGAGGTGAGTTTCGGCCCGAGCGCAAATGCAAGGGCTGAAGCGGCGAAGCGATCCAGAACCTGCCCAGCCCCCTGGATTTGCTTCGCTGCCTCGCGATGAGGCCTTGAATAGAGCGGCTGTCGTTTTTGCAACTGGATCGTCTTTCGGAGAGTGCGATGAAGCGCTTCAACCTTTCGGCCTGGGCCGTCAGCCATCCGACGCTGGTGCTCTTCCTGATGATCGTGCTCGGCGTCGCCGGCTTCTTCTCCTATGAGAAGCTCGGCCGTGCCGAGGATCCGTTCTTCACGGTGAAGGTGGTCAACGTCTCCGTGATGTGGCCGGGGGCGACCGCGCAGGAGATGCAGACCCAGGTCGCCGATCCCATCGAGAAGAAGATCCAGGAGCTGCCCTATTTCGAGAAGGTGCAGACCTATTCCAAACCCGCCTTTACCGCGCTCCAGGTGACGTTCCGTGACAACACCCCGCCGAAGGATGTGCCCTATCTCTTCTACCTCCTGCGCAAGAAGCTGGTCGACGTGCAGGGTCAGCTGCCGTCCGGCATCCTCGGGCCCGTCGTCAACGACGAATTCTCCGACGTCGACTCCATCCTCTACATGATGACCGGCGAGGGCGCCGACTATGCTCAGCTCAAGAAGGTCTCGGAAGGATTCCGTCAGCGCCTCCTGAAGGTGCCCGGCGTGACCAAGGTCGACGTCTACGGCAATCAGGACGAACGCATCTTCGTCGAGTTCAGCCACGCCAAGCTCGCCACCCTCGGCATCACGCCGCAGGCGCTGTTCGATTCGCTCGCCAAGCAGAACAACGTGACGCCGGCCGGCACAGTCGAGACTTCGTCGCAGCGCGTGCCGCTGCGGGTCACTGGCGCGCTCGACGGCGCCAAGGCCGTGGCCGAGACGCCGGTCGAGAGCAACGGCCGCGTCTTCCGTCTCGGCGATATCGCCACCGTCACCCATGGCTATGTCGATCCGCCGAGCTTCGTCGTCCGCCAGGAAGGCAAGCCCGCGATCGGCATCGGCGTCGTCACCGCCAAGGGCGCCAACATCCTCGATCTCGGCAAGGAGGTCGAGAAGGCGACAAGCGAATTCATGAAGGCCGTGCCGCAGGGCATCGACGTCAGGCTGATTGCCGACCAGCCCAAGGTGGTCGAGCACGCCGTCGGCGAGTTCGTGCACTCCTTCATGGAGGCGCTCGTCATCGTGCTGTTCGTCTCGTTCCTGGCACTGGGCTGGCGCACCGGCATCGTGGTCGCGCTGTCGGTGCCGCTGGTGCTCGGCATCGTCTTCATTGTCATGAACACGATGTCGCTCGACCTGCACCGCATCACGCTCGGTGCGCTGATCATCGCGCTCGGTCTGCTCGTCGACGACGCCATCATCGCAGTCGAAATGATGGTGGTGAAGATGGAGCAGGGCTGGGATCGCATGCGCGCGGCGTCCTTTGCCTGGGAATCAACTGCGTTCCCGATGCTCACGGGAACGCTGGTCACGGCCGCTGGCTTCCTCCCCATCGGCTTTGCCAATTCCGCGGTCGGCGAATATGCCGGCAGCATCTTCTGGATCGTGGCGATCGCGCTGGTCGCCTCCTGGTTCGTGGCGGTGATCTTCACGCCCTATATTGGCGCCATGCTGCTGCCGGAGACGAAGGTCCACCACAATCACGATCCGCACGCAGTCTACGAGACCCGCATGTACCGCGGCCTGCGCGCCATCGTGCAATGGTGCGTCAACCATCGCATCACCGTGGTGGCCGCGACCGTCGGAATCTTCGTCGCCTCGATCGTCGGGTTCGGCCATGTCCAGCAGCAGTTCTTCCCGTTGTCGGAGCGGCCTGAGCTGTTCCTCCAGCTCCGCCTGCCGGAGGGCACCGCCTTCAACGTCACCGAGAAGGCGGTGAAGAAGGCCGAGACCCTGCTGAAGGACGAAAAGGATATCGAGACCTATACCGCCTATGTCGGCCAGGGTTCGCCGCGCTTCTGGCTCGGCCTCAATCCGCAGCTGCCGAACGAGGCCTTCGCCGAGGTTGTCATCGTCGCCAAGGGCGTCGAGGCGCGCGAGCGCATCAAAGCCAAGATCGAAAACGCCGCTGCCGAGGGCTTCCTGTCCGAGGCGCGCGTGCGCGTCGACCGCTTCAATTTCGGTCCGCCGGTCGGTTTCCCGGTCCAGTTCCGCGTGATTGGCCCCGACGCCAACAAGGTGCGCGAGATAGCCTACCAGGTCCGCGACGTCATGCGGCAGAACAAGAGCGTCAAGGACGTCCAGCTCGACTGGAACGAGCAGTCGCCTTACCTCAAGCTCGTCGTCGACCAGGACCGTGCGCGTGCCATGGGCCTGACCCCGCAGGACGTCTCGCAGGCGCTGGCGATGCTGATCTCGGGCGCGCAGGTCACGACCGTGCGTGACGGCATCGAGAAGGTCGGCGTGGTCGCCCGCGCGGTGCCGTCCGAACGCCTCGACCTCGGCGGCGTCGGCGACCTGACCATTACCTCCCGCAACGGCGTTGCCGTGCCGCTGCAGCAGATCGCCAAGATCGAATATGCCCACGAGGAGCCGATCTTGTGGCGGCGCAACCGCGACATGGCGATCACCGTGCGCTCCGACGTGGTCGACGGCGTGCAGGCGCCCGACGTCACCAACCAGATCACGCCGAAGCTGAAGGCGATCAAGGACCACCTCGAGCCGGCCTACCGGATCGAGCCGGGCGGCGCCTTCGAGGAATCCGCCAAGGGCAATGCCTCGATCTTCATCCTCTTCCCGCTGATGGTGATGGTGATGCTGACGCTGTTGATGATCCAGCTTCAGAGCTTCTCGCGCCTGATCCTGGTGTTCCTGACGGCGCCACTCGGCATCGTCGGCGCCTCTCTTGGGCTCAACGTCGCCAATGCGCCGTTCGGCTTCGTGGCGCTGCTCGGCCTGATCGCGCTTGCCGGCATGATCATGCGCAACACCGTCATCCTGGTGGACCAGATCGAGACCGACGTCTCGCATGGCCTGACCCGTCGCGAGGCGATTGTCGAGGCCACCGTCCGCCGCGCCCGACCGGTGGTGCTGACGGCGCTGGCCGCGATCCTCGCCATGATCCCGCTGTCGCGCTCGGCCTTCTGGGGCCCGATGGCGATCACCATCATGGGCGGCTTGTTCGTCGCGACCTTCCTCACGCTCTTGTACCTGCCGGGCCTCTATGCGCTTTGGTTCAGGAAGAGCCTGGATGAGGCTGGTACTCCCGAGCAGTCTGCCGCGCCGCAGCATGGGAGCGATGACCCACGCGCAATTCCGCTTGCTGAAGCGGCTGAATAAGTGAGATGAAGTGCTGACTGACGAGTCCTGACAGATGACACTGATTGCGGAACATATCGAAGGCGACACCCGGGATCGTATCCTCGAGGTGGCCGAGCGGCTGTTCCGCCAGATCGGCTACCAGAAGACCACGGTCGGAGACATCGCCAAAGAACTGCGGATGAGTCCCGCCAATGTCTATCGCTTCTTCGAATCGAAGAAGGCGATCCATCAGGCGGTGGCCCGCTCGCTGATGGGCGAGGTCGAGCTGGAGGCGCAGCGGATCGTGGCGCGGCCCGGTCCGGTGCTGGAGCGCTTCCGCGAGCTGCTCACCACCATCCATCGCATGAACACCGAGCGCTATGTCGGCGACAATAAGCTGCATGAGATGGTCGAAATCGCCATGCAGGAGGACTGGGACGTCTGCGTCACCCACATGGAATGTATCGCCGGAATGATCGGCCAGATGATCGGGCAGGGCGTCGCCGCCGGCGAGTTCGAGGCACCGGACCTGCAATTGGCCGCGCTCTGCTCCTGCACCGCAATGATGCGCTTCTTCCATCCCCAGATGATCGCCCAGTGCGCCACCAAGCCGGGCCCGACCATCGACCAGATGATCGATTTCGTCATCGCGGGATTGTCCCCGCGGCACTGACGAGGCGGTGGGTTTCCTCCTATAAGCAGCTTCGCGCCACCCCTAACGGATGGATGGCGGCAAGGACGGACCAACACACTCCGTCTTTGCGAGCTTAGCGAAGCAAATCCAGGCTGTCTCCGCGGAGGATTCTGCATTGCTTCGCTCCGCTCGCAAGACGGGAAGGAAACAGAGCGTGACCGCCAAAGACCCCTACTTCTACGAGCCCTCCAAGGGCCACGGCCTCAAGCACGATCCCTTCAACGCTATTATCGCGCCGCGGCCGATCGGCTGGATCTCCTCGCGCGATGCCAGGGGCCACGTCAACCTCGCACCCTACAGCTTCTTCAATGCGTTCTGTTATGTGCCGCCGATCATCGGCTTCTCCTCCACCAATTGGAAGGACACGGTCGAGAACATCCAGCAGACCGGCGAATTCGTCTGGAATCTCGCCACGATGGATCTGGCGAAGCACATGAACGCAACCGCCGCGCATGTCGCGCCCGAGGTCGACGAGTTCGAGGTCGCGGGCCTGACCGCCGTGCCCGGCAAGCTTGTCAACGTGCCGCGCGTCGGCGAGAGCCCGGTCGCCTTCGAATGCAAGGTGTCCGACATCGTTCGCCTCAAGGGCGCCAACGGCAAGGAGGCTGACGCCTGGCTGACGCTCGGCGAAGTCGTCGCCGTCCACATCGACAAGGCCATGATCAAGGACGGCATCTACCAGACCGCGGCCGCCCGCCCCATCGTCCGCGCCGGCCGGCGCGGCGATTATTTCGAGATCAAGCCGGAAAACATGTTCGAGATGGTCCGGCCGGATTAGGCCGGCGCCTCCGCTTTCTCTATGAGTCGTTCCATGAGTCATTCCGGGGCGACGCGTAGCGTCGAGCCCGGAATCCATTCATCCACCGCGCTGCTGCAGGATGGATTCCGGGCTCGCGCCTGACGGCGCGCCCCGGAATGACGGCGGCATCCCCCACCTCCTGCCGGAACTGCACCCACGCCCCCGCCGTTATGGCTCGCGCGGCTGCCCGGCCGCGTCAATGTTGCAGGCGAGATGTTCGCCTCCGCCAGCCGATTTCCGCTAAAATGCCCGATAACCGCGCCGTTGCATGAGGTCCGCCATGAGCTTCCGCCGCGACACCATCACAAAGCCGATCTTCTCATGGGCGCGCGGCGTGCTGCCGGCGATGTCCGATACCGAGCGCGAGGCGCTGGAGGCCGGTGACGTCTGGTGGGACGCCGATCTCTTCACCGGCAATCCCGATTGGTCGAAGCTGCTGAAGGTCCCGCAGGCAACGCTGACCGCGGAGGAACAGGCCTTCCTCAATGGCCCCGTCGACGAGCTCTGCGCCATGCTCGACGAGTGGAAGATCTTCTGGCAATGGCGCGACCTGCCGCAGGACGTCTGGCACTTCGTCAAGCGCGAAAAGTTCTTCGGCATGATCATTCCGAAGGAGTTTGGTGGGCTCGGCTTTTCGCCGTATGCGCATTCCGAAGTGGTGCGAAAAATCTCGACCCGTTCGATCGCGGCCGCCGTCACGGCGATGGTGCCGAACTCGCTCGGCCCCGGCGAGCTCTTGATGCGCTTCGGCACCAGGGAGCAGCAGCAGCGCTGGCTGCCGCGCCTCGCCGATGGTCGCGACATTCCCTGCTTCGGCCTCACCAGCCCGGAGGCCGGCTCCGATGCCGCCTCGATGGTCGACACCGGCATCATCTGCAAGGGCGAGTTCGAGGACCGCGAGGTGATCGGCCTTCGTCTCAACTGGCACAAGCGCTACATCACGCTCGGCCCCGTCGCGACGTTGCTCGGTCTCGCCTTCAAGGCCTATGATCCCGATCACCTCGTCGGCGATCAGGAAGAGCTCGGAATCACGGTGGCGCTGATCCCGACCAATCTGCCCGGCGTCGAGATCGGTCACCGCCATCTGCCGTCGATGCAAGTGTTCCAGAATGGCCCGAACCGGGGCCGCGACGTCTTCATCCCACTCGACTACGTCATCGGCGGCGAAGCTCGGCTGGGGCAGGGCTGGAAGATGCTGATGACCGCGCTCGCCGCCGGGCGCGGCATCTCGCTGCCGTCGCTGTCGGCCGCCGGCGCCGCCTTTGCGGCGCGCACCACCGGTGCCTATGCTCGCATCCGCGAGCAGTTCGGCATCTCCATCTCCAAGTTCGAGGGCGTCGAGGAGCCGCTCGCGCGCATCGTCGCGACCGCCTATCAGCTCGATGCGGCGCGGCGGCTGACCTGCGCGGCCCTCAATGCCGGCATTCATCCTGCCGTCATCTCCGGCATCATGAAGCTGCATGCGACCGAACGCATGCGCACCGCGATCGAGGACGCCATGGACATCCACGGCGGCAAGGCCGTGATCGATGGTCCGCAGAACTATCTCGGCAATCTGCATCGCGCCGTGCCGGTCGGCATCACGGTCGAGGGCGCCAACATTCTCACGCGCAATCTCATTGTGTTCGGGCAGGGCGCCATCCGCGCGCATCCCTATCTGCTCGGCGAGATGAATGCGCTCGCCGATACCGACCGCGAGCGCGGCCTCGCCGCGTTCGACAAGACGTTCTGGAAGCACGTCGGCCACAGCTTCCGCACACTGCTTCGCGCCTTTGGCCGAAGCTGGACGTTTGGTGCCTTCGCACCGGCGCCTGATGCGGGCGATGCCACGCCATTCTATCGCCAGCTCTCGCGCTACTCTGCCGCCTTCGCGCTCTGCGCCGATCTGGCGCTGCTGACGCTCGGCGGCGCGCTCAAGCGCAAGGAGATGCTGTCGGCGCGGTTCGGCGACATTCTGTCCGAGCTGTATCTGCTCTCGGCCGCGCTGAAGCGCTGGCAGGACGAGGGGCATCAGAAGGAGGATTTCGCCGCGCTGGAATGGTGCATGGCGACGGGCTTCCGGACCATCGAGAACCGGCTCGCGGAAATTCTGGCCAATCTGCCGAACCGCTTCGTCGCAGCCTTCCTCAAGCTCGTGATCCAGCCGTTCGGCGCACGCGTGCTCGGCCCGTCGGACCGCGTCGTCCATCAATGCGCAAGCCTCGTCCTGGAGCCGTCGGCGGCGCGCGAGCGTCTCACGCCCGATCTCGCCCATGTCGACGACGACGGCGGCTTTGCCCGGCTCGAGCGCGCGTTCAAGCTGGTTGCAGAAACCGATGCGATCGCCAGGCGCGTGCGCGCCGCGCAGGTCCGCGACTGGGAGGACGCGGTCGCCAAGGGTGTGATCACGCAAGCCGAGGGCGAGCGGCACGCCGCGGCCCGCGAGGCCGTCAACGAAGTGATCGAGGTCGATGATTTTGCGCCGGAGGCGCTGTCACCGATTTACAAGAAATCCGGCGATGTGCATCAGTTCTTCCAGGAACTCGGTGAACAGAGGGCGGCGAGCTGATGGCACGACCGGTTTTCATCATCGACGGCAGCCGGACACCGTTTCTGAAGGCGCGCTCGGGCCCCGGCCCGTTCACGCCGGTGGATCTCGCGGTGCAATGCGGCCGGCCGCTGCTGGCGCGCCAGCCGTTCGCCCCGACTGACTTCGACCAAGTCATCCTCGGCTGCGTCAACGTGATCGCGGACGAGATGAACCCGGCCCGTGTCGCCGCGCTGCGGCTCGGCATGGGCAAGGACATGGTCGCCTTCACGGTACAGATCAATTGCGGCTCCGGGATGCAGTCGATCGATACTGCCTATCGCTACATCCGCGAAGGCCATGCCGACATGATCCTGGCCGGCGGAACCGAGGCGCTGAGCCACGCGCCGCTGGTCTGGCCGAATTCCGGCGTGCGCTGGTTCGCCGGGCTCGCCACCGCCAAGGGCGTTGCCGCGAAGCTCGCCGCAGCCTTCAGGCTGCGCCCAAGCTATCTCAAGCCGATCATCGGCCTCGAGCGCGGACTGACCGATCCCGTCACCGATTTGAACATGGGCCAGACCGCCGAGGTCGTCGGTCATCTCTTTGGCATCACGCGCGCGCAGTCCGATGCCTACGCGGCCGAGAGCCACCGCCGCCTTGCGCATGCGCAGGCCGAAGGTTTTCTGAAGGGCGAGGTTGAGACCGCGTTCTCCCGGGATGGCAAGTTCTTCGACCATGACGACGGCGTACGCCCGGACTCGACGGCCGAGACGCTTGCAAAGCTCCGGCCGGTGTTCGAGCGCCCCTGGGGACAGGTCACCGCCGGCAATTCCTCGCAGATCACCGATGGCGCCTCCTGGGTGATCCTGGCCTCCGACGCCGCGGTCGCCAAGCACAAGCTGACCCCTAAAGCTGTCATCGTCGACAGCAATTGGGCCGCGCTCGATCCTAGCATCATGGGGCTCGGTCCGGTAATGTCGGCGGCGCCGCTGCTCCAGCGCAACGACCTCAGCATCAACGACGTCGAGACCTGGGAATTGAACGAGGCTTTCGCCACGCAGGTGCTCGGCTGTCTCGCCGCCTGGAACGACGATAAATTCTGTCGCGAGATTTTGGGGCTCGACGGCGCAGCCGGCGAGATCGCCCGCGAAAGACTCAACGTCGACGGTGGCGCGATCTCGCTCGGCCATCCCGTCGGCACCTCCGGCAACCGGATCGTGCTGCATCTCGTCAACGCCATGAAGCGGCTTGGCACGCGGCGCGGCGTTGCCATCGAATGCATCGGCGGCGGGCTCGGCGGCGCCATGCTGATCGAGGCGCTGTGACCATGGATTCCAAGATCATGACCGCGCTTGGCGACCGCGTGCTGGAGCTCGGGCCCAAGCCTGGGACAGACAGCCCCTACAAGCATTTCAAGCTGACGCGCGATGCCGATGGTGTCGCCTGGCTGCTGTTCGACCGCGCCGATGCGAGCGCCAACACGCTGTCCTCCGAGGTGATGGAGGAATTCGACGCGGTGCTCGCGGCGATCGAGACCGAGCGCCCCGCCGGTCTCGTGATCCGTTCGGCAAAGCCGTCCGGCTTCATTGCCGGCGCCGACGTCAACGAATTTCGCGGCGCGTCCGATCCTGAGATGGTGGAGACACGCATCCGGTCCGCCCATGCCGTAGTCGATCACCTGGAAGCCTTGAGGTTGCCGACGGTGGCGGTTATCCACGGCTTCTGCCTCGGCGGCGGGCTCGAGGTCGCGCTCGCCTGCCAGGCGCGCATCGCCATCGAGGGTGCGCGCTTCGGCTTCCCGGAGGTGATGCTCGGCCTTCATCCAGGCCTCGGCGGCACCGCGCGCTTCACCGCGCTGGTCAATCCGATCCAGTCGATGGCCCTGATGCTGACCGGCCGCACCATCGATGCGCGCCGCGCCAGATCGCTCGGCCTCGTCGACACCGTCACGCAGGAGCGCCACGTCCACAATGCCGTGAAGGATGCGCTGTTCGGACGTCTGAAGCGGGCGCGGCCGGGCTTGCTGGTTCGCGCGGCGAATGTCGGCCTCGTGCGCGGGCTGCTCGCCAACCGCATGCGCTCGCAGGCGGCGAAGGCGGCATCTCGTGAGCACTATCCGGCGCCCTATGCGCTGATCGATCTCTGGGAGACCCATGGCGGCAGCAAGGCCGCGATGCTGAAAGCCGAGCAGGCCTCGTTCGCCAAGCTGATGGTGACGCCGACCGCGCAGAACCTGATCCGGGTCTTCTTCCTGCGCGAGCAGATGAAGAAGGCGGCGGGCAGCGGCAATGCCGTCAAGCATGTCCATGTCATCGGCGCCGGCGCCATGGGCGGTGACATCGCGGCCTGGTGCGCGGGCCAGGGAATGCGCGTCTCGCTCGCCGACATGAAGCCGGAGCCGATCGCCGGCGCGGTGAAGCGCGCGGCCGAACTCTACGGCAAGATCATTCGCAAGCCGACCGACGTGCGCGACGCACTCGATCGCCTCATTCCCGACATGGACGGAGAAGGCGTACGCAACGCCGATCTCATCGTCGAGGCCGTGCCGGAGAAGCTCGAGCTGAAGCAGAAGGTCTATGCCGGCCTCGAGCCGCGGATGAAGCCCGGCGCGATCCTTGCGACTAACACGTCGAGCATTCCGCTACAGGACTTGCGAACGACCCTGGCGCGGCCGGATCGGCTGGTCGGCCTGCATTTCTTCAATCCGGTGTCGCGGCTGCAACTGGTCGAGGTCGTCAGCCATGACGGCAACGACCTGCAAGTGCTGAAAGAGGCGCTCGCCTTCGTCGGGGCGATTGACCGCCTGCCGCTGCCCGTGAAGAGCTCCCCCGGCTTCCTCGTCAATCGCGCGCTGACGCCCTACATGCTGGAAGCCATGGTGATGCTGGACGAGAAGATCGACCAGCGCCTGATCGACGCCGCGGCCGAGCAGTTCGGCATGCCGATGGGACCGATCGAGCTGGCCGACCAGGTTGGGCTCGACATCTGTCTCGATGTCGGCGACATGCTGCGCACCAAGTTCGGCGATCTGCTGCCGTCGACGCCGGCCTGGCTGCGCGAGAAGGTGGCCAAGGGCGAGCTCGGCCGCAAGACCGGCAAGGGCTTTTATGTCTGGAAGGACGGCAAGGCGGAGAAGGCACAGCTTCCCGAGACCGGCCCGCGCGTCACCGACCAGATGATCGACCGCCTGGTGCTGCCGATGTCCAACGTCTGCGTCGCTGCGCTGCGCGAAGGCGTCGTCGACGACGCCGACGCGGTCGACGGCGCCATGATCTTCGGCACCGGCTATGCACCGTTTCGTGGCGGTCCGTTGAACTATGCGCGCACGCGCGGTGTGGAAAATGTCGTATCCAGCTTGCGCGCGCTGGCCGAGCGATTCGGCGAGCGCTTTGCGCCCGATCCGGGCTGGAACAGTTTCAAGTGAGAGAGATATGAGTGAACACGCCACCACCGGGCCGCGCGGGGATCTCTGCATCCGTACTCTGGCGATGCCCGCCGACACCAACGCCAATGGCGACATCTTCGGCGGCTGGCTGCTCAGCCAGATGGATGTGGGCGGCGGCGTGTTCGCCTCGAAAGTCGCGAAGTCGCGCACGGTGACCGTCGCGATCGAAGCGATGAATTTTCGCAAAGCGGTCTATGTCGGTGATCTCGTATCCGTCTACGCCAATCTCGTACGGGTGGGCCGCACCTCGCTCACCGTGCATCTGGAAGCCTGGGCGCTGCGGCGCGGCGAGGAGCATCCGTTCCTCGTCACCGACGGCAATTTTACCTATGTCTCGATCGACGAGCACGGCCGTCCGCAGGCGGTTCGCGCGACCGACACGACAATCGCGACGTAATCGCGCGCGACGCTCTGCCTCATCTCACGAACACGTGGCAAGCGCCGCAAACGCGGCGCGACTAAGTCATCGCGTCGCGTCTTCGCCAAGAACCAGTCATAAAACGGATGAGGTCCCGGCGTACTCAATTGCGTGTCGATTCGGGGTGGAAACGGCCTCAAATGCCCGCGGAACCTTTGGGCAGGAATGCCGTTATTTGCCCGCACTGAGGAATCCACGGGCCATGCCGGACAGCTACATCATCGAAGTCAATTCGCAGACCGCAGGTATCGTCGTTCGTTCTCAGGGAGGCTACTGTTTCTTCGCCTCATCCGACCGCTTCAACCGCCTCGAAGGTCAACTCTTCCGCAACGCCCGCGAAGCGGAGCGCGCCGCGCGCAAGCTTGTGAACGGCGAGGTGAAGGAGGCGGCGTAAGCGCGTGCCGCTTGGTAATTTTGACGCGCGAAGCGTGGTCGGAAATTTTTACCGCCCACACCGCTGCTCCTCCTTTTCTCCTTGCGGGAGAAGGTGGCGCGAAGCGCCGGATCAGGGTCGGCTTCGCAAACGCAGAAGTGGGAGGTTGGTTTCGTGGATAGAGACCCCTCTCCCGTCTCGCCGCTTCGCCGCGAGCGCCCGCAAGGGAGAGGGTTGAACGTCATCACAACTTCGTCGCCGCCCGCGACAGCAGCTTCCATTCATCGCCCTGCTTCTGCCA
This sequence comes from Bradyrhizobium sp. 160, assembly GCF_023073735.1. Lineage (NCBI taxonomy): Bacteria > Pseudomonadati > Pseudomonadota > Alphaproteobacteria > Hyphomicrobiales > Nitrobacteraceae > Bradyrhizobium > Bradyrhizobium sp. 160. The sequence goes on from NZ_JADPKD010000054.1 coordinate 313,289, forward strand.
GTTCATCAGGATGTGGAGGTTGGTCGATACTTTCTTGCCATCGGCCGCCATCTCCTGTTCGCCGAGCCAGTGGAAGCGCACGATCGCGGCGGGACCTACGACCTTGATGGTCGGGTCCTTGTATTCGATCGAGAGGAATTTCGACTTGCCGTCGGTCGCATTGGCGATGAAGGTCGCCTTGTCCTCGACCTTGCCGCTGGAGTGGCTGTAGCTGAGCTCCTCCGCGCAGAGTGCGCCGAGCGCCTTAGGATCGGCTGCGATCTGGGCGAGGCGGAAGGCCTCCACCTTCTTCGCCACGGCCTCTTCGTCCGCTGAAGCGGCGAGTGCCGGTGCCGCGAGAGCAAGCGCAGAGACGGCGAGAGTCGAGAGAGCCAGATCGCGTCGGTTGATCGTCATCGTTTCCTCCTTTTTGATCTTGCCACGAGTGTTGCAGCCGCGCGCGACTTTGTCGAGTGCCGCATTGTCGTGATGTGGACGCGTCATTGCGCAATCGAGGCCGTATTGATACGTCTTTCGCATTGATGCGCCATGCACTCGGGAAGTACGGAAATGATCGAGGCCAAAAGGCAGGCGATTGGCAGGGCGTTACTGTTCGACATTGACGGGACGCTGGCCGATACGGATCCGCTTCATCGCGAAGCCTTTCACCGCGTGTTCGCCCCGCGCGGCCATGTAGTGGATGATGAGCGCTTCAAGCGCGAGCTTCAGGGCTTTTCCAATGTGTCGATCGGGGAGCGATTTCTGCCGGACGAATCGCCGGAACGGCGCCTCGCAATCCTCGGCGAGAAGGAGGCGATCTTTCGTGATCTGGTGGCCGGGCAGATCGCGCCGATACCGGGGCTGATGGCATTGCTCGACCGTGCGGATGCCGCCGGCATTCCCATGGTGGCCGTGACCAACGCGCCGCGCCTCAACGCCGAGCTGCTGCTCTCGGGCCTCGGCATCACTGAGCGGTTCAAGGCAATCGTGATCGGCGACGAGCTGCCGCACGGCAAGCCGCATCCGCTGCCCTATCAGGAAGGGCTGCGTTTCGTCGGCGCCAGCGCAGAGGCGTCGATCGCGTTCGAGGATTCACGCTCCGGCGTGCAATCGGCCGCGGCGGCCGGCATCCCGACCATCGGCATGCGCACCACCCTCAGCCATGCAGACCTTGTTGCCGCGGGCGCGGTCGCGTCCGCGCGCGCCTACGACGATCCGGAGCTGCTCGCGCGCCTAGCCGCCGCGATGGCGTGGTGAGGCAGTCCGTTAACCGTGATCGTCTCCCGCATTGACCAAACGCGCGAACCGCCGCACCATGCATCGTTCTGATTTGAGGCTCTTGCCGTGACCGGACTGACCCATCGCCAAGCCGAAATCCTCAACCTCGCGCGGGCCTCAGGCCGCGTCATGGTCGAGGAGCTCGCGCGCCGGTTCGAGGTGTCGGCGCAGACTATTCGCAAGGATCTCAACGATCTCTGCGAGCGGAGATCGCTGACCCGCATCCATGGCGGCGCCATCATCGCCTCGGGCGTTGAAAATCTCGCCTACGAGGCGCGCCGCTTCGTCGCCGCCGATGAGAAGAAGGCGATCGGCGCTGCTGCCGCCTCGCTGATCCCGAACGGCTGCTCGCTCTTCATCAACATCGGCACCACGACGGAGGAGGTCGCGAGCGCGCTGACCTCGCACGAGGATCTGCTCGTCATCACCAACAATCTCAACGTCGCCATGCTGCTCTACCGCCATCCCCGCATCGAGGTGGTGGTCGCCGGCGGCACCGTGCGGCGCGCCGACGGCGCGGTGGTCGGCTCGACCGCGACGCAGCTGATCGGCCAGTTCAAGGTCGATTACGCCATCATCGGGGCGTCCGCGATCGATGAAGAGGGCGCGCTGCTCGACTTCGACTATCGCGAGGTGCAGGTGGCGCAGGCGATTATCGCCAATGCGCGCAGCGTTATGCTGGTCGCCGATTCCACAAAGCTCCGCCGCAGCGCGCCGGTGCGGATCGCCCACATCAGCCAGATACAGACCTTCGTCACCGACCAGGAGCTGCCCGAGCGCCTCGCCACCATCTGCCACAGCAAGGGCATCGAGGTGGTCGAAGCCATGCCGAAGGAGGCGAGGGAGATCGATGAGACGCAGGCCGATGCGCAGGATGCCGCGCCTGAAGCGGTGCCGGTGGTGCGGTTGCGCTAAGATTTAGGTGCGTCCCAGGGGTTCAGCAGCGTCACGCCCGTAGGTTCGAAATCTCCCACATTGCGCGTAGCGACCGTTAAGCCGTGAACAAGTGCGGTCGCAGCAATAAGGGCGTCGTGCCCCTAATCTGTCCGTTCTCCTGCCGATTCCCCGCTCCGTTGAAGAGTTCCTCTTTCGCTTCCCCTCGCTTCTCTTTCATCTTGCTTTCGTTTCAGGGTGTGATCTAATCAAAAGCGAAAGTTGCCGCCTCGATGAACGGGCGGTCGCCGGGGGATGCGTCTGTTGGAGCGTATTTTCGACCTCGCCATCATCGGAGGCGGTGTGAATGGCTGCGGCATCGCGCGCGACGCGGTGGGCCGCGGCAACACGGTTTTCCTGTGCGAAATGAACGATTTGGCGAGCGGGACGTCGTCCTGGTCGACCAAGCTGGTGCATGGCGGGCTGCGCTATCTCGAATATTACGAATTTCGCCTGGTCCGAGAGGCCCTGATCGAGCGCGAGATCCTCTGGGGCATCGCGCCCCACATCATCCGTCCGCTGAGATTCGTCCTGCCGCATCACGCCGGCCTGCGCCCGGCCTGGCTGCTGCGCCTCGGCCTTTTCCTCTATGACCACATTGGCGGCCGCCACCTGCTGCCCGCGACCCGCTCGGTGGATCTCCGGCGTGACGAGGTCGGTCGCCCGCTGATTCCGAACCGTTACAGCCGCGCGTTCGAATACTCCGACTGCTTCGTCGACGACGCCCGTCTCGTCGTGCTCAACGCGCGCGACGCCGCCGATAAGGGCGCCGAGATCCGCACCCGCACCCGCGCCACCGAGATTCGCCAGTCTGACGGCGTCTGGACCGTCGCCATGGTCAACACGCTGACCGGCGAGCGCTCGTCGATCCAGGCGCGCGCGCTGGTCAATGCCGGCGGTCCCTGGGTCGAGGACGTGCTCGGCCGCGGCGCCGGCCTCAATGCGAAGGCCAAGGTGCGCCTGGTGCAGGGCTCGCACATCGTGGTGAAGAAGCTCTACGATCACGACCGCGCCTACATGTTCCAGAACGCGGACGGCCGCATCATCTTCGTGATTCCGTACCAGGACGATTTCACGCTGATCGGCACCACCGACCGCGACTTTGACGGCGATCCCGCCAAGGTGAAGGCGACAGCCGAGGAGATTCAATATCTCTGCACGGCGGCGAGCGAATACCTGGCAAAACCGGTGACGGCCGACGACGTGGTCTGGACCTATTCCGGCGTACGCCCGCTCTATGACGACGGCGCCAGCGAGGCCAAGGCCGCGACCCGCGACTACGTGTTCGAGCTCGATACGCCCGGCGGCGTGCCGCTGCTGTCGATCTACGGCGGCAAGATCACGACCTACCGCCGCCTCGCCGAAGAGGCGCTGGAACGGCTGGCGCCCTATCTTCGTAGCGCGAAAGCGCGCGAGGGCTGGACCGGCAAATGGCCGCTGCCCGGCGGCGACATGAACGTATCCGACATCGACGGCCTGATCGCCGAGCTCCAGCGCGGCTATCCCTTCCTCAGCCATGAGCATGCCCGGCGCCTCGCCCGCGCCTATGGCACCCGTGCCATCAAGCTGCTCGGCGATGCGAAATCGACCGCCGATCTCGGCCGGTCCTTTGGTGCGACGCTGACCGAGCGCGAGGTCCGCTATCTCATGGCGAATGAATGGGCGGTCACCGCCGAGGACGTCGTCTGGCGCCGGTCCAAGCTCGGCCTGCGACTATCTGCCGACGAGATCGCCGCGCTTGATGACTGGATCAGGGCCCACGCCGTGCCGCAAACTCCCCTGCTGGAAGCAGGAGGACGCTCATGACAGTGACGCTCGACCACGTGACCCGGACTGTCGAGGGCGTCCCGCACATCCGCGACGTCTCGCTGACGCTCGAGAGCGGTACCCTCAACGTACTGCTCGGCCCGACGTTGTCGGGCAAGACCTCGATCATGCGGCTGCTCGCTGGCCTCGACAAGCCGACCACGGGCAGGGTGCTGGTGGGCGGCAAAGACGTCACCGGCGCCGACGTGCGCCAACGTTCGGTCGCGATGGTCTATCAGCAATTCATCAATTACCCCTCGCTCACGGTCTATGAGAACATCGCCTCGCCCCTGCGCGTGCAGGGCAAGTCGCGCGATGAGATCAAGGCGCGTGTCGCGGAGGCTGCAAAGCTGCTCCGCCTCGAGCCGTTCCTGAAGCGAACTCCGCTCCAACTCTCGGGCGGCCAGCAGCAGCGTACCGCGATTGCGCGCGCGCTGGTCAAGGGCGCCGATCTCGTGCTGCTCGACGAGCCGCTCGCCAATCTCGACTACAAACTCCGCGAGGAGCTGCGCGCCGAGCTGCCGCGCATCTTCGAGGCCTCCGGCGCGATCTTCGTCTACGCCACCACCGAGCCGACCGAGGCGCTGCTGCTAGGTGGCAACACCGTTTGCATGTGGGAGGGCCAGGCGCTCCAGATGGGCGAGACAGCCAACGTCTACCGCCGCCCGCAGACGCTGCGCGTCGCGCAGGTGTTTTCGGATCCGCCGCTCAATCTCGTCGGTATCGAGAAGAGAAACGGCTCCGTGCAATATGCCGGCGGCACGGCCTCGCCCGCCTCGGGACTCTATGCCGGCCTTGCGGACGGCGCCTATCGCGTCGGCTTCCGCGCGCATCAGCTCGGGCTTGCCAATGGCGAGGCCGGCCGCCACGCCTTCCACGCCACGGTGACGGTGACCGAGATCACCGGTTCGGAGAGTTTCGTGCATCTGACCCGCGAGGGTTCGAACTGGGTGGCGGTCCTGCACGGCGTGCACGAGTTCGAGCCGGGCCAGACCCTCGACGCCGTGCTCGATCCCAATGATATCTTCGTGTTCGATGCGGCCGACCGTCTGGTCGCTGCACCTGGCATAGCGTTTTCAAGCGAATTGCGTAGCGGTTCGCGTGAAGAAAACGCGTCAAACAGAAAAAGCTCCTGAGGGAGATGCGCCATGGCCCGCATTGACCTCGTCGATCTCGCGCACTCCTATGGCGGCAATGATGCGCCGCCGGAAAGCTTTGCGCTGAAGCCTGTGACCATGACGTGGCGGCAGGGCGGCGCCTATGCGCTGCTCGGGCCGTCCGGCTGCGGCAAGACCACGCTGCTCAACGTCATCTCCGGCATCATCACGCCCTCGCGCGGAAAGATCATGTTCGACGGGGTGGACATCACACCATTGTCAACCCAGAAGCGCAACATCGCCCAGGTGTTCCAGTTTCCGGTGATCTACGACACCATGACGGTGGGGCAGAACCTGGCGTTTCCGCTGAAGAACCGCGGCGTGCCGAAGGCCGAGATCGACAGGCGCGTCGCCGAGATCGGCCGCCTGCTCGATCTCGAACCCTATCTGAACCGCAAGGCGACGCGGCTCACGGCCGACGCCAAGCAGAAGATCTCGCTCGGCCGCGGCCTGGTCCGCTCCGACGTCGCCGCGGTGCTGTTCGACGAGCCGCTGACCGTGATCGATCCCGAGCTGAAATGGCAGCTCCGCTCCAAGCTGAAGGCGCTGCATCGCGAGCTCGACCTCACGATGATCTACGTCACCCATGACCAGACCGAGGCCCTGACCTTCGCCGACACCGTAGTCGTCATGCATGACGGCCGCGTGGTGCAGAGTGGCACGCCGGCCGAACTGTTCGACAAGCCTGCCCATACGTTCGTCGGCTACTTCATCGGCTCGCCCGGCATGAACATCCTGCCGGCGGAGGTGAGGGGACGCGAGGCGCGGATCGGCGGGCACGTCATCGCGCTCAACCGCAGCTACGACAATTTGCCTTCGGGCGCCAAGATCGAGATCGGCGTCCGTCCCGAATTCGTCGAGGTCGTCGCGCCCGCGCCCGGTCTGCTCACCGCGAAGATCGAGCGCATCGACGATCTCGGCCGCATCCGTTTCGCGCGGGCGCGGCTCGGCGACGCAAAGCTCGCCGCGCGCGCCCCGGGCGGATTCACCAGCCCGGACGGCAACGCGGGGCTGAAATTCGATCCGTCGCATGTCCACGTCTATGCCGACAGCCTTCTGGTGGAGGGAGGCGCCTGATGGACAAGATCGTCAACCAAAAAGCCTGGTTCCTGGTGCTGCCGGTGTTCCTGGTCGTCGCTTTCTCGGCGGTGCTGCCGCTGATGACGGTGGTGAATTATTCGATGCAGGACACCTTCGGCAACAACCAGTTCTTCTGGAACGGCGTCGGCTGGTTCAAGGAGCTGCTCGATCCCTCGACCGATCTCGGCGGCCGCTTTCTCGCTTCGCTCGGCCGCAATCTGTTTTTCTCGCTGGTGATCCTCGCCATCGAGGTGCCGCTTGGCATCCTCGTCGCGCTGTCGATGCCGCGCGAGGGCTGGACGGTTGCGGCCTGCCTCGTCATCCTCGCGCTGCCGCTGCTGATTCCGTGGAACGTGGTCGGCACGATCTGGCAGATCTTCGGCCGCCCCGACATTGGCCTGCTCGGCTATGCTCTCAACGCCGCGGGCTTCGACTACAATTACGTCTCCAACGACATCGACGCCTGGGTCACGGTCATCGTGATGGATGTCTGGCACTGGACCAGCCTCGTTGCGCTGCTCTGTTACGCCGGTCTGAAGTCGATTCCCGAAGCCTATTACCAGGCCGCCCAGATCGACGGCGCCTCGCGCTGGGCCGTTTTCAAGGCGATCCAGCTGCCGAAGATGAACCGCGTGCTCTTGATCGCGGTGCTGCTGCGCTTCATGGACAGCTTCATGATCTATACCGAGCCCTTCGTCGTCACCGGCGGCGGGCCCGGCAACTCGACGACCTTCGTGTCGATCGAGCTGGTCAAGATCGCGCTCGGCCAGTTTGACCTCGGCAAGGCCGCCGCGCTGTCACTGGTCTACAATCTGATCATCCTGATCGTCTGCTGGATCTTCTACACCGTCATGACGAATGCCGGCGTCGAACGCAAAGTCCAGGCAGAGAGCGAGCCGGCGATTGAGTCCAAGCCCTCGGTCCGGCTCAAGCCCGTGCCCGCGCTCAAGCCAAAGGAAGGAGTGGCCTGATGCATTCGATCCCCGGCCGCCGCCTCATCATGGGGCTGTTCCTGATCTTTCTGCTGCTGCCGATCTACTGGCTCGTCAACATGAGCTTCAAGACCAACAGCGAGATCGTCTCGACGATGACGCTGTGGCCGCATACCCCGACGCTCCAGCACTACAAGCGCATCTTCACCGACGAGAGCTGGTACTCGGGCTACATCAACTCGCTGGAATACGTCGTCCTCAACACCGTCATCTCGATCGCGGTGGCGCTGCCGGCGGCCTACGCCTTCTCGCGCTACCGCTTCCTCGGCGATAAGCACCTGTTCTTCTGGCTGTTGTCGAACCGCATGGCGCCGGCTGCGGTTTATGCGCTGCCGTTCTTCAACCTCTATTCGGCGATCGGCCTGTTCGATACGCCCTGGGCGGTCGCGCTCGCGCACTGCATCTTCAACGTTCCGCTGGCGGTGTGGATCCTGGAAGGCTTCGTCTCCGGCGTGCCGCGCGAGATCGACGAGACCGCCTTCCTCGACGGCTATTCCTTCCCACGCTTCTTCATCAAGATCCTGGTGCCGCTGATTGCGAGCGGCATCGGCGTCGCCGCCTTCTTCTGCTTCATGTTCTCATGGGTCGAGCTCTTGCTCGCGCGCACGCTGACCTCGGTGCAGACCAAGCCCATCGCCGCGATCATGACGCGCACGGTGTCGGCCGCCGGCATGGATTGGGGCCTGCTGGCCGCCGCCGGCGTGCTCACCATCATTCCGGGCGCGCTTGTGATCTGGTTCGTCCGCAACTATATCGCGCGCGGTTTCGCGCTTGGCCGGGTCTAGGGAGGCTCATATGGAATCCATTGCATGGATGGCCTGGACGCTGCCGACCGCGATCTTCTTCGCAGCGCTCGCCTGCACGCTGGCGGTGATGACGTGGCTTGCCGCGGTCTATCCCGAGGCCGAGCGCGTCGGCGTGCTCAGCATTCCGACCACGCGCGGCGACCGCCTGTTCATCTCGCTGATCGCGGCCGCCGTCATTCACCTCGTGTGGATCGGCCTCGTCGGCACCGATGCGATCGCCACGCTGCCGGTCGGCGAGGAAGGTTTTGAGATTTCGAGCCTGTGGCTCGCAAGTGGAATTTCGCTGGTCATGGCCGCGCTTATTTTCCGCACGGTCTGAAGCTGGCGAAGGGACGGCCAGATCCGGGACCAACCCGGGCCTGTATAAAAGTTTGTCGCTGCAACGGAGGAATAACATGCGACAGTTCAGGAGAAGGAAAGGTCCATTGACCAGGAATAGCTTTATGACCATGTCCAGCGTCGCCGCGATTGTTGCGGTGTCGTTCGCCATCTCGGCGCCGGTTCGCGCCGCCGACGACGCCGTAATCCAGAAGTGGATCGCGGAATTCCAGCCCTCGACGCTGTCGAAGGAAGACCAGAAGAAGGAGCTGGAGTGGTTTGCCAAGGCCGCCGAGCCCTTCAAGAACATGGAGATCAACGTTGTCTCCGAGACCATCACGACCCACGAATATGAAGCGCAGACGCTGGCCAAGGCGTTCTCTGAGATCACCGGCATCAAGCTCAAGCACGACCTCATCCAGGAGGGTGACGTCGTCGAGAAGCTCCAGACCCAGATGCAGTCCGGCAAGAACGTCTATGACGGCTGGATCAACGATAGCGACCTGATCGGCACGCATTTCCGTTACGGCCAGACCATCGTGCTGTCGGACTACATGGCCGGCGAGGGCAAGGACGTCACCGATCCCATGCTCGACGTCAATGACTTCATCGGCAAGTCATTCACCACCGGGCCGGACGGCAAGCTCTATCAGCTTCCCGACCAGCAGTTCGCCAACCTCTACTGGTTCCGCTACGACTGGTTCACCAATCCCGACTACAAGGCCAAGTTCAAGGCCAAGTATGGCTACGAGCTCGGCGTGCCCGTGAACTGGTCCGCCTATGAGGACATCGCCGAGTTCTTCACCAACGACATCAAGGAGATCAACGGCGTCAAGGTCTACGGCCATATGGACTATGGCAAGAAGGACCCCTCGCTCGGATGGCGCTTCACCGACGCCTGGCTGTCGATGGCCGGCAACGGTGACAAGGGCATTCCGAACGGCCTGCCGGTCGACGAGTGGGGCATCCGCATGGAAGGCTGCCGTCCGGTCGGCTCGTCGGTGGAACGTGGTGGCGACACCAACGGTCCGGCCGCGGTCTACTCGATCACCAAGTATCTCGAGTGGCTGAAGAAGTACGCGCCGCCGCAGGCGCAGGGCATGACGTTCTCCGAAGCTGGCCCGGTGCCGGCGCAGGGCAACATCGCCCAGCAGATCTTCTGGTATACCGCCTTCACCGCCGACATGGTGAAGCCGGGTCTGCCGGTCGTGAATGCGGACGGTACGCCGAAGTGGCGCATGGCTCCCTCGCCGCACGGCTCCTACTGGAAGGAAGGCATGAAGCTCGGCTACCAGGACGCCGGCTCCGCGACGCTGCTGAAGTCGACTCCGCCGGACCGCCGCAAGGCAGCCTGGCTCTATCTCCAGTTCATCGTCTCCAAGTCGGTGAGCCTGAAGAAGAGCCATGTCGGTCTCACCTTCATCCGTGAGTCCGACATCTGGGATAAGTCCTTTACGGAACGTGCGCCGAAGCTCGGCGGCCTGATCGAGTTCTACCGCTCGCCCGCCCGCGTGCAGTGGACCCCGACCGGCAACAACGTGCCCGACTATCCGAAGCTCGCGCAGCTCTGGTGGCAGAACATCGGCGATGCGTCGTCCGGTGCGAAGACGCCGCAGCAGGCGATGGATGCCCTTGCGGCCGCCCAGGACTCCGTGATGGAGCGCCTCGAGAAATCCGGCGTGCAGGGCGCCTGCGGTCCCAAGCTGCACAAGAAGGAATCGGCCGAATACTGGTTCGCCAAGGCCCAGAAGGACGGCACGATCGCTCCGCAGCGCAAGCTCGCCAACGAGAAGCCGAAGGGCGAGACGGTCGACTACGACACCCTGATCAAGTCGTGGCCGGCCACTCCGCCCAAGCGCGCGGAAGCGAAGTGAGCAGCGTCTCATAACAACGAAGGCCGGGAGCAATCCCGGCCTTTTTCTTTTGGTGAGTTGGGCTCACTGCCTCCACACCGTCATTTGCGAGCCACCGGGTCCGCGCGAAGCGCGGCCCGATGGCAGGCCGCGAAGCAATCCAGAGTCTTTCCGCGGAGGCAGTCTGGATTGCTTCGTCGCCAGCGCAAAATTGCTTCGCAATTTTGTCGCGGGCTCCTCGCAAAGACGGAGAATGGGGCTACGGCGCAGCCTTACTCCGCCGGCTCAGCCGCGAGCGTCGGATAGTCCGTGTATCCTTTCGCGCCGCCGCCGTAGAACGTGGTCTTGTCCCAGTCGTTCAGGGCCGCGCCCTGCTTCAGCCGTTCGACCAGGTCGGGGTTGGAGATGAACGGCTTGCCGAACGCGATAAGATCGGCCGCATTCGCGTCCAGCACCTTGTTCGCGAGATCGAAGCCGTAGCCGTTATTGGCGATATAGGCGCCCGAAAAGCGCTTGCGCAAGGACGCATAGTCGAACGGTGCGAAGTCCCGCGGTCCGCCGGTGGCGCCTTCGACGACGTGGAGATAGACCAGCTTGAGCGCGCTGAGACCGTCGACGATGTGATCGAACAGAGCTTGCGGATTGCTGTCGGAGATGTCGTTGGCAGGCGTCACCGGTGAGATGCGAATGCCGGTGCGATCGCTGCCGGCTTCAGCCGCGACGGCTCTGGAGACCTCAAGCATCAACCGCGCACGGTTCTCGATGGAGCCACCATAGGCGTCGGTTCGCTTGTTGGCGCCGTCCTTGGCGAACTGATCGAGCAGATAGCCGTTGGCGCCGTGGATCTCGACGCCGTCGAAGCCGGCTTCGAGCGCATTCTTCGCGGCGCGCTTGAAGTCGTCGATGATCCCAGGAATTTCGGACAGATCGAGCGCGCGCGGCTCGGAGACGTCGGCGAAGCCGCCGTTGACGAAGGTCTTGCTCTTGGCGCGGATTGCGCTCGGCGCCACGGGGGCTGCGCCATTCGCCTGGAGGTCGACATGCGAGATGCGGCCGACATGCCAGAGTTGGATGAAGATCTTGCCGCCGCGCTCATGGACGCGGTCGGTGACCTTGCGCCAGCCGGCCACCTGGTCTTTGGAATAGATGCCGGGCGTGTCCTGGTAACCCTGGCCCTGCTGCGAGACCTGGCTCGCTTCGGTGATCAGGAGCCCCGCGGAAGCGCGCTGGCCGTAATAATCGGCCGCGAGCGGACCAGGTACGAACGTGCCGGCCGCAGCACGGTTGCGCGTCAACGGCGCCATCACCAGGCGATTGGCCAGCGTGATCGGGCCGAGCTTGTAGGTCTCGAACAGTTTGGTCGGACGGCTCATGGGAATGCTTCCAGGCGATGAGAGGTCACGAACACTTGTGCATCGCGATAACAGGCGCAAGGGAGGAGCCATACGGAAAGTGCAGGCGAGCTGCGCGGCGAGCTCGGCGCAGCATGAATCATGTGCAAATTCGGCCGCGGCGGCAGCTTCGATCTCCTGCCGCAGCCGCTTGCATTTTCGAAATTAGTTCGCGCCGAGGAAATCGCGCTTGCCGATCTCGACGCCGTTGTGGCGCAAAATGCCATGGGCGGTCGTGGCGTGGAAATAGAAGTTCGGCAGCGAAAACGAGCTCAGGAATTGCTGGCCCTTCATGGTGATGGATTTGTCCGGACCGGCCGGGAAGGTGACGTCCTTGACGTCGGCACCTTCGAACTGCTCGGGCTTGAACGACTTCACGTAATCGATGGTGTTGGCCAGCCGCTGCTTCAGCTCTGCGAAGCCGGTCTCGGTGTCGGCCGTTGCGGGCACCTCGCTATGGGTCAGCCGGGCACAGCCCTTGGCGGCGAAATCGCTGACGAGCTGGACCTGCTTCGACAGCGGCAGCATGTCCGGAAACAGGCGTGATCCGAGTAGGACGCTGGGGTCGATCTTTTTGGCCGCGCAATGTGCCTCCGCCTTGGCGAGCAGGCCGGTGAGGCTGTTCAGGATTTGCAAATAGGCGGGGACGACGGCGTCGTAGAAGGACATGTGATGCTCGCTTCGATGGGAGGGCAATCAGGAGAAAACCTGAGCGACTCACATGGGAACGTCATGGAAAAATACAATCGCGGAATTGGCTTGTGCGATGCGAAAATTCTCCTTCGATGGCTCGTGGTGCCGTAGCCGCCACACCTCTCGCTGTCATGTCGCGCCACCCGGGCTCGTCGAAGCCGAGACCGGTGGCGGGGCATGACGCGAGTTAGGCTCGCTTATCTCACGATGCCCGCCGGCTGCGCCTGGGCCGTGCCGCCGCGCATGCGGGCCAAGAGCTCCGTGGTCGGCCAAGAATCGGCCGGCAGGCCGTGCTTGATCTGCATCGCCTTCACCGCGGCGCGGGTCTGCTGGCCCAGCACGCCGTCGACCTTGCCGACATTGAAGCCGGCACGCACCAGGAGCTGCTGCAATTCCTTGAGCTCGTTGAACGGCAGCTGCGCCACCGGCGCCGTTGGCTTGCGCATCGGCGGGGCGCCAGCGATGCGCGAGGCGAGATAGCCAGCCGTGGTCGAGTAGATCAGCGAGTTATTCCACTCGGTGTAGGCGGCAAAATTCGGATACGCCATGAACGCCGGCCCAAAGCGTCCCATCGGCAGCAGCACGGAGGCGGCGAGATTGTCGTTCGGCAGCGGACGTCCGTCAGGGTAGGTGACCCCCAGCTGCGCCCATGTCGAGCGCGGCTCCCGCACGGTGAGATCGGTCTTGTCCCACGGCAGGTTTGGCGGCACCTTGATCTCCTCCAGCCACGGCTCGCCGCGCCGCCACTTCAATCCGTTGGCGATGTAATTCGCGGTCGAGCCGATCACGTCGGCTCCCGAGCGCAGCAGGTCGCGCCGCCCGTCGCCGTCATAGTCGACGGCGTAGTTGACGTAATGCACGGGCAGGAACTGCGTCTGCCCGAGCTCACCGGCCCAGGAGCCGATCATCTCATCGGGATGCAGATCGCCGCGGTCGATGATCTTCAGCGCGGCAATGGTCTCGTTGACGAACATCTCCGAGCGGCGGCAATCGTAGGCGAGCGACACCAGCGATTTCAGCGTCGGCAGGTTGCCCATGTTGGCGCCGAAATCGCTTTCCAGCCCCCAGAACGCGGCGATGACGGCCGGCGGCACGCCATATTCCTTCTCGGCGCGCGCGAATGCGGCCGCGTATTGCTTGATGTGCTGCTGGCCGTTCTGCATGCGATAGGGCGCGGCCATGCGGCCGGCAAATTCGGTGAACAGCTGGCCAAACACCCGCTGGCCGCGGTCACGGTTGACGATGCCCTGGTCGTAGATGAGATACGGCGAAGCCTCCGCGATCGTGCGCTGCGACACGCCGGCAGCCATCGCCTGTTGCTTCACGTCGGCCAGGAAGCGATCGAAGCTCGCGCCATTGTGGCACGACGCCGCGCGCGGAGAGGGAGCCTTCGGCACTGCGGGCTTGGCGGGTGGCGGGGCGAACTGGGCGAAGGCGCAAGAGGAGTAGGCGGCGAGAGCAATGGTCGCGATCGCATATCGGGTCAGGAGCATGAGGTTTCCGGAGGGAGAGGCGCTTGAATTCTTGATGAAGTTTAATGGGACGTTCGCGCTCAAACCAGTGCCGCGGCTCCGCGACGCACCTTGAAAACCTTGCGCCCGGGGCGGGGTCATCCCTACCTCATGCCTGCCGGCCTGCTGGCGTCTCCAGCGCCCGCGGCCGCGCCAGGAGACGGCCATGAACTATCTTCGTACCGCAATGCTGCTCGCAGGCCTCACTGCCCTGTTCATGGGCGTGGGCTATCTGATCGGCGGTGCCTCGGGCGCCATGATCGCGCTTGTCATTGCCGCCGCGACCAATCTCTTCACCTACTGGAACTCCGACCGCATGGTGCTCTCGATGTACGGCGCCCATGAGGTCGACCGTGCCAGCGCGCCGGAGCTGGTCGGCCTCGTCGCCGAGCTTGCCGGCCGCGCCGGCCTGCCGATGCCGCGCGTGTTCCTGATGGACGAGCCGCAGCCTAACGCGTTCGCGACCGGCCGCAACCCGGAGAACGCCGCGGTAGCCGTCACCACCGGCCTGGTGAGCCAGCTCAGCCGCGAGGAGCTCGCCGGCGTGATCGCGCACGAGCTGGCGCATATCAAACATCACGACACGCTTCTGATGACGATCACCGCGACGATTGCCGGCGCGATCTCCATGCTGGCGCAGTTCGGCATGTTTTTCGGCGGCAATCGCGACAACAACAACGGTCTGGGCATCGTCGGCTCGATCCTGATGATGATCCTTGCCCCGCTCGGCGCCATGCTGGTGCAGATGGCGATCAGCCGCACCCGCGAATATGCCGCCGACAATCTCGGTGCGCGCATCGTGGGACAGCCGATGTGGTTGGCGTCCGCGTTGGTGAAGATCGAGGGCGCCGCGCATCAGGTGCCGAACTTCGAGGCGGAGCGGAATCCCGCGACCGCGCACATGTTCATCATCAATCCGCTGTCGGGCCACGGCGTCGACAATCTGTTCGCCACCCATCCCTCGACCCAGAACCGCATCGCGGCGCTTCAACAGCTCGCGGCCGAACTCGGCGCTCGGTCAGCGCCGTCGCTCGGCGCCAACGAGAACTATCCGCCGCGAAGCCCGTGGGGCCGCTCCTCTTCGCGCGGTCCTTGGGGCTGATGCGGCACCGGCTGGAAATTGGCTCTGCTTTGTGACCTGGCGCACACAGGATCCCCGGCGCCGGTGTTAACATCCCGGCGAGACCACTTCTTCGAAAGGGGATGCGTGACCGGCCCTCTGCCGGGCACCGTCGAAGATGACCAGAGCTGCCGTACCATTGCTGATCGTCCTTTGCGTGCTTATTGGGCTGTCCACGCACATGGTCGTCAATTGCGGCGACGAGGACGATCCCGACATCTGCTCAGCCGTGATCGGCTTCTCGCCGCTGCGCGGCTCGCTGATCGCGTTCGCCTATGAGGGGCGCGGACGGATCGCGCTGCGCCATGGCGACTTCACGCGGGCGATCGCCGATTTCGATGAGGCCATCCAACTCAATCCCAACCGCGCCTCACTCTATCGAGACCGAGCGCTGGCGCGCCGGCAGAACGGCGATCTGGAGCTTGCGATTGCGGATTATGACGAGGCGATCGCGCATGACCCCAAGCTCGCCGCGCCCTATCACCAGCGCGGTCTCGCGCTCGCTGCCAAAGGCGATCTCGACCGCGCCATCCTGAGCTACAACACGGCGGTCCGCCTCGACCCCTCGGACGCGCAGGCCCGCCTCGACCGCGGCTTTGCATTCCTCGCCCGCGGCCAGACCGACGACGCACGGGCCGATTTCGAGGCAGCGCTGGCGCTGCCGCCCGGCAAGGACGGCCGCACCCATGAGGCGGCACGTGCCAAGCTCGCCGAGCTCGCCAGCGCCGAGCCGACCCGGCTCGCCGCGCCGAGAAGGTGAGCTGATTACTTCGCCTTCTTGGTTTTGGCCTTCTTCGCCTTCGCAGCCTTCTTCACCGGCTTCTCCTTCGCCGTCTTCTCCACCTTTGCCGCGACCGGCGTGCTGGCGGCGAGGCGCATGGCGCGGGCGTAGCTGTCGGCGACGTTGTCTGCGGACATCTGGAGGCGCTTGGCGGCGGCGGTGGCCTGCTCCAGGGTGGCCTTGGCCATCATCTTGAAGCGGTCGCTGGTCTCCTTGCCCTTGGCCTTGGCGGCAAGGCCGTTGAAGCGATCCCGCCGCTCCTTGGCGCGGGTCATCAGGCCCGTATGCAGCTGTCTGGCCAGTTGCCGGATCACGACATCCAGGTCGGCGTCCGCCATGTTGTTCTATCCCCTTCGAAAACAATATCGATGCGGGCGGGACTATGCAGATCGGCCCCCACCTTGGCAATTCCCGCTGAGCCGCCATCCGCAGCTTCCGGTTTACAAAACAAAAAAGCCGCGCATTTCGCGCGGCTCTGATGTCATCTGGCGCAGGACGCGCGACGTCAGCCTCACTTCAGCGAGGCGACCGGACCGCTTGGGGCTGCAGGGTCGGGGTCGAAGCCGAACACGCCGACCAGGTATTTGTAATAGTCCGGCAACTTTTCCTTGAGCGCCTCGCGAGACTTCGGATCGTGGAATTCGCTCTTGCCGGCCAGGAAGATGCTCGCAGTCACCGCAAAGAACTCCACGGGATTCTTCATCGCATAGGATTCCCTGGGCAGCAGGTCCTTGGACTTGGCCAGGGCGTAATAGGCGATCACGCCCTTGTTGGCGTAGCCGTCCGGCAACAGCCGCGCGTGGTAGGCATGCAGGAGCTCGTGCAGCAGCACGGCCTCCTTCTCGTAACGCATCATGTCGGGCCGCAGCATGATCACGCCGAGCCCCGAATCGACCGCGAGATCGACCGCATTCGGATTGGTCCAGCGCTGCTTGTCGGGATCCCAGACCGTCAGCGTCCGGGGAGCGCTGCGCTGGATGTCCGGCGTGACCCTGCCATAGCAGGCGGTCGCGGCACCTTCGTCGAGGCAGGCCAGCTCGCTCGCGACGATCGGAACGGTGTGGAAGAAGCGCAGCACGCGCGGCGACAGGCCGACGCCTTCGACGACGTCGATCTGGCTCTTCAGATTGCTGGTGAGCTTGTCGACATCCTTGCGGTCGCGATTCTCGGACAAGTCGAACATGTAGCCGCGGTAGCTCTGGAAGCCGGGCGGCAGCGGCTGCGCTGCGTCGGTCGACGCATCGAGCGATCCGGCAATGGATGGATTGACGAAGAGCGCGCCGACGATGGTTGCGGTCAGCAGCAACGCAATGCGCATGATGAACCCCCTGATCTCACCTCGCCCGGCATGATAAGCCACCGTCGTTCGCGAAACGTGAGTGGGGCAAGACTAAGGCACCGATGTTGAGGCGTGCTTAATCCCTGGTTGCAGATCGCGGCGACGGATTAGGGCGGGGTTAACCAAGCGTGGATCGGCGGCGCGCTTCGGCGTAACATCCGCTCCGGGCACCAGGCCCTTACATCAGTAGCCGGAAGGAGGATGTCATGTATGCCGCCATCCGTCAGGCCAAGGCGAAAAGCGGGAGCGCTGAAGAGCTGGCGCGCCGCATCAAGGACGGCGCCGTCCCGATCATCAGCGACGTCGACGGTTTCCGCGCCTATTACGTCGTCTATGCCGGCGACGACACGGTGACCGCGATCTCGATCTTCGACAAGTTCGAACAGGCGGAGGAGGCGAACCGGCGTGCGATCGCCTGGATCGAGAAGGATCTGGCTCCGCTGCTGGCGGGACATGCGAGCGCTGCGGCCGGGCCGGTGATCGTGCATACGCTGGCGTAGGGGGCGGTAGGGACTAGGACGGTGGAACTTGGACGGGGCACTCTCGCCCCACCCTCAACTGTCATCGCCCGGTCAAGCCGGAGCATGACAGCGGTGTGTCTCACAATTCCCGTGCATTCGAGAAGGCGAAACTCGACACCCGCCGCGTCGTCTCATCCAGGATCAGCGTGCGCGTGATCGGCGGCTCGGCACGCTGGGCGCAGTTTTCGCGCTCACAGAGACGGCAGTTGACGCCGATCGGCGTGCCCTCGGTCTTCTCCAGGTCGATCCCCGCAGCGTAGGTCAGGCGCGCGGCGTGACGGATCTCGCAGCCGAGGCCGATGGCGAAGCGCGGCTGCGGCAGCGGGTGCGGCGCGATGGGGCGGCGCACCATTTGCGCGATCGAGAAATAGCGCGTGCCGTCGGGAAGCTCGATCACCTGCTTCAGCAGGCGGTCCGGCGTGTCGAAGGTCGAGTGCACGTTCCACAAGGGGCAGGTGCCGCCGAATTTGGAGAATGGGAACGTACCGGAGGAGAAGCGCTTCGAGACGTTGCCGGCATTGTCGACGCGCAAGAGAAAGAACGGAATGCCGCGCGCATTGGGCCGCTGCAGAGTGGTGAGCCGGTGGCAGACCTGCTCGAAACCGGAATTGAAGCGCTGCGCCAGCACGTGGATATCGTAATTGAGCGCCTCGGCCGCGGCCAGGAACGCCGGGTAGGGCATCATGACAGCGGCTGCAAAATAATTGCCAAGCGTGATGCGGAACAGCCGCCGCGGCGCGTCGTCGAGCGGGCCGGATCGGCCGATGATGGTCTCGAAATGCTGCGCGCATTCACCTAAGCCGAGCTGGAAGGCGAGCTGGAACGCACGGCCGGGCGGGTCGACCAGCTCGGAGATCAGGAGCTGGCGGCGGTGGCGATCGAACCGCCGCAGCGTCTCGCGCATCACGTCGACGGGCATGATACGGGTCTGGATCGAATGCTTTTCGCGCAAGCGCGCGGCCAGCGCCGCATAGAGCCCTTCGGCCGGCACGTTCAGCTCATCGCGAAGGTTTTCCGCGGCCTGCTCCAGCTCCGGGAAATAGTTGCGATTGGCCTCGATCAGTTCGCGCACGCGCTCGACCGGATTGGCCTCATAACGCGTGCCGACGTCGCGGTCGGCCATTTGCGCGGCCGCCAGCGTCTCGCCCTGGCGCGCCTCGGTATAGGCGGCATAGAGCCGTTGCAGCGCATGAGTCACGCCGGGGCAAAGCTCGGCGAGGTCGCGCAGCTCCTGCTTGGGCACGTCGATCTGGCGGAACAAGGGATCGGAGAAGATTTCGTTGAGCTCGGCGAAGAAGCGGTCCTCATCGGCGGTGGCGAGGTCGCGCAGGTCGAGGTCATAAGTCTCGGCCAGCCGCAGCAGGATCTGCGCGGTCACCGGACGCTGGTTGCGCTCGATCAGGTTGACATAGCTCGGCGAGATCGAGAGCCCCTCGGCGATCTGGGTCTGCGACAGCCCCAATTGCTGCCGGATCCTCCGGAAACGCGGGCCGACGAACAGTTTCTTCCCGGAGAACAGTTTCTTCGCGGAATCGACAGGCATTTCTCAGGACTCCGTAGGCATCAAGGACAGTCTTGCTGACCTATAATTTACAAAATTTACAAAGTAACATCTAGTACATGTTCTTATGTTACATGACATCACCAATAAGAAACAAGCCATCTGTACGAAGTTTCTGTTTTCGCGTTTAGCTCCTGACACGCATTTCGCAATGCATTGTCAAGAATGTCGATGGCTCGCCCGTCGATAGCGAAAGGATCAGGCACATGAACTATCAGCCCCGCGGCATCAGCACCCTCCTGCGCCCGGCTTCGTATCAGAGCGAAATCGAGGCGGCTCAGGCGCTCCTTGAGACCCAGCCGACCTGGAACGGGGTGAAGGCCGAGGCCGTCGCACGCATGCGCCTGCAGAACCGTTTCAAGACCGGCCTCGATATCGCCCGCTACACCGCCGCGCTGATGCGGGCCGACATGGCCGCCTATGACGGCGACCCCACCAAGTACACCCAGTCGCTGGGCTGCTGGCACGGCTTCATCGCCCAGCAGAAGCTGATCTCGGTCAAGAAGCACTTTGGCAAGACCGATCGCACCTACCTGTATTTGTCGGGCTGGATGATCGCCGCGCTGCGCTCCGAATTCGGCCCGCTGCCCGACCAGTCGATGCACGAGAAGACCTCGGTGCCCGCCCTGATCGAGGAGCTCTACACTTTCCTGCGCCAGGCCGACTCGCGCGAGCTCAACGACATCTTCCGCGCGCTCGACAAGGCCCGCAAGGAAGGCGACAAGGTCAGGGAGAAGGAGCTGATCGAGAAGATCGACAACTTCCAGACGCATGTCGTGCCCGTCATCGCCGACATCGACGCCGGCTTCGGCAATGCGGAGGCGACCTATCTGCTCGCCAAGAAGATGATCGAAGCGGGCGCCTGCGCGCTCCAGATCGAGAACCAGGTCTCCGACGAGAAGCAGTGCGGCCACCAGGACGGCAAGGTTACCGTGCCGCATGACGTTTTCCTCGCGAAGATCCGCGCCTGCCGCCACGCCTTCCTCGAGCTCGGCGTCGAAGACGGCGTCGTCGTGACCCGCACCGACTCGCTCGGGGCCGGCCTGACGCAGCAGATCGCCGTCAGCCACAGGCCCGGCGACATCGGCGACCAGTACAACAGCTTCCTGGATTGCGAGGAAGTGACGGCGGAGAACGCCAGGAACGGCGACGTCATCATCAACCGTAACGGCAAGATGATGCGTCCGAAGCGGCTGCCCTCCAACCTCTATCAGTTCCGCCCGGGCACCGGCGAAGACCGCTGCGTGCTGGACTGTATCACCTCGCTTCAGAACGGCGCCGACCTGCTCTGGATCGAGACCGAGAAGCCGCATATCGAGCAGATCGCCAAGATGGTCGACCGCATCCGCAAGGTGGTTCCCAACGCGAAGCTGGCCTACAACAACTCGCCGTCCTTCAACTGGACCCTCAACTTCCGTTGGCAGGTCTACGATGCGATGAAGGAAGCCGGCAAGGACGTCAGCCAGTACAACCGTGCCGAGCTGATGAAGGCGGAATATGATGACACGCCGCTGGCGAAGGAAGCCGACGAGCGCATCCGCACCTTCCAGGCGGATTCGGCCAAGCGTGCCGGCATCTTCCACCATCTGATCACGCTGCCGACCTATCACACCGCGGCGCTGTCGACCGACAATCTGGCGCGGGAATATTTCGGCGAGCAGGGCATGCTCGGCTACGTCAAGAACGTCCAGCGCGCCGAGATCCGTCAGGGCATCGCCTGCGTCAAGCATCAGAACATGGCCGGCTCCGATATCGGCGACGACCATAAGGAATATTTCGCCGGCGAAGCTGCCCTGAAGGCGGGCGGCGCCCACAACACGATGAACCAGTTCGGCTAACGCATCACGCACTTCGACAGGAGACTGACATGACCAAAGGCAGCAATTTCTGGGTGATCGGCGGCGAGTTCGGTTCGATGAACTTCCACAAGCTCGTGGAAGGCTCGGCCCAGGTCAAAGGTCCGTTCAAGACCCGCAAGGAAGCCGAGGACTGCTGGCGCGAGGTGTCGGAAGAGAGCCGCTACAAGGCCGGCGTCCGCTTCTCCATCGTGGAAGAGCCGTCGCGGGTCTCGGCCTAAGGATCCCGGCTGCCGATCGAACTAAGAAGACGTCCAAGGACGGATGGTCCCACCTAGGCCTTAGCCTGGGTGGGATCGTCTGTTTTCGGCACAGGTGAAACGTCTGTGGGCGCCGTAAGTATCTGGAATTGTGTACCCTTTGCGGGCGCTGTGGTTGCTGATAGGTTAACTCCCGTGTTTGAGGACGAGGCCGACAATGTCAGAGCCCGAAACCAGCGGGATTCATCCCAGCCAGCCGCGCCCGGTGCGGCTGCGCGATGCACTGTTGCGCGCCCGGATCGAGGCCGCCGACCGGACCGGCGTGGTCGTCGACCTCAGGGATGCCGAGGTGGCCCGGCTGGAGATCCTCAACGACGCGCTCGATCCTCTGTTCGCGCAGGTGCCGGAGCAGATCGACCTCTTCGACCGCGGCATCAGCCAGGGCGATACGCCCAGGCTCTGGATCGACGTCGTCGCCCACATCTTGATGGGGCGTGACAAGCGGATGTACCGCTTCGTTCAGGACACCCGCTTCGGCCGCATCGTGCTCGCCGAATCGCACGACACTGCGGTTATCGTCGAGGCCGTCACCGATTATGTCGCGCGCCGCATGATCGAGCGCGAGCGCGCGATGGTGGTGCCGCCCGAGCCGAAGCCCGCCGCCGAGCCGCCGCGCCGCTCGCGCGTGTGGCCGTTCCTGTTCGGCTTCATTCTCGGCGCCGCGGCGCTGTTCGGCCTTGCCGTAGTAGCGGCCTTGCGGAGCTGGTGAGGACAATTCTCGTAGCCCGGATCGAGCGAAGCGCAATCCGGGATACCTGTCGCGACAGATGCACTGCCCCGGATTACGCTACGCTCCATCCGGGCTACCAAGCGGGGCCGGTGAATTTCTCTCCGCCGTCATTGCGAGCGAAGCGATGCAATCCAGGAATCTTTCCGCGGAGGGGCTCTGGATTTGCTTCGCTTCGCTCGCAATGACGGCGAACTAAATCAACCGCGCATGCTTGATCTGCCCGATCTGAAATCCAGCGCCCAGGCTCCGCACCGTCTGCTCGCAGCGCCAGCCGGCATTGTCCTTTTCGATCGTGAACAGGTTATACGCCGCCGCCGGGTAACGTCCGTGCGCGAGCGCCGACGCCGAAGGCACGCCGAGTGCGGGAATATTGCCGTTCGGGCCCTCGAACCACATCGTCGAATGAATGTGGTCGTGCCCGTGCAGGATCAGCTCGACGCCGTGCCGTTTCAACAGGGCCAGCAGCTCGGCCGCGTCCGTCATCCGCTTCTGGCGCGCGACGGATCTCAGCGGATGGTGCACCAGCAGCACGCGGAAGACGTCTTCCGCCGCGAGCCGCTCGAGCACCTCTGCGAGGGCCGCGAGCTGATCGCGCCCGAGCGTGCCCGTCGCCATCAGCGGCAGGGTCGGTACCGCCGTGGACAGGCTGATCAGCGCGAGCGGCCCGCGCCGGCGCACGGCGGGGAAGGCAACGGTATCGGGCGTATCCGCGGCGATGTAGTGCAGGAACGTCTCGCCGAAGCGATGGCGCGTCGCGCTGACATAGGCGTCGTGATTGCCGGGAATCGCGGTGACGCGGTCGGGCGGACCGACGCTTTCGAGCCAAGCCAGGGCCGGCGCGAACTCGGCTTCCAGCGCGAGGTTGACGAGATCGCCCGTCACCGCGATGTGGTCGGGCGCCTGGGCCTTCATATCGGCGACCAGCGCGTCGAGCACCTCGCGGCGCTGATATTTGTGCCGGTTGCGCGTCCAGTTGATGTAGCCGAGCGCGCGCTTGCCCGCGAGCTCGATCAGCCGCGGCTTCGGCAGTGGCGGCAGATGCGGGTCGGACAGATGGGCGAGCGTGAAGGGGGCCATGGCGCGCGATTGCCTCGCTATTGCTGCGCTGTAATGGCAAGGTCGCAGCCAGCGCGCAAGCGCGGCTCGAAATGGGGCGTCAAGAAGGCCTGATGCGAGAACGTCTGAACAGCATTCGACGACAATGCGAGCCGCTGCTGCGGCACCTCTTCCATGCCTATTTCCTGCTGGTTCGCGGGATGACGCTCGGCGTCCGCGCCGTGGTGCTGGACGCCGAGAACCGGGTGTTTCTGGTCAGGCACAGCTACGTCACCGGTTGGTACCTGCCCGGCGGCGGCGTCGACTTCGGCGAGACCATGGCGCAGGCGCTGCGGCGCGAACTCAAGGAGGAGGGCGACATTGATCTCACCGGGGACGCCGTGCTGCACGGCATCTTCCTCAACAGCCACGTCTCCCGCCGCGACCACGTCGCCGTCTACGTCGTCAGGCAGTTCAGCCAGGACCGCCTGCCCGGACCGAACCGCGAGATCGTCGAATGCGGGTTCTTCGCGATCACGGCGCTGCCCGAGGGGACCACGCCCGGCACACGGCTGCGGATCGCGGAAGTGCTGGACGGTAAGCCGCTGATTGCGACGTGGCGATGAGGGCGGCCCGTGCCAGTGCGTGAGGGTTGTGGTTCAACGGTGCAAACTGGCGAGTCAGAACGCCTCCCGTCGGCGCTGAAAAAGGAACTGAGCATCTTTGCTGCCCGATGGACCGCGCTGCGTCCAGGTGCTATCCCGCGCGCTGACATGAGCGATCTCTCACTCACCATCCTTCCCGAGGCCGCCGGCGACGCTCAGGCGATCGAACGGCTGCACGAACGCACCTTCGGCCCCGGCCGCTTCGTGCTCAGCGCCTACCGCATCCGCGAGCATGTCGACCATCTGCTCGAATTGTCTTTCACCGCGCGCATCGGGACGCTGCTGGTCGGCTCGGTCAGGCAGTTGCCGATTCTGATCGGCGACACGCCGGCGCTGCTGCTGGGGCCGCTCACCGTCGAGCCGCCGTTCCGCGACCGCGGCATCGGCCGTCTCCTGATGGAGCGCGCGCTGAAGGACGCCAAGGAAAAAGGCCACGCCATCGTGCTCCTGGTCGGCGATGAACCCTATTACAGCCGCGTCGGCTTCAAGCCGGTCGCAAAGGGCCGCGTCACCATGCCGGGTCCGGTTGACCCCGCCCGCATTCTGGTGTTCGAGCTCGTCGACGGCGCCTTCGAAGGCGTATCGGGGCGGGTTGCGCCGGACTGGAGCAAGGCGCGGAGGTAGGTGCTACGACGCTGTGAATTGGAAGCGCGGCGGTGCCGATACTCGGTCATTGCGACGGCGTGAACCAGCCGGGCGAGGCCAGCCGGGGCCGCTGTGGGCCCCGACTGTATGAGCTTAGAACTTGAAGTTCGCAAATGCCCGCACGCCAATGCCGGGCATCAGCACCTCGTCCTTGGTGTAGGACACCGAGTTGCGGATGTTCTCGTTGAGGAGATTGTTGCCGACGATGCCCGCCATCATTTCGCGCGCGCCGAACCAGTTGCGGTCGAGCTTGGTCTTGTAGCTGACCTCGGCTTTCAGCAAATTGTAGCCCGCTGTCGGCGTCTCCGCGATCACCGCGACGTTGTTCTGCGCGAAGGCGTGCAGCAGGTTGACGCGCATCAGCCAGTTGTCGTCGCGCCAGAATACGCCGCCGCCCATTCTGAGCGGCGGAATCCGCGGCACGTTGGTGCCGTCGCTGAAGGTGGCGCGGACGAAGTCGAGCTGGTTCTCGATGCCCCAGATGCCGCCCTGGAAGGCGCCGACGTCGAGCTGCGACTGGAATTCGCCGCCGCGGAAATTCGCATTGCGTTGCGAATAGACCGCCTGGTTCAGCTCGCCATCTGGTCCCCCGCAGGACGCAAAGTCGTCATCGCAGGACACGCCGGTGAGGCGGCGATAGATGAAATTGTCGAAATGCGTGTAGTAGACCGTTGCCTCGAACCGGAACGGCCCCGTTGCCCTGCGCAGGCCGACCTCGATCGATTTTGCGGTCTCGATGGTGAGGTTCGGATTACCGATGTCGAACGTCGCGGTCGCGTCATGGCCGCCGCGTGAAAACAGCTCGGCCGCCTTCGGCGCGCGCTCGACATATTGCGCGGTGACGCTGCCGACCATGCCACCCGGCAGGTCCTGCAGCAGACCGATGCTGCCGCTCTTCGGCGTGAAGGACGGATTGCGCGCGATCGCCGTCTGCGGCGTGCCGTCGGGCAGGTAATCGGCGGGGAAATCAGGCGTCGTGCCGTGCAGCTCGACATGCTCGATGCGACCGGCGATCTGTGCCCGCGTCGCCTCGGTGAACTTGAACTCGTTGAAGGCGTAACCAGCAACGCGCGTGCTGTTGTTCGGGTCCCACAGGCCGTTGAACAGCGTGCCGGGATTGTCGGGGCTCGGCGCACTCAATTCCTGATGTCCGACCTGGAAGCCCAGCGCCGTCGTCACCTCGGCGAAGCGGGCATTGAACGGCATCAGCTGCACCTCGGTGCGGATCTCCTGCTCCTTGTTGGTGAAGGTCTGGCGCACGCCGTCGCTGTTGGGGTCGACGGGATCGGCAAGGCCGATCTCGTTGTGCCGGTAGTCCGTCGCGCCGGCCCAGAAGCGGACCGCGTCGATCGCGGCCGCGTCGGGGTTGTACTCGCCTTTGACGTTGATCTTGGTCTGATGTGCGTCGATCCGCGTGTTGTGGTCGGCGCCGTCGATGCCGGGGATGTGGTAGAGCGAGTCGTTCTGCGTGATCGATGCGCCGATATAGCCGCCCTGGAAGAAGTAGGAGCCGCCGATCGAGGCGCCGTCCGAGCGAGTCGCCGAGTTCGGCTGTCGGCCGTTCACCGGGCGCGACTGGTCGGTCAGATAGGGATAGCTCGGGATATAATAGTCGGAGGTCGTGCGGCCATAGGCGTCGGCATGGAATGCAAAATTGCCGCCGCCGGTGTCGAGCAGCACGCCGCTTTCGACGCCGCGATCGACCGAGCTGAAGGCGGTGCGCGTCTCGGCGGTGACGCAAGGAGCGGTCGCGGCGCTCGCGAGCGGGGCCTTGGTCGGCATGCCATAGGTTTGGAATGAGGGCGCGCAAGCAGGCATCGCGTCCGGAATCCGGTTGTTGGTGGCGCTGACGACGCCGCCGATCGAGGTCGAGCCGTAGCGCAGCGCCGCCGGCCCGCGCACCACTTCGATCTGGTTGGTGGCGAGCGGATCGATCGGGACGAAATGGTCCTCACCGAGATCGGAGGCGCCGCCGGCATTGGTGCCGTTCTCGACGATGCCGACCCGGTTGACGTCGAGACCTCTGATGATCGGCCGGCTCGAGGCGCCGGGTGCGAAGCTCGAGCCGGTGATGCCGGGCTTGGAGAACAGGAGATCGCCGAGCTGGCCGCCGCCCTCGCGGCGGATCTCCTCGTTCGGCACCACGGTGACGGTAGCGAACTGGTTGGTCACAACAGGCAGCACGCCCTGCTGCGGCGCGGCGGGCGCGGATGCCGCGGGCGCCGCTTCCACCGTTTGTTGGCGGCTGCGCACCCGCGCGGTCCGCGTGCCGCGGCCTGCGGTGCGGGAGGGCACCACCGCTCTGCGCACGATCGGGCTCGGCGCCGTCACGGTGACCGCGGGAATCTCGGTCGACGACTTGTCCTCGGCCGACTGGGCCAAGGCAGGTGTGGCGGCGGCACTGAGCAGGAGCAGGCTTGCTCCGCCAAGACGCTGCGCGCGTCGCAATTGAAATGACATGGTCCTGATTCCACTCAGGCGCCGTCCGCATGATTGTATCGTCTGCTGATCGGAGGCGGCCTGCCGTCGCAGCGCGACGGAATTCGACTTCAACTTCTCCCCAGGCATTCGCCGACAGTAGCGAGGCTGGGCGTGATCAAGCGTTGGAGGTCAGGACGCGGGAGGGGCGCGGGGCTGGAATGCCGTGCCGGCCGATTTCAGATGGACGAATTCGGCGCCGGTGGTGCGGTGGAGCAGTTCGATCGCTTGCGGCAGCAGCAGCACGGGCGGCGTCGCGAACACAATTGTGCACGCCATCGCGACGACAGCGCAGATCGCGCAATTGTCCTCGCCCGGATGCTCGCGGTCGGGACCGACCGGCGATCGCGCCTGGACTGCGGCGCGGTCGATCGCAGCAACGCCCTTGACGCTGTCCTTGACGCCGTCGGTCTGCTGCAGCGAGGATTGGGCGAGGGCGGCCTGCGCGAACCAGTGGCTGTGGCCGAACGTCAGCGCGAACTGCACCAGCATCGCGAACAACGCGAGCCGGGCAGCATGCCTCACATTCGACCGAAACCATTTCATCCGAAAACGCCCCACACCGCGCGGCCAATCCCCTGCCATCGCGGCGTTACAATGTAACATCGCCCGATCGGACAGTGGATGTCAACGGCGGCCGGATCGGCGCACGCAGGGCCGCGACCCGATGTGTCGTTCCGGCAACTAGAGTGGATGTCTGGTTAAATGGTGCGTGCCCAGAACTCGAAGCACCTTTCCCGTGGGGAGAAGTCGGATCGCATCGAGAGATGCGATCCGGGTGAGGGTTTACAGTCCTACGGTGAGCTGCCGCCTCTCACCCGAATTGCTACGCAATTCGACATCTCCCGTGGGGAGAGGTGTTTGATGGACAGCCAACCGAATTTCAACGAGCTTCGTGAGTTTACCGCCCTTCGCGGACCCAGGTCGCGGCGAAGGCGCCGAGCAGCAACAGCAGGCCGATCAGCCCGGCGAAGATCGGCAGCACGCCGACGCCTTTGACGACGCTGGCGTCGCGCATCCGCACTCCCATCCAATTGTCGCCGTGGAAGACGCTCGCAGAGCGCACCGGCAGGATGCGCGGCAGCTCGACGCTGGTGCCGTCGACCACGCGCACGGCGTTGCCGCCGGTCGCCTGGGTGAGCGGCTTCAGGGTTTCGGTGGTGGAGGTGACTTCCGAAAACTCCTTCGGATTGGTCGGGCCGACATTGATCAGCGCCTTCAGCGTGCCGTCGGTGGCCTGCCACAGGCCGAGCTCGTTCGCCGGCAGGCTGGCGCGCCACTCGCCGGGATCGCCAGGGCTGAGCGTCAGGTCGTGCGACACGCCCGAGGGCGAGGTCACGTTCACCGGCTGGACGCTGTCTGACATGGTCTGGCGCACCACGACGAGATCCTTGCCCTGCACCTGAAGGCGCAGCGCTTCTTCGTCGAGATCCGGCTGCTTCATCAGCCAGTGCGACATCCGCCTGAGCAGGTCGAGATGCGGGCCGCCGCCCTCATAGCCGCGCGCCCACAGCCAGATGTGATCGGACAGCAGCAGCGCGACGCGGCCCTCGCCGAAACGCGACAGGAACAACAGCGGCTTGCCATCGACGCCGGTCATGACCGGCGGGTTGACGGCGTTGCGGGTGTCGACGGTGCGGAAGAATCGGCTCCAGTGTGGCGGCTCGCTGGCGGAGCCCTCGAGCCCGCGTGTGACCGGATGGCGTTTGCCGATGTCGGACAGATGCGCATAGAACGGCTTTTCCGTCACGCCGACCGGTTCGGCCGGCAGCACCGAATCCAGCGGCGTGCGCCAGATGCTGGTGTTGGAGGCGTAGTCGGGGCCGGCCGAGACCAGCACCGCGCCGCCCGAGCGGACATAACGTGCGATGTTGTCGAAATAGGCGATCGGCAGCACGCCCTGGCGAGCGTAGCGGTCGAAGATGATCAACTGGAATTCGTTGATCTTCTGCTGGAACAGCTCGCGGGTCGGAAACGCGATCAGCGACAATTCGTTGATCGGCGTGCCGTCCTGCTTCTCCGGTGGACGCAGGATGGTGAAATGCACGAGATCGACGCTGGCGTCGGACTTGAGCAGATTGCGCCAGGTGCGCTCGCCGGAATGCGGCTCGCCCGAGACCAAGAGCACGCGCAGCTTGTCGCGCACGCCGTCGATGGCGACGACGGCGCGGTTGTTCACCGGCGTCAATTCGCGTTCGAGGGGCGAAGCCTCGATCTCGACGATGTTCGGGCCGGCATGCTTGATGTCAACGTCGACGCTTGCGGCCTGGCCGCTCGATAGCGTGCGCTCGTTGATGACCTCGCCGTCTCTGCGGACCGTGACCTTGGCGCGCTCGCCGGTGACGCCCTGGTCGTCGAGGCGGTAGCTGATGGTCTGGGTCTGCCCAACGATGCCGAAGCGCGGCGCCGCCGTGATCGCGATGCGGCGGTCGCGCTCGTCCTTCTGCCCGGTGACCAGCGCGTGCACCGGCGCCTGGAAGCCGAGCGCGGTTGCGTTCGCCGGAATGTCATGGACGCGGCCGTCGGTGATCAGGAACGCGCCGGCGACACGGTCGACCGGCACGTCCGACAGGGCCGAGGCGAGGGCGCCGAACAGTTTGGTGCCGTCGGTCTCGCCGTCCGCCTGTCCTGCATCGACGACGCGGACTTCGAGGCCCTTGATCTTCTTCAGGCTGTCGACCAGCGCCTCCTGCGCCTGCGCGGCCTCGCGATTGCGGTCGCCGAAATTCTGGCTCGGACTCTTGTCAACGACAACCGCGGCGACCGAGGTGAGGGGATCGCG
Source organism: Bradyrhizobium sp. 160 (assembly GCF_023073735.1). Classification (NCBI taxonomy): domain Bacteria; kingdom Pseudomonadati; phylum Pseudomonadota; class Alphaproteobacteria; order Hyphomicrobiales; family Nitrobacteraceae; genus Bradyrhizobium; species Bradyrhizobium sp. 160. The sequence goes on from NZ_JADPKD010000054.1 coordinate 342,859, forward strand.
ATCCTCCCGGGTGAAGGAGGGATTGGCGAGCGCCAGCAGGAACAGCGCCAACGCGGCGACGCGCACGGCCGCCCCGCGCGCGCGCGCCAGCAGCAGCACCAGCGCGACGACGACGATCGCGGCCAGGGCGAGCCACAGCACGATCGCGGGAACAAGTGGCGTGAACGCGATGCCGTAATTCATATCGATCCTATTGCCCCAGCCGTTCGATCAGCGCCGGTGCGTGCACCTGGTCGGCCTTGTAGTTGCCGGTCAGGGTGTACATCACGATGTTGGCGCCGGCGCGGTAGGCGAATTCGCGCTGGCGGGTGTCGCCGCCGGTCACCGGCAGCATGGCCTGGCCGTCGGGCCGCACCGCCCAGGCGCCGGCAAGGTCGTTCGAGGTGATGATGATCGGCGAGACGCCGTCGCCGCCGCGCGCCGGGCGCTGCGCGCTGTCCTCGTCCTCGTCGCGCGGCAGGGTCTCGACCCAGGTCTGGCCGGTGACGAAGCGGCCGGGAAAGTCGCGCAGCAGGTAGAACGTCTTGGTTAGCACGTGCTCGCGCGGCACCGGCTCGAGCTCGGGCACGTCGAGCGAGGACAGGATCTCGCGCAGCGTCTGCATGGCCGGGGTCTGCGCGGCACCGTTCGCGCCGGGCGGTGCTTCGATCGCATCGCGGGTGTCGAACAGCACGGTGCCGCCCTGCTTCATGTAGGCGTCGATCTTGTTGATGGCATCCTGCGGCGGCTTGGGCGCACCGGGCACGATCGGCCAGTAGATCAGCGGAAAGAAGGCGAGTTCGTCGCGCGCGGGATTGACGCCGACGGGATCGCCGGCCTCGAGCGCAGTGCGCTGCGCCAGGAACAGCGTCAGCCCGTTCATCCCCGCCTTGACGATGGAATCGACGTCGGCATTGCCTGTCACGACATAGGCGAGGCGGGTCTGCGACACCGCCTTCATCGCGAAATCGTCCGTGACGCCGTCGGCGCGCGAGGGCGCCGGCGAGAGCGACGCGAGGCCTGCAAGCACGATACCGAGCACGATCATCGCTGGCGCGGCGCGGCGGCGCAGCAGCGCGGCGATGCCGCCGCCGAGCAGAGCGACGATGACCGCGTCGATCAGAAACAGCGCAAGCGCCGTCGACAGCAGCCAGCCGCGCAAATCGCGCGGCTCGGCGTTGGTGTAGGTGGCGTGCCGGGCGCGCAGGCTCGCGGTGTTCAGGGCTGCGATACGGTCGGCGGCGGCAAGCGTGTTCACGGCAAGCGGTCCTTCGGCCGGACCATAGAAGCCCGGCGGATGATCGGGTGTGGCGCGGTCGCGATAATCCGCGGGCAGCGGTTTTGCGGTGGCCGGCGGCGGGCCGAAGGCGCCGAAGCCGTCGAGGATGTGCAGCGGCGCCACCGTCTCGGCGGTGGTCTCGGCTGCGACCCCGGCGCCGGGCTTGGTGGTGTAGCCGGACATGTCGACGACACGCCGCAGCATTTCGACGAAAGTGCCTGACATTGGCAGATCCGACCAGCGCATGTCGGCGCTGACGTGGAACAGGCTGACGAGGCCCTTGCCGCGATGCTCGCCGGTCACCAGCGGCGTGCCATCCTCCAGCGAAGCCCAGCTCTTGGTGGCGAGCACCGCGTCGGGCTCGGCCAGCACCTGGCGGCTCACGGTGACGTCCTTGGGGACCACGACGCCGGCAAACGGCCCGTCGGCGGCGAAGGAGGCGAGATGCTGCGGCTTCTCCCAGGTCAGGCTGCCGCCGAGCGTGCGGCCACCCTTGCGCAGCTTGACCGGCACGAGATCGTCTTCGGCCTGCGCCAGGCGGGGTCCCGCGAACCGCACCAGCACGCCGCCCTGGTCGATCCAGGCGTTGAGGCGCTCCCGCAGCTCGGGCGCGATGGTGCCGACATCGGCGAGGATGATCATCGGCAGCTTCTGGTCGAGGAATTGGGTGATGCCCTGCTGCGGCGAGCCCTTGTCGGCGAGCCGCACGTCTGCGAACGGCGCCAGCGCGCGGGTGAGGTAGAAGGTCGGCGCCAGCAGCGGCTGCGCGGTTTCGCTGGTTGAGCCCGAGACGATGCCGATGGCGCGGCGGCGCCAGCGCTTGTCGAGCAGCTGCACCGCGCCGGCGGAGCGCTCGCCGGATATTTCGAGCCGCGTGATGTCGTTGCGCAGCTCGACCGGCAGATCGAACGCTGCGTCGGTTTCCTTGTCCTGCGGGCCGAACGAATAACGGGCTTCTCCGATCGGCGAGGCCTTCTGGTCCAGCGCGCGCACCGTGCCGACGGCGATGCCGCTGTCGGTGCGCAGCACCTTCACCGTCATCCTGGCAGCGGCGTTCTCGGCCGCGACCAGCGCCAGCGGCGCAGAGGTGCCGCCTTCGAACACGGTCAGGCTGCGATCGCCGACAGTCTTGCCGAGGCCAGCCACGAATTCTTCGCCGCGGCCGGTGTCGACGCCGTCAGACAACCACGCGATCTCGCAGTCGCCGGTCGTTTTCAGGAAACGGTCGATTGCGGCCAGGGTCTCGACGCGATCGATCGAATAAGGCTTCGGGGCGAGCTGGCGCAGCGCGACGCGCGCCGCACCCGCCGGCATCAGGGTGATGTCGCGGTTCGGCTCCGACAGCGGCACCAGCGCGATGGCGCGGCGATCGTTGTCGGCGTTGGCGATCAGCTCATCGGCGGCCCTGATCCTGATGTCCCAGTGCGACGCCGCGCTCCAGCCATCGTCGAACATGATCATCAGCGGCGCCTTGCTGCCGGCGGCGCCTGTTTGCGGATTCCAGATCGGGCCGGCGGCGGCGAAAATGACGAGCGCCGCAGCTAGAAGCCGCAACGCGGTCAGCCACCATGGCGTCCGCGAGGGCGTCTCTTCGCGCGGCGCGATGTCGAACAACAGCCGCGTCGGCGGAAACTCGATCCGCCGGGGCCGCGGCGGCATCACCCGCAGCAGCCACCACAGCACGGGCAGGCTGACGAGGCCGATCAGGAGCAGCGGTTCGGTGAAGGCGAGCGGCAATCCCATCATGCGGCCGGCCCCGCCTTGATCGCCGTGGTGCGGGCGCCCGACTTGCTCACCTGCATGCCGGCATGCAGGAACAACAGCAGCTCGGCGGCCGAGCGCTCGGTCGCGTGCGTCGTGAACAGCCAGTCGAGCTTGTTGGTCTCGGCGCGGATCTGGTCGCGGTGCAGCGCGAGCCGCGCGGTGTAATCCTGTGCCCAGCTCTCGGCGCGGCCGGCGGTGATCACGCCGAAGCCTTCCGGCTCGACGAACTCGACGCGGCCGGAGTACGGAAACGACTCTTCGGCGGGATCGACGATCTGCACTAGGGTGCCATGCGCGCCGGAGCCGGACAACCCTGTGAGCGTCGTCCTGATCTCGGAGATCGGCGACCAGAAATCCGACAGCACGATCGTCTCGGCGAGCGCCGACGGCACGAAGGACGGCGGCAGGCTGAGGCGTTCGGCGTCGTCATGCAGCATCGCTTGCGCCATCTTGTCGATCACGCTGCGGCTCGCCGTCGGCGCCATCAGTCCGGGAACACCGACGCGTTCGCCGCCGGAGACGAGCAGCTCGGCCAGGGCGAAGGCGACGATCAGCGTGCGCTCGAGCTTGGACTCGCGCGCGATTTTCGACGCGAAGGCCATCGAGGGCGAGCGGTCGGGCCAGATCCAAACCGTGTGTGCGGCCTCCCATTCCTGCTCGCGGACGTAAAGATGGTCATCACGCGCCGAGCGGCGCCAGTCGACGTTCTGCGACGGCTCGCCCGAGACGAAGCGGCGGTATTGCCAGAAGCTTTCGCCGGAGCCGGCACGCCGGCGGCCGTGCAGGCCGTGGATGACGTTGGCGGCGATACGGCGGGCCTCCAGCACCAGGCGCGGCAGCGAAGCGGCGAGCGTGCGGCTTTCGCCATCGGCACGTCGGATCGCGATGATCTCCTTCGCTGTGTGCCCGTTCTCTGCCGCCATCAACCAATCCGTGTCTTCAATTGCCGGATCACGTCCGGAATCGTGCGGCCTTCGGCGCGCGCCTGGAAGGTCAGCGCCATGCGGTGCTTCAGCACGGGCTCGGCGAGGTCGAGCACGTCGTCGATCGAAGGCGCGAGACGGCCGTCGATCAGCGCACGCGCGCGCACGGCCAGCATCAGCGATTGGCTGGCGCGCGGGCCGGGGCCCCAGGCGATGAACTTGCCGGCCTCGCCGCTCTCCGCGCCCGGACGGGCCGAACGCACCAGCGACAGGATCGCCTCCACGACGGAATCGCCGACCGGCAGGCGCCGGATCAGCCGCTGCGCGACGATCAGCGCATCGGCGCTCATCGAGCCCCTGGCCAGCGTCTCCTCGGCGCCGGTGGTCTCGAACAGGATGCGGCGCTCGGCATCCCGATCGGGATAGTCGACGTCGATCTCCATCAGGAAGCGGTCGAGCTGCGCCTCGGGCAGCGGATAGGTGCCTTCCTGCTCCAGCGGGTTTTGCGTGGCGAGCACGTGGAACGGCTTCGGCAGGTCATGGCGCGCACCCGCAACCGTGATGTGCTGCTCCTGCATCGCCTGCAGCAGCGCCGACTGCGTGCGCGGGCTGGCGCGGTTGATCTCGTCGGCCATCAGCAGCTGCGCGAACACCGGACCGGCAATAAAGCGGAAGGCCCGCTTGCCCGCGGTGCTCTCGTCTAATACCTCGGCGCCGAGAATGTCCGAGGGCATCAAATCGGGCGTGAACTGGATGCGCTTGGCGTCGAGGCCCAGCGTGACGCCGAGCGTCTCGACCAGCTTGGTCTTGGCGAGACCGGGCACGCCGATCAGCAGCGCATGACCGCCGGAGAGGATCGTAACCAGCGTGTTCTCGATCACGCGATCCTGGCCGAAGATGACCGAGGCGATCGCCTCCTTCGCCGCGCGAATTTGGCTAGATACCTGCTCGGCCGAACGGACGATTCCGTCTTCGAGTTTCTCGACACTTTCCGCCATTCGCTCGCTCTCCTTCAGCCTGCCACGCGGCTTGCCTGCGTCGTCACGTCGGCACATCGCGTCAGGTCATCACGCCGGATCATGGGCCTATGCTAGACTTGCAGGAAGGCCATGTATTCGTTGAATTAACCTATCCCCACCTTATCGGCTTCGGGTTATGTACGGCATCACGAAGTGGCGACCTCGCACATCGGATTTAATCCGCAGTGGAACCGCACACCCGAATACAACGTAGACCGGCACCAATCGTGCCAAGGACAAAGTCAGGGCAAACCATGGCGAACCAAGGGCAGAGTGCCGATCGCGGCCTTGAGGGGCTGACTGCCGCCGCCAAAAATGCTGCCAGTGCCGAAGGTGCCACGAAGGGGCTGCCTCCGGTGCATCTGTGGAATCCGCCGTTTTGCGGCGATCTCGATATCCGAATCGGCTCCGATGGTACTTGGTTCTACATGGGGACGCCAATCGGGCGTCACGCGCTGGTCCGCCTGTTCTCGACGATTCTGAAGCGCGAGGGCGACAAGCATTTTCTGGTCACGCCGGTGGAGAAGGTCGGCATTCGCGTCGACGACGCGCCGTTCATGGCGGTCGAGATGCTGAAGGAGCGCGAGGGTGGCCATCGCGTGCTGCGCTTCCGCACCAATGTCGACGACTGGGTGACCTGCGACGCCGCGCACCGCCTGCGTTTCGAGCAGGCCGCGGACGGCGGGCTGACGCCATACTTGCATGTCCGCGCCGATCTCTGGGCCAAGGTCACCCGCGCGCTCTATTACGATCTGGTTGACATGGGCGAGGAGCGGATGGTCGATGGCCAGCCGATGTTCGGCGTCGAGTCGGCCGGCGAATTCTTCGCCATGGCCGACGCTGAGCAGGTGAGGGCCGCGCTTTGAACAAACCTATCCTGAAGAACGATCCGGTCGCGCTCAGTGCGGCGGATTTCTTCGCCCGCTCCAGGGCCAAGCTTGATTTCGACGTCCCGCCTGGTCTCTATGATCCGAACATCATTCCCGCCTCGGGCGATCCCGGCACCGACAGGATGCTCGAGATCATCGCGCGCGAGCAGCCGGTACGGCCGGCGGCGGTCCTGATCGCAGTAGTCGACCATCCCGAGCCGACCATCCTGCTGACGCAGCGCTCGGCGCATCTGAACGACCATGCCGGCCAGATCGCTTTTCCTGGCGGCAAGATCGACGCGACCGACTCCTCGCCGCTCGATGCGGCGCTGCGCGAGGCCGAGGAGGAGATTGGGCTGTCGCGCGACTTCGTCGAGCCGATCGGCTATCTCGACCTCTACGGGACCGCGTTCGGCTTCCGCATCCTGCCGACAGTGGCCAGGGTGCGGCCGGGCTTCGAGCTCACGATCAACCATTCAGAGGTTGATGACGCATTCGAAGTGCCGCTATCCTTCCTGATGAACCCGGTGAACCATCAGGTGCACAGCAAGGAATTCCGCGGCATGGAGCGTTCCTATTACGCGATGCCGTTCGCGGAACGCTACATCTGGGGTGCGACGGCGGGAATGCTGCGTGTGCTGTATGAGCGGATCTATTCGTCATGATCCGGACGGTTCTGACCGAGATCGGAATCTTCCTTATTCCCTTTGCCGTCTATGCGCTGTTCCTGGCCGCCAGCCGATCCGGCCTGTTCGCGCGATCGTCCTGGCCGGTCACCATCGTCGCGCGCCTTGCCCTGGTGGCGATCGCGCTGGTGATCGCGGGGCTGGTCGGCCTTGCACATTTCTCCGGCGCCGGACCGGACTCGACCTACGTTCCCGCGCATATCGAGAACGGCAAATTCGTGCCGGGCACGGAAAAATAAGGGCTGGACGATGAGCGCGGAGCCGTTACTCGCCAATGCGCCCTGGCTGACCGCAGGCGGGACCGCGCGCGTCCTGCAATTGCTCGGCGCGAATGGCGAGGAGGCGCGGGTGGTCGGCGGCGCGGTGCGCAACGCGCTGCTCGGTCTCTCACCCGGTGACATCGACATCGCGACCACCGCGTTGCCGGACGAAGTGATGCGGCGTGCCAAGGCCGCCGGCATCAAGAGCGTGCCGACCGGGATCGACCACGGCACCGTCACGCTCGTCATCGACGGGCATCCCTATGAAGTGACGACGCTGCGCGAGGACACCGAAACGTTCGGCCGCAAGGCCAAGGTCGCGTTCGGCCGCGACTGGGTGAAGGATGCCGAGCGGCGCGACTTCACCATGAACGGCCTGTCCGTCGATGCGAGCGGGATCGTGCACGACTATGTCGGCGGGATCGCGGATGCCAGAGCGCGCCGCGTGCGCTTCATCGGCGATCCCGGCCAGCGCATCGCCGAGGATTATTTGCGCATCCTGCGTTTCTTCCGCATCCACGCGGCCTTTGGCGCCGGCGAGCCAGACCGCGACGGCTATCTCGCCTGTATCCGGGGACGCGCGGGCCTTGCGAACCTCTCGGCCGAGCGGGTGCGCATGGAGATGCTGAAGCTGCTGGTCGCCGGCGGTGCATCCGCGGCCGTGCTGGCCATGGCGGAGGGTGGATTGCTGCAGGCGCTGACCGGAGGCGTGGTCTATACGGGGCCGCTGTCGGCGATGATCGCAATCGAGCGCGAGCTCGGTCTCACCGCAAGCAGCACGCGGCGCCTGGCCGCGCTGACGGTCGCCGTCACCGAAGATGCCAAGCGGGTCGCCGCGCGCCTGCGGCTCTCCAATACCGAGACCAAGGCGCTGGATTCGATGGGGCACCGCTGGTGGCGCTTGGCTGCCAAGGACGAGCCGAAGGCGCGGCGGCTGCTCTACCGGCTCGGCGCAGAGCGCTATCACGATCGCGTGTTGCTGGCCTGGGCCCGGGCCGGCGACGTCGCGTCGTCGCGCTGGCGTGCGCTCGCCGAGCTGCCGCAGCGCTGGACTGCGCCGAAATTTCCATTGAAGGCGGCCGATTTCATCGCGCGCGGCATGGCGGAAGGACCTGCGCTCGGACATGTCTTGACGCTCGCCGAGGACGCTTGGCTTGCGGCGGATTTTCCACTAGAGCAAGCCGCGCTTGCTGCCATCGCCGATCAAGCTGCCGCCCGCGTCCGCCGCGACGAGAGAACGTGAGCATCGTTTCAGGCTTCGCCGATATCTCGACTTATCAGCTCCTGCTGGTAGCAACGATGGCGTTGTTGGCTTCGATCATCGGTGGTCTTGCCGGCTACGGTACCGGCGCTTTGATGCCGCTGGTGCTGGTGCCGCTGGTCGGCGCCGAGCCAGTGGTGCCGATCATCGCGATCTCCGCGATCTTCACCAATCTCAGCCGCGCGGTAGCTTACCTGCGCTATGCCGACCGCCGCCGCACTCTGATCGTGCTCGCCTGCGCGGCGCTGACGACCGCGCTCGGCGCCTACGGTTACACGCGTCTGACCAATGCGGGCGCGGCGCTCGTGATCGGCACCATGCTGATCCTGAGCGTACCACTGCGCCGCGTGCTCCGCCGCCGCGAGGTCAGGATCGGCGATACCGGCCTTGCGGCCGGTTCGATCGGCTACGGCGTGCTGGTCGGCGGCACCTCGGGCTCCGGCGTGATCCTGCTCTCGCTGCTGATGGCCGCAGGCCTCGAAGGCGCCGCGGTGATCGCGACCGACGCGATGATCTCGCTCGGCACCGGCCTGATCAAGATCTCGGTGTTCGGCCTTGCCGGCGCGGTGACCGCGCAGGTGCTCGCTTTTGCGCTGCTGATCGGTGCGATTGCGATTCCCGGTGCGTTCCTCGCAAAAGCCTTCGTCGAGCGGATGCCGATGCACATCCACACCGCGATCCTCGACGTTGCGGTGATCACGGGCGGGCTGGTGATGATCTCGGCGGCGGCGAGGCAACTCGCCGCCTAGACGACGCCGCTCACCGGGCATTGGTGGATGGACCGGGGATCGAACTTCCTCCGGGCGTGTACTCACAAAAGTCGGCTCCCGAGCCCAAAGCGAAAGTCGCCCCGCTCGGCCATCCATTGCGTCCCATTGCCACTAATTCCCGGAACGACTGTCCACACTGGTGGTTACCTGCAAGCCGTTCGCTCGCTCACCAGCAAAGGAAGTCGGCGCTTGCTCGACCTCTGGTACAAAAACGCCGTGATCTACAGCCTCAACGTAGCCACCTACAAGGACGGCAACGGAGACGGGATCGGCGATTTCAAGGGACTAACCGAGCAGCTCGATCATATCGCTCAGCTCGGCGCAAATTGCCTGTGGTTGCTTCCATTTTATCCCAGTCCCGGACTAGACCACGGCTACGATGTCACGGATTACTACAACATCGCGCCGGCACTCGGAACGTTGGGCGATTTCGTCGAATTCAGTCATCAGGCCCGACTGCGCGGATTGCGGCTGATAGTCGATCTTCCCATCAATCACACTTCGGACAGACACCCATGGTTTCAGCAGGCTCGCGCCGACCCGTCGTCGCCGTTTCGGGAATATTACGTCTGGTCAACCAGCGAACCCGAAAATAGCACAGAAGGCGTCGTATTTCCCGGGTTTCAACTCAGCGTCTGGACTTACGACCTCTGCGCGCGCTCGTGGTATTATCACCGGTTTTACCAACATCAACCTGACCTCAACATAGCCTGCGCTGCCGTCCGCGAAGAAATCTTCAGGATCTTCGGCTTCTGGCTTGAACTCGGTGTTTCGGGATTCCGAATAGACGCTGCACCGTTCGTCGTGGAGGAAATACGTCCAGATCGTCCGGCGAAGCGTCGGTATGAGTTTTTCGCCGAGCTCCGCAATTTCCTGTCCTGGCGCAAAGGTGATGCGGTGTTGCTGGCGGAAGCAAATGTAGCTCCCACGGAGCTTCAGCATTATTTTGGCGATGGATCGCGGATCCACATGCTATTTGCGTTCCTGTTGAACCAGCACTTGTTCCTTGCACTTGCACGGGAAAGTGCCGAACCGCTGCGGCGCTGCATGAGCCAGCTGCCCCGATTGCCGCAATTCGCACACTGGGCTCAATTTCTACGCAATCATGATGAGCTGGACCTCGGCCGTTTAACTTCTGAAGAGCGCGACGAAGTTTATGCTGCATTCGCTCCAACCCGCAAAATGCAGCTTTACGGACGGGGAATTCGGCGGCGGCTCGCCTGCATGTTCGGAAACGATCGCCGCCGCATCGAGCTGGCATTCAGCCTGCTGTTCAGTCTTCCTGGTACACCGGTCATTTACTACGGCGACGAACTGGGAATGGGCGACGATCTGACGCTTCCTGAGCGATGGCCTGTCCGTACGTGCATGCAATGGACAGACGACGAAAACGCCGGATTCTCGACGCGGCCGGGAGATCGTTTGCTTCATCATGTGATCCGCGGGGGCCAATACGCACCAGCCAACGTGAATGCGATTGCCCAGCAACGCGACCCGGACTCGCTGTTCAATTGGTTGCGGCGTCTGGTCGAAATGCGCCAGTCGTGCCCGGAGATCGGCTGGGGTGAATGCACCGTACCCGAAAGCAACTGTCCCGCTGTCTTGATCCAGCATTTCGTTTGGCAAGGCAAATTCGTGCTGGTGCTGCACAATTTATCACAGACGAGCTGCAGCACGGAGATCAGGGATATTCCGAAGGGACGGAAGCTGACCGATATATTCGGTAACCGAATTTACGATTCCAACCTTACCGCCGACGCCACTCTTATCGAGCTTGATGGCTATGGCTATCGGTGGTTTCGCCTCGACTGAGCCAGTGAGCAGCATCCTCGACGATTACGCCCGCTCGCCGATGCTGCGGCTGTCCTTCTTTGGGCGCAGGGCCGCCAATGAACACTGGAAGCGGCCTGAACTTTGTTGGATGATCTCTCGTAACCTCATCGATAAGCCTCACCGCAAGAGGGGCCTCGATTGAGTTCCTTTGCGGACAGCACCGCCTCGCACCAGCTTGCGTCGGCGGGATCAAATCCGCCGTCATCCGTGAGGGCCCGCCGATCAATTCAGCCGGCACTCACGATTGGAATGTTTCTGATGCGCCGCCTGGCGTTACAGGCCAGCTCGTCCTTCCCAGTAGGTGGGTGTCCCATAATACTGGTGGGTTCGTGTTTCCCAGTCTCGATCCTGCCAGGAATCATCGCTGAACTCAGGCGCGTCCCTCAGCTGTTGCTCGGTGATGTTGGTTCGAAAACCGTCAAGCGACGTGTCATAGGTCAGAGCACCCCAGGGAATGGGGTAGTGGCTGTGACCCAAGCCAACAAATCCGCCGAAGCTCATGACAGCATAAGCCACTCGGCCTGACACCTTGTCGATGATGAGGTGATCAATCTCACCGATATTCGTCCCATCTGCTCCATAGACCTTGGTTCCTTCAATGTCCTCGCTTGAGATGCAGTGATGATCCGGATGAGCTGTTGCGCGGGCCATGACTTTGCCTCCTTGATAGGTGCTTTTGCCGTCTTAACTCGGCCGCCACGGGGGCGTTCCTACCTTAGAACATCGTGTCGCAGCTCAATCACCAACCGAACCATGGCTCACATCGACTGTAAAAACCTAGCCGTGGCCGCTCCGAGGAGGCAGGCGGCGCGTGCGATGCGTATGCCGTTTTCCGGCCCTTCTCCGCCGTGAGCCGAGAAACGCCAAGCACGATCCTGGTTCGTACCAGGCCTGAAACAATCGTGCCGGTAGACTGTGCGTTGGCGAGAGGGGCTTCGGAAAGCGGGCTTGTCCGAATACCCCGCTGTGCCGTGACCGCTTCTGCGTCCACAGCTGAATAGGTCGATAGCTCAGCGCAGGCCTACTACCGGAGCCAGATACGACCTTACTGTTGTGATCTCAAACCGAGATTTCTGACCCGAAGCACATGAGCCTTGGGAAGGTACACGACAGCCGAACCCGTCGAACTGCGCCAGGCACTGACGGGAGCGCAACGACCTTCATGTGAGTTCTTAGCCGGTGTTTCTGACCGCCTCAGCCAGAATGGCGTAAAGCTGCTGCTTGCTGAGTTCCTTGGGCTGCGGCCTCTTTGCTGTACTCGACGACACCTTCTGTGCGACTGGACGGGCGCAGGCTGCCGACGATGCCGGCCTCAGCTTCGGGGGCGGCCTTATCTTGGGCCGTGCCGTGGGCGGCTTGCGGCCGCGCTTCAGGCTGAGACGGGTCAGCATGCCGCAGACCGCGTTACGGCTGCACCCGAGACGGCGCGCAATCTGCGCCGCGCTCTGTCCTGCGGACCAGAGCCTTTTGAGCAGCGCTATGTCTTTCGCATCCCAGCCCATGGGAGATACTATAGCGCCGACTGCCAGATGCAGGCTAGTCTAGTCATCGTCCGGCTCGCGCACGACTGCCGGTTCGTCAGCGTCATCTTCCTCATCGTCGTCTTCGTCCTCCTCATCCTCATCGTCGGGATCCCGGGGCGGCATCGCGATGCCCATAAGCATCAGCGGTGTCCAGCCGATCGCTATCGTGGAAAATGCTTCGGAGGTGTGTTGCTTCATGTCGTTGCTGCTCCTCGAAAAGCACGCGCAGTCGAATATTGCTGACGGGCGGCACGCGCATGTTCAGGGCGCGATCGTTGCCCGAGGGTGACACCAGGTCGATGGCGAGAGCAGGGGCGGCACCTGCCACGGAACTGGTCATGTTTGCCGCTACTTTATGCCTGAAGGCCCATTAGACTCGATGTTCACCAAGACCTCGCCGGTGGTGACTTCGGGAACCCCAAGATCGAGGTCATGCAGACTCGCCTGAACAAACGCCAGTATCTTGGCGTTCGCTGCGTTGGCGCTCTCGCGGTCGTCAAATATCATTACGGCGATACCAACACCGTCGCCAGCATCCAGCACATGGTAAGATCTGAATCCGTGCGATTGCCTGAGGATCTCACCTACGCCGCTCTTGGCACGACGAGCGGCGTCCGCGACCGAGCGAACCTTCGTGTACTTGCGAATGACCATGTACATCGGGCCACCACGCGCGCTACACGCCCCCTCGCATCAAAGCATATCGGCCTCGGTCGGACTAGGGCCAACTTCCGCGATGGGCCACAGGCTCCGGCTGGGCGGACTGGGAGACGCGCCTTTTTCAATGAGCCATCCTCGCCCCGCGAGTGGGGGGCGAGGTGCTGAGGCTCAGGAGCCCTCGAACTTGAATGATACGTTGAGCTTGGCGCGATAGGCCTCGACTTTTCCTTTGTCATCCAGTTGCATATCGAGCTTGACGACTTCTGCAATGCGAAGATCTCGGAGAGATTTTGCAGCTTGCTCGACCGCATTGGCGGCCGCCTTCTCCCAGGAGTCGGTGCTGGTACCCACGAGTTCAATGACCTTGTAGACGCTATCGGGCATGTCGTCCTCCTATTCGGTAGGGCAGGAAATCTAACACCAGAACATCGATGCTGATACGTCTCGGGCATGCTCCCGAATCCGGGAATGGACAAATTGGATTTGGCGAGGGCGGCCCTTGGTCCGAGCCAACCTGGCGGACCAGCGATCATGTCCGCTCATAGTGGGTAGGCGGAAAAAGGTCCTGTTGGCTGTCGCTTTCCGTTTGATCCCTACAGATGTCGGAGATTTGACGCGAGCGGCACGGGCATCCTTGTTGCGAATCCAGGGCGATGCATTTGCTGGGCCAGGCGGAGGCGCAATCGCGATCCGGCGAGCATAGAGCCGATGCACTCGACCAAGGCAACGCGCTGCGAGCTGTGGGATCAATGCAGTGCACACCGACAATCGCGCGCACGCTTGAGGTCGGCCGTGTCGGTTCCTTCGTCAAACCAATCGCAGATCGGTTCTAGCAGCGTGCGCGCCTCATCAATCCTTCCTTGCCTCCGCCAGAGTTCTGCAAGGCTTGTGGCGGCGCGCAACTCCAAGGATTTGGCGCTTTGACCACGCGCCACTTCAATGGATTTCCTAAGGTGAGACTCGGCGTCGCCGACTTTCGATGGGTCGAGCGATAGAAAATCTAAACATCGAGCACGCGCAAGCACTCGCATCTGACCAGCGTGCGCTCTTCGGTGTGCTTATTCCTCGTCGTCCTCGTCTTCATCCTCGTCTTCATCCTCGTCGTCTTCGTCGTTCTCTTCCTCTTCCACCTGCACGAGCGTGGCCAGCGGCAGCGTCTCGCGGAACAGATCGCCTTCCATGCCCATCCAGAGGCAGAGCACGTCGTTCTCCTTCACCTCCGCAACCGTTAGTGGCTGGCCGCCGGATTTCAGCATCACGACATCGCCGGCTTTCAATTCCATGGATTGTCCTTTCGAGTTTATCGACCCGGACGCGAGGCTAGCAATTTGTCATGACATCCGGAAAACGGCGGATGAGACCGCGCGTGCCCGTGCAGGGACAGCCGGGGGCGCTGGCAAGGGGGCCTTTCATCGCAAAGACCGCGACGATGCCATCATGCCCCTGTTTTGCCCGGCGCGTCAACGCGATTTCGTAAAAATCGAAAACAGAATTTGCGTTTGCCGTAAGTCCTTGAATTCGCAGCAGCGCTCTACTGTGCATGGGGTTGTTTTTCGATATTTTTGTTTTCGCCGCCTTTGGTTTACTCCGGCAGGAGCTCGGTCAGCGAACGGATGATGCGGTCGGGCTTGACGATCGAGCCTTCGGGCAGGCCGTCGCCATGCACGTCGATCCAGATCGAATAGATGCCGAGGCGCTGCGGCGTCACGACTTCCCATTCCAGATTGTCGCCGATCATCCAGGTGTCCTTTGCGGTGACGCCGAGCGCCTCCATCGCATGCAGATAGGCGCGCTCCTCGGGCTTGCCGAAGCCGTGCTCGCCCTCGATCTGGATGTGGTGGAAGCGGTGCGCGAGTTCGAAGCGCTCGACCTTTGCGCGCTGGGTGTCGGCAGCGCCGTTGGTCACCAGCGCGAGCTTGATGCCGAGCGCCTTCAACCGGTCGATCGCCTCATGCGCACCGGGAAAGACGAACATCTCCTCCTCGCGATAGGCGGTGAAACGGTCGGCGAGGCGAATGGCGAGGTCGTCGGGCAGGGCGCGATGGCCGGCGGCCGCGAGCGCGGCAAAGCCGCCCTTGACAGTGAGGTGGCGGGCCTCGGCAAGCTTCAGCCGCCATGCGGCTTCCGCGTTGGCCCAGAAGTTTCGCGCGAACGCCAGCACCGCGGTCGCCACCAGCGGCGGCGGCAGCGGCGCGAGTTCTTCGGCGAACTCGGCCGTGATCGTATTCCAGGCGATCTCAGGCCGGCCATAGGCCGACAGGATGGTGTCGTCCATGTCGATCAGCATGGCGCGAGGGAGCGGCGGCATTGCAAGGTTCATGGCCACTTCACTTCCGGCGGCAGCGACGACAGGATCGAATCCACGTTGCCGCCGGTCTTGAGCCCGAAAATGGTGCCGCGGTCGTAGAGCAGGTTGAACTCGACATAGCGACCGCGCCGGATCAATTGCTCCTCGCGATCCGCAGCGGTCCAGGCTGTCGCGAAATTGCGCCGGATCAGTTCGGGATATATCTTCAGGAAGGCGCGGCCGACTTCCTGGGTGAAGGCGAGGTCGGCGTCCCAGTCGCCGCTGTCGTGCCAGTCGTAGAAGATGCCGCCGATGCCGCGAGCCTCCTTCCGGTGGGGCAGGTAGAAATATTCGTCGCACCACTTCTTGTACTTGTCGTAATCGGCGACGCTGCTGTGCTGGTTGCAGGCCTGTCTCATCGCGGCGTGAAAGGCGATGCTGTCGGCATCGTCCTGCGTGCGCCGGCGCTCCAGCACCGGCGTCAGATCCGCACCGCCGCCAAACCAGGCTTTGGTGGTGACGACGAAGCGCGTGTTCATGTGCACGGCGGGCACGTGCGGATTGCGCAGATGCGCGATCAGCGAGATGCCGGAGGCCCAGAATTTTGGATCCTCCGCCGCGCCGGGAATTTGAGCACGAAATTCAGGGGCGAATTCGCCATGCACCGTCGAGCAATGCACGCCGACCTTCTCGAACAGACGGCCATGCATCATCGACATCACGCCGCCACCTCCGGCCGCGCCGGAATGATCGGTGCGCTGCCAGGGGGTGCGCTTGAAGCGGCCGGCTTCGCCGGGATAGAGGCTTGGCGGGACCTCGTCTTCCAGCTGTTCGAACTTCGCGCAGATGTCGTCGCGCAAGGCTTCGAACCAGGCGCGAGCGCGGGCCTTGCGGTCTTCGATCAGGGCCAGATCCATTATCGCGGTCATTTCGTCAGCCCTTTTCGGACCCCAACAGCTGCAGCTCTCGTTGCAATTGTCGCGGTGGTCGCTGACGCGGGTGAGCTTTGCATCTGTCCGTCTACCAAACCTATCTGATGCCGAGCGACTTATGCGTCTGCACGCTGAGCCGCCATTGCGGATGGCGCAGGCAATAGTCGATCGCGCGCGCGGTGTTCTCGGCGACCTCGGGTCCGTCCATCGGCTGGAGCGAGAAGCGCTCGAAGGCGAGGCCCTCGAAGGTCTCGGGCGGGGCGAGCACCTGCGGATAGACCAGCTTCAGCTCATGACCGCGCCGCAAAACGAGCTCGCTGCCGCCCTTGGGGCTGACGCAGATCCAGTCGAGCCCCTCGGGGGCTGCAATCGTGCCGTTGGTCTCGACGCCGATCTCGAAGCCGCGGGCGTGCAGCGCGTCGACCAGCGCGGCATCCACCTGGAGCAGCGGCTCGCCGCCGGTCAGCACCACGTAGCGGTTGTCGGCCGATGCGATCCATTGCGCGGCGATGGTGTCGGCGAGTTCCGCGGCCGAGCCATAGCGGCCGCCGAGCGTGCCGTCGGTGCCGACGAAATCCGTGTCGCAAAATTTGCAGGTCGCCTCGTTGCGGTCCGCCTCGCGGCCGCTCCAGAGGTTGCAGCCGGCAAAGCGGCAGAACACGGAGGCGCGCCCGGCATGGGCGCCTTCGCCTTGCAGGGTCAGGAAGATTTCCTTGACCGCGTAATTCAAGTCTCTCTCCTCAATCGTTTCGGCCTTCAGGGGTCCGGAGCTGGCGCAGCGCCTCGCCGGCGGCCATCGCCGCACTCATGGCCACATTGAGCGACCGCAGGCCGGCCTTGATCGGAATCACCAGCCGCGCATCCGCGGCCTCGAGCACCGCGTCGGTGACGCCGGCGCTCTCGCGCCCGAATAGCAGGATGTCCGACGTCTGGTAACGAAAATCGCGGTAGTCGGTGGCACCTTTGGTGGTGAACAGCAGCAGGCGGCAGCCTTGTGCCGCCCGCCATTCCTCGAACCTCGCCCAGGAATCGTGCCTGACGATCCTGACATGGTCGAGGTAGTCCATTCCCGCCCGGCGGAACGTGCGATCCGAAACGGGGAACCCAGCCGGCTCGATGATATGGGCGGCCACGTCCAGACAGGCGCAGAGCCTGAGGATCGTGCCGGTGTTCTGGGGAATGTCGGGCTGGAAAAGAGCTATCTGCATGGGCTGTGCGGGGCTGGTTGCGGCCGGAAATGTCTCAATAAAACATCGCTCGCCCGGGAATTCGTGCATTGCACGCTCCCGCGCCGATAGCGGGCTTGCGCTCGCCCGGCAAGGGTGCCAATAGAACGATTCTGGACTGCTGTTTCACCTGTTTAGGTGCGAGCACGCAAAGTTCTGCCGCCGCGGGGGGGCCGCGGGCGCCGGCAGCCTTTCCGGGGACCTCATGGGCGCCCCCCGGAGCGGTTCGACCGGCCGCATAAGAAGAAAGGGTTGGAATCGTGACGACAGCGTCTTCGGCGGACCATCCGACACGCCGTGATTTCTTATTCGTTGCAACGGGGGCCGCCGCAGCAGTAGGGGGCGCGGCCGCGCTCTGGCCCTTCATCTCGCAAATGAATCCGGATGCCTCGACCATCGCCGCCGGTGCGCCGATCGAGGTCGATCTCAGCCCGATCGCCGAAGGCCAGGACATCAAGGTGTTCTGGCGCGGCAAACCGATCTACATCAGCCACCGTACCAAAAAGCAGATCGACGAAGCGCGCGCCGTCAACGTGGCGAGCCTGCCCGATCCGCAGAGCGACGAGGCCCGGGTTAAGTCCGGCCATGAGCAGTGGCTGGTCGTTATCGGCATCTGCACCCATCTCGGCTGTATCCCGATCGCTCATGAAGGCAACTACGACGGCTTCTTCTGCCCCTGCCATGGGTCGCAGTACGATTCGTCCGGCCGCATCCGCCAGGGGCCCGCGCCCGCGAACCTGCCGGTGCCGCCGTACCAGTTCGTTTCCGACACCAAAATCCAGATCGGCTGAGCCTCGGACCGACGTCCGAAGCTTCGTGCCGTCTCGTCGTACTATTTCCTCAGGATCGCATCATGAGCGGACCATCCGACTACCAGCCGAGCAATCCGGCCCTGCAATGGATCGAGCGGCGTCTGCCGATCTTTGGTCTCATCCATTCCTCCTTCGTCGCCTATCCCACCCCGCGCAACCTGAACTATTGGTGGACCTTCGGCGCCATCCTCTCCTTCATGCTGGGGATGCAAATCCTCACCGGTGTGATCCTGGCGATGCACTACACGCCGCATGCCGATCTCGCCTTCAAGTCGGTCGAGCTGATCGTCCGTGACGTCAATTACGGCTGGCTGTTGCGCAACATGCACGCGGTCGGCGCCTCGATGTTCTTTGTCGCCGTCTACGTCCACATGTTCCGCGGCCTTTACTACGGGTCGTACAAGGAGCCGCGCGAGGTGCTGTGGATCCTCGGCGTCATCATCTACCTGCTGATGATGGCCACGGGCTTCATGGGCTACGTGCTGCCTTGGGGCCAGATGAGCTTCTGGGGCGCCACCGTCATTACCAATCTGTTCTCCGCCATTCCCTATGTCGGCGAGAGCATCGTGACGCTGTTATGGGGCGGCTATTCGGTCGGCAACCCGACGCTGAACCGCTTCTTCTCGCTGCACTATCTGCTGCCGTTCCTGATCGCGGGCGTCGTCGTGCTCCACGTCTGGGCGCTGCACGTCGCCGGACAGAACAACCCCGACGGCGTCGAGCCGAAGACGGAAAAGGACACGGTGCCGTTCACGCCGCACGCGACCATCAAGGACATGTTCGGCGTCACCTGCTTCATGCTGCTCTACGCCTGGTTCATCTTCTACATGCCGAACTATCTCGGCGACGCCGACAACTACATCCCGGCGAACCCGGGCGTGACGCCGCCGCACATCGTGCCGGAATGGTATTACCTGCCGTTCTACGCGATCCTGCGCTCGATACCGAACAAGCTCGCGGGGGTCATCGCGATGTTCGGGGCGATCATCATCCTGTGCTTCCTGCCCTGGCTCGATAGCGCCAGGACGAAGTCATCGAAGTACCGTCCGCTGGCCAAGCAGTTCTTCTGGATCTTCGTCGCGGTCTGTATCCTGCTCGGCTATCTCGGCGCGCAGCCGCCGGAGGGCATTTACGTCGTTGCCGGCCGGGTCCTGACGGTCTGCTACTTCGCCTACTTCCTGATCGTGCTGCCGCTGCTCGCGCGCATCGAAAAGCCGCGACCGGTACCGAATTCGATCTCGGATGCGGTGTTGGCCAAAACCGGGAGCAGGTCGACCCCGATGGTGTCGACCGCGATAATGCTGGCGCTCGCCGGTTCATTGTTCGCGGGCTCGATCGACAGCGCGAAGGCGTCCGAGGGTGGCGACCAGCCGCCGTCAATCAAATGGTCGTTCTCGGGCCCCTTCGGTAAGTTTGACCGCGGCGCGCTCCAGCGCGGCCTGAAGGTCTATAAGGAGGTCTGCGCCAGCTGCCACGGCCTGTCCTACGTCGCCTTCCGCAACCTCGCCGAGCCCGGCGGGCCCGGCTATTCGGTGGCGCAGGCCTCGGCGTTTGCCTCCGAGTACAAGGTCAAGGACGGCCCGAACGATGCTGGTGACATGTTCGAGCGTGCGGGCCGGCCGGCGGACTATTTCCCCTCGCCATTCCCGAACGAGCAGGCGGCGCGTGCCGCGAATGGCGGTGCGGCGCCCCCGGACCTGTCCCTGATCACCAAGGCGCGTTCTTACAAGCGCGGCTTCCCCTGGTTCATCGTCGACTTCTTCACCCAGTACCAGGAGCAGGGTCCGGACTACGTCGCGGCCGTGCTCCAGGGCTTCGAGGACAAGGCCCCCGAGGGCGTCACCATCCCGGAGGGCTCGTACTACAACAAGTACTTCCCGGGCCACGCCATCAAGATGCCGAAGCCGCTCAGCGACGGCCAGGTGACCTTTGATGACGGCTCGCCGACCACGGTCGCGCAATATGCCAAGGACGTCACCACGTTCCTGATGTGGACCGCCGAGCCGCACATGGAAGCGCGCAAGCGCCTCGGTTTCCAGGTGTTCGTGTTCCTGATCATCTTCGCGATCCTGATGTACTTCACCAAGAAGAAGGTCTGGGCCGACTCGCACTGAGCGGCGCGAGACGAGACGAGACGAGTGAAGAAGCCCCCCGCGAGGGGGCTTTTTTTGGATGGTCAAGGGCTCGCGCTACGCGCGCCCCGGAATGACGTGAGTGTGGATTGCGCCGCGCGCTCTCAGCAGCCAAAATACCGCCAATTGCTCCCTCAGAAAACGCGTCGGAGGACACCATGGGAACCACCATCACCTTCAAGCGCCCGGACGGCAAGGACGCCTCGGGCTATCTCGCCAATGCCGCGCGCGGCAACGCGCCGGGCGTGGTCGTGATCCAGGAATGGTGGGGCCTGTCGGACCAGATCAAGGGCCTGTGCGACCGCTTCGCGCTCGCCGGCTTCGATGCGCTGGCACCTGATCTCTACAAGGGCAAGGTGGTGCCCTATCACGACACCGAGAGCGCCAACAACGAGATGAACTCGCTCGACTTCATGGATACCACCACGCAGACGGTGCGCGGCGCCGCGCAATATCTGTCGCGCAACGGCGCCAAGGTCGGGCTAACAGGCTTCTGCCTCGGCGGCGCCGTCACCATCATCGGCGCGACCAAGATCCCGGAGCTCGCGGCCGGCGTCGTGTTCTACGGCATCCCGCCGGAGCAGGCGGCCAAGCCCGCCGATGTCAAGATCCCGCTCCAGGCCCACTTCGCCAAGAAGGACGATTGGTGCACGCCGGAGCTGGTCAATGGATTCGAGAAGGCCATGAAGGCCGCCGGCAAGTCGCTGGAGCTGTTCCGCTATGACGCCGAGCACGCCTTCGTCAACGAGCAGCGCCAGGCCGTGCACGACCGCGAAGCCGCCGAGCTCGCCTGGGGCAGGGCGACGGAGTTTTTCCGAAAGCATCTGGGATAGGTGGAGCGCCATCAGTCGCGCCACATTTTCGATGTCGCGGCGAAGGCCGGGACGCATAACCCCAGGAGGAGTTATGGCGCGAGCTTGTAACCACTAGTCTTCGTCAAACCAATTCATGTGGCTATCGATCCCGGCCCTTCGGCAGGATGACGGCGGAGGTCGAAGTCGGAGCGCCCCGTATCCCACAGCGCTGACCATCAGGCGGCCACCACGTGACCGCCCTTGACGCCGCCCCCGCGCCATGGTGAGTATCCGCCCATGAGCATCGCCGTCCGCGCAGCCCGTCTCTGGTGGCGCACCTCCTAACGAGGTGGCCGGTGCGATTTTCCTTTCCCAAATCGTCTGAGGTCGCCCACGCAGTGCGGCGGCCTGATCGTTTGTCCTGTGTGGCGTTCCCTCGGCAAGTTTCGTAAGAGGACCACATGAACAGGACAGTCTTTGCCCTCCCGGCCAGAAGTGACTACGTGACCCGTGCAGGTCTTGCGATCACGCGCGTGGCGGAGCAATTTACCGGCGGAGCCAACCGGCTCGATGATCTC
Source organism: Bradyrhizobium sp. 160 (assembly GCF_023073735.1). Classification (NCBI taxonomy): domain Bacteria; kingdom Pseudomonadati; phylum Pseudomonadota; class Alphaproteobacteria; order Hyphomicrobiales; family Nitrobacteraceae; genus Bradyrhizobium; species Bradyrhizobium sp. 160. Next base: position 364,446 of record NZ_JADPKD010000054.1, read on the forward strand.
ATCAACCTGCTCGACCGCCGTCGCGGCGTGGTGCTGTCCTCGGGCACGACCGTGCCCGGCCGCTACGAGAGCTTCGATCTCGGCTTCTCCGACCCGCCGCTCAAGCTCGAGACCACAGGCGTCAATTTCAAGCTGGAAGCGCTGAACGTGCGCGGGCAGGTGCTGATCGCTTTCCTCACTGAGGTCCTGCGCGAGCCCTGCGTGGTGATCTCGGAGAAGACGGCGACGCGCCTTGCCGGCCACATCATCCGTGGCGACGCCCCGGTCGAGGAGGACCAACGCACCCGGCGCGCCAGCGTGATGTCGCTGGTGCGCGATCTCGTCGCCGCGTTCTCCGCCAATGACGACGGCCTGCTCGGCCTGTTCGGCGCCTTCGCCTACGACCTCGTGTTCCAGATCGAGGACCTCGTGCAGAAGCGGCCGCGCGAAAGCGACCAGCGCGACATCGTGCTCTACGTGCCCGATCGCCTGCTGGCCTATGACCGCGCCACCGGCCGAGGCGTGGTGCTCACTTACGATTTCGCCTGGAACGGCAAGTCCACCGAAGGCCTGCCGCGCGAGACCGCCGACAGCCCGTATCTGAAGACGCCGCGGCAAGGATTTGCCGATCACGCCACCGGCGAATATCAGGCCACGGTCGAGACGGCGCGCGCAGCCTTCGCCCGTGGCGATCTGTTCGAGGCGGTGCCGGGGCAGCTCTTCGCCGAGCCCTGCGACCGCTCGCCGGCCGAAGTGTTCCAGCGCCTCTGCGTCATCAACCCGTCGCCTTACGGCGCGCTGATGAATCTCGGCGAGGGCGAATTCCTGGTATCGGCCTCGCCGGAGATGTTCGTGCGCTCGGACGGACGCCGCGTCGAGACCTGCCCGATATCAGGCACGATCGCGCGCGGCCTCGATGCGATCGGCGACGCCGAGCAGATCCGCCAGCTCCTGAACTCGGAGAAGGACGAGTTCGAGCTCAACATGTGCACCGACGTCGACCGCAACGACAAGGCGCGCGTCTGCGTGCCCGGCACGATCAAGGTGCTGGCGCGGCGGCAGATCGAGACCTACTCAAAGCTGTTCCACACCGTCGACCACGTGGAGGGCATGCTGCGTCCCGGCTTCGACGCTCTCGATGCCTTTCTCACCCACGCCTGGGCAGTGACCGTGACCGGCGCCCCAAAGCTCTGGGCGATGCAGTTCGTAGAAGATCACGAACGCTCGCCTCGGCGCTGGTACGCCGGCGCGATCGGCGCGGTGAATTTCGACGGCAGCATCAACACCGGCCTCACCATCCGCACCATCCGCATGAAGGATGGCCTCGCCGAGGTGCGCGTCGGCGCGACCTGCCTGTTCGATTCCGATCCCGCCGCCGAAGACCGCGAGTGCCAGGTCAAGGCCGCCGCGCTGTTCCAGGCGCTGCGCGGCGATCCGCCAAAACCGCTCTCGACCTTCGCGCCCGATGCGACCGGCTCGGGCAAGCAGGTGCTGTTGATCGATCACGACGACAGCTTCGTGCACATGCTCGCCGACTATTTTCGCCAGGTCGGCGCCAGCGTCACCGTGGTCCGCTATGTGCATGCGCTCGACATGCTCAAGCAGAAGAGGTGGGACTTGCTGGTGCTGTCGCCGGGCCCCGGCAGGCCGGAGGATTTCGCAATCAAGAAAACCATCGATGCGGCGCTGGAGAAGAAGCTGCCGGTGTTCGGCGTCTGCCTCGGCGTGCAGGCGATCGGCGAATATTTTGGCGGCGAGCTCGGGCAGCTCACCCATCCCGCCCACGGCCGGCCCTCGCGGGTGCAGGTGCGCGGCGGGCGACTGATGCGCAATCTGCCGAACGAGATCGTCATTGGCCGGTATCATTCGTTATTTGTCGAGCGCGACAGCATGCCCGAAGTTCTGAGCGTGACCGCCAGCACCGAGGACGGCGTCGCCATGGCGCTCGAGCATAAGACCCTGCCGGTCGCCGGCGTGCAATTCCACCCGGAATCGCTGATGTCGCTCGGTGGCGAGGTGGGTTTGCGAATTGTCGAGAATGCGTTCCGGCTGGATGCGGGAGCAAATTGAGCGCAGGATATTTCATATTTCGTCATTCCGGGGCGGCTCGAAAAGCCGAACCCGGAATCTCGAGATTCCGGGTTCGCGCTTTGCGCGCCCCGGATGACAACTGAGATGAGACATCGATGACCTTTGACCACGATCTGAAGGCGAGCGTTCGCACCATCCCGGACTATCCGAAGCCAGGGATCATGTTCCGCGACATCACCACGCTGCTCGCGGACGCGCGCGCGTTCCGCCGCGCGGTCGATGAGCTAGTTAATCCCTGGGCCGGCAACAAGATCGACAAGGTTGCCGGCATGGAGGCGCGCGGCTTCATCATCGGCGGCGCGGTGGCGCATCAGCTCTCGGCGGGATTTGTGCCGATCCGGAAAAAGGGCAAGCTGCCGCACACCACCGTGCGCATCGCTTACTCCCTCGAATATGGCATCGACGAGATGGAAATGCATGTCGACGCCATCCAGCCCGGCGAGCGCGTGATCCTGGTCGACGACCTCATTGCCACCGGCGGCACCGCGGAAGGCGCGGTGAAGCTGTTGCGCCAGATCGGCGCCAATGTCGTCGCGGCCTGCTTCATCATCGACCTGCCCGAGCTCGGCGGCGCTGCCAAGCTGCGCGCCATGGACGTGCCGGTGCGCACGCTGATGACGTTCGAGGGGCATTGAGCAAGCCCTGGTAATTCCAGGCTACGACCGCTGCAGGATCAAGCTGAGTTCGAGTTCGCGGAACGCAATGTAGTTCCGCCGGGTCCACTGGTGCAGCTCGGTCGAGGCGTCCTTTTCCTGGCGCAAATAGCCGGTGAAGGAGAAGTTCAGCCGGTCGATATAGGTCTTGAGGAAGCCCGGCAGGGCCGGCAGGCGGAACAGGCGGCCGCCGGCCATCGCGGGCGGCAGCTCGCCGCGCACGATATATTCGTTGTCCACCGTGATCAGGTTCACGCGCGGGATTTGCCCGCGCAGCATCTCATGGCCCCGCGCCGAGGTGCGGTCGGTATCGGCGACGAACAGGATCTGAGGCGCGACGTGGCGGCGGGCCGCCTCCTTGAGCAGGCCGATCTCCTCGGTCATCTTGAAGAACTCGTCGAAGGCGTGGAAGCCGAGGTCGATCACCTTGGCAAGGCCGTCATCGATGATGACGCGGTCCATCAGCTGCATCTTGCCGTAGGTGTCGATCACGTCCGCGGTCTCGGTGACAGCAGGCAAGTAATCGAGCAGCGACGGCTCCTTCAGGTTGACGTCAAAGGCCGCGACGTTACCGTTCTTGAGCAGCAGGAATTCGGTGAGCAGCCGCGCCAGCAGGGTCTTGCCGACCTGCGGGCGGGGCGAGCATATGATGTAGACGGGTGTCGCGGGCATCACGAACTATTATCTGAGCGAACTCGCCGCCCAATCCAGCCGTATCAGCCTCGCTTGCGCAACTATTTTTCGCTGTTGCGGGTGGCGGATTTCGAACCGACGATGTCGGTCAGCCGGATCCGGTCGAACTCGCTCCAGACATTGGCCAGCCAGTGCCGGACATAGCCGCGCAGCACGAACGAGTAGTTCGCGGCGTCGTCGTTGAGGCCCTTGTTGGCGACGAACTTCAGGAACGGAACGGAGGAGACCTCGACCTGCTCATAGGCCATTTCGTTGAGCTTGGGGATGGTCAGCTCGGTCGCGTCCTTGATGCGGTGGAAATAGGAATTGTAGGTCGCCTGGTCCCACTGGAAGAACTGGGTGTCGTTGATGAAGTTCTTCACCAGGAAATATTTCGCGCCGCCCATGAAGCCGGCGGTCTCCGCGATCTCCTCCAGCGAGGCGATCGAGGGCCCGAGGATGTGGAACACGGCAAAGGTAATCTGGCCGGCCTTGGCTGCGTCGAGGAAGCCGATGTCGCGGAGCGAAGCCAGCGCTGGCGAGAGCAGGCCGGCGCGGACGTCGATCACGGTCACCGACGGGCTCACCGCGTTGAGGGTATCGAAAATCTTCATCTGATCCGACGTCGTCGTCATGTCGACGATCTCGGTGATGTCGGGGTGGAAGCGCTTCAGGGTTCCGCGCGGCGACTCCGTGTCGAACGCCCGCGTCGGCACGTTGTTGGCGGAAAAATAATCGAGCAAGGTACGCGACACCGTGGTCTTGCCGACCCCGCCCTTGTCTGCGCCCACCACAACCACTGCCGGCTTTGCCATTGCTGTCCCCTAACGCGCCCCCGATCGCGAGGTCGCAATCGGCCGGGCCCCAAATCGATGTCCCGAGTCTGCTGTTGGGCGCGAACATGGCAGAAACAAGGGAGAATTCAATTCCGGAGGTCCCAGTTACGGCAAATCCCGAGGTTTTTCCCAATCGCGGAGAAACTCGCCGCGCATGGCGGGAATCAGGTGCTCAATGACGGCCCCAAGGACCCACAGAATTACCCATGGGATTGCCCTCCGGGTTGCTGCCTGCGGTTCCGGAGGGACTGGCTGCGGGCACGGGCGGCGGGCTCCCCGATCCGTCGGCATCATCCCATGGGCCATGGCGCAGCGGCGGCGGGGCATCCTGCCGGCCGGCTTGCGCCCCCGGCTCTTTCGTCTCGTCAGTAAGAGTCGGCATTGGACCGGGGTCGCGGCCCCCGGCAAACTTGATCAGCGCGTCGACCCGCGACTGCACCGAAGGGTGGGTTGCAAACAGATCGGCAAAGCCCTCGCGCGGATTGTCGACGCAGAGCTCCATCACGGCCGAGGTCGCGCCGGGCAATTCGCCGCGATTCTCGATCTTGCGCAGCGCCGAGATCATCGAGTCGGGGTTTTTCGTCAGCTCGACCGAGCCGGCGTCGGCGAGATATTCGCGTGACCGCGACAGCGCCAGCTTGACCACCTGCGACAGCAGCCAGGCCACCACGAGCAGCACGATCGCAATGATGATGACGATGATTGCGCCACCGCCGGAGCTCTTGCTGTCGCTCGACGACGAGGACGATCGCGACGACGAGGAGGAGCCCGAGGACCACGAGCCACCCGAGCCGGAGCTCCAGTTGAGATTCGTGAACAGGCGGAAGAACAATTCGCCGAAGAAGCCGACCACGCCGGCGATGATGACGGCGACGACCATGAGCTGCACGTCGCCGTTCTTGATGTGGGTCAGCTCGTGGCCCAGCACTGCCTCGATCTCCTTGTCGTTCAGCGCATCGAGGAGACCGGTGGTGACGGTGATCGAATATTGCCGCGGATTGAGGCCGGCCGCGAACGCGTTCAGCGCCGGGCTCTCCATGATCTTCAGCTTCGGCATGGTGATGCCGCGCGAGATGCAGAGGTTTTCGAGCAGGTTGTAGAGCCGCGGCTGCTCCTGCCGGGCGACGTCGTGACCGCCGGTGACGGCGTCGATCATCGACTGGTGGAAGAAATAGGCGATCGTGATCCAGGCGATCGCCGCGACGGTCGCGAAAGGTGCGGCTTTGAGCAGGTCGGCGAAGGCGCGGCTCAGATAGTAGGCCACCGTGCCATTGCCGTTGATGACGACCTCGGCAATCAGCGCGCCCGCATAGACCAGCACGTAGACCAGCATGAACAGGCCGGCGAGCAGCAGCATCGAACGAAACTTGTTCGAGGCGATGTGCGTGTAGAGACCATACGCGGCCATGACGCGTGCCCTGCCGGTCTATCGGCTCAACTCAGAACTTCACCTGCGGCGCGATTTCGACTTCGGTGCGGCTGGCGCCGAGATCGAAGAACTCCTTCCGGGTGAAGCCGAACATGCCGGCGAACAAAGCGGCAGGCATCTGCTGGATGCCGGTGTTGTATTCCTGGACCGCGTTGTTGAAGAAGCGTCGGCTCGCCGCGATCTTGTTCTCGAGGTCGGAGAGCTCGCTGGCGAGTTGCTGGAAATTGGCGTTGGCCTTGAGGTCGGGATAGGCCTCCGACAGCGCGATCAGCCGGCCGAGTGCGCCGGAGAGCTGGTTCTCGGCCGCGGATACCTGCGCCGGTCCCTGCGCCGACATCGCCGAATTGCGCGCCTTGATGACGTCGTCGAGCGTGCCGCGCTCGTGCGAGGCGTAGCCCTTCACGGTCTCGACCAGGTTCGGGATCAGGTCGTGCCGTTGCTTGAGCTGCACGTCGATGTCGGCAAAGGCCTGGCCGACGCGCTGGCTCAGCGCCACCAGGCGGTTGTAGGCGCTGAAGGCGAGCAGCACGAGGACGACGATGACGCCGAGAACGATCCAGCCGATCGACATGGAGAACTCCTGGAGAGGGGAAGAAGGCGGGCGCAGCCTAGACCAAATTGGCGCAGGGCGAGAGCCCCGGCGCGGGGAGGTAAGGCTTGGTCGGACGAGGAACCATCTGAGTTCAAGGCCAGAGGGGCGATCGAGGTTAACTTTCGGACATGATCGCATCGCCCCAGCGCCAGCGCCGGGCCTGCGCATAGGCGGGCTTGTCGCGTCGTGGGACTTTCGTCAGCGCGACCCCAGTCTCGGTGCAGAGCTTTGCCGTGATCTCCGCCTTGCCGAGGTCCGGTGGCGCCAGCACGCGCGAGGCGCGCGGCGCAGGCGGCGTGCGGGTCAGGGCGACGTAGATGAAGCGCTCGTCTTCGAACGGCACCTCGGCGCCCTTGATCTGGCGGTGCGCCTGCGAGCGCGGCAGGCGCTGGCTGAAATGGCACCAGTCGGGCGCGATGAGCGGGCACGGCTTGTCGTGCGGACAGGGTGCGGCGACGTAGGCGCCTGCCGCGATCAGTTGCTGGCGCAGCGCGAGAATGCGCGTGTAGCCGGCGGGCGTGCCGGGCTCGATCACCACCAGCGCGTGCCGCGCTTTGGTCCACATGGCCGCCGCGAGCTTGCGCTGGTCGCCTTCGTTGAGCTCGCCGATGACGTAGCTCGCAACGACGAGATCGGCTTGCGAGACCTCGGCGAGGTTCGCGCCGGCGTCGCCCGGCAGATAGCGGCAGTCCGCGAGGCGGGTACTGTCATGTGCGAGTTCGAGCGCGAGCCGGCTGAGAGTGGCGTTGGCGTCGAGCAGGGTAAAATCCTGAAGCGAGGCAAACGCCTCTGCGGCGGCCCAGCTCGCGGTGCCTGGACCTGCGCCGATGTCGAGCAGGCTTTCCGGAGCGAGGTCCGGTGCGATCGCGGTCAGCGCATTCAGGCTTGCGGCCACCGCCGCATACGTCGCCGGCATGCGCGCCAGCGCGTAGGCAAGCGCATCGGCTTCCGACTTGATCGCGCTCGAGCCGCCACCTGAGCGATAGGTGTTGGATATCTTTTGCGAGCGCTGTGCTGCCTCGGTGCGCGAAAAGCCCTGCAGCCTCGCATCGAGGGCCGCCTTGAGTTCAGCGGGGAGGGTGGGTGAGATTATCATCCGCGGTCATGCCCCGCGTAGGCGGGGCATCCAGTACTCCGAGACGGTGCCGTCAAGCCGAGAAGCCGCGGCGTACTGGATCATCCGCCTGCGCGGATGATGACGTCAATGGGTATGGAGGGATCGCGCGTCACGCCACGTTCTGGTCGAGAATATCCACCGCCTCTTGCAGGCTCACCGACACCAGCTGCGAGACGCCGCGCTCGGCCATGGTGACGCCGAACAGCCGGTTCATGCGCGCCATCGTGATCGGGTTGTGTGTGATGATGATGAAGCGGGTGTCGGTCGAGCCGGTCATCTCGTGCAACAGGTTGCAGTAGCGCTCGACATTGTGGTCGTCGAGCGGCGCGTCGACTTCGTCCAGCACGCAGATCGGCGAGGGATTGGTGAGGAACACCGCGAAGATCAGCGCCATCGCGGTCAGCGCCTGCTCACCGCCCGAGAGCAGCGACAGCGTCTGCGGCTTCTTGCCCGGCGGCTTGGCGATGATTTCGAGACCGGCTTCGAGCGGGTCGTCGCTCTCGATCAGATGCAGTGCGGCCTCGCCGCCGCCGAACAGTTCGACGAACAGGCGCTTGAAGTGGCTGTTGACGACCTCGAACGAGGTCAGGAGCCGCTCGCGCGCCTCCTTGTTGAGGCTCTGGATGCCTTGGCGCAGCCGCTTGATGGCCTCAACCAGGTCGTCACGCTCGGTGACGAGGCCGGTGTGCTGGGTCTCGACCTCGCGCAGCTCTTCCTCGGCGCGCAGGTTGACTGCGCCGAGGCGCTCGCGGTCGCGGCGCATCTTTTCGAGCTCTTCCTCGATGTCGTGCAGCGGCGGCAGCTCGGCACCGGGCTCGATCTCGGCGAGGCCGGCGACGGCCTGCGGCTCGACTTCGAGCATGTCGCGGATCTCGCGCTCGATGTCCTCGAGCCGGCGCCGCGCGCCTTCCATGCGTTCCTCGGCGCGCGCGGTGGCCTCGCGCGCGCTGGAGAGCGCCTCTAACGTCAGCTTCGCGACGCGGTCGGTCTCCGCCATCGCGGTTTCGGCGGCGGCGAGCGCGTCGGCGGCCATGCGGCGCTCGTTCTCGGCGTATTCGATCTCGGTGATCAGCGCGCTGCGCTTCTCGGCGAACAATGCCGGTGCGTTTTCGAGCTCGCCGCGCTCGATCGTCAGTTCGGCGATGCGGGCCTGGATGGTGTCGATGTGGGAGGCCGCGCTCTCCTTGCGGTTCTGCCACTCGGTGCGTTCGGCGAGGATCGCCTGCACGCGGCGGTCGGCGAGCTCGGCTTCGCGCGCCAGTGCCTGCGCCTCGGCGCGGACCTGGGCGGCCATGCGGCGATGGCCCTCAATGTCGCTGCGGACGGCGGCGAGACGGGTCTCGGTGTCCTCGCTCGACGGCAGCTCGCCAATGCCGGCTTCGGCGTATTCGTAGGCGGCCTCGGCCTCGGCGCGGTCGGCGGCGAGGCGGCTGTGCGCTTCCGACAGCGTCGCCTTGCGCGCGGCATGGCGGCTGATCTCGCGCTCGGCGGTGGCATGGCGCTCGCGCGCGACGTTGAGCTCGCGCTGCGCGGCACGCCAGGCTTCGCGGCTGGCGCCTTCGGTGCTGGCCGCCATCTGCAACTCGGACTCGGCATTCTCGAGCGCCTGGCGCTTGATCTGCGCGTCGATGCGGGCCTGCTCCAGCTCGTTCTCGATGTCGACGAGGCGGGCGCGCTCCGCGAGGCGCCGCGCGGCACCCGTCGGGGCATGAGCTGCGGCGACAAAGCCGTCCCAGCGCCAGACATCGCCCTCGGGCGAAACCAACCGCTGGCCGGTCTTGAGCTGCGAGACCAGCTCGGCGCCGCGCTCGCGCGGCACGACGCCGATCTGCGCCAGGCGGCGGGCCAGCTCAGCCGGCGCCTGCACGTGGTTGGCAAGCGGAACGACGCCTTCGGGCAGCTCCGGATCGCCGTCGGTGACGCCGGCATTGGTCCAGCGCATCGGCGCCGAGGGATCGACCGGCGCGTCGAGATCGTCGCCGAGCGCGGCGCCGATCGCCTTTTCAAATCCCTTGTCGACGGTGATGCCGTCGATGATCGGCGGCCACAGGTTCTTGGTCTCGCCGTTGACGATCTTGGAGATCGTGCGCGCCTCGGTCTCGAGCCGCTGCACGCGCTTGTCGGCTTCGACCAGCGGCGAGCGCGAGGATTCCAGCGTCTGGCGCGCGGCGACATGCGCGGCTTCGCTTGCCTGCGCTGCGGCTTCGGAAGCCGCCAGCGTCTGCTCTGCGATCTCGACCAGAGCGGTCAGCTCATCGAGATCGCCGAAGCCGCCGGTCTCCTGCGCAAGCTTCTGCTCTTCCGCCGCGACATTCGCGATCTCCTGGTCGAGCCGGGCGAGCTTGTCGCGATGGGTGCGGACGTTGGCCTCTAACTGGTTGCGCTTGGCGGTGAGGTCGGCGAGCGCGGTGGTGAGCTCGGCGAAGCGCTGCTCCGTTTCGGTCAGCACCGCCTCGGCTTCCGCGACGCGCTCATCGACACCGGAGCGCTTCTCGACCCGCGACTTGATCTCTTCCTTCAGCTCGGCGTCTTCGGCGTCGAGTCGCTGCAGCGCCACGTCGGCGTCCATGGTCTGCTGCTGGGCGCGCGAGATGTCGCCCTCGAACTGGGCGAGACGGCGTTCGAGCTCGGCGACGCGCTCCTTGGCGCGCTCTTCCTCACGGTCGAGCTGCTCGCGGGCATTGGTGAGGCGCTGGAGCCCGGCCGCGGCGCGCGCTTCGGCATCGCGCAGCGCCGGCATCTCGGCGGCGCGGATGGCCTGGATGCGGGCGGCTTCGGCCTGGTGCTGGGTGCGCTCGGCCATCTCGCGGACCGCGAGATCGTGCGTCTGCCCGGACTCGTTGACGTCGGCATGGGCGCCGAGCCAGCGCAGGTGATACAGCGTGGCCTCGGCCTTGCGCACCTTGGCCGCGACCTCGCGGTAGCGCACCGCCTGGCGGGCCTGCTTCTTCAGGCCTTCCATCTGGCCGGAGAGCTGCCCGATCACGTCCTCGACGCGGGTGAGGTTGGTTTCGGCCGCCTTCAGCCGCAGTTCGGCCTCGTGACGGCGCGCGTGCAGGCCGGCGACGCCGGCGGCATCTTCCAGCACGCGGCGGCGCTGCTCGGGCTTGGCCTGGATGATTTCGCCGATCTTGCCCTGGTGGACGAGCGCCGGCGAGCGCGCGCCGGTGGCGGCGTCGGCGAACAGGATCTGCACGTCGCGGGCGCGCACATCGCGGCCGTTGATGCGATAGACCGAGCCGGCCTCGCGCTCGATGCGGCGGGAGATTTCGAGGATCTGACTGTCGTTCATCGCCGCCGGCGCGGTGCGATCGGCATTGTCGATCGTCATCGTCACTTCGGCGTGGTTGCGCGCCGGGCGGTTGCCGGAGCCGGCGAAGATCACCGCGTCCATATCGGCGGCGCGCAGCGACTTGTATGATGTCTCACCCATCGCCCAGCGCAGCGCCTCGACCAGATTCGACTTGCCGCAGCCATTGGGGCCGACCACGCCGGTCAGGCCGGGCTCGATAACGAAGTCCGTGGGCTCAACGAAGGACTTGAAGCCGTGAAGGCGCAGGCGGGTGATTTTCATAAACACGCATCTCTGTTGGCAGGCGCGAATCCCCTGCCCGGACAATACCATGGAAGGCATTGTCGCTGTCTGGGCGAGTCGCGCGAGGCGGCTCGTGCGGCGGACAATGGCCGCGGTGCGCCGCGAGGGCAACCGGCGAAAGCCGCTTTTCCCAAGGGATTTACGCCAGGAATGATACGGCTTTAGATGCGCGAATCAGAATTGTGGCGTGCGAATCAGCTCTTCAGCAGCGCATTGATCTTCTTGGCGAACTCCTCGAACGAGGCCTCGCCCTTGATCTTCTCGCCGTTGATGAAGAACGTCGGCGTCGAATCCACCTTCAGAACGTCGCTGGCGTATTTCTGGTCGGCGGCGATCTTGTCGAGCAGCGCCTGGTCCTTCAGGCAGGCCTCGACCTGCTGCTGGGTGAGACCGGCCTGCTTGCCGATCCGTGTCAGGGTCTCGGTGGTGTTCTTCACCACCCAGTCGTTCTGCTGGCGGAACAGCATGTCGGTGACCGCAAAATATTTCGGTGCGTCGCCATTGGCGATGCAGCGCGACAGCATCGAGCCTGCGGCGGCTTTGATGTCGAGTGGGAACTCGCGGAAGATGTAACGCACCTTGCCGGTGTCGATGTATTCCTTCTTGATCTTGGGGAACACCTGCTCGTTGAAGGCCGCGCAATGCGGGCAGGTCATCGAGGCGTATTCGATGATGGTGACGGCGGCATCGTTCGGGCCGAGCGCCATGTCGGGAAGCGACACGGGCTTCGCCACATCAGCGGCGGACTGGGCCATGGCCTCGGACATCAACCGCAGCGGCGAGAACCCGGCGAGCGCGGCAAGCCCGGTCAGCGACAGCATCGTTGTGAAGGCGCGGCGGGTGATGATCACGGTCGGCTCCCGGATTGGCAAAGTGTCGCCCGAGGATTCTATCGAGTTCCCGCCCGGGCGGCCTGTCGCTAGCTTGAAACGTCGATTGAGGCAATGGCGAGCGACAAGTCGAGGTCCAGATTAGCTAGGGAATGAGGCTCAATTTCGCTTGATGGCGGCTCCGAGCCGCGCCAGCGCCGTCTTGAGCTGTTCATCTTCGATGTCGCCCAAGCTCTCCGCCACCTTGGCCACCGATTTGGGATCGGGCGGGCCCGGCCGAGCCGGCCGCCGGGTACGCGACAGCGGGGCCTGACGGAAGGCCAGCTTGCCGACCGCGCTCCAGCCGAAGAAGCGGTTGACCCGTTCCAGGATCACGTCGGCGGAGTGCTGGATCTCCAGCGCCATCGGCCCCTCGACCCGCAGCACCAGCGTCGCCGGCTCCTGCGGCTGGCCCTCCACCGGCCTCGGCCATTGCATCTTCAGCGGCTCGGCGTGGGCCGCGATCTCCGGCCCCGCAATCTGCGCCCACCGCGTCACCAGCTCGCGCGCCGCAAAGCCCTGCTTGGCATACGCCTCGGCGAAGACGTCGTTCAGCAGGAGCGAAAGCGGCTTTGCGCTGATAGGGCCGGGTTTGGGCGGGAATTTGGACATGGCGACCTTATAGCACTGTGCCCGACGCGCCAGGAACTGCTACCGTCATGGCCGGGCTTTCTTCCGGCCAGCCACGCCTTGCCGCGAAGAAAGACGTGGATGCCCGCGGCAAGCGCGGGCGGGACATGGAGAGACCGGCCCCACATCGTTACAGTGCGAGCATGCCCTCCAAATCGGCCCGCAAGACGAAATCGGAACCAATCCAACCGGAACATCTGGCTCGTCCTCTGGCGCTCCTTCATTGGTATGACCGCCACCGCCGCCGTCTGCCTTGGCGCGCGGCGCCCGGCGAGGCATCAGACCCTTACCGCGTCTGGCTGTCGGAGATCATGCTCCAGCAGACCACGGTGAAGGCAGTCGGGCCCTATTTCGAGAAATTCGTGACGCGCTGGCCGGACGTCACGGCGCTCGGCCGGGCTTCGCTCGACGACGTGCTGCGGATGTGGGCCGGGCTCGGTTACTATTCGCGCGCGCGCAACCTCCACGCCTGCGCGGTCGCGGTCACGCGCGAGCATGGCGGCGTCTTTCCCGACACCGAGGAGGGCCTGCGTGCGCTGCCAGGAATCGGCCCGTACACAGCAGCTGCGATTGCGGCGATCGCATTCGACCGCCGCACCATGCCGGTCGACGGCAATATCGAGCGCGTGGTCTCGCGCCTGTTCGCCGTCGAGCAGGAGCTGCCGCAGGCCAAGCCGCTGATCCAGCAACTGGCAACGACGCTGCTCGCAGACGCTCGCGCCGGCGACAGCGCACAGGCGCTGATGGACCTCGGTGCCTCGATCTGCACGCCGAAGAAGCCGGCCTGCTCGCTGTGTCCGCTCAACGAGGATTGCGTCGCACGTGCGCTGGGGACGCAGGAAACATTTCCGCGCAAGGCGCCGAAGAAGAGCGGAACGTTGCGGCGCGGTGCCGCCTTCGTCGTCACCCGCGGCGATGAACTGCTCGTCCGCAGCCGACGGGAAAAGGGCCTGCTCGGCGGCATGACCGAGGTGCCGTGCTCGGATTGGCTCGCCGGCCAGGACGATACAACCGCGAAGCAGCAGGCGCCGGAGCTGAAAGGGCTGACGCGCTGGCAGCGCAAGATGGGCGTCGTCACCCACGTCTTCACGCATTTTCCGCTGGAGCTGGTGGTCTACACGGCGGAGGTGGAAGCCCGCACGCGCGCGCCCGAGGGCATGCGGTGGGTGCCGATCGCCACGCTTACCGGCGAAGCGCTGCCCAACGTCATGCGCAAGGTCATCGCGCATGGATTGGATCTCTAGCGCCCAGTCTGCTGACATCATGCTGGCAGCAGGCCTGCGTTATCCCCGTTCGGCAACGGAGGTTCGCATGGTCAAGACTGCGCTCGATAACTTTCGAAAGCCGCCCTGCGCCGAGCTATTGGGCTGGCGCCTGCTCGATGCCCGCCCGCAGGAGGGCTGGATCAAGCTCGGTTTCGAGGGCAAGCCGGAGTTCTGCAATCCAGCAGGTTTCATTCAGGGCGGCATGCTCTCGGCCATGCTCGACGACACGATGGGCCCCGCCGTGCTGGTGATGAGCGAGGGCCGGCTCTACACCACCACCATCAGCATGACCGTGAATTTTCTGTCGCCGGCAAAGCCCGGCCCGATCCTCGGCGAGGCCCGGGTGACGCAGCTCGGTAAGACCATCGCCTTCGTCGAAGGCAAGCTGATGGCCGAGGACGGCACGGTGCTGGCGGCGGCAAGTGCGACCGAGCGGCTGCTGGAGGCGGCGAGGGTGGTGCGGTAAGGCGGTAGCCACGCGCTCCACTTCCCTTCTCCCCTTGTGGGAGAAGGTGGCATAGGCCGCCTCCGGCGGCCGTGCTTAAAAGACGCCGAAGCGAAGCTTCGGCTTTGGCGCCGGATGAGGGGTTCTATCCGCGAGCTCTAACAGCGAGATGAGTGCGCCGAGACAGACCCCTCACCCAAGTGAGACCGTGTCTACCAGCGGAACTGCCCTCTCCCACAAGGGGCGAGGGCACAGTAACATGCGTCTCGCCTCGAGCGAGAGCGTCACGCTCCGATCCGCTTCGCGTCTTTGCTCACGATCGCCGGCTTGGCATTCAACGCCTCGACCTGGAAACCCGCGACCCGCTTGTAGTTGGCGGCGATGTCTTCCAGCTCCTGTTGCGACAGCACGTCGGTGACGACCTCAAAGCCCTCGGGCGCGCGCTCCTCGACCAACTGCATCACCTGCTCGGGGCCGTTCTTGCGGTTGAGCAGGACGAGGTCGGTGGTCGCGGGCCTGCGCTCGGCCTCATAGGCGAGCAGCGCTGCCTGCGTCGGTCCATGCGCCAGGACTTCACGGGTGATGACGCGGGCATCGAGGATCGCCTGCGAGGCGCCATTCGATCCGATCGGATACATGGGATGTGCGGCATCGCCCATCAGCGTGACAGGGCCGAACGACCATTGCGACACCGGATCACGGTCGACCAGCGGATATTCGTAGGCGTGCGGGCAGTTCTTGATCAGGCCGGGCACGTCGAGCCAGTCGAACCGCCAGCTCTCGAACCAGGGCAGAAACTCCTCCAGCCGCGCCGTGCGGTTATAGTCCTCGCGGCGCCATTGATAGGTCGGCGGCATGTGGCGCTCGGCGACCCAGTTGATGAGGTGATTGCCCGCCGCATCCGGCTCTTTCGAGATCGGGTAGCAGACGAATTTCAGGATCTCGTGGCCGGCCATGATCATGGTGCGGCCGGTGAGGAAGGCCTTCGCCGGCGTGACGCCCCGCCAGAGGATGCGGCCGTTCCAGATCGGCGGGCCTTCGTTCGGATAGAGCTTTTCGCGCGCGGCGGAATGGATGCCATCGGCGGCGATTAGGATCGCGCCGTCGTAGCTGCCTGCGGCTTTGCCGGTCGCCCTGTCGATGAAGTCGGCGCGCACGCCACCCGCCGTCTCGGTCCAGCCGGTCAGATGATGGCTGGTGAGAATGTTCTCGCGGCCGAGCCGCTCGACCGCAGTGTCGAGCAGGAGCTGCTGGAGCGTACCGCGATGGATCGAGAATTGCGGCCATTTGTAGCCGGCCTCCAGCCCGCGCGGCTCGCTCCAGATCGGCTTACCATGCTTGGAGAAATAGGCGAGCTCGCGGGTGCGCACGCCGCTGGCGTCGAGCTTTTCCATCAGTCCGAGCTCGATCAGCTCGCGCACCGCATGCGGCAGCACGTTGATGCCGACGCCGAGCGGCTTCAATTCCGCGACGCTCTCGAACACTTTTACGGAACGCCGATTCCGTGCAGGCTGAGCGCGAGCGTCAGCCCGCCGATGCCGCCACCGGCGATGAGTACCGTCATGACAAACCCCCTCCTGTTGCCGGCGTCTTGGCACAGGCGGGCGGCGGTGGGCAACTGCGAAGAGGGTATCGTGCTATGGACGTGGGGGCCGGCAGCCGTTAGTTTCCAGCTTTCCCATGAGGTCCGACATGCTCAAGCTCTACTACGCCACCGGCACCTGCGCGCTCGCCACCTACATCACCCTGGAGGAGGCTGGTGCCGACTACACGGCCGAACGGCTGAGCTTCAAGGATAACCAGCAGAACAGCCCGGACTATCTCGCGATCAATCCGAAGGGCCGCGTGCCGGCGCTTCTGACTGATCGCGGCGTCCTGACCGAGACGCCGGCGATGCTGGCCTACATCGCGCAGACCTTCCCCAAGGCGAAGCTCGCGCCGCTCGACGATCCATTCGACTTCGCCCAGGTGCAGTCGTTCAACTCCTATCTCTGCTCGACCGTACACATCAACCATGCCCACAAGATGCGCGGCCCGCGCTGGGCGACGCAGGAGAGCTCGTTCGCCGACATGAAGGCGATGGTCCCGAAGACCATGGGTGCCTCCTTCTCACTGATCGAGCAGAAGATGTTTCGGGGTCCGTGGGTGATGGGCGAGCAGTACACGATCTGCGATCCCTATCTCTACACCCTCTCGACCTGGCTCGAAGGCGACAGCGTCGACATCAACGCGACGCCGAAGATCGCGGATCACTTCAAGCGCATGTCCGACCGCCCTGCCGTGCGCAAGGTGATGGAGGCGCAGAAGGCGTAAGCGGCCTTGTTGGGTGGGCAAAGGCGCGAAGTGCCGTGCCCAGCCATTTCCAAGCCGCGAGACGGTGGGCACCTTCGCTTTGCCGACCCCTACGGGAGCTTGCGCTTGGCTTTCTCCAGCTCCCGTCCCGTGTCCAGCATCAGCCGCCGCAGCCAGACCGATCCCGGATCCATCTGCGCGCGGGTCGGATAGAACATGAACTGCTCGTCGATGCCGGGGTCGAGCGGCGGCGTCACCGTGACGAGGCCGAGCTGGCTCGACAGCGCCGCGATCAACCGGCGCGGCACGAAGGCGACGAGGTCGGTGCGGGCGGCGACGTGCAGGGCTTCGAGGTATCCAGGCACGACCAGCGAGACGTCCCGCTCGATGCCTTTGCTGCGCAGCCAGGTATCGATCAGATCCTCGCTCTGGCCGCGGATGATCACGCCGACATGACGCGCAGCTAGGAACGCCTCGCGGCGCTTCAGCTTCGCCCCCATGGGATGGCCGCGCCGCACCGCCAGCGCATCGCTGTCGGTGTAAAGCAGCTGGCGGTGAAATCCCTTGAAGGCGTTGCCGATCGAGATCACGAGATCGATGGTGCGGGCGAACTCGGCGTGGAAGATCGCAGGTCCCCGCCATGGCACGATTTCGATGCGGACGTTGGGCGCAAGGCGTGTCACCTTCTCCATCAACGGCGGCATCAACAGCTCGACCGCCAAGTCCGGCATCATCAGGCGAAATTGCCGTTCGCTACGCGCCGCGTCGAAGTCCTCAGGCACGAACAACCCACGCACCTGGTCGAGCGCGTGGGCCAGCGGTGCGCGGAGCGCCTCGGCCCGTGGCGTCAGCTCCATGCGCGCGCCGGTACGCACCAAAAGCGGATCGCCAAAGATGTCACGCAGGCGCTGGAGCGCATGGCTCGCCGCCGGTTGCGACAGGCCGATCCGAAGTGCGGCGCGGCTGACATTGGCCTCGCGCAGCAATGCATCGAGAGCGGTCAGGAGGTTGAGATCAAGCGAATTCAAATTCATGAGGTGAATAGATATCATATTAGCTATCGATTTGAAGAATTGTGTTCGGACGGCGATGATCTTCCCGATGTCACCACAAGGAGATGCCGCCATGAGCGCGAGCGCCAACAAGAAACTGATGCAGGATATCTTTGCCGCCGCCGCAAACCCTGATCCCGCTGCGCGCGACCGCGTGCTGTTCGCCGCGAGCCTTGCCGACGACGCCAAATGGGTCGTGACCGGGCAATATTCCTGGTCGCGCACCTTCGCGGGCAAGGAGGCGATCCTCAACGATCTGCACGGCTATGTCCGCACCCGCCTGCGTGACCGCACGCGCACGGTCGCCCACCGCTTCATTGCCGATGGCGATATCGTCGTGGTGGAAGCCAAGGGCGACAACGTCACGCCCGAAGGCGTCCGTTACGACAACGATTATTGTCTCGTGTTTCGCCTGGAGAACGGCAAGATCAAGGAGATCCGGGAATATTGCGACTCGGTCCTGACCGAGAAGGCGCTCGGTCCTTTTCCGCAAGCGGGCAGGAGGGCAGCGAGCTGAATGGATCGAGCCGCGTCACCTCCGCCGGCCGATCTCGTCCGCCAGAGCCGATAACGATCGTGCAGACCTGGCAGACGCTGGTCGAAATGGCCCGCCTCAGGCGCGAGCGGTCTCAGGCACGGTGTCAGCTCGCCGCCATGACCGAACGGGAGCTTCAGGACTGTGGGATAACCCGGGCAGAGATCGCCTACGAGCTGAAGAAGGCTGTCCGGCGGAAATAGAGAGAGCGGGTCCAGGGCATCCCATGCAGCGATCTGCAAGTCGGTGCGGGACGCACGCCAGAACCTTGCGCAACTGCCGACAAAATCAGCAGGTTTCGTCGGCGTTGCCGCGGCGCTGCGTGAAAAATTGGAAGGTTCAATTAACGAGTGTCCCCCATTGTGTCGCGGTGCAGCGTGAGTCGCAAAGACGCGACGCGCGGCTGCCGGGGTGGCCCGTGACGATCGCCGGAATTGTTCGGCCGCTCGAAGTGAAATGCATCTGGGTGGACAGTGGGAATGCCGAAGTTTCGTTTGCGGATCAGGGGACGCCTGTACGCAGGCTTCATGGCCCTTGTGGCGGTCGGTCTGGTGATGACGGTGGTCGCCGTCTGGAATTTGCGGGCGGTGCAGGATCAGGTCGCAAGACAATCCGCGCTCTCGGACAGCACGGCGCGGGTGCTGGAGATATCGGCCCATCTTCAGGCGATTCAGCGCGCCAATCTGCGTTACGTCTACGACGCCAACGAGCCGGCGATGAAAGAGGCGCAAGAGCGGGAGACCGCGGCGACCGAGCTGTTGCAGGTCGGGGCGAAAGGAACGCGCTCGGAGGAGCGGCGAGCGCTCTACAACGGCCTCATCGACGACATCGCCAAAATGCGACGGCTGCGTGACAATCTCGGAGACGCCGTCAACGAGGCAAGAACGGGCAAGGCGACGCTGCTGCCGAGCGGGGAGGAACTGGCCGTCAAAATGGGCAAGCTGGTCGATGCGGCGCGCGCCTCGGCCGACGAGGACACCGCAGCCCTGGTCGCCGACCTCGAATCCAGAATCCTCCTTGTCCGGGTCGCAAACTGGCGTTTTCTGGCAGTGCGTGACGCGCAGGGGCCGGCGAATTTCAGGGCGAGCGTGGACAGGGCAGCGCAACGGCTCGCCGCGATCGAGAAAAGTCCACAGGCGACGGACTTGCGCGCCACGCTTGCGCCGGTGAAGACCTCGCTCGGAATCTACAAATCCGCGTTCGAGACGACATCGGCCGCGATGCTTCAGGCCGACGAGATCTATCACAAGAGTCTCGCGCCCCTCATCGTCGACAGTATCGCCAGGCTCAAGGCCGCGGAAGCGACGCTGAAGAAAGACTATCAGGAATCGCGTAACCATGCCGAAGCTGTGATCGCCGGCACGACGGCCATTCAGGAGATCGCCGGCGGCCTCGCCATCCTGTTCGGCGGCATCGTCGCCTTCCTGATCGCCCGCAGCATCGTCGGGCCCCTGACCTCGATGACGCGCGCGATGGGCCGGCTGGCCGGCGGCAATCTCGATGTCGACATTCCCGGGAGCGGCAAGGCGGACGAGATCGGCGACATGGCCAAAGCGATCCAGGTATTCAAGGACAACATGATCGACACCGAGCGCATGCGCACCGAGCAGGTCGAACTCGAGGCGCGTCAGGCCGAAAACCGCAAGAGAGATATGGTCAGGCTTGCCGACCAGTTCGAGCGGCCGTCGGCGAGATCGTCAACACCGTGTCATCGGCGTCGAACGAGCTGGAAGCGTCCGCCGGCACGCTGACCACGACCGCCTCGCGCGCCCAGGATCTGTCGACTGAAGTGGCATCCGCATCGCAGGAAGCCACCGCCAACGTGCAGGCGGTCGCCTCCGCCACCGAGGAGCTGTCCTCGTCGGTCAGCGAGATCGCACGCCAGGTGCAGGAATCCGCCCGCATCGCGGGCGAGGCCGTGGGTCAGGCGAGCAGGACCAATGACCGTGTCGGCGAGCTCTCCAAGGCGGCCGCCCGGATCGGCGATGTCGTCGAGCTGATCAGCACGATCGCCGGGCAAACCAATCTCCTCGCACTCAACGCCACCATAGAGGCGGCGCGCGCGGGCGAGGCCGGCCGCGGCTTTGCCGTCGTCGCCTCCGAGGTCAAGGCGCTCGCGGAGCAGACGGCGAGGGCGACCGGCGAGATCGGCCAGCAGATTGCCAACATCCAAGGCGCCACCGAGCAATCGGTCGGCGCCATCAGGGAGATCAGCGGCACCATCGAGCGGCTGTCGGAGATTTCCTCGGCGGTCGCCGCCGCCGTGGAAGAGCAGGGCGCCGCCACGCAGGAAATCTCCCGCAACGTGCAGCAGGCCGCGCACGGGACCCAGCGCGTCTCGATCAATATCGGTGACGTGCAGCGCGGGGCGTCCGAGACCGGCTCGGCCTCATCGCAGGTGCTCTCGGCGGCGCGCTCGCTGTCGGCGGACAGCAACCGCTTGAAGGTCGAGGTCGCCAGGTTCCTGAACTCGGTCCACGCCGCCTGAGTCGCAAAAGGCCACGCGCATGTGCGTGGCCTCGTGGACCGGCGCGGCGCGATCAGGCCACTTTCGCCGTCATGTGCTTGAACATGTTGGCGCGGGCCTCGTCGTCCATCTCGGCCTTGAAGGTGAACTTGTCCTTCAACGCGATGGCACGCGCAGCCGCGGGGCGCGCCGAGATCTCGTCCACGAGGCGTTTCACGTTCGGGTATCGCGCAAACGCGTCGTCGCCGAGCTTGAACGGCACCATTCGGGCCCAGCCCCAAAGCGCCATGTCGACGATCGAATAGTCGTCGCCGACCATGTAGCGGCGGCCTTTGAGGTGACCGTCGAGAATCTTGTAGTGGCGATCGGTCTCGTACTGGTAGCGGTTGTGGGCGTAGTCGTGGTTCTGGTCCTTCGGCGCAAAATGCTTGAAGTGCACGGCCTGGCCCGAATAGGGGCCGACACCGGTCGCCACGAACATCAGCCAGGACAGGAGTTCGGCGCGATTGGCGGGCAGGAATTTGCCGGTCTTCTCGGCGAGATAGAGCAGGATGGCATTCGAATCGAACACGATGGTGCCATTGTCATCGATCGCCGGCACCTTGCCGTTCGGATTGATCTTGAGAAATTCCGGCGTGAATTGCTCGCCTTTGCGGGTGTCGATCGCAACCGGCTCGAAGGGCAGGCCGGACTCTTCGAGATAAAGCGCGACCTTGGTCGGGTTCGGCGACCCGTTGAAATAGAATTTGAGCATCGATCATCTCCCCAGGGGTTCGTTGCCGAGAGCGGCGCTGCATCATTGCCGCGAGGCCGCTTTGTCTGACCCGAACCATGCGGATGCGCAACCGGCGAGTTTGCCGGGCGGTATCTGCGCGCGGCGCAGATCAGCCGGCGTAACAAAGACCGATCGCCGCCGTAATGACCATCGCCGCGCCGACCGCTTCCAGGCGCAGCCCGAGCTTGGTCGCGAGATGCATGTCGGAGGCCCCGCGCCTTGCGCTCCGATCCGCGCGCGTAGCCATGCACGATGATATCGTGGTTGAAGTTGTCGTGGGCCTCGTTGCTGCTGGCAAGCCCGACGCAGACCACGAGCACTCCGAACAGGGCGAGGCCAAAAAATCCCAAGAGCGCGATCAGGAACATCGGAAACATGCCGAGCAGGAAGATCGGCAGCAGCGGCACCAGCAGCAATGTCTCGGACTGTCGTCGCATGGGATCCGGACCAGGACGGGGTGCGATGTGCTGATCCTAGTCCTGACGGCGGGCGCGTTCAACTACGCTCGTCGTTCCGGGGCGCGCGAAGCGCGGGCCGGGAATCCATCGTCAACGGGGGCACGGGGGCCAATGGATTCCGGGTTCGCGCCAAGAGGCGCGCTCCGGAATGACCATCGAGAGGGGAAACTACTCCGCCGCCATGCCGGCGCGGATCTCGGCGCGGAGCTCGTCGATCAGCTTGAGGCCCTTCTTGGTCTCGACGTGCCAGTAAGTCCAGCCGTTGCACGCGGCCGAGCCTTGCGCCACGGCGCCGATGCGGTGGATCGAGCCGACCTTGTCCCCTAACATGATGGCGCCGTCGGCACGCACGAGAGCGCCGAGCTTCTTCTTGGCGTCGAACAGCTTCGTGCCGGGCATGATCATGCCGCGCTCGATCAGCTCGGAGAACGCCACCCGCGGCGCTTCGCGCGCGGTCATGAACGGGGCCAGGCTCTCTTCCGGCAGCGGCTCGACGGCCGCGATGCGGGCTTCGGCCGCCTTCGCATAGGTCTTGTCGCGTTCGAACCCGATATAGGAGCGGCCGAGACGTTTTGCGACCGCGCCGGTGGTGCCGGTGCCGTTGAAGGGATCGATCACGAGATCGCCGGGCCTGGAGGAGGACAGCAGCACACGCGCGAGCAGGCCTTCCGGCTTCTGCGTCGGATGAACTTTCTTGCCGTCGGCGCCCTTGAGGCGCTCCTCGCCGGTGCAGAGCGGAATCAGCCAGTCGGAACGCGCCTGCACGTCCTCGTTCGCGGCTTTCAGGGCCTCGTAGTTGAACGTGTAGCCCTTGGCCTTCTCGTCGCGCGCGGCCCAGATCATGGTCTCGTGCGCGTTGGTGAAACGGCGGCCGCGGAAATTCGGCATCGGGTTGGTCTTGCGCCAGACGATGTCGTTGAGGAGCCAGAAGCCGAGATCCTGCATGATGGCGCCGACACGGAAGATGTTGTGGTAGGAGCCGATCACCCAGATCGTCGCCGACGGCTTCATCGCGCGGCGGGCGGCAAGCAGCCAGGCGCGGGTGAAATCGTCATAGGCGGAGAACGAATCGAACTTGTCCCAGTCGTCGTCGACGGCATCGACATGGGATTCGTCAGGGCGCTTGAGATCGCCCTTGAGTTGAAGATTGTAGGGCGGATCGGCAAACACGAGGTCGACCGAACCGGCCTGAAGCTTCGACATCTCGGCGACGCAATCACCGAGAATGATACGATGCGAAGGGGACTCAAAATTTGTGCGGGGCGCCCTTGCAGACGCCCCGCGACGCGACTCTACCATGACTCAAGAACTCTGACTCAGGCGACGCTGTCGGCGACGCGGGACCAAACAACCGACTGACCGTTACATTGAAGCGGCAAAGTAAAAATCGACTTAACCCGCCGCTTTCGTGAGCAGCCTCCGCATCGCGAATTGCGTGCGGGACGTCGCGCGCATTCCCCCTGTTTTATAGTGCAATTCGTGCTTCTTCGCGTCGCGGAAGCAGTCGAGGCTCCAGGAAGGCTCCAAATTTCTCTCGGAAAAAGTTGCTCGAGCCTCGGAAAAATTTGCTGGCATCGGCATGGTGTCGCACTAGGCAATTTTTGCCGGCCACGATATTGATAAAAGCAACGGAAATTTTACGTGTGTGGCGCGTTGAGCTTCAGCAGTCATCCGCGCCGCCGAATTCGAATCAGGGACCCCCAGGGGGAAAAGCCGCCATGCGTTACGACGACTTCCGCCGAAGCGACGACATCGAGGATCGTCGCGACGAGGGTGGTGGCTTTGGCGGCGGAGGAGGCGGGTTCGGGCTGCCGATGGGCGGCGGCGGGCTTGGTATCGGCACCATCATCATCCTCGGCTTGGTCGGCTATGCCTTCGGCATCGACCCGCGCATCCTGATCGGCGGCGCCGAGATCCTCACCGGCGGCGGCCATGCACCGACCTACCAGACCGACCGCCAGGCGTCCTCCGGCAAGCGCGGCGCGCCGACCGACGAGATGGGCAGCATGATCTCCGGCATCCTCGGCGAGATCGACGATCGGTGGAGCGAGATCTTCCAGGCCTCCGGCCAGTCCTACACCGGCCCGAAGATCGTGCTGTTCCGCAATGCCACCAATGGCGGCCGCTGCGGCATGGCGCAATCGGCGATGGGGCCGTTCTATTGCCCGCCGGATCGCACCATCTTCCTCGACACCGGCTTCTTCCGCGAGGTCGAGACGCGCTTCCGCGGCTGCTCCGGCAAGTCCGCCTGTAACTTCACGACCGCCTACATCATTGCGCACGAGGCCGGCCATCACATCCAGAACCTGCTCGGCATCATTCCGCGCGTGACGCGGCTGCAGCAACAGGCTGGCAGCAAGGCCGAGGCGAACGCGCTTCAGGTGAAGGTGGAATTGCAGGCCGACTGCCTGTCCGGCGTCTGGGTCAACCGCGAGGCCAAGAAGCGTCCGAACTTCCTCGAGCCCGGCGACATCGACGCCGCGCTGACCACGGCGAGCGCGATCGGCGACGATACGCTCCAGCGCCAGGCGACGGGCCGCGTCGTGCCAGATTCCTTCACCCACGGCTCGGCGGCCCAACGCAAGCAGTGGTTCATGACCGGCTACCAGCAGGGCACGGTGCAGGCCTGCAACACGTTCGGTGCCGGCGCGTTGTAAGCCGTCATTCCGGGGCGCGCGTAGCGCGAACCCGGAATCCAGAAGTTGCGGCGCGAGGTTCCGGGTTCTCGCTCCGCGAGCCCCGGAACGACGAGCGAGAGTGAAGAATGGCCTCAATCGACGAGACAAAGCAGTTCATCCCGCTCAACATCGCGGTGCTCACCGTGTCCGACACGCGCGCCCTCGCCGACGACAAGTCGGGGCAGACGCTGGCCGACCGTCTCACCGCCGCCGGCCATCAGCTCGCCGCGCGCGAGATCGTCACCGACGACATCGAGGCGATCCGCGCCGTGATCCGCCGCTGGATTGCGGATGCCGGCATAGACGTCGTCATCACCACCGGCGGCACCGGCTTCACCGGGCGCGACGTCACGCCGGAGGCGATCGAGCCGTTGTTCGAGAAGCGCATGGACGGTTTCTCCATCGCATTCCACATGCTGAGCCATGCCAAGATCGGCGCGTCGACGATCCAGAGCCGCGCCACTGCGGGCGTTGCGGGGGCGACCTACATCTTCTGCCTGCCCGGCTCCCCTGGCGCCTGCCGCGACGGCTGGGACGGCATCCTTGCCGCCCAGCTCGACTACCGCACGCGGCCCTGCAATTTTGTCGAGATCATGCCGCGGTTGGACGAGCACTTGCGCCGGCCGAAAGCGCAAGGCGCGACGGTGTAGCCATACTTTCTTCCCTTCTCCCCTTGTGGGAGAAGGTGGCGCGAAGCGCCGGATGAGGGGTATCTTTCCGCACGGCTGCCCAGGGAGATACCGCTCACCCAAGCGAGCCCGTGTCTGACAGTTGACATGCCCTCTCCCGCAAGTGGCGAGGGCACATTTATGCGCACCTCGCTTGCTGCAAGAGCGTTATAGATCCAGCTCCCACGTCTCGCCGACCAGATCGGCACCGAAGCTGTGGTGCTTCTCTTCCTTCACGAGCTTGAAGCCTGCACTTTGATAGATGCTCCGCGCGGCCACGAGGATGCTCTGCGTCCACAGTGTCATCTTGCTATAGCCCCTCTCGCGTGCGCCTTGGATGCATTGTTCGACCAGCGCGCGGCCGACGCCGAGCCCTCGCGCCTTCTTCTCCACCTGCAACAGGCGCAGCTTGGCGATCTCGTCCGTGGCCTTGACCAGAAAGATCGAGCCGACCGGCTCGCCGCCGACTTCCGCGATCCAGCAGTGCTCGCGCGCGGCGTCGTAGTTCTTGATGAACTCTGCGCAGATCTCGGCGACCAGCGCCTCGTAGCTGATGTCCCAATTATAGTCCGCGGCATAGGCGGCGGCCTGTCGGGAGATGACCCAGCCCATGTCACCGACGCGATGGCTGCGCAGCATGAAAGGCGCGGGCTGGCTTCGACGTTGCTCCAGCACGGCCTCAATGGTCGCCATGGCCTGCGTGAGACGCGTTGCATCGCTGGCGGAAAGCTGAGCCAGCATTGCGGCGACCTCATTTTGCGAGCTCAGGTTCAGCTTGGCGAAGGCCTGGCGGCCCTTGGCGGTGAGGCTGAGCTGGTATTGCCTGCGATCTGCGGGCAGGGGCCTTCGCGTGATCAGCCCCTTTTCATCGAAGCTTTGTATGATGCGGCTGAGATAGCCGGGGTCGAGACCAAGCTCGTTTCCGATCTCTTTGGCCGCCAGGTCGTCGCGATGCGCGAGCTCATAGAGTACCCGGGCCTCGCTGAGCGAAAATGGGCTTTTTCCAAGGTGCTGGTCGAGCACACCAAGCTTGCGGGTATAGAAGCGGTTGAAGGCGCGGACCGCTGCAATGTGGTCGTCGGTAGCGGCAATTGACATGGGTCACCTCGATACTTGCCATTGTCAAACAATTATTTGACTTTGACAAGTATCGGGCGGCTTCAGCCGACCATGACGATCCGGCTGCGCAGCATGGTCCGGGACGAGCGGCCGAGCCGCCGGAGCAGCCGGGCCTCGGAACGGCGGGCCTGCGGCGAGTAGCCGCCGATCCGGTCGTAGTGATCACGTGCGATTAAAAGCCCCTGATCGCCGAGCGGCCCCACGAGCTTGCGCGCCGCGGCGTGGAAAATGTCGCGGAGCCCGGTGTTGGCGTAGGGCGAGCGCGCATAGCGAAACACCGCCGCGCGATCGCGGCCGCTGCTCGAGACGGCCTGGATGAACTGGGTGGTCTCCTCGATCCAGCCGGTTTCCAGCACCGCGCCAGCGGGGAGGAACATCAGCCATGGCGACCGGGCCTGGAGGGCGCCGGCGGCGCGCGCGGCGCCTTGCGAAGATCCCTCGAAGCCGATGAAGCGGCAACCTGCGACATCGGCGACGCGCTCGATGACACCGTTGCCGGTGCCATCGACCAGGAGCACTTCCCGGATGACGCCGGCCGCGGCGCCGGGGACGAGCGCGGCCAGCGTTGCGACTGCCGTCTGCTCGACGCCTTCGGTCGGGATGATGACGCTCAGCATGATTGAAGCTTCAATATCTGCACTTCGGAAGAAGCGTAGCTGTTCATGATGTTGTCATAAACACGTGGCGTTGCCGAGTGCAACTTTTCGGCGGGGTTTCGGCATGCAATTGGTAAACCCGCCATCGCCCAAATGTGTCGCGTGCGCGATGGTATTATTGTTGAATGTTTCGGCACAAGCTCATCCGGACCGTATCAACCCGGAGCGATATTGCGCGGCGCAGGGCAGTTCGCAATCGTCCAGTTGAGGATCGGCTGCAACCAGCCGCCGAACGGGAAAGATGTGCGACTTGGGTGCCGATTGGGTGGTGACGGAGGCTTCGCATGAACGCCGATCAACTCGCTGTCAACGCGACGGCAGCAACGCCGAAGCAGGACGCCGCGCCGACCCTGCGGGTTCGCGCCCTGATGCTGGGCGACCGCATCAATGCCTCCGGCCTCGAGATCGGCACGCTGGTGTCCTCGACGCCGGCCGCCTTTCGCGTCCATGCCGGGCTTGTCGTGATCTTCCGCTATGGCGTCGTGGTGCTGATCGGACTTCTGCCCTCCGAGGAGAAGGTGCTGATCGACAGCCTGAAGCCGCGGGTGATCGGCGAGTTCAGTCCGTATGAGGAAGAGACCGCGCAGGCGCAGCTCTGCAAGGACGAGAATGCCGAGGCGATCCAGCCCGGCGGGCCGATCTGCCTCGCCAAATTCTCCGACGACCGGCTGCTCCTGATCGCGGATGCGCTCGCCAAGAGCACGTCGCTGGCCCGCGACGAGCGGCGCGTCGCCGCGGTCTTCGACGTGATCGAGCCGTTTGCGCGGGAGCTCGCCGAGCGCGGCCGTACACCGCGCCGGCGCAAAGGTATATTACGGCTGATCGGCAACGCGCTTCTCGTCCAGCAGCGTGTCGCGGGCCGTGTTGCCGTCGCGGAAAAACCCGACGTGCTCTGGGAGAAGCCCGAGCTCGACCGGCTCTACGCCCGTCTCGAGGACGAGTATGAGCTGAAGGAGCGCCTCGACACGCTCGAGCGCAAGCTCACGGCGGTGTCGGAGACCGCCAACGCGCTGACCGACATCATCGACACCCAGCGCTCGCTCCGCCTCGAGATCGCGGTGGTGGTGCTGATCGTGATCGAGGTCGCGATCGGGTGCTTCCAGATCTGGTCGGGGACGCATTAGAAAGGAGAGCGAGATGCGCGTGACTGCTGCGCCCTCTCTCCTTGTGGGCAGCGCCGCTGGTCGGCACAAGCTCACTTGCAAACTCACTTGGGTGAGAGGTTCTCCCCACGCTCGCCGGTGCGTTGTGATGCGCTGCTTTACCGCATTCTTCGTCATTGCGAGCGAAGCGAAACAATCCAGTGTCCCGCCGAAGAGCCAGTCTGGATTGCTTCGCTTCGCTCGCAATGACGGATTGACGGCCATCAATGACGGATTGACGGCCATCAAAGGCTAATCCGATGCGCCCTCTATTATCTGCAGCACCGTCGCGCAGTGCCGCGCGATCGTTAGTTCCTCATTCGTTGGAATGATGAACACCTCAATAGCGCTATCGCCCCGGCTGATGCGCTCGCGCGCGGCATCATTTGCAGCGGCATCGATCCGCATGCCGAGCCAGGCGAGGCGTTCACTAATTGCGAACCGGATTTCCTTCGCATGCTCGCCTATGCCGCCCGTGAAGATCAGGCAGTCCAACCCTCCAAGCGTAGTCGCCAGCATGACGATCTGCTGCGTCGCGCGGAGTACGAAGAGATCGACCGCCTCCCGCGCTGCGGCCTCGCTGCTCGCCAGCAGCGTGCGCATGTCCGCGGAGATGCCGGAGACGCCGAGCAGGCCTGACTCGTGATAGAGCAAATCTTGGAGGTCGTCGACCGGCATGTTCTCGTGCTGTTGCAGATAGAGCAGCACGCCGGGATCGATCGTGCCGCAGCGCGTTCCCATCACGAGGCCGTCGAGCGGCGTCAGCCCCATCGTGGTGTCGATACTGCGGCCATCGTGCAGCGCGCACAGGCTCGCGCCATTGCCGAGATGGGCGATGACGGTGCGCTTTGCGGCGAGCTGCGGCGCGATTGCCGCGAGGCGCCCCGCGACATATTCGAAGGAGAGGCCGTGAAAGCCATAGCGCCGCACGCCGCGCTCCTCATAGCGCCTCGGAATGGCGAAGCGGCGCGCGGGCGGCGACAGGCTGTGGTGGAAGGCGGTGTCGAAACAGGCGATCTGCGTCAGAGCGGGGCGGGTCGCCTGGATGATGCGGATCGGCTCCAGGCAACGCGGCTGGTGCAGCGGGGCCAGCGGGGTCAGCGCCTCCAGCTTGGCATAGACGTCGTCCGTTAGCGCGACGGGGCCGGAGTAGTCCGGCCCGCCGTGGACGATGCGGTGGCCGATGGCGCGCAGGCGATGCTCGCGGAAATGCTGGTCTACGAAGGTCAGCACGTCGGCGAACAGATGACCGCTGTCCGTATCCGACGCGTCCCTTCGCGTCTCGAACAGCTTCTCGCCCGCCGGGCGCTTCAGCACGAGGCGGGGCGTTGCCTCGTACTCGTCGAGCAAGCCGTTGCAGAGCAGGGCGGGGCCGGACGCCGGCAGCTCGAACAGCCCGAACTTGATGCTCGACGATCCGGAGTTGAGCACAAGGACAGTGTCCGACATGGCTTCAGTCGCCGGCTTCGGCTGGCGTGTTGCCGCCGGCGCTGTTCGGCCAGACCCAGTCGCGGACCTCAGGCATGTCCTCGCCATGCTCGCGGACGTAGCGGGAATGTTCGATCAGCTTGTCGCGGAACTGTTGCTTGACCTGCGCAGCCCTGGTCGCAAGCCCCGGCACGCGCTCGATCGCCTCGATCGCGAGATGGTAGCGGTCGAGCCCGTTGAGCACGACCATGTCGAACGGCGTCGTCGTGGTGCCTTCCTGGGCAAATCCGCGCACATGCATGCCGGTATGATTGGTGCGGTTATAAGTCAGCCGGTGAATGAGATAAGGATAGCCGTGATAGGCGAAGATCACCGGCTTGTCCGATGTGAACAGGCTGTCGAAGTCGCGGTCGGAGAGGCCGTGCGGATGCTGCGCCCGAGGTTGCAGCGTCATGAGGTCGACGACGTTGACGACGCGGATCTTCAACTCGGGCAGCGCCTTGCGCAGCAGGTCGACGGCGGCGAGCGTCTCCAGTGTCGGCACGTCGCCCGCGCAGGCCATCACGACGTCGGGCTCTGCGTTTGCCTCCTCCGTGCCCGCCCAGCTCCAGATGCCGATGCCGGCGTCGCAATGCGTAGCCGCCTCCTGCATCGACAGCCATTGCGGCGCCGGCTGCTTGCCCGCGACAATGACGTTGATGCGGTTGTAGGTGCGCAGGCAATGATCGACGATCCACAACAGCGTGTTGGTATCAGGCGGGAAATAGATGCGGACGATGTCAGCCTTCTTGTTGGCGACGAGATCGACGAAACCAGGATCCTGATGGCTAAAGCCGTTGTGATCCTGGCGCCAGACATGCGAGGTCAAGAGATAGTTGAGCGAGGCGATCGGGCGGCGCCATGGCAGATCGCGCGTCACCTTCAGCCATTTGGCGTGCTGGTTGAACATGGAATCGACGATGTGGATGAAGGCCTCGTAGCAGGAGAAGAAGCCGTGCCTGCCGGTGAGCAGATAGCCTTCGAGCCAGCCTTGACAGAGATGCTCGCTCAGGACCTCCATCACGCGGCCGTCCTGCGCGAGATGCACGTCGTAAGGTTCGGTTGGCTCCATCCAGACGCGTTCGGTTGCCTCGAACACCGCGTCTAACCGGTTTGATGCCGTCTCGTCCGGGCCCATGATGCGGAAATTGCGCGCCTCGGCGTTCAGGCGAACGACGTCGCGCAGAAATTTGCCGAGCTCGCGTGTGGCTTCCGCCACGACACCGCCGGGCTGCGGTACCTCGACAGCGAAGCTGCGGAAGTCCGGCAGCTTCAGCTCCTTCTTCAACAGCCCGCCATTGGCATGCGGATTGGTGCCCATTCGCCGCTGGCCTTCGGGCGCGAGCGCCTGAAGCTCGGGAATCAGCGCTCCGCTGGGGTCGAACAGCTTGTCCGGCTCATAGCTGCGCATCCAGTCTTCGAGCACCTTCAGATGCGCCGGATTCTCGCGGCAGCTCGCAACGGGCACCTGATGCGCGCGCCAAAAACCTTCGACCTTCTTGCCGTCAACCTCCTTCGGGCCGGTCCAGCCCTTGGGACTGCGCAGCACGATCATCGGCCAGCGCGGTCGCTCGACGCCTTTGCGCCCGTCGCGGGCGTGCTGCTGGATCGAGCGGATGCTGACGAGCGCGACGTCTAGCGCATCCGCCATGGCCTGGTGCATCAATTTGGGATCGTCGCCTTCGACGAACAGCGGCTCATGGCCGAGCCCGCGGAAGAGCTCGCGGATCTCTTCGTTGCGCATCCGCCCGAGCACAGTGGGGTTGGCGATCTTGTAGCCGTTGAGGTGCAGGATCGGCAGCACCGCGCCGTCATGGGCGGGGTTCAAGAACTTGTTCGAGTGCCACGACGCCGCTAGCGGGCCGGTTTCGGCCTCGCCGTCGCCGACGACGCAGGCGACGATGAGGTCGGGATTGTCGAATGCCGCGCCATAGGCGTGCACCAGCGCATAGCCGAGCTCGCCGCCCTCGTGGATCGAGCCCGGCGTTTCCGGCGCCGCGTGGCTCGGAATGCCGCCTGGGAAGGAGAACTGCCTGAACAGCTTGCGCAATCCCTCAGTATCGCGCGCGATGTCGGGATAGATCTCGCTGTAGCTGCCTTCCAGATAGGTGTTGGCAACCATGCCCGGGCCGCCATGGCCGGGACCGCAGACGTAGATCACGTTGAGGTCGAGCGCACGGATGACCCGATTGAGATGGGCATAGATGAAGTTCAAGCCGGGCGTCGTGCCCCAATGGCCGAGCAGGCGCGGCTTGATGTGCTCGGGTCGCAGCGGCTCGCGCAGCAGCGGATTGTCGAGGAGATAAATTTGCCCGACGGAGAGGTAGTTGGCGGCACGCCAGTAGCGATCGAGGAGATCGAGTTCGCTGCTCGCGGCGCGCAGTTGTCGTTGATTTGTCATGTTCTTGCCGACCTTCACCCAGCGATCGTCACCAACATTGTTCCGGCGCGATTGATCCCTTCGCCATGAAACGGGATCGCCGCCCGCCGGTGTTGCGTCAGGTCAAGGGCGCGCGCCCGAAGTTTGGGCAGCGCTACTGTGCATGGGGTTGTTTTCGCGTTTTTGCTCTTGTTCTTGATTTGTTCCGGGCGCATGCTATGTTGGCTTCATGAGTCGAGCATCTTCTCGTGCCCTCAAGCACCCGCCGGTTACGGCGCCCTCCGAGCCGGCGGGTGCGCCTTCTGATTTTCCTGCCGATTTTCCCGAGCTTGGCGTTGCCATCGACCGCGCACGCAGGCGAGGGCGGGGCGCCCAGTCCAACGCGAGCGGCCGTTACGAGGCCGAGGCCCGCGTCGCCTTCGACGATGGCTGGCAGAGCCTGGAGGAACTGCCTCCGTTCAAGACCACGGTCGGGATCGATACCTCGCGCAAGGTGATCACCCGCAACGATTCCCCCGACATCGGTTTCGACCGCTCGATCAATCCCTATCGCGGCTGCGAGCACGGCTGCGTCTATTGCTTCGCGCGGCCGACGCACGCCTATCTCGGCCTGTCTCCCGGGCTCGACTTCGAGTCAAAACTGTTTGCCAAACCCGAGGCGCCGGCGCTGCTCGAGAAGGAGCTCGCTGCCAGCGGCTACGAGCCGCGGATGATCGCGATCGGCACCAACACCGATCCCTATCAGCCGATCGAGCGCGAGCGAAAGATCATGCGAGGCATCCTAGAGGTGCTGGAGCGCGCCGGGCATCCCGTCGGCATCGTCACCAAATCGGCGCTGGTGGTGCGCGATATCGACATTCTCGCGCGGATGGCCAAGCGTAACCTCGCCAAGGTCGCGATCTCGGTTACCTCGCTCGATCCGAAGCTCGCGCGCACCATGGAGCCGCGGGCGGCGACGCCACCGAAGCGACTGGAAGCGCTCAAGCAGCTCTCGGAGGCGGGCATTCCGACGACGGTGATGGTCGCGCCCGTGATCCCCGCGCTGAACGATTCCGAGATCGAGCGCATTCTTGATGCCGCAGCCCATGCCGGCGTCAAGGAAGCCTCCTACGTGCTGCTGCGGCTGCCGCTCGAGGTCCGCGATCTGTTCCGCGAATGGCTGATGGCGAATTATCCAGACCGCTACCGCCACGTCTTCACGCTGATCCGCGACATGCGCGGCGGCCGCGACTACGATGCGAAATGGGGCGAGCGGATGAAGGGGACCGGCCCGATGGCCTGGACCATCGGCCGTCGCTTCGAGATCGCCTGCGACCGGCTCGGCCTCAACAAGCGGCGCTCCAAGCTGACCACCGATCACTTCGCGCGGCCGAAGCGGAACGGCGATCAGCTCAGCCTGTTGTGATCGCGAAGTGGACGAGGCGTAGCATGAGTGAGGAAGCCACCGTGCCGGTGCCGCGGCTGACCGTCGTCACGCTCGGTGTCAGCGACATCCGCGCCAGCATCGCCTTTTACGAGGCGCTCGGTTTCTCGCGCCTGCTCAAGGCGACCGGTGAGGCGGTCGCATTCTACGACACCGGTGGTCCGGTGCTCGCCTTGTATCCCTGGGATCAGCTCGCCGCCGACGCCGGGTTGCCGGACAATCCAAGACCGCCGGCATTTCGTGGGATGACGCTCGCCTGGAACTGCCGGACGCGCGAGGAGGTCGATACGGTGCTGGCTTTCGCTGTCGACAAGGGTGCAGCGCTGCTGAAAGCGGCGCACGAGACCGGTTACGGCGGCTATTCCGGCTATTTCACCGATCCCGATGGCCACCCCTGGGAAGTCGTGATCGCACCCGGCATCGAGGTGGGCGAGGACCGACGGGTGCATTTGGCGGAATAGGGCGGCCCACCTGAATAACGGGAATTGTCTCGGGTTCCAGGTTGCGCTGGCGAAGCCGCTTGCGCACGATCCCCACCATGATTCGGGACAAGTCCGCCAAGAAGCCGGCCAAAGACACGCCTAAAAAAGACGGTGCGAAGAAAGCTGCGCCTGCCAACACGTCGGAAGGCAAGGCGTCGCAAGCCAAGGCTCCGCAAGCCAAGTCGTCGGAAACCAAGGCGTCGGAGGTTCAGGCTTTAACCGGCAAAAGCGCCGGCCGGAAAGGCATCATTGCCGTGGCCCCGCCGAGCTTCCGTCGTGAGCGCGCGCTGATCAAGCGCGGCGTCTGGCCGGTCGCAGGCTGCGACGAGGCCGGTCGCGGACCGCTCGCCGGCCCCGTGGTGGCGGCGGCGGTGATCCTTGATCCCGACCGCATTCCCCGTGGCATCGATGATTCCAAGCGCCTGACGGCCGAGGAGCGCGAAAAACTGTTCGACAAGATCTGCGCCACCGCGCAGGTCTCGGTCGCGGTGGCTTCGCCCGCGCGGATCGACCGCGACAACATCCTGCGTGCTTCGCTATGGGCGCTGAAGCGCGCGGTGGTGGCGCTGCCCGAGGCGCCGCGCCACGTCTTCGTCGACGGCCGCGACCGGCTCGATACGGAATGCGACTGCGAGGCCGTGATCGGTGGTGACGGCATCGTGCTGTCGATCGCGGCCGCCTCCATCGTTGCCAAGGTGACGCGGGACCGGCTGATGTGCGCGCTGGCGCAGGACTGCCCCGGCTACGGCTTCGAGCAGCACAAGGGCTACGCTGTCCCCGAGCATCTCGACGCGCTGGATCGCCTCGGCCCCTCCATCCACCACCGCAGCTTCTTCGCCCCCGTCGCCGCCGCCCGCGCCAAGCACATGCCCTGGACCGTCGAGCCGGCGCAGGATCTGTTCTCTGTCGCGGAGGTCGAGGTGCAGGTGGAAGCCCAAATCGAGATCGACGCGTCTGCGAATCTCTAGGTTTCCTCCGCAGCTTCCCCCATCCGTCAAGCCCGGCATGACGACTTGCGGCGGTTGCCACGACGCGCAGCGCCCTTTATCAAAACAGGTGTGAGCGAACAGGGCCGGCTGGACGGGTTGGCTGCATCTTTCGGACGTTGCATGCGGTTTACCTCCCTGGTCATCGAGCTCATTCGCGCCCGGCCGCGGCTGATCGTGTGGATCGCCGTGCTGCTCCAGGCGGCGATGTGGCTGTTCGTGGCGCTGGTGTTCTACCGCAGCCCGCCCGGCAGTCTGGCGACGCTGCTGGCCTTCGGCCGCGAGTACCAGGTCGGCACCGATCTCGGCCCGCCGCTGCCGGTCTGGCTCGCCGACATGGCCTATCGCGTCGCCGGCGGTCACATGTTCGGCGTGTATGTGCTCGCTGAGCTCTGCGAGATCGCGACCTTCATCGCGCTCTTTCATCTGTCTCGTGCCGTCGTCGGCTCACAGCAGGCGGTGCTGGCCGTGCTGCTGACCATGACCGTGCTGGCCTTCTCCTCGTCCGCGCTCGACTTCGGACCCTTGGTGCTGGCACGGCCGCTCTGGGCGCTGCTGCTGCTGCACTCCTGGCAGATCATCGGCCAGCGCCGCAGCAATGCCTGGTTCGCCTGGTCGATCGAGGCCGGCCTGTTGTTGCTCACGACGCCCGCCGCGATCTTCCTCCTCCTCCTGATCGTCGTCTTCGCGATTTCGACCGCGGGCGGCCGCAGGGCGCTGCGCGGGCTCGATCCGCTATTCGCGCTGATCGTCGTCGCCGTGCTGGCGCTGCCCTATGCGATGTGGCTGATGCGCGCCGAGACATTGACGATGCCGGCCTTGCCGCAACTTTCGGAGCTCAACGCCGGCGTCCTGCACGCAGCCTGGCTGCTCGGCGGGCTCGTGCTTGGGGCGGCGGCGATTCCGGCGCTGATCTTCCTCAACACCGGGATGTTCGCCGGCAAGGGCGAGGAGCCGCCGATCATCTATCGCCCGCCGGTCGAGCCGCTCGCGAGCAACTTCGTCTATTTCTTCGCGCTGGCGCCGCCACTCGGCGCGGTGCTGATCTCCGGCCTGCTCGGGCTCGAATCCGTCGTCGGCGGCGCCGGTGTCATGCTGGTCATGTCCGGGCTTGCCGTGATGGTCGCCGCAGGGGATCTCATCGCGATGCGCCGCGCGCGGATGCTGCGCATGGTCTGGGCCGCCGCAATCATCGCGCCCGCCATCGGCGTCGTGCTCGCCGTCCTGATCATGCCTTGGACCGGCACCGGCGAGATCGCAACCTCGATGCCGGCGCGCGCGATCTCGGATTTCTTCGACGAGAGCTTCGCCCGCCGCACCAATCATCGCCTGCGCGCGGTCGCCGGCGAGACCCAGCTTGCGAGCCTGATCGCGCTGCATTCCGGCCGGCCGCACCTCTTCATCGACGCCGATCCTGCGCGCACGCCGTGGATGAATCAGGCCAAGTTCAGCGAGACCGGCGGCGTCGTGGTCTGGCGCGCCTCCGACACCGCCGGCACCCCGCCGCCGGAGATCCTCAAACGATTTCCCAACATCGTCCCGGAAGTCCCGCGCGCCTTCGAATGGCTGGTAACCGGCCGCCAGCAGCTTTTGCGCATCGGCTGGGCCATCGTGCGGCCGAAGGGGGCGTAGGTCAGTGTCATTCCGGGGCGCGGCGAAGCCGCGAGCCGGGAATCCATTCATCCGCTCACTCTGCCGCTCGATGGATTCCGGGCTCTCGCTTCGCGAGCCCCGGAATGACGGGTGGGTGTGGTTACACCGCGCCTTGCGCCAGCACCTTCGCAACCGCGCGCAGATCCTGCCAGGCCAGCCGCTTGTAGGACGGCGAGCGCAGCAGGTACGCCGGGTGAAATGTCGGCAGCGCACGGATGGTGCGCTGGCCGGTGTCGTAGTCGAACCAGCGGCCCCGGGTGCGCATGATGCCTTCGCGCGTTCCGAGCAGCGTCTGCGTCGAGGGATTGCCGAGCGTCACCAGCACATCCGGATTGACCAGCTCGATCTGACGCTGGATGAAGGGCAGACAGATCTGCGTCTCCTGCGGCGTCGGCGTCCGATTGCCGGGCGGCCGCCAGGGAATGACGTTGGCGATATAGGCGGTGGTGCGGTTGAGCCCGATTGCGCCGATCATGAGATCGAGCAGCTTGCCGCTGCGCCCGACGAAGGGCAGTCCCTCGATGTCCTCGTCGCGCCCGGGCGCCTCACCGACGAACATGATGCGCGCCTTAGGATTGCCGTCGGCGAACACCAGCCGCGTCGCGGTGTGCTTCAGCGCGCAGCCCTCGAAGCTCTGCATCAGTTCGCGCAGTGCATCCAGCGTCGGCGCCGTGCGCGCGGCCTCGCGTGCGGAAGCAATCGCGACGTCGGGCGCAGGGGCTGCCTCGCCGCGCATGAGCGTCGGCGCGGCGGCGGGCCGCGATGGCTCGACCGGCGGTGCCACGCGCGGGGCCGGTGGCGGGGCTTCTAATTCCGCCAGGCGGTCGATCGGTTCCTCGGCGAGCGCGCAGTCGACACCCGCCTCCAGATAGAAGGCGAGAAGCTCGCGGATGGTGGGTGCGGGTTCGGGGATCATGGGAAAGTCTGACTTTTATATCAGCTTGGGCGGTCTTGCACCCCGGCGAAACGTATTTCCGAGGTTGTCCTACCCGGAAAAATCGGAAACAAGAGGGCGCAATCGACCAAGGACCGTCTCAAGGGCTGAGATCAGATGAGCACCGAAGAACTCCCTCCTCGCGAATCCATGGAATTCGACGTCGTCATCGTCGGCGCCGGCCCCTCGGGCCTGTCGGCTGCGATCCGGCTGAAGCAGATCAACGCCGATCTCAACGTGGTCGTCGTGGAGAAGGGCTCCGAGGTCGGCGCGCACATTCTCTCCGGCGCCGTGATCGACCCGGCCGGGCTCGACAAGCTCGTTCCGGACTGGCGCGAGGATGCCGACTGCCCGCTGAAAACCCAGGTGAAGGACGATCGCTTCTATTGGATGACGGCCGGCGGCGCGATCAAGCTGCCGAACTTCATGATGCCGCCGCTGATGGACAATCATCATTGCTACATCGGCTCGCTCGGCAATGTCTGCCGCTGGCTGGCGCGCAAGGCCGAGGCGCTCGGCGTCGAGATCTATCCGGGCTTTGCGGCGGCCGAAGTGCTCTATGACGAGGAGGGCAAGGTCAAGGGCATCGCCACCGGCGACATGGGCATCGGCCGGGACGGCAAGCCGAAGGACTCCTTCACCCGCGGCATGGAATTGCTCGGCAAGTACACGCTGTTCGCCGAAGGCGCGCGCGGCAGCCTGACCAAGCAGCTCATCAACAAATTCGCGCTCGACGCCAAGGCCGAACCGCCCAAATTCGGCATCGGGCTCAAGGAGGTCTGGCAGATCGATCCCGCCAAGCACCAGAAGGGCTTGATTCAGCATTCCTTCGGCTGGCCGCTCGATATGAAGACCGGCGGTGGCTCATTCCTCTATCACTACGACGACAATCTCGTCGCCGTTGGCTTCGTCGTACATCTGAATTACGACGATCCCTATCTGTCCCCATTCGACGAATTCCAGCGCTTCAAGACCCATCCCTCGATCCGCGGCACTTTCGATGGCGCCAAGCGGCTCGCTTACGGGGCGCGCGCCATCACCGAGGGCGGCTACCAGTCGGTGCCGAAGCTGAGCTTCCCCGGCGGCGCGCTGATCGGCTGCGCGGCCGGTTTCGTCAACGTGCCGCGCATCAAGGGTGTGCACAATGCGATGGGCACCGGCATGCTCGCCGCCGAGCACGTCGCCGCGGCGATCGCGGCCGAGCGCGCCAATGACGAGCTCGTGGAATACGAGAACGCCTGGCGTTCCTCGTCGGTCGGCAAGGATTTGTTCCTGGTCCGCAACGTCAAGCCGCTGTGGTCGAAGTTCGGCACCGTGCTCGGCGTCGCGCTGGGCGGCTTCGACATGTGGTGCAACACGCTGTTCGGGGCCTCGCTGTTCGGCACGCAATCGCATCTCAAGCATGACCGCGCCACGCTCGATCCGGCCAAGCAGCATGCACCGAAGAACTATCCGAAGCCGGATGGCAAGATCACCTTCGACAAGCTGTCCTCGGTGTTCTTGTCCAACACCAATCACGAGGAGGACCAGCCGATCCATCTCAAGGTCGCTGACATGAACCTCCAGAAGACCTCGGAGCACGACGTGTTTGCCGGTCCCTCGAGCCGCTATTGCCCGGCCGGCGTCTATGAGTGGATTGAGGAGGGGTCTGGCCCGCGTTTCCAGATCAACGCCCAGAATTGCGTCCACTGCAAAACCTGCGACGTGAAGGACCCCAACGGCAACATTACCTGGGTTCCCCCGGAGGGCGGTGGCGGCCCGAATTACGAGGCAATGTAAGCCGGGATCACATATCCAGACCGGATGTGGCCGGGGTTACGCGACCCCCGGCAATGTGACGCACGTTCGCGTGAAACCGGGGGCCGCCGGAGCGGCCGGCGGCCACGATAAGGCCATAGTAGCGGCGTCTTGGGGCGCTGGTGGCGGATTCACTTGGCCGCGTTGGGACGTGCGGCGGGGATCGCCCGGTCCGAATCCTTGCGGCGAGGCGCCAAAAGCGGCATTGTCGGCCTGACGGTTCCGGGTCCCGATGCCACCGGCCGCGTTCGCATGCGACATGGCCTCTGCTGCAAACCCAGGCACTACCAACTCAAGGCGAGCCCTGATGTTTTCAAATCGTTTCAACCGCTGGACTGCTGCCGCCATCGCCTTCATGGGCACCGCGATCGTGGCGGTCCCCGGCGCGGTCCTAGCGCAGACGCCGGATCACCCGGAGAACACGGCGGCGCAGTTTCCGACCCGGAACGATCTGAAGTCGCTCACCGGCGCCGGCAGCTATCTCGCCGCCCGCCACGCCAGCGTCGAGCGCGACGCGACCTCGGCCGCGGCGTTCTACCGCTCGGCCCTGCGCACCGATCCGAAGAACAACGAACTGCTCGACCGTGCCTTCATCTCCTCGGTCGCCGACGGCGACATCGACGAGGCGGTCAAACTCGCCGAGCGCATCCTCACCATCGACAAGACCAACCGCGTCGCGCGGCTCGTCGTCGGCGTTCACGATCTCAAGCTGAAGAAGTACGCGGCGGCGCAAACCAACATCAACCAGTCGATCCGCGGCCCGATCACCGATCTCGTCGCCACGCTGTTGTCGGGCTGGGCCGCCTATGGTGCGGGCGATGCCAAGGGCGGTGTCGCCGCCATCGACAAGCTGGCCGGTCCGGAATGGTATC
Source organism: Bradyrhizobium sp. 160 (assembly GCF_023073735.1). Lineage (NCBI taxonomy): Bacteria > Pseudomonadati > Pseudomonadota > Alphaproteobacteria > Hyphomicrobiales > Nitrobacteraceae > Bradyrhizobium > Bradyrhizobium sp. 160. The sequence goes on from NZ_JADPKD010000054.1 coordinate 404,455, forward strand.
CGCTGTTCAAGGATCTGCACGCCGGCATGATCCTCGAGCTCTCCGGCAAGGAGAAGGACGCCGGCACCCGCTTCGAGCGCGCTTACAAGCTCGACGATTCCATGCTGCGCATCACCGAGGCCTATGCGCGCTGGCTGTCGCGCAACAAGGATTCCGCCGCGGCGACCACCGTCTACCAGGCTTTCGACAAGAAGCTCGCCCGTCATCCGCTGATCTTGGAAGGCCTGCGCGAGACCAAGGCCGGCAAGAAGATGCCGCCGCTCGTCGATTCCGCGCAAGCCGGCGCCGCCGAAGCGCTCTACGGCATCGGCGCCACGCTGACCCGCCGCGGCGGCGAGGATCTGGCGTTGGTCTATCTCCAGCTCTCGCTCTACCTCCAGCCCAGCCATCCGCTGGCGCTGCTCTCGCTTGCCGACCTCTATGAATCGGTGAAGCGGCCGCAGATGGCGATCAAGGTCTATGAGCGCGTGCCCTCGTCCTCGCCGCTCAAGCGCAACGCGCAGATCCAGCTCGCCATCGACCTCGATTCCGCCGACCGCACCGATGAGGCGATCAAGATCCTCAAGGGCGTCACGTCGGAGGATTCCAAGGACCTCGAAGCCATCATGGCGCTCGGCAATATCGAGCGCGGCCGCAAGCGGTTCGGCGACTGCGGCGCGACCTATTCGCAAGGCATCGAGGTGCTGCCGCCCGGCAACGACAAGGCCAACAGCGTCTGGTATTACTATCGCGGCATCTGCGAGGAGCGCTCCAAGCAGTGGGCCAAGGCCGAAGCCGACATGAAGAAGGCGCTCGAGCTTCAGCCCGACCAGCCGCACGTCCTCAACTATCTCGGCTATTCCTGGATCGACCAGGGCGTGAATCTCGACGAAGGCATGAAGATGATCAAGCGCGCCGTCGAGCAGCGTCCCGACGACGGCTATATCGTGGACTCCCTCGGCTGGGCCTATTACCGCATCGGCAATTACGAGGAGGCGGTGAAGAACCTCGAACGCGCGATCGATCTCAAGCCCGAGGATCCCACCATCAACGATCACCTCGGCGACGCCTACTGGCGCGTCGGCCGCACGCTGGAAGCAAAATTCCAGTGGTCGCATGCGCGCGATCTCAAGCCCGAGCCGGAAGAACTGCCGAAGATCGAGGCCAAGATCGCCAACGGTCTGCCGGACGACAATTCGAACTCTTCGGCGGCGCAGGCCGAGAAGAAGAAGGATGACGGCAAGGGCGGCTGAGCTGAGCGCGTGATCCGGAAATCGTGTAGCGCTTTTTCGGCAAGATCATGTGAAGGAAAGACGTAGGTTCTGGGGGCGTGTCGCCGATGTCGGCGTTGATTGAAGAGGGGCGGGCGAAGGTCAATCTGAGCCTTCGCGTCGTCGGCCGTCGTGCCGACGGCTATCATGATCTCGAAAGCGTGGTTGCGTTTGCCGACTGCGCCGACCGGCTGACGCTGGAGCCCGGCGGCGAGTTGAAGCTCACCACCACCGGACCGCTGGCCACAGCCTGCGGCGATAACGCCGACAATCTCGTGCTCAAGGCGGCCAAGCTTCTGGCCGAGGCCGTACCGGGCCTGAAGCTGGGCGCCTTCGTGCTCGACAAGGTGCTCCCCGTCGCGGCCGGCATCGGCGGTGGCTCGGCGGATGCCGCGGCGGCGCTTCGGCTCTTGGCCCGTCTTAACGACTTATCGCTCGATGATCCCCGTCTCCAGAAGGTCGCGCTCGCAACTGGCGCCGACGTGCCGGTGTGCCTGCTCTCGCGCGCCTGCGACATGACCGGAGTCGGCGAGCAACTGCTGCCGCTCGCGCTGCCGAGCATGCCCTGCGTCATGGTCAATCCGCGGGTGCCGGTCGCGACCAAGGACGTGTTCCAGGCGCTGGGTCTGCGCAACGGCGAGCTCCTGGTCGGCGTCACCGACGTCATCCGCGCTCCGGCCTGGCCGGAGGAGGGCGCCTCGATCGCTGACTGGGTCAACGTTCTCGAGACCGTCGCCAACGACCTCGAAGCGCCCGCGATGCGCATCGAGCCGGTGATCGGCAAGGTACTGCAAGCCTTGCGTGCCTCTGCCGGCGTCAAGCTCGCCCGCATGTCCGGCTCCGGGGCGACGTGCTTTGCGATCTATGGCACGCCGGCCGATGCCTATGCCGCCGCCGAAAAGATCCGGCGCGATCATCCCGGCTGGTGGGTGCATGCGGGAACGTTGAGCTAGCTAGTATTTTCCTGGAGACGCTGCGCAGCCCGGATGAGCGAGGCGATCCGGGCCTCTTTCTTGCCGCGCCCTGCATGTCGCTGCGCTCATGAAGGCTACGATAGCAAGCTAATCCGCACTTTGCTCGTCGAGCCCGAGAAACCGCCGGATCTCAGTCAGCACCTCTTGCGGCTTGTCATGCTGCAGCCAGTGTCCCGCCCCGGCGACGGTCTCGATGCGCGCGTTCTGGAAATACCTCTCCAGGCCCGCTGCCTTTGCGCCGGCCAGAAAACTTTCGCCGGCATTGAGCAGCAGCGTCGGGCAGGCGATGCGCGCCCACAGTTCGATGTGGTCGTCTGGCCAGAGCCGGTGCGGCGCACTGGCGCGCTGGTAGTGATCGAACTTCCAGCTATAGGTGCCGTCCTCGTTCTGCCGCGCGCCATGCGTGGCGAGATGCAGCGCGAGGTCGCGGGACAGCCGCTTGTTGTGAAGCATCATCTGCGCGGCTGCGGCCTGGAGCGTCGAATAGCGGCGCGGCGTGCGGTCGTGCAGCTTGTCGAGCTGCGCCACCCATTTGCCGATGCGCTCATGCACCGGCGGCTTCGGCGTGTCCGGCAACATGGTCACGCCGTCGAGGACGACGAGCTTGGAGACCAGCTCGGGGAATGAGCCCGAAAAGATCAGACTGACCATGCCGCCCATCGAATGGCCGATGAGCGTCACCTGCGGCGCAGCAATGATGCGGACGAGCTGGGCAAGATCGTAGACATATTCCGTCAGCGCGTAGCTGCCGCCTCGGGTCCAATCGGAATCGCCGTGTCCGCGCAGGTCGGGTGCGAGCACGTGGAAATGCGGCTGCAGCGATCCGGCGATGACGTCCCAGCTCCGGCAATGATCGCGGCCGCCATGGACGAGGATGGCGATGGGTGCGCCCTCGTTGCCCCAGTCTGCTCAATGCAGCCGCAGGCCGTGCGATTCATAGAACCGGCTTTGCGGGGCGCTAGCCATTTGCCGGCCGCCGTGCCAGCGCGAGCGACAGGCCGAGGCCGGCGATGAAGACGCCCGAGCCCTGCGTGAGGCGCCGCATCAGATGCGGCCTTCCGATCAGCTGCTTGCGCGTCGCTGCTGCCATCAGCACCACCACCACATCGGCGAGCGTATTCAGCGTCACCGAGATTGCGCCGAGGAGGACGAATTGCAGCGTGGGGTCCGATCCTGCGGGATCGAGGAACTGTGGAATGAAGGCGAGGAAGAAGGCGGCGGTCTTCGGGTTCAGCGCCTCCACCAGCACACCGTCGCGAAAGGCGCGATTGTCGCCGATGGGCTCGCTCGCGAGCGACAGCGCCCGGCCGGTGCTGCGAAAAGTTTTGATACCGAGCCAGACCAGATAGAGCGCGCCGATAAATTTCACTGCGGCGAACAGTTCGGCGCTGGCCAGGATGATCGCGGAGATGCCGAGGCTACCCGCCACCACATGAACCAGTCCGCCCAGCGCCGTGCCCGCAGTCGATGCGAAACCGCTGACGCGTCCCTCCGATAATGTCCGTGCCGCGACATAGAAGATGCCGGGGCCGGGAACGGCGGCAATGAGACAAGCTGCCGCCAGGAACAGCCAGAAATTCGTCGTGATCATTGTGTTTTGGTAGCGAAGCCTGACGCGATTGCAAGGCCCCTCGTTTAGCCGATCCGGCGGAAGATCACGCTGGCATTGACCCCGCCAAAGCCGAAGCCGTTCGAGATGGCGCTCTGCATCGGCATCGGCCGCGCTGCGCCGGCGACGATGTCGATGCCATCAGCGCCAGGATCCGGGTTTTCGAGATTGAGCGTCGGCGGCGCGATCTGGTCGCGTAAAGCGAGCACGGTGAAGATCGCCTCCAATCCGCCGGCGGCGCCGAGCAGATGGCCGGTGGCCGATTTGGTCGCGCTTACGGCAATGCCGCGGTCACGGCCGAACAGCGCGGCGATAGCGCCAAGCTCGCTCTCGTCGCCGGCGGGCGTTGATGTCGCATGGGCATTGAGGTGCTGTACATCCGCGGGCGCAAGGTTCGCCTGCCGAAGCGCGATCTCCATCGCGCGGCGGGCGCCATCACCATCGGGCGGACCCGAGGTCATGTGATAGGCATCCGCGGTCGTGCCGTAGCCGACGATCTCCGCGATCGGCGCCGCGCCGCGCGCCAGAGCATGCTCCAGTTCCTCGATCACCAGGATGCCGGCGCCTTCGCCCATCACAAAACCGTCGCGGTCGCGATCGAACGGGCGCGAGGCGCGTGCAGGCTCATCGTTGAAGCCGCTCGACAGCGCACGTGCCGCAGCAAAGCCACCGAGGCTGACGATATCGATACAGGCCTCCGCACCGCCGCAGATTGCGACGTCGATCTCGTCGGCGCGGATCATGCGCGCGGCATCGCCGATCGCCTGGACCCCGGCCGCGCAGGCGGTGACGGGCGTGCCCAGCGGTCCCTTGTAGCCGTATCTGATCGAGACGTGGCCAGCGGCGAGATTGGCGAGGAACGAGGGGATCGTGAAGGGCGAGAGCCGGCGCGCGCCGCGCTGCTCCGTGATGCGCACCGCCTCTGCTATCGCCGGAAAGCCGCCGACGCCGGAAGCGATGATCGTCGCGGTCCGTGCCAGCGCCGCGGCGTCCTGCGGCATCCATTTGGCCTGCGACACTGCTTCTGCGGTGGCGAGCAGCGCGAACAGGATGAAGCGGTCCATCTTGCGCTGGTCTTTTGGCGCAGCCGCCTGTGCGGGATCGAAGCCGGCTTCGGCATCATCGGCCTTGTCGGGCACGAGCCCGGCGATGTGCGCCGGCAGTACCTGCGCCCATTCGGGCAGAGGGCGCAGCCCGCTTTGACCGGCCAACAGCCGGCGCCAAGACCGCTCGACACCGCAGCCAAGCGGCGACACCGCGCCCATTCCCGTCACGACGATACGACGCATGTCAGTCTCCAGACGGCGCGACGGCCGGGTTCATGGCCTTGAGTGAAGCGAGTCGTTTGCGCATCCCGCGGCTGGCGCGTGGACCGGCGATGACGACTGCATTGGTGAGCGTGATCGGACGCAGGTCGGCGGCATCGACGACGACAGGATCGAACGGGCGGATCTCGTCTCGGCTCGCCAGCAGGATGGCTTCGCCCTTCGGAGCGAGATGCTTGTTGCCCCAGGCGAGCAGCGCCACGATCACGGGAAAGAAATCCCGCGCCTTGTCCGTCAGCGCATATTCGTAGCGCGGCGGCCGCTCATGATAGCGGCGGCGAACAAACATGCCGTTCTCGGTGAGATGGGCGAGCCGCCGCGACAGGATGTTCGGCGCGATCCCGAGGCTTTGCGAAAACTCGTCGAATTTCGTCGCGCCCTGAAACGCATCGCGCAGGATCAAAATGCTCCACCATTCGCCGACCGTCTCCACGGCGCGGCCGACAGGGCATTCCAGGATGGAGGGAGATTTGGGCTGCATGGCAGCAAGGTAGGTGAGTGACTTGCAAAAGGCAAGTGACTGGGGCAGGCAGCAGCAGGCGCGAGCAGCGTAAGTGATATGATGGCTAAAGCGGTTCGGTGGGAGACAGCGCGTCTGGTCGGAATGTGCGGCGGGCACTTGCCGGACCGCTCTCGCGCCCGGACGCAGCGCAGCGCCGGGGCCCATCTTGCTGAGAGCTGCGCGTGCCGCGTGGGTCCCGGCCCTGCGCGGCCACGCGACGAGCGTTGCAGTCCGGGACACGGAAGGGAGTGCGATGCTGCCTCTAACGCTCCGGCATTGGGAGCGGAGCGAAGCAGCAATCCAGATCGTCACCGCGGCAGTTGACGAGTGGAGAGCGCGTCGGGCGGTCACGCCTAATGTGATCGCGCCAGACAGAACGCCACGACCTGTTCCAGCGCGCTCTTCATCGGCGAGGACGGGAACAGTGCCAGCGCGTCCACAGCCATGGCGCCGTAGTGCTGGGCGCGGCTCAGCGTGTCCTCCAGCGCGCGGTGCTTGTTCATCAGGCCGATGGCGTGATCGAGATCGGAATCGCCGACGTCGCCGCGCTCCAGTGCCCGAATCCAGAAGGCGCGCTCGGTGTCGTTGCCGCGGCGGAAGGCGAGCACGACCGGCAGCGTGATCTTGCCTTCGCGGAAATCGTCGCCGGTGTTCTTGCCGAGTTTGGCGCTCTTGCCGCCATAGTCGAGCACGTCGTCGACGAGCTGGAAGGCGATGCCGAGATTCATGCCGACCGAGCGGCAGGCAGTCTGTTCCGCCTTCGGGCGGTTGGCGATCACGGGGCCGACCTCGCAGGCGGCGGCGAACAGCTCGGCCGTCTTGCCGCGGATCACGGCGAGATATTCGTCCTCGGTGGTCGCGGTGTTCTTGGCCGCGGCGAGCTGCATCACCTCGCCCTCGGCGATGGTCGCGGCGGCCGCAGAGAGGATGTCCAGCGCGCGCAGCGAGCCGACCTCGACCATCATGCGGAAGGCTTGGCCGAGCAGGAAGTCGCCGACCAGCACGCTCGCCTCGTTGCCCCAGAGCATGCGCGCAGACAGCTTGCCTCGGCGCATCTCGCTTTCGTCGACGACGTCGTCGTGGAGCAGGGTCGCGGTATGCATGAACTCGACGGAGGCGGCGAGCTTGATGTGGCCGTCGCCGGTGTAGCCGGCGAGGTTGGCCATGGCGAGCGTCAGCATTGGCCGCAGGCGTTTTCCCCCGGAGGAGATCAAATGATTGGCGACCTCAGGGATCATGGTCACATCAGAACCGGTCCGCGACAGGATCGTGGCGTTGACGCGCTCCATGTCACCGGCGACAAGGGCAACCAGCTCTTCGATCGACGCGCCCGGAGTTTCGAAAGGTACGATGACGGCCACGCCGGTCTCCAATATTTGCCCCGGAAGGGCTATTCTGATGGAAAGACAATAGAAACTGGTGGCGGATGCGGCAAGTGCCGCGGAACCATTGACATTTGCCGCTTCCCTCTTTTTCAGGCAGGAGACCTGCGTTTGCGTGAACTGGTTCGGACCAACGACATGGTGCTGGTGTCAGCGATCGGCGCGCTGCTCGACGGTGCCAATATCCATCATCTGGTGCTTGACCAGAACATGAGCATCATCGAGGGCTCGCTCGGCATTCTGCCGCGGCGGATCCTGGTCCATGAGGATGACGCCGTCGAGGCCCGCCAGCTTCTCACCGAGGCCGGCCTCAGCCACGAATTGCGCGGCGATGATTGAGGCCGCAGCCGATATCACCGAAGACGCCTTTCTCGGCGGGCAGCTGCGCCTGAAGCAGAAGCGATCCGGCCATCGCGCCGGACACGACGCCATCCTGCTTGCGGCGGCGACCACGGCCAAGGCGGGCGATCGCGCGATCGATCTCGGCGCCGGCATCGGTGTGGCGGGCCTCGCGCTTGCCAGGCGCGTGGCTGGATTGCGGCTCGGCCTGGTCGAGATCGATCCGGTGCTGGCAGAGCTTGCGCGGTCCAACGCGGCGGCGAATGGAATTGCCGCCGAGACGATCGTGCTCGACGTCACTGCCGATGCGCAGGCGTTTGCGGCAAATGGTCTCGTGCCCGACAGCGTCGACGTGGTGCTGATGAACCCGCCTTTCAACGATCCGGTTCGGCATCGCGGGTCGCCGGACCAGGCACGTCACACCGCCCATGTCGCGCGCGACGAGACGCTGAATGCATGGGTGCATGCGGCGCGGCGCATCCTCCGATCGAACGGCGTGCTGACGTTGATCTGGCGTGCAGATGGGATCGCCGACGTCCTGGCAGCGCTGTCACGCGGCTTCGGCAGTCTGTCGATCCTGCCAGTTCACGGTGAGGCGGGGCGGCCGGCGATCCGGGTGCTGGTGCGCGCGGTCAAAGGCGGCCGGGCGCCGGCGCGAGTGCTGCCGGGCCTCATGCTCAATGACGAGTCGGGCGTGCCTAAAAAAGAGGTGAAGGAGATTCTGGAGGGAAGGGCGGTCTTGCCGCTGGCGGAGCCGTGATCGCTTATTGCGGAAGCGATTCCGACTGCTGTTCCTGCGGCGTCGTCAGGCGGATCGCCATGAACAGCGCACCGATCAGCAGCATCAGCAAATAGATTTTCATGGCGTTCTCCGCTGCCTCATTGCAGCCTCCCAACGGGAAATCTGCAAAACACGTTCCAGGCACTTCCAATGACAGTCGCGTGATAAAAAATGGTTAAACAGAGGTAACGGCATGGCCGAAGATTTGAACGATCGTGAGAGTTCCGGCCTGGCCGACAAGCTCATGCAATATCTGCCGGCGCGTTTCCGGCCCGGCACGGCAATTGTGCCCGTGGTGCGGCTGTCCGGCGTGATCGGCGCAGTGACGCCGCTGCGCCCTGGCATGACGCTCGCGGGCATAGCGCGCGTGCTGGAGCGGGCGTTTTCACATCGCAACGCCAAGGCGGTGGCGCTGGTGATCAATTCGCCCGGCGGCTCGCCGGTGCAGTCGCGCCAGATCTACCTGCGCATCAAGCAGCTCGCGGCGGAGAAGAAGCTGCCCGTGCTGGTCTTCGTCGAGGACGTCGCCGCCTCAGGCGGCTACATGATCGCCTGTGCCGGCGATGAGATCATCTGCGATCCCTCTTCGATCCTCGGTTCGATCGGCGTGGTCGGTGGCAGTTTTGGTTTCCAGGAGGCGATCAAGCGGCTCGGCGTCGAGCGGCGCCTCTACACCGCCGGCGCCCATAAGGCGATGCTCGATCCGTTCCTCCCGGAAAATCCTGATGACGTAGCGAAGCTGAAGGCGATCCAGCGCGAGATCCACCAGATCTTCATTGCCCTGGTAAAGGACAGCCGCGGCGGGCGCCTGAGAGGCACCGACGACACCCTGTTCACGGGCGAATATTGGGCGGGCGAGAGCGCAGTCGCGCTGGGGCTCGCCGACAGCATCGGCGATCTCCGCTCAACTCTTCGTGCCCGCTACGGCGAGAAGGTTCTCACCCCTGTGATCGCGCAGCCGACCGGTCTGTTGTCCGGTCTTCTGGGCCGGAAATCGCCCGGGGCGGGTCAGCTTTCGGCGCTGGAATCAATGGCCGGTCTGCCGGATGAGCTGATCTCGGCGGTCGAGACGCGGGCGATTTGGGCGAAATTCGGGTTCTAGGGCTCGCACTCCCGCGCCATTTGGCCCCTCGACCCTCCGATTGCGGCGCAGGTCCATCTGCGCAACAATGCGCGTGGGGGCTGAGCACTAGACAAGGATCGACCGATGCCGCCGTTCGTCGCTTTCGCGGGCGTGCTGGGCGGGCTTGCCGTGGTCCGCTGGGCCTACAAGACCGCTGTCCGGATCAACCAGGAGCTGGAGGAGATGCGCTTGTCGCGCGTCACCGAAGCCGCCCATATGGGGGACATCCCGACGCTGAAACGTGACCCCGTGACCGGAGCTTACCGCCCGGGATAGGTGGTTCTGGCTTTCACACGCACCGTCATTCCGGGGCGCCCTAGGGCGAACCCGGAATCTCGAGATTCCGGGTTCGATGCTGCGCATCGCCCCGGAATGACTGCCATTTCTCCCCCTTCGCCTTGATTCCCATCCCCGCCGCCGATACGGTCCCGCGCGATTCAAAACCCCCCGCGAGAGCCTGATCTGACGATGGACGCCTCCTTGCCCGCCCATATGCGCCCGGAACGCTCGTTCCAGGGCTTCATCCTCGCGCTCCAGCGGTTCTGGGCCGAGCAGGGCTGCGTGATCCTGCAGCCCTATGACATGGAGATGGGCGCGGGCACCTTTCATCCGGCGACCACCCTGCGCGCGCTCGGGCCAAAGCCGTGGAACGCGGCCTATGTGCAGCCCTCGCGCCGACCCAAGGACGGTCGCTACGGCGAAAACCCGAACCGGATGCAGCACTACTACCAGTTCCAGGTGATCATGAAACCGTCGCCGCCGAACCTTCAGGAGCTGTACCTGAAGTCGCTCGCCGCGATCGGCATCGATTCCGCCGTGCACGATATCCGCTTCGTCGAGGACGATTGGGAGAGCCCGACGCTGGGCGCCTGGGGCCTCGGGTGGGAATGCTGGTGCGACGGTATGGAAGTCAGCCAGTTCACCTATTTCCAGCAGGTCGCGGGCTTCGAATGCGCGCCGGTGGCGGGCGAGCTCACCTACGGGCTCGAGCGCCTGGCGATGTATGTGCAGGGCGTCGATCGCGTCTACGACCTCAACTTCAACGGCCGCGATGGCGCCGCCAGGGTCACCTATGGCGACGTCTTCCTGCAAGCCGAGCAGGAATATTCGCGGCACAACTTTGAACATGCCGACACCGCGATGCTGTTCGAGCAGTTCAGGATGGCCGAAGCGGCCTGCAGGAAATATCTCGAGGCCGGCTGGCGCGAAGGCGGCAACAGCAAGCAGCATCTGATGGCGCTGCCGGCCTATGACCAGTGCATCAAGGCGAGCCACGTCTTCAACCTGCTCGATGCACGCGGCGTGATCTCCGTGACCGAGCGGCAGAGCTACATTCTGCGCGTGCGCGAGCTGGCCAAGGCCTGTGGCGAAGCCTGGATCCATACTGAAGCGGGCGGAGCTGCCTGATGCCCGATCTTTTGCTCGAACTGTTCTCGGAAGAAATCCCCGCGCGCATGCAGGCCAAGGCGGCCGACGATCTGCGCCGCATGGTCACCGACAAGCTGGTCGCCGAAGGCCTCGTCTACGAGGGCGCAAAGGCGTTCGCGACGCCGCGCCGCCTCGCGCTGACCGTGCACGGCATCCCTGCGCGCCAGCCGGACCTCAAGACCGAACGCCGCGGACCGAAAATTGGCGCGCCCGATGCGGCCGTGCAGGGTTTTCTGAAGGCTACCGGTTTGAGTTCGCTCGACGAAGCCAAGATCCAACGGGATCCGAAGGGCGACTTCTATATTGCGCTGATCGAGAAGCCCGGCCGCGCCGCGATCGACGTGCTCGCGGAAATCCTGCCGGTGATCATCCGCACCTTCCCCTGGCCGAAAGCGATGCGCTGGGGCGCGCGCTCCGGCAAACCCGGATCGCTGAACTGGGTGCGTCCGCTGCACGCAATCACCGCGACTTTCGGGCTCGAGACGGAACAGCCCGACGTCGTGAAGTTCTCGGTCGACGGCATCGAGGCCGGCCAAACCACTTACGGCCATCGCTTCCTCGCACCCGCGGCGATTTCCGTGCGTCGTTTCGAGGATTACGAGGCCAAACTTCTCGCCGCAAAGGTCGTGCTCGACCCTGAGCGCCGCAAGGATGCGATCCTCACCGACGCCAAGCAGCTCGCCTTCGCGCAAGGGTTCGAGCTCGTCGAGGACCAGAACCTGCTCGACGAGGTCGCCGGCCTCGTCGAATGGCCGGTCGTACTGATGGGCTCGTTCGAGCCGGAATTCTTGACAACGCCCGCGGAAGTCATCCGCGCCACCATCCGCAACAACCAGAAGTGCTTCGTCGTCAGCGATCCCAAGAATACGGATAACGCCGGAAAGCTCGCCAATAAGTTCATCCTCGTCGCCAATATCGAGGCGACGGACGGCGGCAAGACCATCATCGCCGGCAACGAGCGCGTCATCCGCGCGCGGCTCAGTGATGCGAAGTTCTTCTATGAAACGGATCTGAAGACCAAGCTTGAGGAGCGGCTGCCGAAATTCGAGCAGATCGTGTTCCACGAGAAGCTCGGCACGCAGGCCGCGCGCATCAAGCGCATCGAGCGCCTGGCGGCCGAGATCGCGCCGCTGGTTGGCGCCGGCGTCGGCAAGGCAACGCGCGCCGCGCATCTGGCCAAGGCGGATCTGCTGACCGAAGTCGTCGGCGAATTCCCCGAGGTGCAGGGATTGATGGGCAAGTATTATGCGTTGGCGCAGGGCGAGGACGCCTCGGTCGCCGCCGCCTGCGAGGAGCACTACAAGCCGCAAGGCCCTGCCGATCGCGTGCCGACTGATCCGGTCAGCGTTGCTGTGGCGCTCGCCGATAAGATGGATACGCTCGTTGGCTTTTGGGCTATCGACGAAAAGCCGACGGGGAGCAAGGATCCGTATGCGCTGCGGAGAGCTGCCCTCGGGGTGATCCGGTTGATTGCCGAGAACGCGCTGCGTTTGTCGGTCATGAAGGTGGCGGCGTCCGCACTCGCCGGTTTGTCGGTCAAGCCGGCCGATGCGCAAAAGCTTCCGATAGACCTGCTCGCCTTTTTCGCCGACCGCCTCAAGGTCCAGCTCCGCGAGCAGGGCGCGCGCCACGATCTCGTCGATGCCGTGTTCGCGCTCGGCGGCCAGGACGATCTTCTGATGATCGTGCGCCGCGTCGAGGCGCTGGGCAAGTTTCTCGACAGTGACGACGGCAAGAACCTGCTGGCCGGCACCAAGCGCGCCAGCAACATCCTCTCGATCGAGGAGAAGAAGGACAAGCGCACGTTCGACGGGGCGCCGGATGCTGCGCTCTACAGCCTCGATGAAGAGAAGGCGCTGGCGAAAGCGATCGGCGAGGTCAAGGCGGAGGCGAGCGCTGCCGTCGCCAAGGAAGACTTTGCCGCGGCCATGAGCGCTCTGGCGAAATTGCGTCCGCCCGTGGATTCGTTTTTCGAAAAGGTTCGCGTCAATGACGACGATGGGAAGGTGCGCGAGAATCGGTTGAAGCTGCTGAACGAGATTCGCAGCGCCACGCGGGCGGTGGCGGATTTCTCGAAGATCCAGGATTGACGGGCAGTAGCGCCTTTACCACCGCTGTCATTCCGGGGCGCGCCACTTGGCGCGAGCCCGGAATGACGGCTGTTGATGTGGCACGCAAAAAGTGCCCCGCCCGGCGGGGGGAGGACCGGGCGGGGCCTGATGTCCGATTTAACACTGCTCGCGCCAGCCTGATGTGGCGCGCCGGACATCTAGTCGATCTCAAGTAGTCGATCTCAGTCTCAGTCCAGTACCTCGACGATGCGGCGCGAGCGCGGTTCGACCAGCACGGTCTCGCCGTTCACGACGGTGTAGCGATAGGTGGTGGCGCCGAAACGCTGCGGCACGTCATAATACGTGACGCCGCTCTCGGGTAAGGTGGCACCGACCACCACGCGATCCGGAATGCGGAAGGGCGGCACACGTTGTTCGACGACATAGTCGCGGAAGGCCGGCCGCTGGTCGACGGCAATGCTGGGGGCGCTGTCGACCACGGTAGGCGCGCGTCCCACCGTGACATCGCTTTGCGCCTGTGCCGCAAGGGGCGAGCCGATCGCAACGCCCAGCGCTGCAAGGGCAAGAATCCTGTTCCGCATGGGCAACTCCTTCGATGTGATGTTTGGCAAGCGCCAGTGGCGCAACCGGTGGCCAATGCATGCGACTTCGCAATGTTCCGGGAAAAGGCCTGCCGTATCCGCGGCAATTTCGGGCAGTTTTCGAGAAGCCGGGAACTCGCATCGGCTTTCCGCGTCTCTACTCGCGGAACCGGGGCCGCTATGATCCGCCCGCGATTCGTCCACCTCCACAGAAAGATAATTCATGCACATCACCGTCGCCCACATTTCGCCGATCCTGTCGTTGATTGCGGGCGTGCTCATCCTGATCATGCCGCGACTCCTCAATCTGATCGTCGCGATCTTTCTCATCGTGAATGGCGCGATCGGGCTTGGGCTCCTGAAGTGGCTCCGCTTCTAGGCGTTCACTTTTCGGAACTGTCCGACTTGCGCGGGCCCGCCCAAAGTGGTGTAAGGCCCGCGATTTCCCATTCCTCTCGCAGGTTGTGTGCAAGCTATGGCCAAAGCCGCCTCGAAGCCCAAAAAAATGCCAGCGAAATCAAAGTCCTCCACCGCCGCAAAGGCTGCGCCGCGGGCCCGCAAGGCGCTGGCCAAAAGCGCGCCGAAGCCGGTCGCAAAGCCCGCTGCCAAGCCGGCGGCAAAAGCTGTGACCAGGGCGGCTCTGCCGAAGGTCGCTGCAAAGCCCGCACCCAAGAAGACTCCGTCCGCCAAGGCGGCGCCAGCAGCGGCCAAGGCCGGCAAATGGGTGTTCACATTTGGTGACGGCAAGGCCGAAGGCCGCTCGGAAATGCGTGACCTGCTCGGCGGCAAGGGCGCCAACCTCGCCGAGATGGCCAATCTCGGCCTGCCGGTACCTCCGGGCTTCACCATCCCGACCTCGGTCTGCACCTACTTCTACGCACACGACAAGACCTATCCGAAGGAACTGCAGTCGCAGGTTGAGAAGGCGCTGGAGCATGTCGGCAAGTTGACCGGCAAAGTGTTCGGCGACACCAAGAACCCGCTGCTCGTCTCCGTGCGTTCCGGCGCGCGCGCCTCGATGCCGGGCATGATGGACACCGTGCTCAATCTCGGCCTCAACGATCAGACCGTGGAAGCGCTGGCCGAGCTGTCGGGTGACCGCCGCTTTGCCTATGACAGCTATCGCCGCTTCATCACCATGTATTCGGACGTGGTGCTCGGCTTCGAGCATCATCATTTCGAGGAAATCCTCGACACCTTCAAGGACAGCCAGGGCTACACGCTCGACACCGATCTGTCCGCAGACGACTGGGTCGAGCTGGTCGGCAAGTACAAGGACGCGGTCGCGCGCGAGACCGGCAAGGAATTCCCGCAGGATCCGCACGACCAGCTCTGGGGCGCGATCGGCGCGGTGTTTTCCTCCTGGATGAACGCGCGCGCGGTGACCTACCGCAAGCTGCACGACATTCCAGAATCCTGGGGCACCGCGGTCAACGTGCAGGCCATGGTGTTCGGCAATATGGGCGATACCTCCGCGACCGGCGTTGCCTTCACGCGCAATCCCTCGACCGGCGAGAGCAAGCTCTACGGCGAATTCCTGATCAACGCGCAAGGCGAGGACGTGGTGGCGGGTATCCGCACGCCGCAGGACATCACCGAGGAGGCGCGGAAGGAATCGGGCTCCGACAAGGCGTCGATGGAATCGGCGATGCCGGAGGCCTTCAAGGAGCTGACGCGGATCTACACGCTGCTCGAGAAGCACTACCGCGACATGCAGGACATGGAGTTCACGGTCGAGCAGGGCAAGCTCTGGATGCTCCAGACCCGCAGCGGCAAGCGCACTGCGAAAGCGGCGCTGCGCATCGCGGTCGAGCTCGCCAATGAAGGCCTGATTTCGAAAAGGGAAGCGGTGACCCGGATCGATCCAGCCTCGCTCGATCAGCTGTTGCATCCGACCATCGATCCCGATGCCAAGCGCGACGTGATCGCGACCGGCCTGCCGGCCTCGCCGGGAGCGGCCTCCGGCGAGATCGTGTTCTCCTCGGACGAGGCGGCCAAGCTCCAGGCCGACGGACGCAAGGTGATCCTGGTTCGGATCGAGACCAGCCCGGAAGACATCCACGGCATGCACGCCGCCGAAGGCATCTTGACCACGCGCGGCGGCATGACCTCGCACGCAGCGGTGGTCGCGCGCGGCATGGGCAAGCCCTGCGTCTCCGGCTGCGGCACCATCCGCGTCGACTACGGCCGCGGTACCATGAGCATCGGCTCGCGCACCTTCAAGACCGGCGACGTCATCACCATCGACGGTTCGCTCGGCCAGGTGCTCGCCGGCCGCATGCCGATGATCGAGCCGGAGCTGTCCGGCGAGTTCGGCACGTTGATGAACTGGGCCGACCAGGTCCGCAAGATCGGCGTGCGCGTCAATGCCGATACGCCCGAGGATGCCCGCACCGCGATCAAGTTCGGCGCCGAAGGCATCGGCCTGTGCCGAACCGAGCACATGTTCTTCGAGGAGACGCGCATCCGCACGGTGCGCGAAATGATCCTCTCCGAAGACGAGCAGGCGCGCCGTGCCGCGCTCGCCAAGCTGCTGCCGATGCAGCGCGCCGACTTCGTCGAGCTGTTCGAGATCATGAAGGGTCTTCCCGTCACGATCCGCCTGCTTGATCCGCCGCTGCACGAGTTCCTGCCGCACACCCATGCCGAGGTCGAGGAGGTGGCGCGCGCCATGAACACCGATCCGCGGCGCCTGGCCGACCGCGCCCGCGAGCTCTCGGAGTTCAATCCGATGCTCGGCTTCCGCGGCTGCCGCATCGCGATTGCCTATCCTGAAATAGCCGAGATGCAGGCGCGCGCGATCTTCGAGGCCGCGGTCGAGGCGCAGAGGCGCACCGGCAAGGCCGTCGGTCTCGAGGTGATGGTCCCGCTGATCGCGACCAAGGCCGAGCTCGACCTCGTCAAGGCGCGGATCGATGCGACTGCGCAGGCGGTGATGCGCGAGACGAATACGAAGCTCGCCTATCAGGTCGGCACCATGATCGAGCTGCCGCGCGCCTGTCTGCTCGCAGCCGAGATCGCGGAGAGCGCCGAGTTCTTCTCGTTCGGCACCAACGATCTCACGCAGACGACGTACGGCATCAGCCGCGACGACGCGGCGAGCTTCCTCGGTCCCTACGTGGCAAAGGGCATCCTCTCGGTCGATCCCTTCATCGCGCTTGATCAAGAGGGCGTCGGTGAGCTCGTCAAGATCGGCGTCGCGCGCGGCCGCAAGACGCGGGCCTCGCTCAAGGTCGGCATCTGCGGCGAGCACGGCGGCGATCCCGCCTCGGTCGCCTTCTGCCACACGATCGGCCTCGACTACGTCTCCTGCTCGCCCTACCGCGTGCCGATCGCCCGCCTGGCTGCGGCGCAAGCCGCGCTCGGCAAGGCAATCGCGAGCCAGGCGTAAGCAGAATTGAAATGATGAGTGCGAGAGAGGCGGGACAAACCCCGCCTCTTTTTGCGTGATGCTGTATCCCTGCTGTCATTGCGAGCGCAGCGAAGCAATCCAGAATCGTTCCGCGGAGGCAGACTGGATTTGCTTCGCTGCGCTCGCAATGACGAGGTTATGGGACGGGCTCGCCACTTTCTCGCTGTGATCGCCCGGCTTGACCAGGCGATCCAGTACGCCGAGCGGTCGTGATGAATGGCGACGACGCGGCGTACTGGATGCCCCGCTTTCGCGGAGCGTGACACCCGTGATGGGGGAACGCTTTGCGCAAACGCGAAACAGCATAATGATCGCGCGTCCCGTATTGATACATGTGCGCAAGAGTTCCTTCACCATTCGCGTTGACCGGTTGTTTACCGCTCGATGTGACGACGCATTTACCACCGTGCGCGATCGCCCCCTGAAAACACCCGTGTTTGCTTGAGTGTGCCGGGCGCGCAACGTCGATTAACGCCCCGGCAACCTAAATTGGATACTTACAATCAAGATCGAATTGCACGGATGTACTGACGTTCGATCGAACTGGCGTAAGCGTAGCGTGAGCGTATCGATGTCAGTGTTGCGTAACCATCCGAAGGGCGCGCGGTTCGCGTCCTTCGGCATCGGTCTCTGCATCTTCGCATTGATGCCGAGAGAGACCGGCTATCAGGACATTGCCTCGCTGCTGGCGCGCCAACCCGGCGTCGCCGAGCGTTGGCAGAAGCAGGTGTATTCCGCGGCGTCCTCGATCCAGCTCGCCACCTACAGTTTTTCCCGACCGATCGGCACTTCGGTTCCGCAGAGCGCGATGGTTCGCCTCGCCAGCATCGATGGCCGCGACGTCACGGGTGCGATCAGCCGCAATCCGGCGGCGCAGACGCCGCCGCGCTACCAGGCCGCCGATTTTCCAAAGGTCGATCGCTCGATGAAGGGTGATCGCCTCGCGATCATGACCCCGACGACACCTCCCGAGGCGGCTGCGCCGCCGGCAGCGCCCGCGCAGGAAAATCCCGCGACCTCGAACAGCTCGGTGTTCGGTGCCAAGACCGCCGCCTTACCGCCGCCGATGTCGCCGGAGTCCGCGGCCGCGCTCGATCCCGAGCTCCAGGAAGCGCTCCGTGCGCCGCCGCTGCCGCAATATACCAATGCGCCGCAGGCCAGCGATGCCGCGCGCGCGTTGGCGGTGCAGCCGCTGGAAGCGCTGAAGCGGGCCACGACGCCGGCCGCCCCGGCGCGCGATCCCTTCAGCGTCAAGACGTCGAACCTGTTCTTCGGCAGCTCCTCGCTCGGCGGTAGTCTCGAGAGCATCGAGAGCTGGCAGCCCGGGGCCGAGCCGCTGATCGTGATGCCTGATCCCGATATGAAGGTGACGGCCTCGCTGTCGCCGCCGGCAGCCGAGATCGCCAAGGACATCGAGAGCGGCGAGAGCGTCGCGCCGAAGGGCGAGGTCAACGCCGACAACCAGCGCGCCAGATCGCCCGCGGAGCGGCTCGCGCTCGACGACAAGTCGCGCGCCAAGTCCGAGAAGTGTCTCGCCGAAGCGGTCTATTTCGAATCGCGCGGCGAGGCCGTGCGCGGCCAGATGGCGGTCGCGCAGGTCGTGATGAACCGCGTGTTCTCGGGAAAATATCCCGACACCGTGTGCGGCGTGGTCTATCAGAACAAATACCGCCACCTGGCCTGCCAGTTCACCTTCGCCTGCGACAACAACGCCGACGTGATCCGCGAGCCCGAGATGTGGGAGCGCGCCAAGAAGATTTCGAAGGCGATGCTCGATGGCCAGATCTGGCTGCCCGAGGTCGGCAAGTCCACGCACTACCATGCCTATTGGGTGCGCCCGTCCTGGGTCGCCGAGATGAAGAAGATGTACAAGACCGGCGTGCACACCTTCTACCGTCCGCGCGCCTGGGGCGATGGCAGCGAGGAGCCAAGCTGGGGCACGCCGGCGCAGACCGCAGCGCTTTCCGCCGCGCTCGCGCAGGAAGCCAAGAGTTCCGCGGAGATGGGCGAGCGGCGGTAGTTTTCTTCCCTCGCCCCGCTTGCAGGGAGAAGCAAGGACCATCACGCCTCGATATCCAGCGCACAGTCGAAATTCGGCGCCGAATGCGTCAGCGCGCCGGCCGAGGCGTAGTCGACGCCGGTGGCGGCGATCGCCGCGATCGAGTCCAGTGTGACGCCGCCGGACGCTTCCAGCTTGAGGCGGCCCTCGTTGATCCGCGCCGCCTCGCGCAACGTCGCGATATCCATGTTGTCGAGCAGCACCGCGTCGGCCATTCCGGTGGCCAGCACCTCGCGCAGTTGCGCAAGCGTGTCCACCTCGATCTCGATCTTGACGAGATGGCCGGCATGAGCGCGGGCGCGCTCCAGCACGGGGCGGATGCCGCCGGCGACCGCGATGTGATTGTCCTTGATCAGGATCGCATCGTCGAGGCCGAAGCGGTGATTGAAACCGCCGCCGCAGCGCACGGCATACTTTTCCAGCGCCCGCAATCCCGGCGTGGTCTTTCGCGTGCAGCAGATGCGCATCCGCGTGCCTTCGGTGCGCGCGACGTAGGCGGCCGTCAGCGTCGCGATACCCGACAGGCGGCCGACGAAGTTCAGTGCGGTCCGCTCCGACGTGAGAATGGCGCGCGCGGGCCCTGAGATCGTCAACACCTGCTGCCCGCGGGCAACCCGTGCGGCGTCGCGGACATGCGCACGCACGTCGATGTCGGGCGAGAGCTTTTGCAGCGTCGCCAGCGCCAGCGGCAATCCGGCGATCACGCCGGACTGGCGCGCGACCAGAATCGCCTGCGCCGTCGTTGCTTCCGGAATCGTTGCCAGCGAGGTGACGTCGCCGGCGCGACCGAGATCTTCGTCGAGTGCACGCTGCACGGCCTCGTCAATTGCGAGGGGCGAGAGAAAGGCGTCGGGATAGAGCAGCGAGGTTGCGGTGATCATGAGAGCTCCGTCAGGCCATGATGGGTTGCGCGGTGGGTGGCATTGGGCGATCGGCGAGGCCGTCGGCCACTTCGCGCACAGCGTCGAGCGTGGTCATCGTTCGTTGCGCCAGGGCAGGGACATCCGCCGGATGGTCGGCGCGGAAATGCGCGCCGCGGCTCTCGCGCCGGCTCCAGGCAGCAGCGGCTACCAGCAGCGCGGAGGTCGCCATGTTGCGCAGCGTGATGTTGCCGGCCTCGCGTTCAAGCGCGGCGAAGCTGCGGACGGCCTCCGCCAATCCGTCGGCGTCGCGGATGACGCCGACGCGTGTGTTCATCATCGCTCGCAGCCGCTTCACGGCCGTAGCCTCCGGCGCGCCGCCGCGCGGCGTCACCAATGCGTCCGGAAGCCGGGCAGGCGCGGGGAGGGCGCAGCCGGCGATGTCCTCAGCGATGCGCGCGGCGTAGACCACGGCCTCCAGCAACGAATTGGAAGCGAGCCGGTTGGCGCCATGGGCGCCAGTGGAGGCCACTTCGCCGCCGGCCCAGAGCCCGTCGATCGAGCTGCGGCCGCGCGCGTCCACCGCGATGCCGCCCATGTGATAGTGCGCGGCCGGCGCGATCGGGATGGCCTCTGCCGCGGGATCGATTCCGGCGGCGAGGCAGCTTGCATGCACGGTCGGAAATTTGTCGGCGAAGCGCGCACCCAGCGCCTGGCGCGCATCGAGGAAGGCACCGCGTCCGGCCGCGATTTCGGCA
Source organism: Bradyrhizobium sp. 160 (assembly GCF_023073735.1). NCBI lineage: Bacteria > Pseudomonadati > Pseudomonadota > Alphaproteobacteria > Hyphomicrobiales > Nitrobacteraceae > Bradyrhizobium > Bradyrhizobium sp. 160. The sequence continues at coordinate 424,910 of NZ_JADPKD010000054.1, forward strand.
AAGACGCCGCGGGCGACGATGTCGCGCGGTGCGAGCTCGGCGAGCGGATGGCGCGCCGCCATAAAACGCTCGCCATTGCCGTTGATGAGCGTCGCGCCTTCGCCGCGCAGCGCCTCGGTCGCAAGCGGTGCCGGATCGCGCCCGACCCTGATGGCGGTCGGATGGAATTGCACGAATTCCGGATCGGCGATTACCGCACCGGCGCGTGCGGCGATCGCAAGGCCCGAGCCGCTGGCCTCGAGCGGATTGGTGGTGACGGCATAGAGATGCCCAAGGCCGCCGGTGGCCAGCACGATCGCGCGCGAGGCGAGGGTGATCGGCCGTGCAGAGGGACGGCCGGCCTCGCGCAGTTGAATGCCCGTGACGGCACCGTGCTCGGTCAACAATGCTTCGGCGACCAGACCTTCGATGACACGGATCGACGGCGTGTGGCGCACCGCTTCGCTCAAGGCCGCGATGATCGCGGCACCGGCTCCGTCGCCGCGCACATGTACGATGCGCCGGGCCGAGTGCGCGGCTTCGCGTCCGACAGCGAGCTTTCCTTCTAGGTCGCGATCGAATGGGACGCCAAAGGCGAGAAGATCATGGATTCGCGGCGCCGCTTCCCGCGCCATCCCCAGTGCAACGGCTTCATCGACGAGACCGCCCCCGACGGCAATCGTATCCTCGGTATGCGCTTCCGGAGTATCGCCTTCGGCCACCGCCGCCGCGATGCCGCCTTGTGCCCATGCGGAGGACGCGCCCTGTCCGAGCGGTGCAGCCGAGATCAGCGTCACGGGCCGCGGCGCGAGCTTCAGCGCGCAGAATAATCCGGCAAGGCCGCCGCCGACGATGACCACGTCGTCGGTGGTGCGGGTGAGATTTTCGATTTTGTCTTGCATGGTTTCTCCATTGTCGTCCTGGCGAGAGCCAGAACGATTGCCCCGACTGTTTGTTGTTGCAGCAGGCCGGGACCACCAGCGTGCCAATACTCGCGTCCTTTCGGTCCCGGATCTGCGCGCGCTTGAAGGCGCGCTTGTCTGAGACGACGGGTGTGTTGCTGCTTCTCGCTCTCAATTCTTCAAATTGATCATCCGCTCGACCGAGCGCCGTGCGCGCTCCGCGAGCGCGGGATCGATCGTCACTTCCTCGCGGAGCGTCAGCAGACTCTCCAGGATATTGGCAAGCGTGATGCGCTTCATGTGCGGGCAGAGATTGCAGGGGCGCAGCATCTCCACGTCGGGCAGCTCGGCCCGCACATTGTCGGCCATCGAGCATTCCGTGATCATCACCAGCCGCCGCGGCCGCTTGTTGCGCACCCAGCTGATCATGTGCGCGGTCGAGCCGGTGAAGTCGGCCTCCGCCAACACGTCCGGCGGGCATTCGGGATGCGCGATGATCTGCACCGAGGGATCGTCATCGCGAAGGCTGCGCAGCTCTTCACCCGTGAAGCGCTCGTGCACTTCGCAGGCGCCCTTCCAGGCAATAATCTTCACGTCGGTCTTCGAGGCCACGTAGGTGGCGAGATAGCGGTCGGGCAGGAAGATCACGCTAGGCGCATTCAAGCTCTCGACCACCTGCACCGCGTTCGACGAGGTGCAGCAGATGTCGACCTCAGCCTTCACCTCGGCCGAGGTGTTGACGTAGGCAACGACCGGCACGCCAGGGAATTTCTCGCGCAGCAGGCGAACGTCTGCGCCGGTGATGCTGGCGGCCAGTGAGCAGCCTGCGCGGGAGTCCGGAATCAGCACCGTCTTATCCGGGTTGAGCAGCTTTGACGTCTCCGCCATGAAGTGCACGCCGCACTGGACGATGATGCCGGCCTTCACCTTGGTGGCTTCGACCGCGAGCTGGAGCGAGTCGCCGCCGATGTCGGCGACGCAGTGAAAGATTTCCGGGGCCTGGTAGTTGTGCGCGAGGATCACCGCGCCCCGCGCGGCCTTCAGCTCGTTGATCGCCTTGATCGTCGGCGCCATCAGCGGCCATTCGATCGGCGGGATCACCTGCTTCACGCGCTCATACAGGGATGCCGTGGCGCGCTCGACCTCCGGCGTCCAGTCCAGCGAGGGCATCGGCAACGCAAGCCCCGGCCGGCTCGGCGCGGCGGGAGGGGAGCTGACGACGTGGTCATTGACTTGATGGCCATTGATTTCGCCGGACGGCCGGTTGGCAAAATCATCGGGGCCGTAAATTCCAGTGATCGGCATCGAAGCCTCCCTCGCATCGTTTATACTCAGTTTGAGTATATAAAGGTCCTGAATAGTCCGGCCGAGAAGGCCGGAGCGGGATGTCAGGCAGGTTTAATATGCTCAATCTGAGTAAATCAAGGATAGCATGCTTTTGCAGGGACGGCTAGGCGCTGCCGCACACATTCCCGTCAAGTGCCCGTCAGGCGAGGCCGCGTGAAATGCAATGCTCCGGTGGCAGCTCCCCGTGGAATGCAATCGTTTTTGACTTGGGATTTTCATGCAGGTGCATTAAACCGGGCTCATTCGCGGCTGCCGATTTGCAGAACCGCCAACGACAGACGAGGACCACCATGTCGACACAGATCGGCGAGCTCGCTCCGGCCTCACGTTCCTCGAACTGGCGCACCCCGGCTGTGATCATTCTCTGCGGCTGCGCCATCGGCATGCTCGGCTTCGGTCCGCGCTCGGCGCTCGGCTTCTTCGTGCAGCCGATGAGCCATGAGTTCACCTGGGGCCGCGACGTGTTCGGCCTCGCGATCGCCGTGCAGAACCTGCTGTGGGGCTTGGGTCAGCCTCTCGCCGGGGCGGTGGCGGATCGCTTTGGCCTGTTCCGGGTGATGTGTGTCGGCGCTCTGCTCTATGCCGGCGGCCTGCTCCTGATGCGCTACTCCTCGACGCCGCTGTCGCTCAACATCGGCGCCGGCGTGATGGTCGGCTTCGGTCTTGCCGGCTGCTCGTTCAACCTGGTGCTGTCGGCCTTCAGCAAGCTGCTGCCGGCCGAGAAGCGCGGCCTTGCGCTCGGCGCCGGCACCGCGGCGGGATCGTTCGGGCAATTCCTGTTCGCGCCGATCGGCGTCGCGCTGATCGACAATTTCGGCTGGCAGCAGGCGCTCTCCGTGTTCGGCTTCCTGATGCTGCTGATCATCCCGCTGTCGCTGGCGCTCTCGACGCCGCCGGTCGCAAGCACGGCAACCGCGGCGCCTGCGGATGAGCAGAGCTTCACCAAGGCGCTGGCGGAAGCCTTCGGTCACCGCTCCTACGTGCTCTTGGTGCTCGGCTTCTTCACCTGCGGTTTCCAGCTCGCCTTCATCACCGTGCATCTGCCGGCCTTCCTGGTCGATCGTGGCATCTCGGCGCAAACCGGCGGCTGGGTCATCGCGGCGATCGGCCTGTTCAACATCGTGGGCTCGCTCAGCGTCGGCTACCTCCAGAACTATCTGCCCAAACGCTACATCCTCTCGACCATCTACTTCACTCGCGCGCTCGCGACCCTTGCCTTCATCTCGTTCCCGATCACGCCGTTCTCGGCGATCGCGTTCGGTGCGATCTCCGGCCTGACCTGGCTGTCGACGGTGCCGCCGACCTCGGCGCTGGTGGCGCTGATGTTCGGCACGCGCTGGCTCGCAACGCTCTATGGCTTTGCCTTCGTCAGCCATCAGGTCGGCGGCTTCCTCGGCGTCTGGCTCGGCGGCATTGTATTCGAGCGCTTCGGTTCCTATACGCCGATCTGGTGGCTCTCGATCGTATTCGGCGTGCTTTCTGCACTGATCAATCTTCCGATCGTGGAGAAACCGGTGACACGGGCGGTTGCGCAGCCGGCCTGATCGGCTAAACATCCCCGACAAACAAGTCAGGGAGTTTAGTCGTGGCCACGTTCAAGGCGATCCGGATCGACAAGGCGGACAAGGGCACCACCGCACAGCTGACGCAGTTCGATGAAGCCGAGCTGATGGACGGCGACGTCACCGTGCGTGTGGAATGGTCGACGCTGAACTACAAGGACGGCCTCGCACTCACCGGCAAGGCGCCGGTGGTGCGCCGCTTCCCAATGATCGCCGGCATCGATTTCGCCGGCACGGTCGAAGCGTCCTCGCATCCGCAGTGGAAGGCGGGCGACAAGGTGGTCTGCACCGGCTGGGGCATGGGCGAAACCCATCTCGGCGCCTATGCCGAGAAGGCGCGGGTGAAGGGCGACTGGCTGGTGGCGCTGCCGCAGGGCCTGTCGGCGCGCGACGCCATGGCGATCGGCACCGCCGGCTTCACCGCGATGCTCGCGGTCATGGCGCTGGAGAAACACGGCCTCTCGCCGAAGAGTGGCCCGGTGGTGGTGACGGGCGCCGCCGGCGGCGTCGGCTCGGTTGCGACCGCCGTCCTGTCGAAGCTCGGCTACCACGTCATCGCCTCGACCGGTCGCGCCGCGGAGGCAGATTATCTGAAGCATCTGGGCGCAGCCGAGGTGATCGACCGCAACGAATTGTCGGCGCCGGCGAAGCCTCTGGCCAAGGAGCGCTGGGCGGGTGGCGTCGACAGCGTCGGCTCGACCACGCTCGCCAACCTGCTGTCGATGACGAAATACGGTGGAGCGATCGCGGCGTGCGGCCTGGCGGCCGGCATGGACCTGCCATCTTCTGTCGCGCCGTTCATTTTGCGCGGAGTGTGCCTTCTCGGCATCGATTCGGTGATGTGCCCGATCGAGCCGCGGAAAGCCGCCTGGCAGCGCCTGGCATCCGATCTGGACCGGACAAAACTGTCTGAAATCACTCAGGAAATTCCTCTCGCCGAGGTGCCCGACTGGGGCGCGAAAATTCTGGCGGGCGCGGTCCGCGGCCGCATCGTGGTAAAAATTGTCTGACGGCGTTCAGACTTTACCAACCAAGCTGCTCCAATGTTGCCATGGTTGGTATGGTAAGCAGCGGGTAAAGAGAGATAAGGCATCGCCCGCTGCGGGGGTTGGTTCGGAGTTGAGCATGCTTGCGCGTATTGTGTTGGGGGCTGTCACGGCGGCAGCGACGTTTGCGCCGGCCATTGCCGGGAGCATGAATGCTGACGAGGCGCGCCGTTTCGTCGCCGGCAAGGTGTTCGCCTTCACCTGTTTCGACGGCACCCGCGGTGCGGGCCGCATCCTCGACGACCTCGGTGCCGCCGGGGCGGTGCAGTTCTCGGGCGCGGGCCCGGTGAAGCATCTTCGCCTGCCCGGCAATACGCTCCAGATCCGCGGTCAGAACGTCTGCGCCTCGATCAAGGGGATTCCGTTCGAGCCCTGCTTCAACCTGGAAAAGACCGATGATCGCAGCTTCCGCGGCTCGGTGTCGGGCATGGGCTTCGCCTATTGCGACTTCCACCATCAGGGCGGCAATCAGATGCTGATGGCGCGCGCCGCCGCGCGTCCGCGCTCGTTGCGCGGCTCGGACCGCACCGGTTCGGTCGCTGCACCCAACACCGAAGTCGCCGCACGCGTCGAGACGCCGCGTGTCGAGAGCGGTCGCCTCGAGCCGGTGAAGGCGGAAGCCAAGCCGGAACCCGCGAAGGCCGAGGCTCCGCTGGAGCTGCGCCGCTCGACGCAGTGAGTTGGCTGCATAGGACAGCCGCACCGTTTTTCGTTGAAAGAGTCGATCGAGCACGAAGCCGCCGCGCCGTAGTCATACGGACGGCGGCTTTCATGCCTTGGTAGCTGTTCGCGTCCCAGTTTGCGTACGGCCGGGGGACGCGGCCCGAGGCAAGAGTTCAACGATGTCGCTGTACTTCTTCCGCATCAGCACCGGTCGCTATTCCGGCGCCGCCGATCAGCCGTACGAGTTCGAGGACCGCGCAGCGGCCTGGACCGAGATGACTGAGGTTTGTGCCAATCTGCTCGGCGGCATCGCCCGCGGCCTGAAGCCGAATGCCGAGTGGCGCATGGAGCTGCTCGACGAGAACAAGCAGCCGGTCTTTCGCGTCAGCCTTGTTGGAGAGACCGTCGGATGCAAAGCTTCCTAGGTCCGACTTGAGGCTGCAATTTACAACTATGACGAGACCTTCTTCTTTCAATTTCAATTATTTAGCGCGTAAAGTCAGTACTTCTGCGAGGGCGCTCGTTAACCAAAGGTGGAACTCTGACCGATAGCTTTCACAGCTAAGGGCGATCAACGTCCAGGCGGCCAGCAATGACTTGGCAGCTCGTTTGCTGGGAACGTACCATGTTGAGCCTGTTTCGGGACATGCAGATCGGAACCAAGCTGGCGATCGCTTCGGCTCTCGGAGCGCTCCTGGTTGGAGCAATGATTGCGAGCCAGATGCTCGGCAATGCGAGCATCCGCGACACCAGCCAAAGCGCACTTGCACAGCAGGAGATCGCGCGCGACGCAGTCAGGGCCGAGGTCGCAGTTCGCGATATGCAACTCGCCGTGCGAGATCTTCGCCTGGCCAATAGTGCGGCCGATCTTCAGAAGGCCACCCAGACTCTGAGCGATCAACAGAAATCGACGGGCGCGCTGGTCGAGGCGATGCTGAGGCTTTCTCACGCGGCCGAGAACCGTGTCCATATAGAGAAACTGGGATCGCTCGCGGCGGACTATGGCAAAGCTGCACAGCAGATTGCGAGCGTGCGCGGCGAAGCCGTCGCACTTGCCGCGTCTGGCTCGGACGGCGCGACGCGCGCCGCGAAGCTCAATGAAGAAGGCATTCGCATCGCGCGGGAGGTTACGCTGCCGATCGCAGCCCAACTCGACGCACTGATCAGAGAGATCGCCGACCATGCGAAACACAAATCCGACGAGGACAACGCCGCGGCTGCCGCTCAGATGAGATCGAGCGAGCAGATCGGAACGGCGGTCGGCGCCTTCGCGGCGCTCGTTCTGATCGGCTCCTGGCTCATCTCGTTCCTCACCATCGCGCGGCCGATCCGCGCGCTCACTGTCGCCATGGACAAGCTCGCCGGCGGCGACTTCTCCGTGGTGCTGCCCGGTCTCGGCCGCAAGGACGAGGTGGGCGGTGTTGCCGCTGCAGTCGAAAAGTTCAAGATCGTGTCCGAGCAGAAGGCGCGCGAGGAGGCCGAAACAAAGATCAGGCAGGACCAGATCGGGGCCGCGCGACGCAAGGCCGAGATGCACAAACTGGCCGACCGTTTCGAATCCGCCATCGGCGAGATCGTCGAGACTGTCTCTTCGGCCTCCACCGAGCTCGAGGCATCGGCTTCGACGCTCACTTCGACTGCCGAGCGCGCGCAGGGCTTGAGCACGGTGGTCGCTGCTGCCTCCGAAGAGGCCTCGACCAACGTGCAGTCGGTGGCATCTGCGACCGAGGAACTGTCCTCGTCGATCAACGAGATCAGTCGCCAGGTTCAGCAGTCCGCGCGGGTGGCCAACGAGGCGGTCGGCCAGGCCCGTGCCACGACCGAGCGGGTCAGCGTGTTGTCCAAGGCCGCGACGCGCATCGGCGACGTGGTCGAGCTGATCAATACGATTGCGGGCCAGACCAATCTGCTCGCACTCAACGCCACGATCGAGGCGGCCCGCGCTGGCGAAGCCGGCAAGGGGTTTGCGGTGGTTGCCTCCGAGGTCAAGGCGCTTGCCGAGCAGACTGCGAAGGCGACTGGCGAGATCGGGCAGCAGATAGCCAGCATCCAGTCCGCGACCGAACATTCGGTCGGTGCCATCAAGGCCATCAGCGATACCATCGAGAAGCTGTCGGAAATCTCCTCGACGATTGCGGCCGCCGTGGAAGAGCAGGGCGCCGCAACGCAGGAAATTTCCCGCAACGTGCAGCAGGCGGCGGCGGGCACTCATCAGGTATCGTCCAACATCACCGACGTGCAGCGCGCCGCAAGCGAGACCGGCTCGGCGTCTTCTCAGATCCTGTCTGCTGCGCAAGTGCTGTCCGGCGACAGCAACCGTCTCAAGCTCGAGGTCGGCAAGTTTCTCGGCTCTGTGCGCGCCGGCTGACGACGTTCAACAAGCGTCGCTTGCAGCCGCCGCGCGCGAACCTGCGGCGGTCGCGCGCGTTCGTATTTCGCCCCGCGAGCGTTAGCATTGGAGATGTTGCTCCATCGAGCGCGGCGCAGCGCGAGATCCGTGCAGGTGCAGCGGATGATTGCAGACAACAACGAATGTCGGCCCGCCCGGTAGTTTTACGTAGGACGATGTTAACGCCTGCTTGCGAGGATAGAGCGCAATCTTACGGGATAAGAACCAGCCAGCATTGTTGAACTGACCTCCGCCCGGTCGTCCGTCGTGACGCTTGTGGCGCAGGTGATGTGCGCGTTGCCAGGCATCGTTGGGATTTGTTGTGATGTCGAAATTGTCGATCGTCTTCAAGCTGCTGACCGTGTTGTCAGTCCTCGTGCTCTCGCTCGCCGGTGTCGGCGTGACGGCGATCGGCACGATGCAGAACATCAACGCCCACACCGTCGAGATTGCGCAGAGCTGGCTGCCGAGCGTGCGTGCGCTCGGCTCGATGCGCGCCGACATCAACGAGCTGCGCGTCGCACTTCGTTTGCACCTGATGCAGGATAGTGCTGAAGGCAAGGATGCCGCCGAGAAGCGCCTCGCCTCGCTCCGCGAACGCATCGAGAAGACCCGCAAGGTCTACGAGCCGCTGATCACTGCCGCCGAGGAGCGCGCGCTCTACGAACAATGGGCGAAGGCGTGGGCCGAGTATCTGAGTGGCGTTCAGGAGGTGATGGCGCTGTCGCGCAAGAGCGTCGGCCGCTTCCCGACCGATGCCAACGAGCTGTTGCAGACCAAGGTCGCGAAAATGGCCCAGGCCGCCGATCCGCTGCTCCAGAAGGGCATCGAGTTGAACAATCAGGGCGCCGAGCTGGAGACCAAGCAGGCGTCCGACAGTTACGCCACGATCTTCCGCGTCCTGGTCGGCATCATCGTGTTTTCGGTCGTGATCGCGATCGGCGCCGCGTATTATCTCGTGCGCGACGTCTCTCGTGGCATTGCTTCGATCATCCGTCCGATGCAGTCGCTCGGCCAGGGCGACCTCTCGGCCGACGTGCCGCATCGCGGCGACAAGACCGAGATCGGCGCCATGGCCGATGCGCTCCAGATCTTCAAGGAGGCGCTGATCGCCAAGAAAGCCGCCGACGAGGCAGCGGCGCGCGATGCCGAAGCCAAGATCGAGCGCGGCCGCCGCGTCGATGCCATCACGCGCAATTTCGAGGCCATGATCGGCGAGGTGGTCGAGACCGTGTCATCAGCCTCGACCGAGCTCGAAGCATCGGCAGCGACGCTGACCGGCACCGCCCAGCGCGGCCAGGAGCTCGCGACCGTCGTCGCCGCCGCCTCGGAGGAAGCCTCCACCAACGTCCAGGCGGTGGCTTCCGCCTCGGAGGAGCTGTCCTCCTCCATCACCGAGATCAGCCGCCGCGTGCAGGACTCGGCGCGGATGGCCGCAGAAGCCGTCGAGCAGGCGGCGCGGACCAACGAGCGCGTCAACGCGCTGTCGCAGGCAGCCTCGCGCATCGGCGACGTCGTCGAGCTCATCAATACCATCGCGGGCCAGACCAACCTGTTGGCGCTGAACGCCACCATAGAGGCCGCACGCGCCGGCGAGGCCGGCCGCGGCTTCGCCGTCGTTGCCTCGGAAGTGAAGGCGCTCGCCGAGCAGACCGCGAAAGCCACCGGCGAGATCGGTGCGCAGGTCGCAGGGATTCAGGCCGCCACGCAGGAATCCGTCAGCGCCATCCAGGAGATCGGCGGCACCATCGAGCGCCTGTCCGAAGTCTCCGCTGCGATCGCCGCTGCGGTCGAAGAACAGGGCGCGGCCACGCAGGAGATATCGCGCAACGTCCAGCAGGCCTCGCTCGGCACCCAGGAAGTATCGTCGAACATCACCAACGTGCAGCGCGGGGCGATCGAAACCGGCTCGGCCTCGACCGAAGTGCTGTCGGCGGCGAAATCACTGGCGACCGACAGCACCCGTCTGAGGGTCGAAGTCGCGCAGTTCCTGGAGTCGGTCCGCGCGGCCTAACAGCGGCGCAGGCTCTTGGCTTACCTCTCCCGAACGGAGAGGTCGGATCGCATCGAAGATGCGATCCAGGTGAGGAGAGCTCCACCGATCCCTACGCGCTCGTCTGCGGAGCCGACGGGGTTTGCCGCCGGAACAGGATGCGCTGGTAGAGCCAGCCGATCGCGACCAGCACGACGCCGAGGCACATGAACGACAGCGCGCGGTAGACGCCTGTCAGCGTCGACATGTCGATGACGAAGGCCTTCAGGATCGTCAGCGCGATGACGGCGGCAGAGGCGAGTCGCGCCCGCTCCGAATTGACCAGGATGCCGATGCCGAGCAGCACCACGCCGAAGGCAAGCCAGCCGGTCGAATAGGTGTATTGCTCCGCGCCCGTGGTGCCGCCGTAGAGCAGGACCGGGCCGTGATAGAAGCGGCGGATCTCCAGCGTCACGTAGGTGAGCGCGAACACAAGTGCCCCGCCCGCAATCGTATTGGCATAGGCGACGGGGCGATGGCCCGCCATTGCATAGGACAACAGCAGCATCAGCACCGCGGGGAGCGCATAGCCGAGCAGCAGCAGGTTGAACACAAGGCCGCCGACATTGACGCTGGAGAGCAGCAGCGGGTTCTCCAGGATCAGCAGGCCGAACACGCTGATGAGCCCGGCGATCGCGGTGAGCGCGACCGCGCCGACATTGTGCACGATGCTGTGGCTACGCAGCCGCAGGCGCTCCAGCCCGATCGCCATCGCCAGCGTGACGCAGACTTGCAGCGCGAATTCCAGCAGCGAAGGCGGCGAGGTCATGCGGCCGCCGGTCGCAAGGTGCCGGATTTCCATGAAGGCGAGCAGCGCGGTGAACAGGACGGCCGCAGTCTCGACCATGCGCAGCGGCGCATCGTCGGCGCGGCGGCGCAGGAACATGCTCGCGCCCCAGAACGACAGCGCCGGCAGGCCATAGCCCCACAACAGCCAGTTCAGAATCGGCGTGGTGCCGACGGCATCGCCGACGATGCAGGGATCATAGACGATGCGTGCCGTGACGATGCCGGCGAAGATGGCGGCGAGCCAGCGCAGGAACGGGATCGGCCGCTGCATCGAGATCCAGGCGGTGCCGAGCGACATCAGCGCGAGCGCGATGGTGAGCCAGCCCTTCTCCAGCGCGAAGGTCAGCGCCAGCGCCAGCGCGCCGAGCGTGCCGGTCGCGAACAGCGCCGTCGAGATCATGGCGCCCGGCCGGGTCTCGCGCCGTGTCAGCGATTCGGTCGCAGCGCCAAAGGCGGCGGCGAGCAGCACGGCGAGAATCGCAAACGGGATCGAGCGATCGAGATGGGCGATGCGGGCGTGGAGCGCAACCAGGATCGCGATCGGCGTCGCGACCGCACTTGCCGACCACACCACCGGGATGATCGCCGAATTGGACCGGCCCTGCGCGAGGAAGCCTGCCGTGCCGAAGCCCGCGGCGAAGATCGCGGCCGTGACCAGATGCAGTGTCACCGAACTATCGGTGGGGACAGGACCGATGCCGGCCATGGGGCCGCCCGGCAGCACCAGCATGTCGGGATTGGCCCGCACCGCCCATTCGGCGAACACGATGAAGACGGTCGCCGCAGCCGCGCCCAGTGCACCCGTTGCCGCCGGCGCGCGCCAGGCGACAAACAGCGTCCCTGCGACCAGTAGGGTGAAGGCAGTGAGCGCCAGATCGGCATGCGCGCTCGACAGCACGATGATCATTGCCGCGAACAGATAGGCGCCGAGCGAGCTCGACGACACCGGCTCGATCTCGCCGTCCTCGATGGTCGGGCCGAACATGAAACCGCAGACGACGAGAAGCGCAGCGAGCGTGAAGCCCGCAATGACGTGGAAGGCGTGCGGGGCCACCTGCAGCTCGAGCTCGAGCCCCATGAACGTCCAGAGCACCGCGAAGACGATCGTAGTCACCGCGAGCCAGCGCCATAGCCGGATGCGGGCAAGGCCGAAGCTCGCTGCGGTGACGATGGCAAGATAGATGTAGAGCGCCCAATAGTCCGGCTTGCCGCTGGAGACGAGGACCGGCGTCACGAACGCGCCGACGACGCCGAGGCCGGCGAGCGCGGGCCCGTGCAGCAGCGCGGCGGCCAGCGTGCCGAGCGCGACGAGGCCGAGCAGCACGAAGGCGGTGGCGGGCAACAGGAAACTGTAGAGCGCGTAGGCTGCATAGATGGTCGCGAACGCCACCGCCGTGCCGGCCGCGGTGAGGATCGCGGGGATGTTGGCGATCGGCAGCGCCGCGATGCTGGAGATGCTCTCCTTGCGCCGTGTCCATTCGCCGGCACCGAGCAGCGCCAGCGCGAACAGGCCGCCGAGGAACACGCGCACGCCGGGCCCGACGAGGCCGGCCTCGATCGAATAGCGCACCATGAAGAAGCCGCCGAGCGCGAGCGCAAGCCCGCCGATCCACACCACCCAGCGCGTGCCGAGTCGCTCCTCGAAGCCGGGTGCGGGTGCAGGCAGGGGTGGCGGTGCATCGGCCTCGGTGCTCGTTTCGAGCGGCGGCGGCGAAACGGGTTCGGTGAGGGCCGGGGGCGCCTGCTCGGCTTCCGGCGCAAGCGGCGGCGGCTCCGCGGCGGCCGTCGCGGTTGCGGGCGCCTGCTCCCAAGTCGGCGTAAGTGGCGGCGGCTTAACTTGCCGCTGCGCGTCAAACATCTCTTCGAGCGAGCTCAGCCGGCGGCGCAACTCAGCCGCCTGACTGGAGGCCTTGATCGCGATCAGGAAGGCGGCGATCGCAAGGATCAACGCAAAGACGTCAAACGGGCCGTCGAACATGAAGCCTCCAGGCAACCGGCGGGCAGGGCCGATCGCAAATTCTTAATCTAGCGCCGGGAGCGTACGCGCAAGCCCGGCGCGGGCCGCTCCTGGAGTACTTCGCGGCGGAAGCGATAGAGTGCCGCCGGGCGTCCGCCGGTCTGTGTCGACATCGCCCCGGTCGGTTCGACCAGGGCTTCCATTTCGACGAGGCGGCGGAAATTCTGTTTGTGCAGGTGCCGGCCGGAGATGGCCTCCACCGTATGCTGCAATTCCGTGAGTGTGAATTCGGCCGGCAAAAGTTCAAAAACAACAGGACGATACTTCAGTTTTGCGCGCAGCCGTGCGATGGCTGTGGCGAGGATGCGCCGATGATCGAACCGCATCGAGGTCCCGAGCGCAGGAAGCGTCTTGCGCGCTAATGCCGCAGGCCTGCCGTCGCGCCGCGCCTCCTCGATCATCCCGGCCTCGTACAGGAGCTCATAGCGATCGAGCACGCGCTCCTCGTCCCAGGGCGCACCGTCGAGACCGAAATAGAACCGCACGCGATCCTTTCGTGGCAGCGCCCGCGTCGTCTGCGGCGTCTCCTCCTCGGCCCATTTCGTCAGGGCCGGTATGATGTCGCGGGCGATGATCTCTGGCGGCTGCTCGCGCCAGTCTTCCCAGGGGAAGAAGCGATACCATGGCTCGAAGCTCGCACCGGTCGCGGCGAGCTCGCCGCTGGCGGCGCGCGTCAGCGCGAGATAGCCGATCGACACCATATGCGGGCCGGTGTCGCCGGCATCGGCATGACGGCCGCGGTCGCCGAAGGTGTAGAGCTGCTCGACATAGCCGAGCCGCAGGCCCGTCTGTTGCTCGACCCAGGCGCGCAGGCCGATCTCGAAGGTGCGATGGGCGAGCGCATCGAACGGCCCGAACGGCAGGCCGGCAAGCCCGTCACCGCCGCGCGCAGTGAGGATCAGCGGCTCGTGGTCCTCGATCGCGACGATGGCCGCGGTCAGGCCAATCTCGATCGGCGTCAGGAGCGTCTCGCTCATGCGGCAAATGTCGCGGGAGTCGTGAGAAAGATATGTCGGCTCATTGAACAAATCTCGCCGCGAGCTCGCTGCACCTCTCCCGCTCGCGAGAGAGGTCGCGCCAAAGACGCAGGTGAGGGCTTTCTCCACGCCGGGAGAACCCCGATGCGGAAGCACCCTCTCCGCAACCCTCTCCCGCAAGCAGGAGAGGGGGCGCAGTCCCATAGCCGCTGCTATTCGGCTCTCGCCTCATTCGAGCTCGATCACGAACGGACGGCCCTCGACCATCATCGCGCCCGGGCCCATCTCGTCGAGCGCGCGCAGCATGCGGCCGTCGCGTCCCAATGCACGGTCGGCGAGGCCGACGATGCGCCGGTTGGGCGAGGCGATCGGCGAGGCTGCGCGGATCTTCCTGGCGATCTCTATCTCGTCGCGGTTCGGATTGAGTGCGCATACCGCGGCAAACGCGCTCGCCGTGGAGCGGCTGATGCCGGCGTAGCAATGCACCACCAGCGGCGCGCTGCGGTCCCAGCCGCGCACGAAGGTCAACACCTGCTCGATATGCGTCTCTGACGGTGCGACGAAGCCGTCCATCTGCTCGGTGATGTCGTCCATCGACACCTTGAGATGATTGGCCGGCAGCACGGACACGGGCCGCGCCACCTGCTCGACATTGGCCATCACCGTCAGCACGTGGCTGGCGCCGGTCAGGCGGACGGTTTCGGGAAGCGCGGCGAGGGAACAGACGTGGATCATGGCGGACCTTTTTGGCGTCGATTATAGCGAGCGGCCGTAGGGTGGGCAAAGGCGCATCGCGCCATGCCCACCGTTGTTTCGCGCTGCGTACAATCTCGCCTTGTTGGTCGGCACGCTCCCGCCTTCGCTCTGCGGGTTACGGCGGACAAGTCGCTTTGCCTACCCCACGAAGGGATGATGTTACGCAAAGACCGCGTTGAACCGCTCCAAAAACTGCTTCTCGGCCCGCGCCGCGGTCCAGGGCGTGAGATAGTCGCGCCGGACGTTGTCGGGCAGGCCCGGATCGCGGCCGAACAGGCGCCTTGCCTCGCTTTCGCTGAAGCCGGCGAGCTCCGTTGCCTCCAGATAGGCCGCACCGCGATCGGCGGCCTTGATGGCTTGCGTGATTTCCTCTGGCAGCACCGGCGGCAAGCCGAAGCGGATGTGGATGGCGCCGAGCAGGCGCTTTTCGACCGCCTTGTAATGGCCGTCGAGCACGGCCTTGAACGGCGAGATCATGTCGCCGATCACATATTCGGGCGCGTCATGCAGCAGGGCCGCCAGCCGTATGCGTGGATCCACGCGCGGCATCTCGTGCCGCATCACCGTCTCCACCAGCAGCGTGTGCTGCGCGACCGAGAAGATATGCGCGCCAACGGTCTGCCCGTTCCAGCGCGCCACCCGCGCCAGTCCATGCGCGATGTCGGCGATCTCGACATCGAGCGGGGAGGGATCGAGCAGGTCGAGCCGCCGTCCCGACAGCATGCGCTGCCAGGCGCGGGACTGCGCATCGCGCGCGGTCTTCTTCGCCGTCATTTGACCTTGAGGCGCGGCTTGCGCTGCGTCTTGCCGCAGGTTGCATGACAATGGCAGTCGACCAGATGGTCGTTGACCATGCCGGTCGCCTGCATGAAGGCATAGACGATGGTCGGGCCGACGAACTTGAAGCCGCGCGCGGACAGCTCCTTGGAGATCTGCACCGACAGCGGCGTCGAGGCCGGTACGCTCGCCGTGGTCTTGAAATGGTTGACCTTAGGCTCTCCGTCCATGAAGTCCCAGAGGAGCTTCGAGAAGCCCGGCCCCTTCTCCATGATATCGAGATAGGACTTTGCGCTCAGGATCGCGCCGTCGATCTTGGCCTTGTTGCGCACGATTCCGGCGTCGTTCATCAGCGCGTGCACCTTCTTGGGCGTGTAGCGCGCGATCTTCTCCGGCTGGAAATCATCGAAGGCTTTGCGGAAATTGTCGCGCTTGCGCAGGATCGTGATCCAGGAAAGGCCGGCCTGGAAGCCGTCGAGCATCAGCTTTTCGTACAGTGCGCGGTCGTCATATTCCGGCACGCCCCATTCGGTGTCGTGATAGGCGACATAGAGCGGATCTTCGCCGGGCCAGGGGCAGCGTGTCAGGCCGTCGGGATGCAGGCGAGGGGCGCGGCTCATGCGATGGGTTGCTTCGTTGGAGTGCGCACGATGTCGGGTTCGGCGAGTGTCAGCGCGAGGCCGCCCGCGGTGAGGGGCTGGCCCGCATCGAGCGCATCGGCGACGCGGTCGACGCGCACCAGCGCGATGCCTTTGCCGCCGGCGGTCGAGCCGATGGTGCCGACCGGCTTGTCGCCGGCGAGAATGGTGGCGCCAATCTCGGGCGAGGGGCCATCGAGCAACACCTTGACGCTGCGGGTTCGCGCGGTGCCGCGATGCTGCATGCGCGAGACGACCTCCTGGCCGACATAGCAGCCCTTGTCGAAATCAACGCCGGCAAGCCGGTCCATGTTGGTCTCGTGTGGGAACGCGTCGCTGTACATGAAATCCAGCCCGCCGCGCGGCACGCCGAGCGCGATACGGTGGGCGTCGTATTCGCTGGCATCGACGAGCTCGGCGCCGATGAGATCGGACAGCTTCTGCCTGAGATCCTCGGGGATTAGGATGCGGTAGCCGAGCTCGCTATGGCGCGGATCGGCGAAGCCGAGATCGGGCTGAGCGGCAGGCTGGCCGTCCCAGGCCGCGAGCACGCCCAGCGCATCGGAGAGGTTTTCCACCGTGACCTTGGCGCGCAGCTTGTAGAATTTCAGCTTGGTGGCGAGGCCTTCGGCCAGCGCTTTAGGGCAATCGATCAGGAACCCGCCGCCATGGCCGGCGGGCACCTCCGTGATCAGGAAATCGACGATGATCTTGCCCTGCGGCGTCAGCAGCGCACCGAATCGCCCCAGGCCCGGCTTGAGCCTGTCGAGATCGGTGGTGACGAGGCCGTTGAGGAAGTTGCGCGCATCCTCGCCCGCGACCTTGACCACGCCCCGGTCGGGAAGAAACGCTGATTTCATACGAAAATCTCTTGCGACATGTTGCTGCGGAACGTAAGCCCGCAAGCCATAAACGACAAGACCTCGAGCCCTGCGCTTGGGGATGAGAGAGGCCCTTAGCCATGACCCAGCGTTTCGACGTGATCCTCAAAGGCGGCACCGTCGTCAACCAGGACGGCGAGGGCTTGCGCGACATCGGCATCACGGGCGGCCGCATCGCCGAGATCGGCGCGCTGTCGCAATCCAGCGCAGCGGAGGTGATCGACTGCCAGGGCTTGCACATCCTGCCCGGCGTGATGGACACGCAGGTGCATTTCCGCGAGCCCGGGCTGACCCACAAGGAAGACCTCGAGACGGGTTCGCGCAGTGCCGTGATGGGCGGCATCACCGCCGTGTTCGAGATGCCGAACACCTCTCCGTTAACGGTAACGGAAGCCGAATTCACCGACAAGGTGAAGCGGGCCCATCACCGCATGCATTGCGATTTCGCCTTCTTCATCGGCGGCACCCGCGAGAACGTACAGGACCTGCCGGTGCTGGAGCGCGCGCCCGGTTGCGCGGGCGTCAAGGTGTTCATCGGCTCCTCAACCGGCGCGCTGCTGGTGGAGGACGACGAGAGCCTCCGCCGCATCTTTCAGGTCATCCGTCGCCGCGCCGCGTTCCACGCCGAGGACGAGTATCGCCTCAACGACCGCAAGTCGCTGCGCATCGAGGGCGACGCGCGCTCGCATCCGATCTGGCGCGACGAGACCGCGGCGCTGATGGCGACGCAGCGCCTCGTCAAGCTCGCGCACGAGACCGGCAAGCGCATCCACGTGCTGCACATCTCGACCAAGGAAGAGATTGAGTTCCTGCGCGATCACAAGGACGTCGCCTCCTGCGAGGCGACGCCGCATCATCTCACGCTGGTCGCGCCGGAATGCTACGAGCGGCTCGGCACGCTGGCGCAGATGAATCCTCCGGTGCGCGGGGCAGATCACCGCGCCGGCATCTGGCGCGGCATCGAGCAGGGCATCATCGATGTGCTCGGCTCCGACCACGCCCCGCATACGCTGGAAGAGAAGCAGAAGACTTATCCGGCTTCGCCCTCCGGCATGACCGGCGTGCAGACGCTGGTGCCGATTATGCTCGATCACGTCAATGCCGGCCGGCTGTCGCTGGCGAGGTTCGTCGATCTCACCAGCGCCGGTCCCGCGCGGCTCTACAACATAGCCTGCAAGGGCCGCATCGCGGCCGGCTACGATGCCGACTTCACCATCGTCGACTTAAAGCGCAGCGAGACCATCACCAACAAATGGGTGGCTTCCAAAGCCGGGTGGACCCCCTACGACGGGTTGCGCGTCACCGGCTGGCCCGTCGGCACCTTCATCCGCGGTCGCCGCGTGATGTGGCAAGGCGAGCTGGTGACGGCCTCGCAAGGCGAGCCGGTGCGGTTTCTGGAGACCTTGAGGGCGTAGAGAGTTCGGTCAAACCTTTCCTTCCGTTGTCATGCCACGCGAAGGCGTGGCATCCAGTAATCCGCCGCGATAATTGGCTGATACGATTGCCGCCTCTGGAATACTGGATTGCCCGCTTCGCAGGCGACGACAGCGTGCCCGGAAGCGCAAGTTCAATTGGGAGAGAGTAATGTCCCCACGGACACCCCTCATCACCACCGAGCAACTCGCAGCCATCCTCGACAATCCCAACCTTCGCCTCTACGACTGTACGACCTACAACGAGCCGGTGCCGCCGGGCAGCGACCTGCCTTATCGCGCGGTGCCAGGCGACAAGACGTTTGCGGCCGGCCACATTCCGGGCGCCGATTTCCTCGATCTGCAAGGCGAGTTCTCCGACGCCTCGGCGCAGCAGTTTTTCATGATGCCGGATCTGGCCCAGCTGGAGGCCGCCTTCGGCCGCCACGGCCTCGACGCGAACAAAACCATCGTGCTCTACAGTATCGGCACGATGATGTGGTCGACGCGGTTCTGGTGGATGCTGCGCTCGCTCGGCGTCGATGCGCTTGTGCTCGACGGCGGTTTCGACAAATGGAAGGACGAGGGGCGGCCGGTCGTATCAGGCGTACCGAAGGGCTATCCGACCACCACGTTCCAGGCTGCACCTCGCCCAGGCTACTTCGTCGACAAGAACATCGTGAAGGCGCGGATCGGCGATCCCGCGACGGTGATCGTCAACGCGCTCGGTCCGCAGTTTCACCGCGGTCTCGAGCCGAGCCGCTACGGCCGGCCAGGCCGCGTTCCCGGCAGCGTCAACGTTCCCGCCGCGACGCTCACCAATGCCGACAAAACGCTGACGACACTGGCCGATGCCGAGCACAAATTCACCGCCCAAGGCGTTACGCGCGATAAGAATGTGATCCTGTATTGCGGCGGCGGCATCTCGGCGACGATCGACCTGTTCCTGCTGACCCAGCTCGGCTATGACAAGCTCACGCTCTATGACGCCTCGATGGGCGAATGGGCGAGGGATCCCGCCTTGCCGATCGAGACGGATTAAGAAAGGCGCTTCTTATCTTCTCGGCTCCAGTGGAGCCTAAGAAACTCGGGAACCTTTCCTCAGAGCCTGCATCCAATAGCCAGATCGAACGGAGATGGGTAACCGCAATGCAACCGACCGCAGCCGGCCTGTCCGCCGGCGTTAGAACCGCGGAAGCAGAGCTGATCGACCGAGCGCGGGGCCGTGACGAGGCCGCCTTGCGCGAGATCATGCAGGCCAACAACCGCAGGCTCTACCGCCTCGCGCGCGGCATCCTGCGCAGTGACAGCGAGGCCGAGGATGTGGTGCAGGAGACGTATGTCCGGGCCTTCACCCACCTCGACGGTTTTCGGGGCGAGGCCGGGTTGTCGACCTGGCTGTCGCGCATCGCCATCAACGAGGCGCTCGGCCGGATGCGCAGCCGAAAGCCCGATGTCGAGCTCGGCGCGATACCTAATGCCGCGCTCGATGCGCAGATCATCAAGTTTCCCGTTTCTCCCGCAGGCGATCCGGAAAGGACCATGGCCCAACGTGAAATCCAGCGCGTGGTCGAACGCGCAATTGACGAGTTGCCGGATGTCTTCCGCATGGTCTTCGTTGCCCGGGTCATGGAGGGGATGACCATCGAGGAGACCGCCGATTTGCTCGGCGTAAAGCCCGAGACCGTGAAGACGCGGCTGCACCGCGCCCGCACCATGCTGCGCGAGAATGTCGAGAAGGAGATCGGGCCGGTGGTGATGAATGCGTTCCCGTTCGCCGGATGGCGATGTGAGCGCTTGACCGTATCAGTGCTGAAGCGGCTCGGCTTCAGCGGCTAAAGTTTTCGGGAACGTTTGCGCGAAATACCCATCCAATTCCTGTGAAGCAACGCGCCGGCCAAACGTCCGGCACCACAGGAGTATCAAACCATGTTCATTCGATGGAGCGCGGCCGCCGCAGCCCTTTTGTTGTCGAGTTTTGGGCTGCTGCAAGGCGCGAGTGCAGCCGACAAGCCCACCGATCCGCAGATCGCCCATATTGCCTACACCGCGGGCGTGATCGACATCAACGCAGCGAAGCAGGCGATGAAGAAGGCCAAGAACAAGGACGTCAAGGCCTTCGCCGAGGACATGGTGCGCGACCATGAGGCCGTCAACAAGCAGGCGCTCGCGCTGGTCAAGAAGCTGAACGTCACGCCTGAAGACAACGACACCAGCCGCGCGCTGTCCAAGCAGGCAACCGACAAGCTGGCTGAGCTCGACAAGCTGAGCGGCGCCGCCTTCGACAAGGCCTATGTCCAGAACGAGGTCGCCTACCACAAGGCGGTCAACGCCGCGCTGGAGACCCAGCTCATTCCGTCCGCGAGCAATAACGAGCTGAAGAGCCTGTTGCAGACCGGCCTGAAGATCTTCCAGGGTCATCAGCAGCACGCCGAGCACGTCGCGGCCGAGCTAAAATAGGAGAGTGCGATGAAGCCGGGACGCCTCGCTTCGATCGCGCTTGCGGTCATGTTGCTGGTCGTCCCGGCGCGTGCGGCGACCATTCAAATCACGATGGACAATCTCGTGATCTCACCGGCCGAAATGTCGGCAAAAGTCGGTGACACCGTTGAGTGGATCAACAAGGACATCTTCGCTCACACAGCCACCGCGACCAACGGCGATTTTGACGTCCCTCTGCCGCCGAAGAAGTCCGCGACGTTCGTGGTGAAGAAAGCGGGAACGGTCGATTACTATTGTCGCTACCATCCCAATATGAAGGCGACTCTGAATGTCGAGCCCTGACGCCGGGGGCGCATTCCCGATCGCATCGGGAATGTCTCCCGGTCATCGCCAGACTAAGCTTGTCCGCGCTCAATCGCTTCCGTGCGATAAAACGCGGCAGACTTCGCGAGCACGTCGCAGAGTCATTCATCCGTCAACCGGCCCCGTGCCGTGGCGGGGTTATTTTTCGAACAGGTTATTGTCTGGAGATTCCGACCGAGAACTCGCCATTGCGAATGCGGCCAGGAAAGCTCTCGACGAACTTCGCCACCGCGTCCTCGCCATAGGTGCCGACGAGCTCGGCAAAGGCCGCGAACAGGCTCGCCTGCGCCAGGCAATCGCCGTCGACGCCGTCGTGGCGCGCCTCGGCCCAGGCCTCATTGAGATAGCTCAGCGCAGCCTGCTTCTGCTCGTGATCGGGCAGCGGCGCGCGGGCGGGGGCGTAGGAAATCGGCTGGCTCATGAAACTCGGTCAGGGCTGGGGCGCGATCCACGGCGATGCGCTGTGCGAGAGGTGTAGCACGGGCGTTAACGACCGCTAGGCCACATCTTTAAGAACGGTTAACGCCTGTGAACAAAGTCGATGACGGAGTTCCATCCGCGTCATTTCCGGGCCGCGCGCAGTGCGAACCGGACGGAGAGCTCAGTTCGCGTAACGCGCCGTGAGATCGCGCGAGATCTTGGAGCCTTCCTCGATATAGCGGCGGATCGCCACCGTCGCTGCCGGCGTGCAGCTCCGGTAGGTCTGCTGAAAGCCGTTATAGCCGCGGTTGAAGGCGGCGATCATGCGGGTGCGGCGATCGCCGGAGGGGGTTTCGGCATCGATCAGCGCCTGCATCTCGCTGCGCCATTTGTTGCCCTCGTTGGACCCGCAGATGCCGCGCAGATAATGCAGCCCGCCGAGGATCTCCGCCAGCCGCTGCAAATCGCCGTCAAACGGCGCCGCCACGTCCTGAGCCCGGCCGGGCGCAGAGGCGCAAGCGAGAATCAGGGCGAAAATGGCCAGAAGTCGCATGGACATTGGCGGGGTGTATGCCTCCTCGGGGCGTTGCACGCAAGGCGGAGCGTCAGTCTCCGATCAGGCGTGCGGCGGATTGGATGACCTCCTCCAGTCCGCCGGTCAGCTTGAGCTCGCCCAGGCCTGCGATGGCATCCGGGGCGATCCAGCGGTAGTCGTCGAGCTCGTCGTTCAGAACCGGTTCTTTGGCCACCCAGCGGGCGGCAAAGGACATGATCAGGTAATGACCGGCTCCGGCTGCGGCCGGCAGCACCTCGCGCCAGCCGGCGAGGCCAATGATGTCGATGGCAAGCCCGGTCTCCTCGTCGACTTCGCGCAGCAGGGCCTGGTGCAGCGATTCGCCGAACTCGACCCGACCCCCGGGCAGCGAATAGAACCCCTTTGCGGGCGAACGGGCGCGGCGGGTCAGAAGCACCTTGCCGTCGCGAAAAATCGCGGCACTGACCGCGATCTGGGGATGGGACGGCTGGACCGCGGAAGCCACGGCTCAGTTCGCCATGATGGTGTCGATGTCGGCTTCCGCGCCGCCATTGATGATGCCGCCGCAGGCCGCGATCAGCGGCTTGACCCATGCCGTGGCCTGCTCGGCGAGCCGAACGCGCGTCGTGTCCTTGTCGACCTCGCGCATGGCCGAGCCGACCGCGGTCAGGATCGAGGTCATGGTGTCCGTGATGTGGTCGAACTGGGCCCGCACCTTGGGATCGGCCTTCTCATAAGCCTCGATGGCGAGGTCGCGCGCCTTAAAATTCGACGCCGTGAAATGCTCGGCATAGGATAGCGGCGTCCAGGTCAGAAAATCTTCCGCGCATTCCGGCATGTCAGGGACCATTTCCAGCAGCATCACCGCTTCATTGAAATGGTTGAGATAGTCGGTGGCAAGCCCCGTCCGCGGGTTGATGTTGGCGACGCGCAGCCGCTCGGCCCAGGCGGCGGCCTCGGGGCCCGTCTGTACATGCGTCCGCGCGGGCTGGGAGGCCGTTGAGCTCATTCGCCGCAGTGTTAACGTTCGGGGTTAAAAGGACCTGAACGGACCCTATATAGACCCCCTGGGATGTGTGGACGCTTTGTCATAACTTCGGCCCCCGCGGCTTTGCGGCAATTGTTCGGCTATATCGAGCAGCCGAATTTTCCGCCCCGATACAACGTGGCTCCGACGCAGCCGATTCCGGTCGTATGGATCGAGAACGGCGCGCGCCATTTCCGCCTGATGCGTTGGGGGTTTTTGCCGGGCTGGGTCAAGGATCCTCGCGGGTTTACGCTCCTGATCAACGCCCGCTGCGAGACGGTGCTGGAGAAGCCCGCCTTCAGACACGCGATTCGCCGCCGGCGCGGCCTCATCCCGGCGGACGGCTATTTCGAGTGGAAGGTGGAGGGCGGCCGCAAGCAGCCCTTCTTCATCCATCGCGCCGATGGCGCGCCGCTCGGCTTTGCCGCTTTGTTCGAAACCTGGATTGGGCCGAACGGCGAGGAGCTCGACACGGTCGCCATCGTCACGGCAGCGGCCGGCGAAGATCTCGCGGCGCTGCATGACCGCGTGCCCGTCACCATCAGCCCGCGCGATTTCGAGCGCTGGCTCGATTGCCGCAGCGACGAGATCGACGCGATCCTGCCGCTGATGACCGCTCCGCGCATTGGCGAATTCGCCTGGCACCCGGTCTCCACCCGCGTCAACCGCGTCGCCAATGACGACGAGCAGTTGCTGTTGCCGATCAGCGCCGAGGAGATGGAGGCGGACGTCGTGAAGCCGAAGAAGGGAGTGCGGAAGGCGGCGGTTGGGTCGGTGGATGACGGGCAGGGGTCGTTATTCTGATCGCCGATGCCGTAGGGTGGGCGAAGCGAAGCATGCCCACCGTCGTGCGCCAAGAAATCGACAGGTGGTGGGCACGGCGCGTTGCGCCTTTGCCCACTCCCTACGGCAGCGGCATATGTCGCGGCTTACACGATCTCCTTCGCCCTCAGCGCCGCGATCTCCGCCGCATCGAACCCCAACTCGCCCAGCACCGCATCCGTATCCGCCCCAAGCTCCGGCGCCATGCGGTCCAGCTTGCCGCCGCCATGGGCGAGCTTGAATCCGCTGCCGGCAAAGCGCAGGCGGCCATAAGGCGTGTCCAGCTCCTGGATCGCGCCGCGCGCCTTGATTTGCGGGTGGTCGATCACCTCCTCGACCTTCCAGATGCTGGCGCAGGGTGCGCCGGCATCTTCCAGGATCGTCTCCCATTCGCGCGCCGGCCGTGCCGCCAGCGCTGCCTCGATGATGGCGCGAAGCGCGCCCTCGTTCTCGTTGCGGGAGAACCAGTCGGCGAAGCGCGGATCGCTCAGCGCGTCCTCGCGGCCGAGCGCAACCATGAGCGCGCGGTACTGCTTCTCGTTGTTGACGGCGAGCAGGATGTGACCATCGCCGCATTTGAACAGGTTGGCCGTGGTCCTGCGGCTCACCGCCTGGTTGCCCGAGAGTGTTTGACGATGGCCTGCAACGGACCAATCCGCGATCTGGCCCGAGAGGAAGGCCAGCGTCGCCTCCAGCATGGAGACGTCGATGAGCTGGCCCTTGCCGGTGCGGTCGCGCTGATACAGTGCGCTCGACACGCCGAACGCCGCGGTCGCGCCCGACAGCACGTCGCACACCGCAAAGCCCGCGCGCGTCGGTCCGGTCTCGGGATGGCCGGTGATCGCCATGATGCCCGACAACGCCTGCATCTTGCCGTCATAGCCGGGCCGCAGGCGGTCCGGCCCGGTCTGGCCGAAGCCTGACACCGCGCAATAGATCAGCTTCGGATTGATGGCGGATAGCGCCTCGTAGCCGATGCCGAGCTTGTCCATCACGCCGGGACGGAAATTTTCCATGACGACGTCGACCTGGCTCGCGAGCTTCTTCACGATCGCGATCGCCTCGGGCTTTTGCAGGTCCAGCGTCAGGCTGCGTTTGTTGCCGTTGATGGCCTGGAACGCCGGCGCCAGCCCGCGCTCGGCCCATTCGCGGCTGAGCGGCGTGCGGCGCATGTCCTCGCCCTCGCGCCGCTCGACCTTGATGACGTCGGCGCCCAGCAGCGCGAGCTGATAGCTCGCATAGGGGCCGGCCAGCACTTGCGTGAAGTCCAGGATCTTCACGCCCTCGAACGGTCGCGTCACGTCGCTCTCCCTTTTTTCTTTCTTTGGTGGAGGACGTCAGGCGGCGCGGTTGCCGCGCGCGATCTCCTTCTGCTTGTCGAATTCGGCGCGCCGGCGCGCCAGCTCTTCCGGCGAAAGCTGCGCCACGTTGTTGTAGTCGAGCTTCCAGGAGGCATCCTCGCTCCAGCGCAGCGGCGATTGCATCGTCGTCTGCGGGCCGCTTGCGGTCTCCAGCAGCCGCAGTGCCAGCTCCAGCGTCTGCGCCTGCGAGGCGATGTCATGCGGCTTGCCGGCGGAATTGCCGAGTGGGAAATCCGAGAAGAGGAAGCGCGGCACGGCGGCGTGCTCGATGATGTCCTTGGCGCAGCCCATGATCACGGTGGCAATGCCGTTCCGCTCCAGGTGCCGCGCCACCAGCGCCGTGGTCTGGTGGCAGACCGGGCAGTTCGGCACTAGCACCGCGACATCAACCGCATCCGCGAGGCAGCGCGCCAGGATTTCCGGCGCGTCGGTGTCGAGCGTGACGCGATGGCTGCGGTTGGTCGGCGCGCCGAAGAAGCGCGGGGCGACCTCGCCGATGCGGCCTGCGGCGCTGGCCTTCAGCAGCTGCGGCAGCGGAAACCAGGTGCCGCTGTCGGTCGCGCTGGTGTGCTTGCGGTCGTAGCCGATGTGCGAGATGCGCAGATCGTGCTGCTTCGACGTATCACCGTCATAGACCTGGTAAAACTTCGCGCCGCCATTATACGCCGCGCCCGGCCCCTGGTCGCCCTTGCTCGGGTCGAACGGTGCGGCCGTGGTGATGATCGTGACGCGCGACTGCGCCACTTTCTTCTTCAGCGGCTGGAACGGTGCCTCCGTGTAATGCGCCCAGCGATACGGCGTGGTGTAGCCGATCGCCGCGTAATAGTCGCGCGTGCGCTGCATGTAAGGGACGGGAGAATCGTAGTCGGGCGCAAAGCCGAATTCGTCGTCGCGCGGAGCGGACATGGGCGCGTCTCCTGGTTCTTGGTTAGGGGCCAGACTAGAGATAGATTTGGGGGCGCTCAATGGGGGCGAGGAGGACGCGGGACAGGATTGCAGGCTTGATAGAGCGAGCCGCGCTCTTCCCCTCTCTCCTTGTGGGAGTGGGTGGCTCGCCGCGTCGCGGCGAGACGGGTGAGGGGTATCTCTCCGCGAGCCCAACTCCCTCAGGAGTTCGGGGAAGCATACCCCTCATCCGGCGCTTCGCGCCACCTTCTCCCAAGGGGAGAAGGGAAGAAGCCAGCCGCAAGCTCACCTGAACACGTGCAACGCCACATATTGCAGCAGCATGATCGCCTTGGCGTCGATGATGCGGCCGTCGCCGATCATCGCCAGCGCTTCGTCGATGGCAAGCTCGAGCACCTCGATGTCCTCGCCCTCGTGCGCGAGGCCGCCACCGTCGCTGACCCGCATCTCCGGCTCGTATTCGGCGATGAAGAAATGCAGCTTCTCGGTGATGGCGCCCGGGCTCATGAAGGCCTCGAACACCTTGTGGACGTCGTGCAGGCGATAGCCGGTTTCCTCCTCGGCCTCGGCGCGGATGCGGACCTCGGGGGCGGCGTCATCCAGCACGCCGGCGGCGGCTTCGATCAGCAGATCGTCATAGCCGCGAATGAACGCCGGCAAGCGGAACTGGCGCACCAGGATCACCGTGCGCCGCACGCGATTATACGGCAGCACGGCTGCGGCGTTGTCGCGCTCATAGGTTTCCCGGTGCTGCGTCTGCCACTCGCCATTGGCGCGCCGGTACTCGAACGTGGTGTTCTTCAGCGGCGCCCAGTTGTCCGAGAGCACGCGGACGTCCTTGATGCGGACACGGTCGGAAATGGTCATGGCTCGATCTCAGTTGCTTGGAGTCGTCTCGCGGCCGTCGAGCCACTTCTGGAACATCACCGAGGTGGATTCCGTAAAGCCCAGTGACTGGTAGAAGGCATTGGCCTGCGCGTTCTCGCGCCGGATCAGGAGCTGGAGCTTGAGAATTCCGGCCGCGCGCAGCCAGTCCTCGGCTGCTGCCATGATGATGCGGCCGTAGCCGTGCTTGCGGCGATCAGGATCGACGGCGACGTAATAGACCCAGCCGCGATGGCCGTCATGGCCGACCATGATTGTGGCGACGATCGCGCCGCCCTCGCGGCCGACCAGCACCGTGGAATTGTCACGGCGGCGCGCCAGTGCGATGTCGGCACGCGGGTCGTTCCACGGCCGGGTCAGGCCGCAGCGCTGCCACAGCGCCACCACCGGCTCGACATCGGCGTCCTCGATGGCGTCGATCGCAAGAGCGCTCACAGCACCTTCCCCGGATTCATGATTCCCAGCGGATCGAGCATCGCCTTGATCGATCGCATCAGCTCGATCGCGGTCTTGTCCTTCACCTCGGGCAGTTCGTCGCGCTTGAGCACGCCGATGCCGTGCTCGGCCGAGATCGAGCCGCCCATGCGCAGCACGATCTCGAACACCACCGCGTTCATCTCGTGCCAGCGGGCCAGAAAGTCCGCACTGTTGGCGCCGACCGGCTGGCTGACGTTGTAGTGCAGATTGCCGTCGCCGAGGTGACCGAACGGCACCGGCCGCGCGCCGGGGATCAGCTTCACCACCGCGGCATCCGCCTCGGCGATGAAGGCGGGCACGGCCGCGACGGGGACGGAGATGTCGTGCTTGATCGAGCCGCCTTCCGGCTTCTGCGCCGCCGACATCTCGTCGCGCAGCTTCCAGAAGCCGGCACGCTGGGTGAGATTGGCCGCGATCACGGCGTCGTCGACGATCTCCTCTTCCATGGCGCGGGTCAGGATCGTCTCCAGCGGCGTGCGGGCATCCTCGCCCGGCGAAGACAATTCCATCAGCACGTACCAGGGATGCTTTTCTGCGAGCGGATCGCGCACGTCGACGCCGTGGCGGATGGAGAAGTCGACCGCCATCTGCGACAGCAGCTCGAAGCTGGTCAGCGCATTCGCGGCCTCACCTTGCGCGATCGTCAGCAGTTTGAGCGCCGCGGCCGGCGACTTCAGCCCGACGAAGGCGGTCTCGACCGCCCGCGGCTTCGGAAACAGTTTTAAAGTCGCCGCCGTGATGATGCCGAGCGTGCCTTCCGCGCCGATGAAGAGGTTGTGCAGATTGTAGCCGGTGTTGTCCTTTTTCAGCTTCGACAGCACGTTCAGCACGCGTCCGTCGGCCAGCACCACTTCGAGCCCCAGCGCCATCTCGCGCGCGACGCCATAGGCGAGCGCGGCGGTGCCGCCGGCATTGGTCGAGAGATTGCCGCCAATAGTGCAGCTGCCTTCGGCACCTAACGAGAGCGGAAACAGCCGGTTGACCTCCGCCGCCTTCTGCTGCGCGATTTGCAGCACGACGCCGGCCTCGCAGGTCATGGTGTTGGAGGCGGTGTCGACCTCGCGGATCTTGTCGAGCCGCCGCAGCGACACCACCACTTCGCCATTGTGCGGCGTCTGCCCGCCGACGAGGCCGGTATTGCCGCCCTGCGGCACCAGCGCGATCCTGTGCGCGGAGGCGAGCTTGCAGATCTCCGAGACTTCCGCCGTCGAGCCCGGACGCAGCACCAGTGGCGAGCGGCCGTGAAACAAATTGCGTTCCTCGGTGACGTAAGCCTCGATGTCGGCGGCATCGGTGATCGCGTGGCGCTCGCCGACGATCTTGCGGAATTGTTCGATCAAATCAGGCGCAAGCGGCGGGGTGGCGGATGTGTTGATGTTCATGTGGTCGTCTTTCATTCCGCTACTTATACCTTGCGCATGATCTGATCGGAAAACCGCCGCACACTTTTCGCTAACGCGTCCCTTAGAGTCCGGATCATCCGCTATCGGGCAACCGCCGCCCGGCGCAGCCGGTCGTTGATCGCTTCGCCAAGTCCTTCTTCGGGGATCGCCATCACGGCGATCGCGCGTGGCCCCCTGGCATCGAGGCTGCGAAGATAGCCGAACAGATTGGCGGCGGCTTCATCGAGATCGCCGGCGGGCGACAAGTTCATGACAGCGGCGGCGGCTTCAAAGCCGGGCAGGCGCCCCGGGCCGAATGCCAGCAGCGCTTCGTCCGGCTTCACCTCGTGCGCATTGAGCCGTACATGGGCGCGCGGCGCGTAATGCGAAGCCAGCATGCCCGGCGCCAGCGGCTGGCTGTCCCCGCTCTCGGTCTCCGCGGGTGGCCGCGCCAGGGATGCGCCGAGCACGGCCTCGATACGCTCGCGCGACAGCCCGCCCGGGCGGAGCAGCATCAAGGTCTCGAAGCAGCCGACGATCGTCGATTCGACGCCGACCTCGACCGGCCCGCCGTCGACGATCAGGTCGATCCGTCCGGCAAGGTCGCTTTCGACATGGTCGGCCAGCGTCGGCGAGACATGGCCGGAGATGTTTGCGGACGGCGCCACCACCGCCCCGCCAAAGGCGTGCAGGATCGCCTGCGCCACCGGATGGGCGGGGATGCGGATCGCGACCGTATCGAGACCGGCGGTCGCGAGCTCTGCTACCGGGCAGTTCTCCGTCTTCGGCACCACCAGCGTCAGCGGCCCCGGCCAGAACGCCTCTGCAAGCTTAAGGGCGCGCGCATCGAGCCGCCCGATCCGCCGCGCGGCGGCAACGTCCGCGACATGGGCGATCAGCGGATTGAAGGCAGGACGGCCCTTGGCGGCGTAGAGATGGGCGATTGCAGCGGCATTGGCGGCATCGGCCCCGAGCCCATAGACCGTCTCGGTCGGAAACGCGACCAGCCCGCCGGCCGCGAGCGCTCGGGCCGCGGCCGCGGCCGCAGCCTCTCCGGCCGGCAAAATCAGCGTTTCGAGACCCATTTTCACAGGGATAAAATTCCTCAACTCGGCCGCTTGCGGTGCGCCAAACCCGACGCTATAAGCCGCCTTCTTGTCGGAGTGTGGCTCAGCCCGGTAGAGCACTGCGTTCGGGACGCAGGGGTCGCAGGTTCGAATCCTGCCACTCCGACCATTCTTCCAAAAGTCGACGTATTCCTAAAGGCTTGGCAGACCGGCCGCCGGCGCTTCGGGAGCGCCTTTTTGCAGCGATTTTCGGGGCGGGTCCACGGTCGATTTGGCCTAGCAGGGACGTCTGTCGGGGTGGCATGGCTCACGCCGATCAACGCGCCTTTCGGTCGCGCCGGTTGCGGTCGACCCTGTACAGGCCAGAAGTTGTGCAGGTCGGCGTATTAGACCGGCCTGCAGCCTTGGCATTCCGTTTGCTCAGTCAGGACCATCGGCAGTCCCCAGCGGAGGGACTGTTTCAGGGTGAGGCAAACAATGAAAGAAGTGTCCCGTTTTGGCTCCACTGGAGAGCTTCGGCTCAGCGCGCTGATTGCGGATTTGTGGTGGCGCGTTCAGCTCATGAATTCCGACATCCTCGAAGAAGAGGCCAAGGCCGGAGCGTTTGACGTGAAGGACCCGTCCTATCCGCTGCTCGCGACAAACCTTCGCGCGCGACGTGAGAATCTCGTGTTGACGATCAATGCGCTGGAGCAACGCGCGAAATCGGTCCGCGCCGCCGCGTGAGGATCAACGCCGCGCCACAAGCACGCCGACCAAGAACGCCACCATCAGCGAGGGCAGCGGCGCCTCGCGCACCATGCCGCGGACGATGTCCTGCCAGTGCTGCTCCGGGACGAGTCTTGGAGACCTGACGTCGGCGAGCGGCGCCATGCCCAATTCCGATGCGAGGTCGGTGATCTCGCGCCTGGCAAGGCGCGAGCCGTCACGGATGCGGAAGATGGCAGCGTCGGATCGCTCGCGCGGCGCCAGCGCCATCAGCGTCGCGATCGCGGTGCGCAACGTCATCTCGCCATAGCCTTGCAGCCTCACCGACTCTTCGGGATCGGACGTCATGCGAAATCCCTCACGGTGCGAGGCGCGCGATGCCGTCATGGTCTTGCTCCATGCTCAGCATGGAAATGGTGGTGCGCGAGGTTGGTTCCTTGGCCGGCGAGCGAATTGCGATAGGCCTGATTACTTGCGCAGCAACTCGCTCAGCGCGGCCGTCGCCTCGGCGCAGCGGATATCGTCGATTTCGCGCGACAGCCTGAGCGCGCTCGATCTCAGCTCTTCGATCTTCCAGCTCTCGGGATGCTGGCCTTCGAGCTGGCCAAGCCGCTTGTTCAGGTCATCCAGTCTCGATTGGAGCTGCCCGATGCTGGCGGCCCCATTCACTTTCCAAACGCGCTGTGCACGCATCGTAGTTCCCCTGCTAGTCTCACGACGTTGTGAGAGCGGTTCGTGGCCGTAATGGGAGTTTCTTTTGACCGGCTTCAGACCGTGGGGAACCGTTGCATATTCGCAACGATCGCAGCGGCGAGGTCGCCCGCACTCACTTGCACGTAGCTCCTCTCGTAACCCGATGGAACGCAGTGTAACCCGGGCCTCTGGTTGCGCGCACGGCGCTGAATTGCGCTTCCACTCCAGCCGGGCGACGCTGCCGCGCCTGTGTCGCGGCTCTGTCAATCCCGTCGCGCAAAAATATTCCGCTTTACCGAAATTCGGAAATGACGTATGTGTCGCCCATCCCGGCTCATCCGAGAGGGGCGATCATGTGTCGTGATGATCGCGGAGCCG